>CAZRQK010000004.1:56143-115418 GCA_964602295.1 uncultured Ohtaekwangia sp.
TTCAGGTAAATGCCACTGGCCGGAACAATCACGTCTGCACGGTCGGGGTTCATCTGCAGATCGTAAATACGTTGTTCCAGGGTTAGTCCCTCCACCATTTTCTTCACATCTTTCAGTTTACGGATGGAAAGGGTTTTGCCCGGTTTGGTGTGCGCCAGTTCAAAAAGTTTGCTGATGTTACCGCCCGTACCAACGGCAGTAACTTCGCCATAATCTTTTTTCATATGGGTCTTCACCCACTTCTCCATGTCGGTCCACATCAGGGGCGAGTCGTGGTGCTCCAGCACGCGTACCGATCCCACTTTAAAAGAGCGAGTGTGGATTTTTTTCCCTTTCACATAGATGTTTAACTCTGTGCTTCCGCCTCCCACGTCAATGTGAATGTATGACTGATCGGTTAAGAAGGAGGCAATGGCCCGGTTGATCATTTCGGCCTCCTGGTTTCCATCTATAATGTTGATTTGAATGCCCATTTCATCGTACACCTGTTGGGCCAGCTCTTGTCCGTTTTCCGACTCGCGCATGGCAGAGGTGGCGCAGAACATATAATCGTCTGCTTCATAAAGTTCTATCAGCAGTTTGTACGTGCGCATCAGCTTTTTGAATTTCTCAATGCTTTTGTCGCTGATGCGGTTGGTGCTGAACACATCGTGGCCGAGGCGCAGCGGGAAGCGAACGTATTCTAACTTTTTAAATAAAACGCGGGGACCTTTGTCGAGAACGGAAGATATCTGAAAACGGATGGCGTTGGAGCCGATGTCGATGGCTGCTAATTTCAAACCGGTTTATTTAGGTAATTAAAAGTTGACACAAAGATCACAATTAACAGGTGGAGGTGAAAATTAAATTTTGATTATCTTAGCTTAACCATTCAGCAAACGAATGAGGAAGCCTACGTTATCCATTGTTTGTTTCACATCAATCCTTCTGGCTGCTTGCACAGCAGTCGATCCGGTTGAAAATTTTGAGGTGAGTGGTTTTGTGCCGGTCTATGGTGCCTATGAGAAGTCGGACATTACCACCATTGCACCTATTCCCCTCAATGATCCGGGCAAGATTTATATCTACGGTTCTTACCTGCTGATCAACGAACGAGGTAAGGGTATTCATGTTTACAACAACAGCGATCCGGCCAACCCCAGTGCTTTGACTTTTATACAGCTGGTGGGCAATACCGACATGGCCATTAAAGACAACATTCTGTATGCCGACCACATGGGCGATCTGGTGGCCATTACGTTTTCTGATTTCGAAAATGTATTAGAGACCGGCCGGCTTCCGCTTAGTTCCTGGAATTTAGGAGTACCAGCGCCTTCGCAAAGTTATTTCGAATGCATCGACCCCAGCAAGGGTTTGGTGATAGATTGGAAGCCAGCCACTTTAAAAAACCCCAACTGTTATGCGTTTTAGTTGGGTTATGTGGCTCTTGCTGTTTGTGGTGGCGTGCGAGTCGGGCGATTCGTCTTTTGAGTCATCCACGGGCCAGGGAGGTTCTATGACGCGCTTTGCCATACAGGGCAATTACCTCTACGTGGTCGATCACACGTCCATCCAAACATTTCAGTTAAAAGGAAATAACTTCGAAAAAGTAAATCAAACACCGGTTACTACTCGGCTCGAAACCATTTTCCCGAAAGGAGATTACCTTTACCTGGGTGCGGCCGATGCCATGTACATTTATTCGATTGCCAATCCTGCCTCGCCTGAATTTATATTCCGCTATGCACACATTGTTTCGTGCGATCCGGTGGTGGTGCAGGGAACCACTGCCTACGTAACATTAAGGTCGGGCAACACGTGCAACCGCGGAGCCAATGCGTTAGAGATCATCGATATTTCAAATCCCAACCAGCCTCAGCTAATTGCCAATTACCCCATGACCTCCCCGCATGGGTTGGGTGTGGATGGCACTTGCCTTTTTCTTTGCGAGGGCGCTGTCGGTTTAAAGGTATTTGATGTAAGTAATCCCCAGAATATCGTGCTCACTCAGGAAATAACGGACATCTATGCGTACGATGTAATTCCCCGCAACGGGCTTCTTACCCTTACTGGTGAAGATGGCGTGTTTCAATACAAGTACAACTGCGAAAACCATTCGCTGGAAATGGTGAGTAAAATACCCGTGTTCCGCGGTGAGTTGTAGAATCACTTGCTTGCTGCTGAGCTTTCTCCCATTGATGGGCCTGGCCCAGGATGAGGCAGAAACTGTTATAAAGGAAAGGAATATTCCTTTGCATGCCATCAAGTGGAGCCCTTACCACTTGGTTGGTTTTTACCCTACCATACAGATTGCCTACGAACATAGATTGAAGGAACGTTTTTCGCTACAAGCCGACATGGGGCTTGTATTAAAGAGGTGGCTAGGCCAGGATTTTGAGAATACCGAATTTGAAAATAAAAGAGGAGTGAAGTTGAAATTGGAAGCGCGTTTTTACCTAAAGCGCCAGCGCCTCTCCAACGCTTTCGACTACCTGAGTGTAGAGCCCTATTGGAACCGCGTCAACTTCGATCGATCCGAAACATTGATTGAATGTTTTGATGCGAATTGTCAATCGCAGTTCAGGCGCACCTATCAGTATGAAATGAAATACCGCGAGCCAGGGCTGTCGGGTAAATACGGAATTGTGTTGCGATTCAACAACTTCATAGCCGATTTCAATGGTGGCATTTCTGTTCGCTTCGTCAATTACATCAAACCGGGCTGGGTAGAACAATTGATTCCGGAAGATGATTTCACGGGAGGTTGGTTGCAAATACCCAACGAAAGAAAACGCATTGGCGTTTCGCCAGTCTTAGGTGTGCGCATTGGGTGGGCCTTCTGATTTTTGGTTTTCACCGATCTATTCTATTTCTTTGCATCGCTTATCCAGAAAGACCGAGGGACAGGGCCCCGAGACGTCTTAGCATCCTATCCTGATCAAAGCATCAGGACGTTGTGCTAAATCCCTTTCGAAAACAAACAAGCTTTCGAAGAAGATGAGCAAAGCCTTTTTTTCTGAGGCCTTTCTGGATAAGCACAAAATTAAATTCCAGAAAGCGTGACCATTCAAGAGATTCTTACCAAACGTATCATGGTGCTGGACGGTGCCATGGGTACAATGATTCAGCGACATAAGCTTGAGGAGAAAGATTTCAGAGGTGAGATTCTGAAAGACCATCCGCACCCGTTGAAGGGAAACAATGATTTGTTAAGTATCACTCGCCCTGATATTATCAAGGATATTCACCGGGCTTATTTTGAGGCTGGTGCCGACATCGTGGAAACCAACACCTTTGGCAGTACCCGCGTGGCGCAGGCCGATTACCACCTCGAGCACCTGGTCTACGACATCAACTACCAGTCGGCCAAGATAGCTAAAGAGGTAGCAGATGAATTTACGACCCGCGAGCCCGACAAGCCCAGGTTTGTGGCAGGCTCCATGGGGCCCACCACCAAGTTGGCCTCCATGTCGCCCGATGTGAACAACCCCGGCTTTCGCGCCATATCCTTCGATGAACTGGCAGCCGCTTTTAAAGAGCAAGCCCAAGGGTTGTTAGATGGTGGAGTGGATATGTTGCTGTTAGAAACCATCACAGATACGCTGAATGTAAAAGCGGCCTTGTTTGCCATACAAGAATTGTTTGAAGAGCGTGGTAGCGAAGTGCCCGTTATGGTTTCAGGCACCATTACCGATGCCAGCGGTCGCATTTTGTCAGGACAAACGGCCGATGCCTTTCTGGTCTCTGTTTCACACGTGCCGCTATTAAGCATCGGCTTGAATTGTGCGCTGGGTGCTTCCGCACTGCGACCTTATCTTCAGATTTTGAATGAGAAGGCTCCTTTCTTTGTGAGCGCACATCCCAACGCTGGTTTGCCTAATGAATTTGGTCAATACGATCAAACCCCAGCGCAAATGGCGGAGCAGGTGGAAGAATACCTGAAAGAGGGCCTCGTCAATATTGTGGGCGGCTGCTGTGGCTCTACGCCCGATCACATCAAAATGATTGCTGCGGCTGCGAAGAAGTACAAGCCACGTAAAGTCAATAGCGAAGGGTCGATTGTCGATAGCCATGCTTAAATGGATTGCTATCTGATTCATTTTTGAATTTGTTCATGATGTTTATACAATTGGTAAATGGCATTTAAGTTTGAAGGGCTTAGGGTGTGGCAACGCTCAATTGAAGTATCCGGAGAAGTGAGCGAACTCATCGAATCGTTTCCGGAAAAAGAGCGGTATGTACTTTCGTCACAAATGCAAAGAGCATCCGATTCAATTGCATTGAATATTGCGGAAGGTTCCACCGGTCAATCGAATGCCGAGTTTAAGCGATTCTTAGGTATCGCATTACGGTCTGCTATTGAGGTGGTTTGCTGCTTGCACTTGGCCAGGAGGAGGAAATTAATTGGTGCGGAAAAGTTTGATCTTTTTTACGATTCCTTGACCGAATTAATAAAAAGTATTCAGGCCCTGAGAAAATCAATCAAATAGTCCCAGTAATTGACAAGAATGAGCTATCGACCATCAACTATCGACCATCGACCTTTACAACTCAGCGGATTAGAAGCCGTAACCATCACCCCCAATTCTAACTTCGTGAATATTGGCGAACGAACCAACGTAACGGGTTCTGCCAAGTTTCTGAAGTTGATCAAAGAAGACAAGTTCGAAGAAGCTCTGGATGTTGCGCTGGACCAGGTGCGCGGAGGTGCCCAAGTGATAGATGTTAACATGGACGAGGGCATGCTCGATGCCAAAGTAGCCATGGTGAAGTTTCTGAACCTGATGGCCTCTGAGCCGGAAATTGCCATAGTGCCAGTGATGGTTGACTCATCCAAATGGGAAGTGATTGAAGCTGGATTGAAATGCTTGCAAGGAAAGGGCATTGTTAACTCCATTAGCTTAAAAGGTGGCGAAGAGGAGTTTATCCGGCAGGCCAAATTGGTGAAGCGCTATGGAGCAGCTACGGTGGTAATGGCTTTTGACGAACAAGGCCAGGCAGACACATATGAACGAAGAATTTCCATCTGCAAGCGTGCCTATGATATTCTCGTGAATGTGGTGAAGTTTCCTCCGCAGGACATCATATTCGATCCGAACATTTTTCCGGTGGCAACAGGCATTGAAGAGCATCGCAACTACGCAGTCGATTTCTTCAGGGCGGCCAAATGGATCAGGGAAAATCTGCCCTATGCACATGTGAGCGGAGGCGTTAGCAATGTGTCGTTCAGCTTCAGAGGCAATCAAAAAGTGCGCGAAGCCATGCATTCGGCATTTTTGTTCCATGCCATACAAAATGGTATGGACATGGGAATTGTAAACCCTACTATGCTGGAGGTGTACGATGAAATTCCCAAGGATTTGCTGGAGCGGGTGGAAGATGTGTTGTTGAACAGGAGGGAAGATGCCACTGAGAGACTGCTTGAGTTTGCAGAAACGGTGAAGGGGGCAGGGAAGAAGAAAGAAGTAGATGATGCGTGGCGAAATGATACGGTAGAGGAAAGGTTGAAGCATGCGCTGGTGAAAGGCATCATAGACTACATTGATGAAGACACCGAAGAGGCCAGAAAGAAATACGGCAGACCTTTGCATGTCATTGAAGGACCGCTAATGGCAGGTATGAACGTGGTGGGCGATTTATTCGGTGCCGGCAAAATGTTTCTGCCCCAGGTGGTGAAGAGTGCCCGTGTGATGAAAAAATCGGTTGCCTATCTAACGCCTTACTTGGAAGAAGAAAAGCGCCTGAGCGGCACCAGCGGGAAGCCGGCCGCCAAAGTATTGATGGCCACCGTGAAGGGCGATGTGCACGACATTGGCAAAAACATTGTGGGTGTGGTATTGGCCTGCAACAATTATGAAATTGTAGACCTGGGTGTGATGGTGCCCACCGAAAAAATCATTGAGGCAGCCAAAAGAGAAAAGGTAGATGCAGTGGGCTTGAGTGGATTGATTACACCCTCGCTGGACGAGATGGTGCATGTGGCTAAAGAGATGCAGCATGAAAAAATGGAACTGCCCTTACTGATTGGAGGCGCAACGACCTCACGTATTCACACGGCCGTGAAAATAGATCCGGTGTACGATGGCCCCGTAGTGCACGTGCTGGACGCGTCCCGGTCGGTGCCCGTGGTGAGCGAGCTGATCAGCACAGAAACCCGTGACGGCTTCAAAACCAGAACCAAAGAAGAGTATGCCCGCTTACGTAAAGACCACGAAAGCAGGCAGCAAGAGAAGAATTATATTACATTGGCAGAGGCCCGCAAGAACAGAACAGTCATCAACTGGAAGGATACTGTCTATACTGCACCCCAATTTACTGGGCGCAAGGAGTTAGTAGATTTTCCTTTAGCCACATTGCGTCAATACATCGACTGGACACCGTTCTTCCAAACCTGGATGCTGGCGGGGCGCTATCCCGGCATTTTCAATGATGCAGTGGTAGGCGTTGAGGCGAAAAAACTGTTTGACGATGCCAACCGCATGTTGGATGAAATCATTGCTAGCAAGAGCTTGCGTGCCAATGGCGTAGTGGCTTTCTATCCGGCCACCGCTGTGGGCGATGACGTAGCGTTGGCCCATGAACCTGCCGGCAAGGCATTTGCTGTCTTTCATTTCTTGCGACAGCAAAACAAAAAGGCACAAAACCTGCCCAACTTCTGTCTGGCTGATTTTGTGTCGCCCGAGGCAGGTAAGGACTACCTGGGCCTGTTTGCAGTAACGGCCGGAATTGGGTTGGAAAAGCTGGTGGAGAAATACAAGGCCCAACATGATGACTACTCGGAGATAATGGCCAAAGCACTGGCAGACCGCCTGGCGGAAGCCTTTGCCGAATGCCTGCACGAAAAGGTGCGCAAAGAGTGGTGGGGTTATGCAGCCGATGAAAACCTGGGCAACGATTTGCTGATCGCAGAGAAATACCAGGGCATCCGCCCGGCACCCGGTTACCCCGCCTGCCCGGATCACACAGAGAAAAAGTTGTTGTTCGAGTTACTTGAGGCCAACAAAGTCGGCATTACACTCACAGAATCGTATGCCATGTATCCGGGCGCGGCAGTCAGTGGATTTTATTTCGCACATCCGCAATCGAAGTACTTTGGATTGGGTAAGATTGAAAGAGACCAGGTGGCAGACTATGCGCAACGCAAAGGATTGAGTGTGGAGGAAGTAGAAAGGTGGTTGGCACCGAATTTGGCATATTGAATTTGAAAATTAGTTTGATTTGAGAATTTGAAAATGGTTAAGAGGTGAGGGATGATAAGGAAAATCTAATTGTTGAGTTAACTTTTCGGTTTTCACTTGCCTTGATCGAATATTGCGAGCAGTTGGAAGATGCCAGAAAATTTGTTGTCGCACGCCAACTTCTGAGGTCGGGCACCTCAATTGGGGCGAACACCCGCGAAGCGCAAAATGCCGAAAGTAAAAATGACTTCATTCATAAATTTAAAATTGCAGCAAAAGAAGTGGACGAAACCGAGTATTGGTTAATGCTTTGTAAGGAATCTAAGTCTTATCCTGATTGCGATCACCTTCTGGAAGACATTAAAGTAATATCCCGCGTGATCTCAAAGATTATTGCCACATCTAAAGGTAACTAGCATTTTCAAATTAAGACATTTTCAAATCTTCAAATTTTCATGAAAGTAACCGATCACTTAAAGAATGCCAATGGAAAGACGCTCTTCACCATTGAGATTCTTCCGCCTCTAAAAGGTGAAAACATCAAAAACCTGTTCGATAACATAGATCCGCTGATGGAGTTTAAACCTCCGTTTATCGATGTTACTTATCACCGCGAAGAATATGTGTACCGCAAAAAGGAGGGGGGGCTGTTAGAAAAAATATCTACGCGCAAGCGGCCGGGCACGGTGGGCATTTGTGCGGCCATTCAAAATCATTATAAGATAGACACGGTACCCCACATCATCTGTGGCGGTTTCAATAAAGAAGAAACAGAGAACGCCCTGATAGACTTGCATTTTCTGGGGGTTGACAATGTGTTGGTGTTGCAAGGCGATGCCATCAAAAGCGAATCGAAGTTTGTGCCCGAGCCAGATGGCCACCGCTATGCTTCCGACCTGCTCGATCAGGTGGTGCGCATGAACAAAGGCCTGTACCTGGACGAGGAACTAGAAAGTGCGGCAGCCACCAGTTTTTGTATTGGCGTGGCCGGTTATCCTGAAAAGCATTTCAACGCACCCAACCTGAAAACAGATTTGAAGTACCTTAAATTGAAGGTAGACATGGGTGCGCAGTACATCGTTACCCAGATGTTCTTCGACAATAAAAAGTACTTCGATTTTGTAGATAAGTGCAGGGAGGTGGGCATTAACGTACCGATTATTCCGGGCATCAAACCCCTTACCGGCAAGGCGCAACTTACCGTATTGCCCAAAACCTTCCACATCGATATTCCGGAGCAGCTTTCGGAAGAGGCTGAAAAGTGCAAAGACAATGCTGCTGTGAAGGAGGTAGGTATCAAATGGGCCATTCAACAGTCGCGGGAGTTGATTAAAAAAGGAGTGCCCACCCTTCATTTTTATTCAATGGGCAAGTCAGACCCCATTTATCGCATTGCCAAAGAGCTGTTTTGACCCCGGAGTTTTGTAAAAACAGTTTAAAGCGCGAAAGGAGGGGTTTGGCGACTGCATACGATTTAATGGGCTGAAAACGCCATTTTTAGTCGGCTTGCCTAACACTTTATGTGGTTTTTTGGTTAATATTGGGAGTTAAACAAAAAACAACTTTAACCATGACTAAGAAATTGTTTTCGCTTTTGCGCTATACGGCTGTTCTGGCCCTGGTAGCGAGTCTCTTCGTCATCAGCGGCTGCGATGACGATGATGAAGTACCCGTATTTAATGGAACTTTGCTCGAGTTTCTGACCTCTGATGAATTTAAACAAACTAATACTGGGTCCGCAGACAATTCGTTGGACTCATTGGTTAAGTACGTGTCCCTATATCCGGAATTGACATCCCTTCTTTCTGGTAGTACGGAATACACCGTTTTTGCGCCAAGCAACACCGCCTTTAAAAATCTTTTGTTGACGCCTGGCTTCCCTTCCAACATCGCGCTGATTTCTCCCGATATTATACGCAGCGTGTTGTCGTACCACTTCGTGAAGACCAAGAAGGTTAAGGCAGACTTAACTGCTAGTTTGGTTTTGGATTCAGATTTTTCCGATCCTACTGCCAGTTCTAACCCTCAAAAAATTACAGTTAATGCCAACGGAACGCTTCTTACCGGTTCCACGAATAATGATATTGACATTGTTGTGGCAGACAAGCTTGCCAACAACGGTGTAGTGCACATTGTGGAGTCTGTCATGATTCCTCCCTCAATAGGAGCCACGCTGACACCGATCCTGGGCACCATGGCCGGCACTATTTTACTGGGTAAAGACTTCACTTTACTCGCTCGTTTGATTGCCCGCGCTGACGCTGGTTACGTTGAAAATGCTGGTGCTGGTCAATTGAAAATCGCTTCCCACCTGGCACGTCCTACTTCATCCTCGTTCTCTGGTGCTACCTTCTTTGCGCCTCCTAACGCAGTAATTACCGCTGCTGCCACGGCAGCTGGCGCTCCCAGTGCCACGGCATTCGTAGATTCGTTTACAACCGGTGGCGCGGGAACTGCTCGCGCGATCTTGTTGAATCACTATGTTATTGGTAAATATGTGGTTACGGCTACCACAGGGGCTACCACATTTGCCTCCACTTCGGCAAGCAATCCTCCTCTTACTCCTCTTTCAGGAAAGGCAATAACGGTAGTGGTGGGAACACCATCAGCGCAGAATCCATTTGGGGTAGTGATTTCTAATACACCTACCGAACAGTCCACGTTTCGTCCGATAGTTTCAAAGGACGTTTCGCACACCAACGGCTTCGTACAAGTGTTTGCGGGAATCCTCCAATAAACACCAGGAAGAGACTTCAATTAAAAGGGTCGGTTGCTGCCGACCCTTTTTTTTGGTTTTCGAATCGGAGTTGCCGCTCGAATTACCGTAGCTCTAGCATGCTGGGAATAAATAATTCGATATACGGGACTACCCCTGTTCCATGGTCTTTATTAGGTAGCGAGGTGAAGGTTACTACCGAGGCAGCGGCTCCGTTGGCTCGCAGCTTGTCGTACGTTGCCACCGAATTGGCGTACGGCACGGTTAGATCGGCATCTCCGTGGTACATAAACATTCGCACGCGGGGTGTCCAATCCGTTAAACTGTTTTCATTGAATGCCTCGCGGATGTACTGATACCTGGTATCTGAATCGATTGATGCCAGCAATTGGGGATTAACCAGAGTTGCAATGTCGTTGGTGAGTTGTGCGTTGATCTGGGAGCCCGAGAGCCCTCCGTTGAAAAGCGTGGGTATTTTTGACGCATACGGCTCGTTAAAGAAGTCAGTCAGTGGTTGACTCCAGCTATAAGAGGTTCGGTAAGCCATTGCCACATAGGCCAAAAAGAAGGGTTGGTCGTACGTATCCAGACTGAAAAAATATTCCTGCATCCCCTTTACATCGTATCCACCCGAGGCGGGGAAGGAAGCGACCAGGTCAAAGCCATCCAATCCATTTGTTTCAATTGCCCTGTGCGTTGCCATTGTGGCGTAGCCGCCTTGGGAATAACCAGCAAGGAAGAGTTTGCGATTGAACTCAATGTCCTTGTCGCTGGCTAGTTGGCGGGCCGCTTTAAGTGCATCGATAATAGAAGTCGCAGTTACGTCTTTCACATAGTAAGGGTGAAGCACACTTTTTGAATCACCGAAGCCAATAAAATCAGGAACAACACAAATGAAGCCGGGTGATGATAGGGCAGTGTAAAGAATTAACTGCCCGTTGTTAAGCGGCAAGGCGGTGGGAGCTTCGTTGTGCGCTGCAATCGTGCCATGTTGAAAGCTCACCATCGGTAATGCGCCAGTTGTTTTTTTAGGAAGGGCCACCAGGGCCGAGGCGGTGATTTCATTGCCCTGGTAGGTCGTTTTATAACTGATTTTGTAGAGTTCTACGTCAAACTTCAGCTCCGAGAAATCAAGATTGAAATTGCCGGTTCTCAAAAATAGTTGTAATTCGCTGGCAGCTCTTTCCAGTAACTTTTCTGACTGTACGAGGTTGGTTGGCTGTGGGTCGTTTTCCGAGCAGCTTGTAAGAACCAAGGCGAGCCACACCACAGTCCATCCCAGACCATTTAGTTGAAATCTCTTCATAACTATCTTTTTAATGAAAATTGAAAGGGCCGATTGAGTCGGCCCTTTTTGTAGCGGTTATTGTTTATCGCAAAAGTTCGTCAAAGGTGAGCGAAATGTAGTAAAGAGCTCCGATAGTTGGACCGCCCAGACTCTGAATGTACCGCTGGTTCAAGAGGTTTGACCCACCCAGTTTCAGCATGGATTTCAAGCCGGTTAACTTGTATGTAACCTGTGCGTCAACGGTAGTATAAGATGGAACCATGCCGTTGGCAGGAATGGTGAAAGAGGACTGCCATTCGAAGTCCGACTGCCAGCGCATGTTCACATTGAAGCCCATCTTTTCAGTAAGCTTGCGGTTACCAAAGTTCAGGTTTACCTTATGTTCTGGTGTGTTGAATTCTGCCAGGAATTCATCCGAAGGAGGGGTGTCCTGCAGTACGTTCCAGTTGTAGTTACCACCAACGGTATACCCTTTCGGAAGCGAGTAGGTTAGCCCTAACACCGCACCTTGCGAGGTGATGGTGCCATCGTAGTTGGTATAGATCTGGCCCGTATTGCCTGATACCCGGCCTTCGGGTGTTAGGGCAAAAGCTGATCCGTTCAGCAAGGAAGAATAATTAGGCGTTCCGTTCAGCGCTGGGTTTGGGTTGTAAGTATAACCGGGTACGCCATTCAGTGCCGGATTGCTCGTAAATTCATCTGCAGTACGCACGCGCACCTGTGTAATAAAGTCGTTGTAGATGTTGTAATAATATGCAAAGTCAATCAGCAAGCGATTGTCAATTATACCCTTGTAACCCACTTCAAAATTTTGTACCGTTTCTGGCTTCACGGGTGTCCACGTAAATGGCTTCAGTTCGCTAATATTGGTCGGGTTAAAGATATCGGTCGATTTGGCGCCAGCGTCATACACTCTTTTCGAATAACGCTCTACAGAGAAACCATCGAAAGCCAGGTTTGTGTTGGTGCTGGAGGTGCGTTGAATGTTGTACTTCTCCGCGTATCGAGGTAAGCCGCCCATTAGTCTTGCTGAAATAATATTCAGATCAATATGCTGTCCCTGAGTGGTAGGAACTCGGAAGCCGGTTTGATAAGAGAATCGAAGGTTATTATTTTCATTCAATTTAATGAGTGCAGATAAACGTGGGTTGAAACGACCTTTGAAGTTTTGATTCTTATCGTATCTTCCTGAGCCTGAGAGCTTCACTTTCCGATCGCCTAGCCATTTACCGGCCATCACATAACCACCATACTCACTAATTGAAATAGGTCCTGCTGCATCATCAAAGATGGTACCCTTAGAGTTGAGTTGAAACTGTCGGTAGCTTCCACCCATCTGCAGTTCCATGAATTTGACTTCGTTTTTGAAATCATACTGACCCTCTGCATGGTAGAGTGAAGACCGGTCGTTGAATCTTGGACCAACTGGGATGGTTCCTCCGTTTATTTGTTTGTTTTTCTCGTTTTCAAAAGAGGGAGACCCTGGCACGTAACGAGGTATGTCTACCTGATTTCTTGCGAAAATATGAGCTGCTTCCTGTTGGGCAATAGAAGCTTGTGAGGCCTGCGTTGGTGTCAAGTTATTGTCAGCAAAATATTTCAGGTAATTGGCAGTATATTTCGCAAAATAACCATTGTTGCTTTCCCATGCTTGGTTGATGGTGATGCCAAGAAACTCGGTAATGTAGGAATCGCCCGAATCCTCTATAGTTGTATAAGCCCGTAGAAAGAAATTATCGCCTCTTAACTGAAGGCGGTGTTGATCGATACCAAAGTTCTTCAAAGAGTACCGCTGAGCACCCGTATATATGCTAGTGCCCGAGCCAGAGTTGAAGAGATAGCTCAATTCGAGTTTGTCGTTGATACGGTAGTACAAGCCTGCATTCATCTTCAGATTCTTGGCGTTGTAGTCAATCAACTCCACTT
Source organism: uncultured Ohtaekwangia sp. (assembly GCA_964602295.1). GTDB lineage: Bacteria > Bacteroidota > Bacteroidia > Cytophagales > Cyclobacteriaceae > ELB16-189. The sequence goes on from CAZRQK010000004.1 coordinate 69,231, forward strand.
CCCGATAGGGAGTTCTTGAAACTGTATGTGCAGGGATGGCGGGTAAGTAGTCAGTTACAGAAAATCCCTGCGCTCCGGCTGATGGACCGAGGATGCCGTTAAACGCGGCACGGAGTGACTGAAAGCTTGCGTTATCGGGGATTGTACCACCGGCAGCGGCATAAGCGTTTTGGGCCGCAAAGTTCAGGAAGCCTAGGTTGATTGCCGCCTCATCCCCCATAGAATGGAGTCGATCCGCACCCGGATTAAAGCTGAAACCCGTTGGGGTTCGTGCAATCTCTCGATCAGTGTCATCGGTGCCATGCCAGTCAAGCGCCTTCATGTAAGCTATGTTTAGCTTGAAAGCAAACTTGTTATTAAATGCCTTAGCGTAGCGAAGGGCGCCTTCCCAAACTGGCGAAGGATCTGCGTCCGCCTGGCTTCCAATATGGTTAACGCCTGCTTTTGCGAACGCACTCAGCCCCTGATAGTCAAATGGGCTCTTGCTATTCACCAGCAAAACTCCATTAAATGCATTGGGTCCGTAGAGCGCAGAGGCCGCGCCTGGTATCAGTTCCACGCTTTCCACATCCAACTCCGAGGGTCCATTCAGGTTACCAATGGGGAAGTTCAACGCGGGAGCTTGTGTGTCCATACCATCGGTTAATTGAACAAAGCGTGTGTTACCTGTGGAGCCAAAGCCACGGGTGTTGATGATCTGGAAGTTGATACTGCTGGTGGTTACGTCCACGCCCTTCAGGTTGGCCAGGCCTTTGTAATAGTTGTCGGCCGGGGTGGTTTGCACGGCCAGTATGTCCATCTTTTCGATCGACACGGGGGACTCCATAATCCGTTCTTCCACCCTGGATGCAGACACCACCACTTCTTGCCCCAGCAGAGTTGCCTCTTCCATTTTGATGTTGAGGCCTGTGGTGTTGGCATCGGTTATTTGAATCTCCTGCGTGGCATAGCCAACAAAAGATAGCAAAAGCGTAAGGGGAGGGTTGTCTTTTACAGACAGGCTGAAATTACCGTTAATATCCGTAACCGTGCCGATCACGCGGCCCTTTACAATGATGTTTACACCGGCCAGACCTTCATCATTTTGGTCTTTAATGGTGCCTGAAATTTTTGTTTGGGCCAAGGCTGCGCCAGCCATGAGCAGCGCGGCAAAAATAAGCCCCGAAGTGCGCAGTAAAAGTCTCTTCATACAATCAAAAAAGGTTATTAAGGGATTCTTAAATCTACAAGAAAAACCCCAAAATCAAACGTTTGTTGCCTGTTTTTTGAAGAGTGGCGAGGGTAGGAGGCGGCTACGATTGCTGCTGAACGTGCCTGGCCAGTTTATCGCAAAGGGCACGCATTTCGTTGGCCATAAATTCATCGCCCGTGGCATTTAATACGCTTTGCGAGAGCCCGCCTATGCAGTCGATGTAGAACCTTTTCATGTCGTCTACCGGCATGTCTTTGGCCCACAAGTCTATGCGAAGGGTGTTGCGCTGGGTGTGATCCCACAATGCCAGGCTAATGGATTTGGTTTCAGACAGGCCTTCGTCAGGCTTGTCGGTAGCGTCCCACAGTATGCGTTCGGGCACATTGTTGCCATCCAGTTCTACGGTAAATGCGATGTTTGATTTTTTCATTTTTTCGTCTGCACTATTCTCTAAGGTACCTCTCACTTTCACAAGCACAAAGCTAACCTATTTTCATTTCCGGAATCTCCCCTTCAATCACCAGCTTACCTTTCGTTGCATTTTTAATTTGTTCAGTCGATACACCAGGCGCCCGTTCTAACAATTGAAAGCCTCCCCCAGGCAACACATCGAGCACGGCTAGGTCTGATACAATGCGCTTCACGCAGCGCAGGCCGGTGATGGGCAGCGTGCATTTTTTCAGCAGTTTAGAAGCACCGTCTTTGCTGCAGTGCTGCATCGCCACAATGATGTGCCTTGCCGAGGCCACCAGGTCCATGGCGCCACCCATGCCTTTCACCATTTTGCCGGGCACCTTCCAGTTGGCTATATCGCCCTGTTCAGACACCTCCATGGCGCCCAAAATAGTAAGGTCTACCTTGCCGCTGCGTATCATGCCAAAGCTTTCGGCCGAGCTGAAAAGTGCCGATCCGGGCATCATGGTAATGGTTTGCTTACCTGCGTTAATTAAATCCGGATCTACTTCGTGCGCTTTAGGGAAGGGACCGATGCCCAACAGACCGTTCTCCGATTGCAGTACTACCTGGAGATTCGGGGGGATATAGTTGGCGACCAGGGTGGGTATGCCGATGCCCAGGTTGATGTACATGCCATCTTTTACTTCCTGTGCAATGCGCTTTGCAATTCCTATCTTATCTAACATGAGAATTCAGTTTGAGAATTTTGAGGATGCCACAATTTGAAGATTCACGATTAGTCCTTGAACGTGACTTTTTGATTCGCAGGGTAAGTACATATATCCTATCTCCTTTATGAAATGGTCTGCCATCAAGACTATCATTTTCAAATCGTTCAATTTTCAAATCATTTCGTAATCGTGCGCTGCTCAATTCGCTTCTCGTAATTCTTTCCCTGGAAAATGCGGGTTACGTAAATGCCGGGTGTATGAATTTCGTTGGGGTCTAATGCACCCACGGGTACTAACTCTTCTACTTCGGCAATGGTAACGCGTCCTGCTGCCGCCATCATGGGGTTAAAGTTGCGTGCCGTGCCACGATAGACCAGGTTGCCCGCGGTATCGCCACGCCAGGCTTTAACGAGCGAGAAATCTGCCCGCAGCCAGTGTTCCATCAGGTAGGTTTTTCCGTCAAACTCGCGCACTTCTTTTCCCTGCGCCACTTCCGTGCCCACACCAGCCGGTGTAAAAAAGGCGGGTATGCCGGCTCCGCCTGCCCTGATTCTTTCCGCCAATGTACCCTGTGGTATCAGTTCTACTTCCAACTCTCCCGACAGCAACTGGCGTTCGAATTCGGAATTCTCACCCACATAGCTGGAGATCATTTTTTTTACCTGCCGTGTTTTCAGCATCAGGCCAATTCCAAAATCGTCTACGCCTGCATTGTTCGAAATACAAGTAAGGCCCTTCACACCTTTCTTTAAGAGCGCAGCAATGCTATTTTCCGGAATGCCGCAGAGACCAAAACCTCCCAGCATCAAAATGGCATTGTCGGGCACATCCTGAATGGCCTCATCGGGCCCACCCACTACTTTGTTAATCATAGGCTAACAGTGATTAGGCGGCAAATTGCCAAATGCCCATCACATTGTAAAGGTCTTTCGCAGTAACTTAGGGTTTATTGAGTACCTGCAGGGCGTGCAGTTTGTCTTTTTGAAGCTGTTCTTTCAGGCCCTCCAGGTCGCTGAAGCGGATGTCTTGTCGCAGGGTGGTTATGAGGTTGATTTTCAGCCGTTCGCCATAAATCTCCTTATCAAAATCAAAGATGTTTACTTCGATGTTGCGCTTGGAGCCATCTACGGTGGGCCGGTTGCCAATGTACAACATGCCCTGGAATGTTTGCTGCTGGTGTTCTACCGTGGCCGCATAAATACCTTCCAGCGGAATAAGTTTATGATGACTGTCTACATCAATGTTGGCGGTGGGGAAGCCAAGCATTCTTCCCAGTTTGTCGCCTTTGATTACCTGGCCGCTGATTGAATAGGGACGCCCCAATAGGTGGGTGGATGTTTCTAAGTCGCCACCCTCCAGCGCTTTTCTTATTTTAGAGGAGCTAACGCCAATGTTGTCCACCTCGTGACGCGGAATTTCTTCCACATCAAAGCCGTAAGCGGGGCCGTTGCGCTTCAGTTGTTCGAAGCTCCCTTCGCGGTTTTTGCCGAACCGGTGGTCGTAGCCAATTACCAGCTTTCTGGTGCCAATTTTCTCAACCAGAATTTTTGAGATGAAATCATTGGAAGAAATCTGGGAGAATTCCCTGGTGAAAGGAATGCGAAGCAGGTGCTGAACACCTTGCGCTTTCAGTAGCTCGGCTTTCTCCTCGAAGGTATTGAGGATTTTGAGCGTGGGGTCTGCCGGGTTTAATATGAAGCGGGGGTGGGGCCAGAACGTGATTACCACGGTTTCACCTTCTGTGCGCAGCGCAATTTCGCGTAAGCGGCTTAAAATTTTTTGATGCCCGAGGTGCACGCCATCGTAGGTGCCACTGGTCACTACCGCATTTTTTACGGGAGTAAAGTCATCTATCGAGTAATAGATTTTCATCTCGGCAATTTATGTCATCAATGGCTTATGCCAACCTGAATATTTTCCAATTCCTGCGAGTCTTCCAGACGAAATGAACCGATTCTTGTTCTGCAAAGTTCAGTCAGGTAGGCGCCCACACCCAGTTGGTTTCCCACATCGCGGGCCAGGCTGCGAATGTAGGTGCCCTTCGAACAAACCACCCGAAAGTAAACGCGCGGCCACTCTATCTTTTCCACCTCGAACAACTTAATTTCCACTTCACGACTTTTCAGTTCCGCCTCCTTGCCTTTGCGGGCAAGCTCATAAGCACGTTTACCATCCACCTTTATAGCCGAGTGAAGGGGAGGAACCTGTTGAATGAAACCGGTAAATAACTTGAATGCTTCGCTCACATCGGCTTCCTTGAGATGTGTAGTATCAAGCGGGGGAGTGGCTTCTGTTTCCAGATCGTACGAGGGCGTTGTTTGACCTAATACAAAAACGCCTGTGTATTCTTTTTCTTCCGCCTGAAATTTTTCAATCTGCTTGGTCATCTTTCCGGTGCAGATAATCAGCAGGCCTGTAGCCAGCGGGTCGAGCGTACCCGCGTGTCCTATTTTTTTAATTTTGAGTCTGTAGCGAAGTTTGTTCACCACATCGAAAGAAGTCCAGCCGAAGGGCTTGTTGACCAGCAACACCCGGTCTTGGTAAGTAGATTCCATCAGACTACAGCCAGGTTAACACCCAGCCACGAAAGAATGAGGAGAATGGCACCCAATGCAATTCTGTAATAGCCAAACCAACGGAACCCGTGGCGTGTCAGGAAACTGATGAAGGATTTGATGGCTAGTAAGGCTACCACAAAGCCGACCAGATTTCCGATGGCGAGCAGGGTTATCTCTTCCGTGCCAAAGCGGTTCCCATCCAGATAAAAAGAAAGGAGCTTGTAGCAGGTTGCGGCCAGCATGGTGGGTACTGCCAGGAAAAACGAAAACTCAGCGGCCGTTTTTTTGTTTAATTTCTGAAACAGACCCCCAATGATGGTGGCCGCAGACCGCGATACGCCCGGCACCAACGCCATGGTTTGGAACAGGCCGATTTTCAAAGCGGTGGGGTAGGTAACTTCACTGCTACCATAATTTTCTGTGTCCGTAAACAAACGATCAACGTATAGGAAAAAAATGCCGCCTGCTATCAGCATATACGCTACAACGTCTACGCGTTCCAACAGTGCATCAATGGTATCGCCTAGTAGCAGGCCCAGCATAGCGGCCGGAATAAACGCGACCAGCAGCTTAAAATAGAAATCGAAGGATTTGAAGAACTGTTTCCAATAAAGTACCACCACGGAAAGAATAGTGCCCAGTTGAATGGCTACGGTAAATGTTTTGGTAAATGGATTGGAGGCAATACCTAGCACAGACGAGGCGATGATCATGTGGCCGGTAGAAGAAACGGGCAAGAACTCGGTAAGGCCCTCTACAATGGCCAGAATAATGGCATCTAAAAAAGACATGGCTAGTGCTTACTGCTTTTCTTCTTTGGGTGTATGAAGAATAGCAAACACCTCAATCACAAAGCCCGCCACAATCACAATGGGGCTCAGCGTGATGCCCAGAAAGCCAAAGCCGTGTGGTTCGGTATCCATGGCCATGATAATGAAGCCGAGGGCAATTACCACGAAGCCAATAATCATTAACTGATAATTCTTTTTACCAAAGGGGAGCTTGCTCATAGTTCAATACAATTCGTCCAACGAAAGGGTTAAATATTTACTTACCGCGCGGTAAGTACTTACCACGGCCACAAAAATACCGATAAGTACCAGACTGCCAACCAGCATGGCCAGCCGGCCTGTATTTTGAATCAGTTGAAGGTCTTCAATGCGCTGATGGGCGGCATAAATCAGCGCAATCAACAAACCACCCGACAGCACACCGGCCAGGAAGCCATGCAGTGTGGCTCGCTTCAGGAAAGGCCCCTGTATGAACCATTTCCGGGCACCGACCAACTGCATGCTGCGTATTAAAAAGCGCTGCGAGAAAAGGGCCAGTCGCAAGGTGTTGTGAATGAGTACCACCACCACAATGAGTAAAAGCAATGCGAGGCCCATCAGCACGAGTCCAATGCGCGTTACATTTTTGTTGATGGAGGCCACCACATTTTCCACATAATACACCTGAAAGATACCCTCCATCTGTTCCAGTTCGGTTTTGATTTTGGCAAGACTTGGCGAGTCGTGGTATTGTTCGGCTACGTTTACGAGGAAGGCATCGCGTAAGGGGTTGTCGCCCAGAAATTTTTTAAAATCTTCTCCCGTCTCTTCAATGAACTGCCGGGCTGCTTCGTCTTTGGACACGAATTGCATGACTGCTTGCCCGTTTTTTTTCAACACAAAATACTGGGCCGACAATTTCTTTTCTATCTGGCTGCGTTGCGTATCGTTAATGTGATTTTTCAGGAAAACCTGCACGCGTACATTCTCCCTAACTACGCGCTCCATTTCTTTCGAGTAGATCACCAACGTTCCGAATACACCAATTACAAATAGCGCGAGCGTTATGCTGAATACCACGCTTATGAATGGATAGCTACCCAACTTTTTCTTTCTTACCTTAAACTTGGGCGTAGGTGTACTCATGGCGCCAAAGATAATGAAATAGGGCAGGGGGCAAAAGCAAAGAGCCTCCATCAAAAGCTTATTGGCGAAAACTCATGCTCAGGTGAGATCGGGCAGGCGGGTGTGAGCACGATGGCATCGCGGTGGGGTTTCGGTAACCGCAGATTGCCAGTCAGCGCTAAAACCCAAAGGAATTTTACCTCTCAACGTTGACTTCATTTTAAGGCGCCATCGATGGGGACAACAGGCACTATTCTGACACCACCTTTTGAATCTCGCTTATGATGTTGCCGAGGTCGTCCAGTTCCTTGGCGATCAGTTTTTCAAGAGCTGCGTGTTCTTCTGGTGGCGTGATTTCGCGAAGCTGCTCGAGCCCCCGGATGCGGCAAAAGGGTGCCCTCAGTTTGTGCGCGTTTAGAAATGCATATTCGGTGAGGCGTAGATTTTTCTGCGCCAACTCCTCGGTGCGATTTTTCACCATCGCCTCCAGGTTCTCGTTCAGGGCCTGGAACTCCTCGTTCAATTTTACCAGCGTTTGGTTGCTCTGCACCAACTCCTCATTAATGGCTGTTACTTCTTCTTTTTGATCTTGAATGGTTTTGTTGGCACTGGCGAGGTCCGTAAACAAATTTTCAATGGCGTTCACGATGAAGAACACCAATACCGAGAATAATAGCCAGTAAAGCAGGATGACGAGCTTGAAGTATTTGTTGTCAACCACTTCCAAAAGTTCGGGCGAAATGGCTTCTGCAGAATTTAATAGAAAGGGGATGGCATTGAAAACAAGTATTAAATTGAGACCCAGCAAAGGCCATAGCCAGAGGCCCTCTGTTCTGCGCGAAAACATCAATTGAATTAACAGCGCATGGAAAATGAGGCCGGCAGGGTAAGCAAAGTAATAATCGGACGGGGTTTGCTGGTACCAGATAGGAATGAGGTGCATCAGCAACGGCCAAGTTAGAATAAATAATAATCGACTGACTGTGAAATACCCAGCCCTGTTCAGGTAGATGCACGTAATGCAGATACCTATTTCTAGCAGAAAGATAAACTGATCCCAAGCCAACTCTCCGAGCGGCTTCAGATAAGCCTGAACATCAATCAGAACAAAAATGAGGTACACGATGGGCAGCGTTAGAAATATGCTATTGGCATAAATCAATCGTCTGTTGTAGCTATCCGCAAAATTTGCATTCGTTCCCTGGTGGATAATATTCTGAATAAGGGCCTGCATGGGTCGACCTTTGTTGGACGGTGAAGGGAACAATGTGGGGCAAATTTGATAAAAATTTGGTCAGCTATACAGCCAATCCAACCAACAAAAAAAATCCAAGTCGAACAAACGGTTGCATAAACTGTTTTTCCGTGACTTGGCTAACACGTATATTTAACGATGCATTCCTTACAACAAGTTTTCGTTTTTGTTTTTGTGTTGGTTCTGTTCCACCGCTGTAATCCCGATCGTGAACAAAGCACGGAGCCATTTCAAAAGGTAAGTATCGCGGAAATAGAAGAAGGCATACGTACCTACATTTTGAAGAAGGAGCAGGAAAATGGAGGATATTTTGAAGTGTCGGATCGAGGAAGAAACTACCGGATGAAGTTGGTGCGGGTGCACACAGAGTATCTTTCCAACCTGGGTCGTAACCACCACTTTGCTTGCGTAGATTTAGCTGAAGAGGGCGGAGATGTATACGATGTAGACTTTTTTTTAACAGGAAAACCCGGAGAAATGTCAGTTACGGAAACGAGTGTACATAAATTGAATGGCAAACCTTTTTATGCGTGGAAGCAGCGCAAAGACAAAACATGGCACCGTGTACCTGTAAAAGAGGCGTCTACCCGTTTGTTAGGGGTGGTAGAAGGTACCGATGCTTTTGAATTTTACTACCAGGTGCAACTCCCTGAAATGACCAGCAATGGCCGACTCTGGCTGCCCATTGCCACTACCGATGCGCACCAAAAGGTGGAGGTACTTTCGTTGAAAGCGCCAGGTGAATATCAACTGCTGAAAGACCCTGACTACGGCAATACAATTTTCTTTATGGAACTCACTCCGCAACACGGTGGTCAGGTGGTGGAAATTACTTACCAGGTGGAACGCCTTGAAAAGGGGCCCTCGGCAGAATCTGATCCGCCCGATAAGAAATACCTGGCAGACAACCGCCTGCTGCCCGTTGGGGGGCGATTTGCTGAGATAGCCAAAACGGCTGTGCAAGGCCGCGATGCAACTTCGCTCATGCAGGCCCGCGCGTTATACGATTATATAATTGACAACATGCGTTACATGAAGTTTGGAACCTATGGCACTGGCGATGCCAATTATGCCTGCGATGCGCGAACAGGCAATTGCACAGAGTTCCACTCTTTCTTTATTTCGCTGGCCCGTTCTGTCGGTATTCCCGCGCGATTTGCGGTGGGTGCGTCCATCCCTTCCGAAAGAAATGAAGGAGGCATAGATGGTTATCATTGCTGGGCAGAGTTTTATGCGGAAGGAAAGTGGTGGCCAGTAGACATCAGCGAAGCCAATAAATACACTGCGTTGGCAACCTATTATTTTGGACACCATCCAGCTAACCGCATTGAGCTAAGTAGGGGCAGAGATTTACAGGTAGAACCCGGGCCTGCTTCTGGCCCCATTAATTTTCTGGCCTACCCAATATTGGAAGTAGATGGGAAAGAGGTGGCTGCGCGAACCAGCTTTTCGTTTTTGCGGCCCGGCAAGCCAGCCTCTTAGTGCTTAGTTGCTGGTAGAATCAGCAGGGTGTTCTGAAGGGTGTTCGGTAGAATCCGAAGGATGCTCAGTGGAGTCCGAAGGGTGTTCGGCCGCCTCTTCTGTTTGGGTTTCTTCGCTGCCTCCTTGCTTACCGCAGGAAATCATGGTTGCTGTGGAGAAGAGCACCACAACAATCAGTCCGAGCAGACTCTTTTTCATTCTTAACATAGTTTACAGGTTTAGGTAAATGATAGGCTAAATTTAAAACCTTTTGCTAAAGATTGAAATAATAAATCTGTGACTTCTACCTTCTTGGCGATAAGAAGCCAATCACTTCTTTGCGAAAACGATCTGTTTCTTCTATAAAGATAAAGTGCCCGCTGTTGCGGAATGTGAGTAGAAAGGCTTTGGTAAACGAAGCTTTGGCCTGCTCTTGCAATTTCAGCGGCATCACATCGGCCGAACCGTGCATAATCAGCACGGGCGTTTGGCAATCTGCCAATTGAGGGTAGTAATCGTAATGACTCAGGTCTTTGCCTAAGCCGGTAAAAAGTGCGCGACTGGCCACGGTGTAATGGTCAGGTATATCGATATTCAGTTTGGAGAGATTGGCAGGTTTGTAAAAAGAGTGACGGAACGAAAGTAACAACAATTCGCGATATGCTGCCGCTTCGCCTGCTTTGAAAGATGCCGAGTTGAGTAAGGTTACCCTGTCAAGGCTGTCTTTTTTAGTGATTCTTTTTTGCTGCAGCCGGGTCAGTTCTGGGTTGTACTCTGTGCTCAAAGCCACCGGGTTGCACAGTATCAATTTGTTTAACCTTTCGGGATAATCTAATGCGTATTGCACGGCCGGTATAGCGCCCCACGAATGGGCGAGGATGCTTATTTTCTCCAGTTGCAGGTGTTTTCGCAAAGCCTCCATATCGGCCACCAGGAAATCGAGTGAGACCGAATCGGGAGCAGGGGTAGCCGATTTGCCACTGGCGCGTTGGTCTACAAAGATCAGTTGATAACGCTTGGCCAGGCTGTTCAGATGAGGAAAGAAATAACTTTGGTTCATCCCAGGGCCACCGTGTACCACCAGAATAGGTTCGCCCTTGCCGATGATCTTTACATAGAGCTGTGTACCGTTAATTTTTTTCAGCCCCTCGAACGATACAACCTGTGCCAAAGCCGATGAGGTCGTAAGCCATACAATAAAGATCAGTATGGTTGTTAATCTACGCATGTCACCACTTTCTTTTCTTTTTGTAGGTGAAGAGTGCTCCACTCAATGCAGCGAATCCGCCCACCAGTCCGCCCACCAATGCCGTTACTACAAACAGCAGCGGTTTCGTTTGGGTAGGGAAGAGAAGAGCCACTTTATCGGTAAGTATAGACTGGGTAGAGTAGTCCATGTAAAATGCCATGCCGAACCAGAGCACGGCCACCGCCAGGAATCCCGCCAAGAAAGAGGCGCCTCCGTTGTTGGCAAAGAGGGCACCCATCAATAGACAACCGATAGCCAAACTCCACCAAGGTAAAAACATTCGGAGCAGCCACACCAAGAGAAGGGTGAGTATCAATTGAACGAGGAACTTCATTCGGATGCAGGTTTAAGGGTAAGTGTTGTAATGGCGTTGGCCGCTATATGGTCGGCTCGATAGAATGGTAGTTTAAAATAGGCGCCTTTTGCCCAGTAGGCAATCATGTTGCTGTAGAACGGACTGCCCGGGTTGCCCGACTGCCCACCGGGGTAAATGCCCCAAGCCTGTACGCCTTCTTTTTCCAGGCTTACCACCATGCGCCAACTGGGCCCGAATGTGCGGGATGAGGCATTCACGGCATCGCCATGGCCTCCATGTTCCACATGTACACTCAGTGGCTCTTGTCGCAAAAGATGTCCTACGTAGGTGTCTTTATAATCGGCCCAACGTAGTGCTTTGCCTTTGTCGGCTTTCCACTTCTCCACGGCTTGCACACCTTCTTTGAAAGCCCTTCTAATTACTTCTGTGGCGGTTTCTTTTTCTGCAGTTCCCTGCACATCGAAGAAAGAGAGGCCCGGTTGCTCTTTAATTAATTTGACGGTGGTGAATGCGGTGGGTGTTTCCAGTGCCAGTTTGGTGTCGCGCATTTCATCCCAGGTAAGTGAATAGAGGGCACGCCACCACGCTTCGTAGTAAGGAGCTGCGTCTGACTCTTTGGTGTAATAGAAATCCCAACTTTTTAAAAGCTGCCACGCTTTGGTTTCCGTTTCGTTAAATGTGGTTGTATCTAAATGGCTGATGAACAACGGCACACTTTCGGCTGCTTTCAGGCTGTAGGTGTCGAACTGCAGGTTCATCATGTCTTGCACGGAGGCACTATCTAACTGACCCAATACATGGTTGATTCTTCGGTTGCGATAAGTTTCGAAGCTCACGGCAGTTACATAATAGGGATAGGTGGCATCGGCAGGATATTGATTCGCGGAACTTACAAATCCCCTGGATGGATTTTTATACATCGCATTCTGTTCGTTGGGGATGAATGCCTGCCACTCGTAGGCAGTTTTGCTGCCATCGAGCACAAAACGCCCTTCTTCCTGCCTGCGTACGGGGTAGCGTCCTTGTATGCGCATGGCAATGTCGCCCTGCACGGAGGCGAAGGCAAAGTTCTGCGCGGGCGAGCCAAAATGATTCAGCGCGTCCATGTAGTCAGCGTGATTTTTGGCTTTGTTCAGTTTGTAGAAAGTAACAATTTCTTCAGCCGGTTCATGGGCTATCCAACGGAAGGCGTACAGCGACTTTTCGTCTTCACCATGAAAGGTGGGATCGTACACAATGGGGCCGTGGTGGGTGTAGCGCACGGTGTCGTAAAAGTCGCTGCCACCTTTTACCTTGATGTGTTCCACTACCGTTTTCACTGGCTTCCACTGTCCATCGCTCAAATACTCTTTGTTGCTGGCGTCTTTCATTTTTATTTTATACCAATCTACCAGGTCGCGCTGGGCGTTGGTAACGCCCCACGCGATAGAATCATTAAAGCCGCTAATAACCGCAGGCGATCCCGGCAGTGAGGCGCCCATGGCATTGTAGCCGGGGGCATTCAGGTGGATGGCATACCAGATAGAGGGTAGGCTAAGCGTTAGGTGCGGATCATTGCATAAAATGGGCGCACCGGTAGCGGTTCGCGCGCCACTCACTGCCCAGTTGTTGCTGCCCACATTTTTGTCGGGGCGGGGTTGTGGCTTTTTGGTGATGAGTTCTTCAGGCACTGCCATGGGCAACGTATCGATATCGATGGGCTCAAACTTCCAGTTGCCAGCATTGTCTACAATAGGGTCGGCCACCAATTCGTGGTCAGGGTATAAAAGGTCGAGTGTTTCTTTACCAAAGAGCGCCAGTGCATTGGTCATCTCAAAGTCTTTGTCGCCAATGTTCAGCGTCTGGGCCATGTTCTGCAGCAGCAGCGCGCACTTCAGGGGCGTCCACGGTTCGGGTTCGTAGTTCAACAACTTGTATTCAAAGGGTAGGTTTTTGGAATTCAAACTGGCGATGTAGTCGTTGATGCCTGCGGTGTAGGCGTTTACCATTTTGGCTGCGATGGGGTTCGACAGCATGCGGTCCAATGTTTTTTGCGCTCCCGATACCATACCCAGTCTTCGCTGCCTGCGGTCGTAGTCCAAAGCGGCCGCGCCAATGATTTCAGAAATGCGCCCGGCACCGGCATGGGTTTGAAACTCCATCTGCCACAAGCGGTGGGCGGCTGTTACATACCCTTGTGCCCTAAACAGATCTTCTTCGTTGGTGGCGAAGATGTGGGGTATCAACATGCTGTCGTAAAATACCGTTACCTCGCCTTTCAAGCCAGTTAGCTCAAGCGTCTTAGCCTTGGGAATTCCTTTTTCCGCATTCTGCCAAAATCCCTGAAAGGGATCCAGGAATTTACCCAGGGCCGGTACCTGGCCCCAGTTTCGGTTCAGCGCATAAATCAGCGCAAGCGTAATGATGAAGGAGAGCGTAATCTTGAATGTCTTCATAGAGGTGAACCAAATTCGACTAAAGTAAAAAGGTTTTCCTAATTTTCGGCCTTAATAAATGTCATCCTGCCGCAAAATCCTGTGAAAGAACTGTTAGAGAAGTATCCCAAGGCATTGGTAAAAAAAGCATCGTCTATAAAAGCCCTCTTTTTTGATGTGGACGGTGTGTTGACGGACGGAAAAATCATCTACGATGAAGCCGGCAAAGAAACGAAGCAATTCAATGTGAAGGACGGGCAGATCATGGCGCACTTGCGCAAAGCGGGTGTATTGATAGGAGCCATCTCCGGAAGGGAATCGCATGCGGTGGCCAAGCGTGCCACAGAGCTGAAGTTCGATTTCTGCCATCAAGGCATTGTGGACAAAGAAGCAGTGTTTGTGAAGCTGGTAGAGTTTTACAAGCTGAAAAAGAAAGAAGTGGCCTTTATTGGCGATGACATCAACGATCTCGGCATATTGAAGCAAGTGGGGCTGGCGGTGTGTCCGGCCGATGCACCTGCCTATGTGCGCGCTTTCGCGGAATTAACCACTTCTGCGAAAGGAGGGCAGGGCGTGCTGCGCGAAGTGGCCGACTTGATTTTGGCCTCGACCGGGTATCTCGAAAAACTAGTGAAGAAAAGCTGACATGGAAATATTTAAAGAGCAAGTAAAGATTACCGACTCGATTACATTGGGTGGCGAACGCATGGTGTTGTTTGCGGGCCCTTGTGCAGCAGAGAGTTACGACATCTGCATGGAAACGGGAACGCATGTAAAGAAACTGTGTGCCGAGTTAGGTATCGACTATGTATTCAAAGCTTCGTACGATAAAGCGAACCGTACTTCGGGAACTTCTTATCGCGGCCCTTCAATGGACATGGGCCTGGAAATTCTGGCCATGGTGCGCAAAGACCTGGGTGTGCCGGTAGTTACCGATGTGCATGAGAGTGTGCAGTGCGATGAAGTGGCGGCCGTGGTGGATGTGTTGCAGATACCGGCTTTCTTGTGCCGGCAAACCGACCTGCTGGTAGCGGCAGCCAAAACGGGCAAGCCTGTGAAAGTGAAGAAGGGCCAGTTTATGGCACCAGAAGACATGCAATATGCTGTGAATAAGGTGCGCGGTGAAGGGAACAAAAATGTGTTCCTTACCGAACGTGGCAGCATGTTTGGCTACAATAACCTGGTGGTGGACATGCGCTCGTTGCCCATCATGCGCCAATACACGCCTGTGGTTTTTGATGTGACGCACAGTGTGCAGCGACCCGGTGGGTTGGGAGGTAAAAGCGGAGGCGACAGGCAGTTTGCACCGTTTCTGGCGCAAGCCGCAGCCGCAGCAGGGGTAGATGGCTTTTTTATTGAAACACACCCACATCCTGAAAAGGCATTGAGCGATGGCCCCAACATGGTGCCCCTGCCCTACATGAGGGCGTTTCTCGAACGATTGCAGGCTTTCTCGAAGCTGAACCGACAAGGGAAATAGTTAATAACCTCTTAAATCTACCTGTAAAGTAGAGTTTAATGATTAGTTTTGCAGATTAATAGAACACATGTCACAGTATTATTTAAGTCACCTGAAAGAATTGGAAGCGGAAGCGATCTACGTAATCCGTGAGGTGGTGGCGCAGTTTGAGCGACCGGCCCTGTTGTTTTCGGGGGGCAAAGATTCGATTGTACTTGCTTATTTGTCGAAGAAGGCATTTTACCCCGCGCGCATTCCTTTTCCGCTGGTGCACATTGATACAGGCCACAATTTTCCTGAAACGATGGAGTACCGCGACTGGTTAGTGAATGAACTGGGTGTGGGGCTGGTGGTGGGCTCGGTGCAGGAGAGTATTGACAAGGGCCGCGCCAAAGAAGAAACAGGCTATAATGCCAGCCGCAATGCGCTGCAAACCGTTACGTTGCTCGATACGATTGAAGCCAACAAGTTCGATGCGGCCATGGGCGGTGCCAGGCGCGATGAAGAGAAGGCGCGTGCCAAAGAGCGCTTCTTTTCACACCGCGATGAATTTGGGCAATGGGATCCTAAAAACCAGCGACCTGAGTTGTGGAACCTCTTCAATGGGCGCAAACATATCGGTGAGCATTTTCGTGTGTTCCCCATTTCCAACTGGACCGAAATGGACGTGTGGCAATACATTTACGAGAACAACATTCCCATACCCACTTTGTATTTCTCGCACGAGCGGGAGGTGATCCACCGTGATGGGGCCATCTTATCTACATCACCGTGGCTGAAGCTGAAACCTGATGAGGTGCCGGTACGTAAGCGGGTGCGGTTCCGCACTTGTGGCGACATGCCCATTACGGGCGCAGTAGAATCTGATGCCGACACGTTGGAGAAGATCATTGCCGAGGTGGCTGCCTCGCGCAAAACCGAACGCGGCACGCGCGCAGACGACAAGCGCGGAGAAACCGCCATGGAAGACAGAAAAAAGCAGGGATATTTTTAAAGAATTCGTTGTTGGTTGTTAGTTATTGGTTGCTGGTATCAACAAATAACTAACAACTGCCAACTAACAACTAGTTAAATGAACCAACTACTCCGATTTACCACCGCAGGAAGTGTAGACGATGGCAAAAGCACATTGATAGGTCGCTTGCTGTACGATAGCAAATCTATTTTTGAAGACCAGCTCGAAGCAGTGGAGGCGTCCAGCGCCAAGAAAGGTTTTGATTATGTAGATCTTTCATTGCTGACAGATGGACTGAAGTCGGAGCGGGAGCAGGGTATCACCATCGATGTAGCCTACCGCTACTTTGCAACCCCCAAGCGCAAATTCATCATTGCCGACACGCCTGGCCACATTCAATACACGCGCAACATGGTTACCGGTGCATCTACTGCCAACCTGGCGTTGATATTGATCGATGCGCGGAAAGGGTTGGTGGAGCAAACCTATCGTCACTCGTTCATTGCCTCCTTGCTGAAGATACCTCACATTGTGGTGTGTGTAAACAAGATGGACCTGGTGGATTATGCCCAGGACGTGTTTGAAAAGATCATGGCCGAATACAAGGCGTTTTCTGCCAAGCTGGAGGTGTCGGATATACAGTTTGTGCCCATCAGCGCTTTGGCTGGTGACAACGTGGTGAACCGGTCGGAGCATATGCCGTGGTACCAGGGTGCCACATTGCTGCACATGCTCGAAACAGTGCACATCGAAAGCGATTACAACCACATCGACAGCCGGTTTCCGGTGCAGTATGTGATACGGCCCCAGTCGAAGGAGTTTCACGATTTCCGTGGTTATGCCGGCCGTGTGGCGGGAGGCATCTTCCGCCAAGGCGAAGAAGTGTTGGTGATGCCCTCAGGTTTTACCTCGCGCATCAAAAGCATCGCGTTAGACGGGCAGCCCGTTACAGAAGCTTTTGCGCCCATGTCGGTAACCATTACGCTGGAAGATGAGATAGACATCAGCAGGGGCGATGTCATCGCCAAACCAGGCAACCACCCCGAGGCGAGCCAGGACGTGGAAGTGATGCTGTGTTGGATGAACCAGCGCCCCGTGCATGTGAACACCAAGTTCTACCTGCGCCACACGACCCGCGAAGTGCGGGCGGTGTTGAAAGAGATCGACTACAAATTAGACATCAACTCGCTGAAAGAGCAAACCGGGGTAGATCAGTTGGTTATGAACGACATTGCCCGCGTTCGGCTACGTACAGCCCAGCCCCTTACGTTCGACAGCTACCGCAAGAACCGCATGACCGGCAGCCTGATATTGGTAGACGAAGGCACCAACGAAACGGTGGCAGCGGGGATGATTGTGTAACGCAATGGGTCTTTCAGCGGATGAGCTTCAAAGTCCTTCCGTGATATCGGCATAGGGTACAGGCGGAAATACACCCGCCAACTGAAAGTGCACCTTCCTGCCAATGTGCTCGATTACCTGTGTGGTCTGCACCATTTGTTGGTATGTTTCATAACACAGCAAGGCTCTTTTCATGGCATCTACATCTTCATCGGTTAGTTGCACCGTTATACCAATTTTAGCGGGTGGTGTCCAAGTAACACGGGGCAAACCCTCCTGTATAAACATGGGCTTTCCTGTATCGGGCAACGTAAAGAAGGCCAAACGTTTCAAAAAGGTGGATTGCAGCTGCTGGTGATGGTACACACGATTGACGGCCGCGTGCAGTGCGATGTGGTCGTGGTGGCCGCTGCCACCGTGTAGCGGATACGTTACTACAATATGGGGTTGCCACTTGGCCAGGTATTCGGCTACCAAATTTTCCAGATCCAGCGGGTTAACATAGGCCAGTCCGCCATCTTCATAGTCGAGCACTTCCATTTGGTGGATTCCAAGTACTTCCTTCACTTTCAGCATTTCGAGGTAGCGTACTCGGCCCATCTCTTCTATGGAGAGGCCGAGTTGATGCCGCACTTTGGTGGCTCCACCACGCGTAAGGGTAAGCAGAAAGATTTCATGACCTTGCTTTACCTGGCGGTAGATGGCACCCGCGGGCCCAAACGATTCGTCATCGGGGTGTGGAAAAATATAGAGTATCTTCATAACTTCTGGAAGTTTTGGACTGAGAGATCCGCAGGCCTCCGAAAATTTGGAAGCTACCTGACTCCGGATCGAACAATAAGACGGTTGCGTTTCAAAAAGATGCAAGAATGATGGATATTCTGAATCGTTGATTATGGAACATAGTATCTATTCATATTTCTGGGGCTGAAATTCCCGAACGCAGTGAGAAAGATGAATTAGTGCCAATTTTTGTGGAGGGGTATGCTCCAAATGGTTGTTATAGCAATATTGAATTTCAGCTGATTAGAAAGGCAGATTTCCACTACCTTTTGGTGGGCGAAGCATCTGTTAGGAGTAATGGAACTTGCTCGCAAGAAATCATAATGAGCGATTCTACAATTAACTTCATTAGTTCAATGCCGGGTACTTATTTCTTTCAGATCAACGAACCTCCATTTAAGATTTTGAACGATACTTTGATTATTAACTAGCATGATCAAGCGATTGGAAAGTCGGAGCATGTAGATGATCTCTGGTTGCGGGTTTTAAAAAACTGGGCAGTATAGAGGTTACAACTAAAAAGCCCTGACGATTTCGCCAGGGCTTTTTGCTTGGAGACTTCCAGGTGGCTTCTTCCCGGTTACATCGGGATCGCCAGGACGGCAAGTGATTTTTACTTCTTCCGCTTCACCGCCTTCTCTGCCGCCTCTACAATATTCTCCGGACTGAGACCATACTTCTTCAGTAATTGGGTAGGAGTGCCGCTTTCGCCAAACGAGTCGTTCACCGCCACCATCTCCAGCGGGGCAGGGTGGAAGCGAGACAACACCTGGGCTACGCTGTCGCCAAGGCCACCGTTGATCTGGTGCTCCTCGCACGTAACGGCACAGCCTGTTTTGCCTACCGAAGTCAGAATGGCTTCCACATCCAGCGGCTTGATGGTATGTATGTTGATCAACTCCACGCTGATGCCTTTGGCAGCCAGCTTCTCTTCGGCTTCAATGGCTTGCCACACCATGTGGCCACAGGCAAAAATGGTTACATCGGTGCCCTCAATCATCTTGTCGGCTTTGCCGATGGTGAAGGGGCGGCCGGTGGTAAATATCGGCCAGCTGGGGCGTCCGAAGCGCAGGTAGGCGGGGCCTACGTGGTTGCCCAACGCCAGGGTAGCTTCCTTGGTTTGATTGTAGTCGCACGGCACAATTACCGTCATGCCCGGCAGCATTTTCATCATGCCAATGTCTTCCAGAATCTGGTGGGTTGCACCATCCTCGCCCAACGTTAACCCTGCATGCGAGGCACAAATCTTGACATTTTTACCTGAGTAAGCGATTGACTGGCGGATTTGGTCGTACACACGGCCGGTAGAAAAGTTGGCAAACGTGCCCGTGAAGGGAATCTTGCCGCCTATGGTCATGCCTGCAGCCAGGCCCATCATGTTGGCCTCGGCAATGCCCACCTGGAAGAACCTTTCGGGGAATTCTTTCTTGAAGGCATCCATCTTCAACGAGCCGGTGAGGTCGGCACAGAGGCCCACCACGTTGGCGTTCTTTTTCCCCAGTTCGTGCAGGCCCACGCCAAAGCCGGAGCGGGTGTCTTTCTTTTCGGTAAAAGTGAATTTCATATTATAGTCAATAGTCTATGGTCGATAGTTGATGGTTCGTTATCATTAGGTGCTTACTTCGACTCCGCTCAGTAAGCAGAGAGCTCGCAGTAAGCGCAATTTTCAAATCTTCAAATACTCAAATTCCTAATTCTTCATTCTAAACTCGTAATTCTTCATTCGTAATTCTTAAATCAATAGTCTCCCAACGTTTCCTCCAACTGCGCCAGTGCCTTCTTCAACTCTTCATCGTTGGGGGCAACGCCATGCCACTTGTGCGAGTTCATCATAAAGTCTACCCCGTTGCCCATCTCGGTGCGCATCAGGTTCATAACGGGTTTGCCTTTGCCCGCCAGGCTTTGGGCGTTCTCCAGTGCGGCAAGCAGGTTTTCCAAATCGTTGCCGTTGCTTTCAATCACCTCCCAACCAAACGCCTGCCACTTGGCTTTCAGGTCTTTCAGGTCTATGATGTCTTTCACAGGGCCATCTATCTGCTGGCCGTTGTAGTCGATGCTCGCAATGAGGTTATCTACTTTGTGGTGGGCAGCATACATGGCGGCCTCCCACACCTGGCCTTCTTGTTGTTCACCATCGCCCATCAGCACATATACAAAGCGGTTGTCTTTGTTGAGTTTCTTCACTTGGGCAGCGCCAATGGCTACCGAGAGGCCCTGACCCAAAGAGCCCGAGGCGATGCGTACACCGGGCAGGTGCTCGTGTGTGGCGGGGTGCCCCTGCAGGCGCGAGTTCATCTGGCGGAAGGTGGCCAGCTCTTTCACATCGAAATAACCGGCACGCGCCAGGGTGGCATACCACACAGGGCTGATGTGGCCGTTGGAGAGGAAGAACAGGTCTTCGCCTGTGCCATCCATGTTAAATTGATGGTTGTGTTTCAATACCTTAAAGTACAGAGCCACAAAGAATTCAGTGCAGCCTAAGGAACCACCAGGGTGACCCGACTGGCAGGCGTGCACCATGCGTACAATGTCTCTGCGTATTTGCGATGTTAACTTTTTGAGATGGGCAAGGTCGTGTTGTGGAGCCATTGGCAATGAAATGAATTTTGGTCGCGAAGATGGCTGAATTTTGCCTTAGCACCAAGCCCTGCGGAAACCATCTCAAAAATACGTTGGACTTTGCATTCTGATGGCGAAGCCACTTCGATTCGAGATATATAACTAGCGATTGTTGCAAAGATTGGCGTGGAAGAAATTGGTAAAAAAAGAAGTAAATTTGATTGACAATTTGAAAAAAGAATGGGCGCACTTGAGTTGAAATCAGACCTGCACAAAATTCTGGACAGGATTGAAAACGAACAGTTGTTACGTACTATTTATGACTTCCTGAAGCAAAGAGAGACCTCAAAAGAAGGGCAGATTTGGCAAACGCTTACTGAAGAACAAAAGAAAGAGGTCTACTTGTCCTATGAAGAATCTCAAGATGACAAAAACCTGAGTGATTGGGAGGTTGTTAAGAGAAAGTATTGATGCAGGTTTATGTTACCCCAAGGGCCGAACGCCACTTCGACTCGATCGTAGATTACATCAAACAAAAATAGGGAGAAAAGACGGCCAAATAGTTCGTTCAAAAAGTCGATGAAATTTTCAAACTTCTTAAGGCCTATCCTCTAATGGGGCAAGTTGAAACCAATGATATTCGAGGCTTTCAATTATCCCGCCAGATAAGAATACTCTATAGAATAAGGGATAACAAGATTATCATCCTTTCATTCTTTGACGTTAGGCAAGACCCAAAGAAAAAATTAGGTTAGACCTTCGCGCAGCGAGCTCGTCTGTTGAGTATTCATGCCTGCGTAGGCAGTGATCTCTTCACTACAACTTTGGAAAAAGATTCTTCGCTAAGGCTTAAAATGCCGTGAATTTTTTACAGCCACGTTTCAACCATTAGCGCATCGCGAAAAAAGTCGAAGGAAGTTTTGATCACTTCAACAACTCGTTAACAATGCGCTCGGCCTTGTAGATGTACTTCAACCCCGCCACAATGCCACCGGCATGTACCGATACGGTGCGGTTGGTCTCGGGCAGGAAGATGTAGTTTCCGGGCAGGCTCTCCATATTGCCATCGAAGATCAGGCCCACCACCTCGCGGTTGCGGTTGATCATAGGACTGCCTGAGTTGCCGCCAATGATGTCGTTGGTCGATACAAAGTTCATGGGCTCTTTCAATAATTCTGCGGGCGGATTTTGCCAGCGGCTGGGCAAATCCCACGGGTAGGTTTTGTTGAAGGAATAATAACGATCATATAATCCATAGAACGTAGTGTACACCGGTGCCTTGGTGCCATTGTAGTCGTAGCTCTTTACAACGCCATCGGAGAAGCGCAGCGAAAAGGTCGCATCGGGTGGAATTTTCGTGCCGTACACATCGTAGAGCAGCAAGGATAAATGCGCCCGGAGTGACGACATTTTGGTGTTGAGCTGTTTGGTCTTCGCTTGCGCGGATTCATACCGTGGTGCCGACAAGCGTGTGAGCGTCACCAACGGGTCGGTAGAAGCCGTAATGGCTTGCACGCCACCGTCTACCAACTCTTTGCGGAAGGCGGGGTCGTACAGGCGTGTGTTTTTCATGATGTCGGCCGCAGCCTCTTCGGGGGTGCGGTTTTTCAAGGCAGCTTTCACGTAAGGGTCGTTGGCACCGAGGGCATTCTTAACTTCCTGCAAGTGGGCGGCCAATAACTTGGTTTCAATTTCAGGAACTACCTTGCGGGGTGTCAGGGCCAGCCGCTTCAGGTCGGCCGCACGTTTCTCTTCCGTCTTTTCGGCCAGCAGGGCGCTGTTCATGGCGGCTCCCCATTCCTGCCCGCGCGAGTTCCACACGCTGGGAGCGAAGAGGGTATTTTCGTAATACAGTTTGGTGATCTCTGCCTGCGTGGCGGCAATTTCATTCCACACACTCAAAGGCGACTTTCCTTTGCTTTCCGGGCGTGGCTTGTTGTTTTTGGCTACGGCTTCCTGAAACTCGCGCTCGAAGGCTTTTCTGCGCGCCATGATGTAAGGATCTTGCAAGCCCGCCAACTGTCCGCCTACCGCTTTCAAGGTGTTCTCCAAGCCGAAGGTAAGGTTCAGGATACTGTCGCTCTTGGCAGTTTCATTATAGGCCTGCAGCATTTTAGACCGGGCGCTAAAACGACTTACCAGCGTGGGCCATGTGTAGTCGCGGTAGTATTCTAGTATTGACACGGTAGCCTGCCGATTGGTAGTGCCAGGGTTGCCCACTACAAACACCGGTTCGTTTTCCTGAATGCCGTTGGGATTGAATTTGAAATAGTGGGTAGGGCGGAAGGGCTTGCCATCGTCACCATACACACGGAAGAAAGTAAAGTCTAAGCAATAGCGTGGGTAAGTAAAGTTATCGTAATCGCCACCGAAGAAGCCCAGCGCTAACTCAGGCATTACGACCAGGCGCACATCGGTGTAGCGCTTAAAGCCGTAGAGCGAATAGCGCGCGCCCTGGTAGAGGGTAATGGTTTGCAACGTCAATCCTTTCCACGCCTCTTTCTCTCCATACTCTTTTTTGATGGCCTCGAACTCGGTGTTGCGTGCCTGCACTTTCTCGTCATCGGTTTTGCCCGTGTTAAAGGCTTTCTGCACCCGCGCGGTAATGTCTTCCAACATCACCAACTGGTCTACATACAGTTCGGGAATTCTGCGTTCTTCCTCCAGCGTGGCGGCATAGAAGCCGTTGTCGTTAAAATTCTCCCCCTCTTTCTGCACGCCCAGCGCCACATCGCGCGAGCAATGGTGGTTGGTCATCACCAGCCCATCGGCCGACACAAAAGAAGCAGAGCACCAACTGGCAAAGCGCAAGGCCGACATGCGCACGCCATCGAACCACTCTTGCGTGGGTTTGAAACCATAGGTTTTTTCGAAGTAGTCGGCAGGTGGGAAATCAAATGTCCACATTTTGCCGTTGTCGAACATACCGGCCTTTACTGTGTCGGCATTAAAAGGCTTTTGTGCGAAGAGCGTGGTGGAAACGGCAAGCGCAACAACGCTCGCGATAAGGCGTAGTTTCATAACTGGGTAAGGTTAATGGGGGTGAAGATGCGATAAATACCGGTTTTTTACAATGGATTGCGAAAGGCTTGCGGGTCTAATTCTATAGGCGCGTATCTTTCTCCAGCATGCGTTTTTCCGCGTACCGGCATGACTACATTATTCGCTTTTGAAAGTCTCATCATTAGCTGAGTATTGCAACTTCCATATTTTTTAAACTCTTTATGACACCCACCATTGTTCAACGTGCCTGTGCCGAGGTACAGGGTTTCCAAAATCAGATACTAAGATTGGAGAAACGAATTGTAGTAAGCGGCAAGAGTATGAGCACCCTTCACAACTACACCAGGTGTATTGCCCACCTGTCGCTGCATTTCCAGTTGCTCCCCACAGCGCTCACGCAAGGCCAGGTAGAGGACTACCTTTTTCAACTAAAAAAGCGGGGTGCTGCGGAATCCTTCTTTAAGCACACGGTTTATGGTTTGCGTTTTTTGTTTCGGGTGGAGGGGTTGCCGTACAGGGCTATACAGCTTCCGCAGCTAAAGGCCACACAGCGGCTTCCCGTAGTGCTCAGTCGGGCAGAGGTGCAGCAACTGCTGCAGGTGCCCATGCCAATCAAGCACCGTTTGATCATCGCCATTCTTTACGGATGTGGGCTACGGTGCCAGGAGTTACGCGGACTTCAGATACGTGATGTGGATTTTGAACGCAACCTGATCTACGTGCGCCACGGCAAAGGCAAGAAAGACCGGTATGTGCCCTTGGGCCAGGCGTTGGCACACGAAATCAAAGCTTACCTGTTGCGGTGCAAACCGGTAAAGTGGTTGTTCAACGGAAAGAATTACAATGGTTACTCCCCGCAGGGGGTGCAGCGGGCTATCCGCGAAGCGCAACGCAAAACCACTATTCTCAAACGCCTATCGCCCCACACACTCCGGCATACCTATGCCACCCATCTGTTAGAGCAAGGCTTGGACATCGTTTCCATCAAAGAACTATTGGGGCATGCCCACATACAAACCACTATGGTTTACCTGCATGTGGGTTTTACGCGCAAGATGATGGCCTTCTCGCCATTCGATACTTTGTTCGAACGGCCCGGAGAATTAGGAAACAGTGGAGACTGTTTTCAATACGAGCGCCAATACTACCACCATATTTTACAAAAGCGAGCAGCCAATCGGCAGGCGCGGGTAACCACACCCAGCCGTCAGTTTGAGTTTTGCTTCGATGCAACCAAACAAGCTCCCAGCGATGGATTCAATTGACTGCATTGGGACCTCCTAGATACGCTACACAAACTTCTCCCTAAACTGAAGATTGAACATGCCATAGAGTAGTGCCAGGGCTGTGAGGATGATGAGGTATAACCTGTTTTTGTAAATCACCGACAGCCAGATAAAGTCACTCATGTCGCGAGGCTCTGAAAAGGGGTTGAGAAAGATATTGTAGGCACTGTATTCCAACGGCTCGGCAAAAATGAAAAAGATAAAAGAAACAATGACCAGCACGATAGCCGTTCCGTTGCCGTTTTTGATCAGGGTTGACAGCATGAACGCCACCGATGAAAGAAAGGTGACCGGAAAAAGAACCTGGCCCACCATAGGAAACAGGTTGAACCGGTAAAGGGTTAGGTTGGCGATTGTGCCCAGCACCAGCAAAATAACGGTGGTGATGCCGATGGTTAAAACAAAACGCACGAGCCACACTTTATAGCGGTAGTTGGGAATGCCGAAGATGGTTTCCAGCATCTTGGCGTCATCGTCATTCTGAATGCCGTAGGCCATCGGGTAGAAGATGAGCAGCAGGCCTGGAAAAACCAGGAGCCCGAAGATCACGGCTTCATTGAAATCAGCATCGTCTTCCATAATGGGAATCAAAACCACGAAGAAAAAGAACAGGAAAGCCGCTACCACAAAGTAGACAAACTTGTTCCCGAAAATCACCTTTACATTGTAGACGGCCAGTCTATACAACAGCAGCAACAAGCTCTTCATTTTTTACTTTCGATTTACTTTTCATCAACCACAAATACGCATCTTCCAGGTTCGCCCGCACCGGCACCGCCTCCGGGCGCGGGGGCTCTTCCGACAAGCACTTTACCCGTATCAGGTCACCCTCGCGCATGTGGTGCACAATCAGGTACTTCTCTTTTTCCGCTTCAAATTGATCGGTAGTAAGGTGAAATTCCCACACCTTGTCGCTGGCCAGTTCTGCCATGGTAGCCGGGCTGCCGATGTACTCAATGTTGCCGGAGATGAGCACGGCCAGTTTATTACAACTGCTGGCAATGTCTTCAATAATGTGTGTAGAGAATACCACAATCCGCTCGCGGCTCAGCTCTACCAGCAGGTTGCGGAAGCGAATGCGCTCCAACGGGTCGAGCCCTGCGGTAGGCTCATCTACCACCAATATTTTAGGTAGGTGCAGCAGTATCTGCGCAATGCCTATGCGTTGTTTCATACCACCCGAAAACGAACCAATCTTTTTGTGCTGGTGCTCGTCCATGTGCACGGCTTTCAGCACGTATTGCACGCGTTCGCTTCGTTCGTCTTTGTTGGAAATTTTTCGTAGTATCGCCTGGTAGTCCAGGAATTCGTAGGGCGTCATGTTTTCGTAGGTGCCAAACGCCTGTGGCAGGTAGCCGATGAGTCCCTGCAACTCTTCCCTGCGCAGCGTGGTATCGTGACCGTTGATCCAGATTTTGCCGTAGCTCTGGTCGAGTATGCCACAGAGAATGCGCATCAGCGTGGTCTTGCCCGCCCCGTTGGGGCCCAGCAGGCCGAACATACCTTGTTCGATGGTGAGGCTGGCACCCTTCAGCGCCTTGAACTCGGCCTGCTTCGGTTTCACATAGGGAATGGAAAGCAACAATTGGTAATACAGCCTCCGTATCTTCCTGAAGCGCCCGGTCATCTGTTCGGGGTCCACCGGATTTTCTTCCATTCTTTTAGAGACACGAAACAGGAACAGCCCCATAAACCACAGCACGCTCAGGATTGCACCGAAGGCTTTGATCCGCACATCGGTATACAGAAAGATGGCGCTGGCGACAGGAAACCCCCAATACAACAGGATATAGCCCCATCTCATCAGTTTTTGCCCGTGCTGCACCAGCTGCCTGGCCTGGCCATAGATAGACAAAAGCAACGCATGCAGTAAGAGCATGAAGACCCACTGCCAGAAAGCCAAGTCGAGGTGAAAGTATATGAAGAAGATCAGGAAGCCAATCAACGCACTTTGCCAGATCAGGTCTTGCAACACCTTGCCCAGCGTAACGGGCTCTTCACCGCGCAGTCGGAAGAGGTTTCTGTTTCCCTTCCACTCTCTGATCCACCTTTTGTCTCTGCCGTACACTTTCGTGAGATTTTGAATCACGATGTGCATGGTTTCACCCGGAGCAACCATTTTGGCGTTGGCCTGCCGCAGCGATGTCATGATGAAGTAGGTACCTCCCGGAACCAAAATCACCGCGCCTATAAAGGCAATCATTTGAATGAGTATGCCATCTATTTGCAGGAAGATGGAAATACCAGCAGCCATAACGAGTAAAATTTGCAGCGCTTTGATGACGGGCTTCAGATTCCTGAACCACGCTAACACGCTTTCCATACCGGCACTCATGGTGGGTATGTAAAACAAAGTAAGCACAGTGGCGAAGGCAAGTCCGCCCATTACCGTAACCGCAAAAGGCTGCCCAATGCTAACCACGTATTCTGCTTCTCCCAAAGCCAGCGGCAGCATGGCTGTAATGGTGGTGATCGAGGTGATAAGGATAGGACGCAGGCGTGAGATGCCACTCATCATCAACGCACGGTACCGCGAATAACCTTCTCTGCGTAAGATGCGCGAATAGTCGATGAGGATAATGCCATTGTTCACCACTACACCCAGTAGGATCAGAAAACCAATCAACGTGTTGGTGCTGATCATGGAGTTGCCGGTAAGGGCGAGGCTCAGAAAGGCCCCGATACCTGCCAGCGGAACGGAGAACATGATGACAATAGGAAGGTAGAGCGATTCGAACACCGCAGCAAGAATCATGAAGATGATAACAATGGCAGCAAAAATGAAGAAGGCAAAGTCATCGTACAGTCCTTCATCGTGCACCACTTCTATTACAATGCCTGATGGAATATTTACGCCACTTACAATCTGGTCTACTTCGAGTCGCGAGGCTTCCAGCAGCGACTCGGAGGCCAGCACTTCCTTGATAAAGTCGTACGTTATCTGGATGCGTTTCTCCTGGTTCGAACGGGTGATGACGCTCTCCCCAGAGGAATAGAGCACATGGCCGATGTCGGAAAGTGCATGGGTGGAGCCGGTGGTACTGGTTACGGGCATCTCGCGTAAGTCGCGCATTTCTTTGGCGCTCTGCAGGGCCTGATTTTGTGTGCGAATGGTAATTTCATACTCTTCGTCACCGCTGATAAACTGCGAGCCGGAGGCAAAAGTGGGTTGAAAGTCGTTGAGCGCAACGCCTACATTTTGTAGCGTGATGTGACTTTCGCTCATTTTGGCTTGATCGAAAATCATGTGGGCCTCAGGCCGTTCGGGACTCAGGTTTACTGTGCTTTGTTGAATGGCCTGCAAGCCGCTCACCATCGTGTTGATATCGGTGGCAATGGTTTGCATCAGCTCGAAGTCCTGGCCTTTGATGATGATGCGTTCTGAGGCCGAACCAATGCCCAGCATCCGTTCGAAATCTTCGCTGGCAGAACTGCCGGCCCCACCACCACTTCCGGCATTTTGAGCAGGTGGCTTTTCGAGCGAGAGCGTAACATCATCAAACAATTTAGACATGCCCGAAAGCCTGTTGCGCACATCGGCCACAGAAATGGTATCGAGATCGTGAAAGCCTTCCACCAGCTTGACGGTGAGCACCGCATCACCTTCCGATACCTGGCTGATCACTTCCGCCACCACGGGTATCTCCATCACCTTTTCTTCAATTTTGCGGGTACGTACATCGGTGGCCTCCAGGGTGCTGCCCTGCGGCATCGTAACAAACAAATTCATCTCCGTGGTTTCAACTGCGTTCTGGCTGCTTAAACTAACCAGTAATCCGAGTGCAATTGTAACAAAGAACAACACCAAGCCACCTACCACCGTGAACAACGGCCGTCTGAAACACGACTTCAGCAGCACAAGGTACATCTGGATGATGCGTTGCCGAATGGAAGAGTTCTTGATCAGAGGCGCCCCTTGTTCATCTTCTTTGCGGATGGCAATGTCGGCCAGCATGGGGATAAGCACCAGCGCCACCACCAGCGAAACCAGCAGGGTGGAGATAATCGATACGCCAATATGGGTACCGATGATGGTAACCAGAAAGTTGGAAGAGAAGATGAAGGGCAGAAAAACGGTTACCGTGGTGAGCGTGGCAGCAATGACCGATCGCATCACCTCAGCAGTTCCTTTCACCACGGCTTCTTCGCGGCTGACTTTGTTCACCACATGACGGTAAATGTTTTCAATCACCACCACACTGTTGTCCACCAGCATACCGATGGCCAACGCCATGCCTATCAGCGTAAGACTGTTGATGGAAATATTGTAAGCATAAAAGAAATTGAAAGCGGTGTAGACAGAAATAGGAATGGAGAGTGCAATGCTAAGAATGAATCGCATTCTGCGGAGAAATATCCACAGCACAAAGATGGCCAACAGCCCGCCTGTGAGTGCCAGGTTTTTGATCTCGTCAATATTGCGCGACATCAATTCGGCCTGGTTGGATTGCACCACCACCTTCACGTCCATGGGCTCAAGGTCTTTATTGATGGCTTCTATGGCTTCCAGCGTCCGCTCCGATAAGGCAATCAGGTTGGCTTGCGGGTCTTTCGATAAGGAAATGGAAACGGCATCCTTTCCGTTAACACGGCTAAACGAAGTTTGCTCTTTCACACCGAAGAAAACATCGGCCACATCGCTGAGTAACAGCGGCCCCTTCTCAGCTACCACCAGGCTTTGAATCTGCTTGATGTCTTTCAGTTCTGCGGTTACGTTTACAAACACTTTGCGTCCATCGAGTGACACCTGCCCGGCAAACGCGCTCTTGTTCGAGTTGGCCGAGAGCACGTTACGGATGGTGTTGGGGGTGATGCCGTTGGCTGCGCAGATGGCCTCATGCATGATGATCTCTATGGTTTTCTGTTGGCCGCCAAAAACTTCCACCCCGCCAACACCATCCACATCGTTCAATCGATCCGTAATGTATTGATCGGTAATGTTCCTTACCCTGTCTACACCACCGCTGCCCAACACTTGCAAACTCATAAATTGGTTGGTGAATTCTTCCGTGTCGATCTTAATGATGTTCACGATGAATTCCGGAGTAAGCGTGGATTTGATTTCGCTTACCTTTTGCTCCAGCTTCAGGTAAGCATATTTGATGTTAACGCCCTGCTGGAAAGAGATAAAGATCATCCCTTGTTGACTGTCGGCATTGGCGGTGATTTCTGCTACGCCTTCCAGCGTACTGATTTTGCTTTCCAGCGGAATGATAGCCTTGCGCTCCATGTACTTGGGGTCCACATCGGAGGTGGACTGAACATGCACAATCAGCACAGGCAATTCCACATTAGGAAAAAGCTCTACCGGCAGCTTGGTGTAGGAAATGTAGCCAAGAAAGGTAAGGCCGATGAACAACATCGACACGAGTACCTTTCTGCGGATGATGGTTTTGAGCAGGCTGCTGTTACCCATGAGCGGCATCCATTTTTATTTCCTTACTACTGCCACGAAGGCGGGCAATGATATTTTCGATGCCTTCATAATAGCAGGGAATAACAACCAGTGTAAGAGCAGTGGAAGTTACCAATCCACCAATAACGGCTATGGCAATGGGCGCACGCAAGGCAGCACTCTCACCAAAGCCCAGCGTAAGAGGCAAAATACCCAGTATGGTAGATAGGGTGGTCATCATAATCGGGCGAAGCCTGCGTTCACCTGCATCCAGAATAGCTTCCCGCAGGCCCATGCCGTTCTGTCGGTTCTGGTTAATGCAGTCGATGATCATGATGGAGTTGTTCACGGCAATGCCGCCCAACAGAATGATGCCGATGTATCCCATCATATTCAAAGGCATTCCCAAAACAAAGAAGGCCAGGATCGCACCCACGGCCGCCAAGGGGATGGTGAGCAAAATGGTGAACGGATGCAACAAAGACTCGAATTGTGCTGCCAGCACCATGTACACCAACACAATGGACAGCACCAGTGCGAACGTGAGGTTTTGAACAGATTCCTGCCGCCTGATTTCCTGGCCCGCCACCCTGATCTTGTATTGCGGGGGCACCGTTAAGCCTGCCAGGGAAGATTCAATCGACTTCACCACCTGGTCGTAAGGTACATCTGCATTTACGCGTGCACCAATGGATACGGTTCTTGTTTGATTTCTGCGGTAGATGGCATTGCTGGCATAGGCAACGCTTACGCTGGCTACTTCACTTAATGGAATGGTTTGCTGCCCGTTTTTAATTTTTGCGTTCTCTAATTGCGCCAATGAGAGGGTGGGTACTTTGATGTTGATGTCCTGCATTTCTCCGTTCCGCTCAAGCGTGCCAGCTTTCTTGCCTTCCAACTGGTCTTTGATCTGCCCAATGACCCCATCGATGGATAAATTGAACAAGCCTGCCCTGTATTTGTCTACATCTACCTGCACTTGTGGCACCCCGTCTTCCAGGTTGCTCACGGGGTCGTAGATGTGGTGGTTGCTAGCCATCAGTGTCATCACCGAGTCGGAGAGGGGTTTGAGTTGATGATAATCCGAGCCACTGATTTCTACAATCAAGGGCATCTCTTCATCGCCCATCACGGCATACAGGGCGCTTTCATCATTCGAGAAGGTAGCTTCCACACCCGGCAGGGCATCGAAGTAAGTCGATAGTTTCTCTGTTACAGCCGCTATCTTCAATTGAATGTCCTCGCGAAAGATCAGTTTCAGCGTGGCCCGGTTTTCACTGTATACATTCTCGTTCTTAATACCCGACTGGCTTTGTTGTGCGCCCACATGTGAATAAATCTTGTCGAGCTGCCCTTCGAACAATTGCAGCAGTTGACCTTCTATCTGGCCAACGGTAGCGGCCGTTCTGGTAAGGGGTGTTCCGCTTGTCAAGGTAACATCTACCGAAATCTCGCGCGTATCCGACTGCGGCATGTACTCACTGCCAATAACAGGCACCAACAGCGCGGCACCGATAATCAGTACCACCGAGGCAAGGATCAGCGATGCTTTGCGGTTCAACCCTTTTTCCAACAAAGACCGGTACCATTCATAACGCACTTGCTTTTTCTCAGAAAAGGCATCTTTGTGTTTGGCAAACACTTTGTCCTTGCGAAAGAACTGTGCAAACAGCATGGGTATCACTAATATCGCTACGAATAATGAAGCAAATTGCGAGAATGCCACTGTCCACGCCTGGTCTTTGAACAACTCGCCCGAAGGACCTTGCAAATAAACGATGGGCAGAAACACCACGATACAGGTGAGCGTTGATGCAGTGATGGCGCCACTTACCTCACTGGTGCCTTCAATGGCGGCATCGATTACACTCAGCCCTTCCTCGCGTTTCCTGAAAATGTTTTCAACCACTACAATGGCAATGTCTACCAACATGCCGGCACTCAGGGCTAATCCACCCAATGTCATCACATTCAAGGTAAGGCCGTTGAAATACATGAGGTTGAATGTGGCGATGATGGAGATGGGAATAACAATGCTGATGATGAGTGTGGAACCTATTCTCCGCAGAAACAGGAACAGAACAATGACGGCAAAGAAAATTCCATACAGGCCGGATTCTTTCACTTCATCAATGGCGCCTTGGATAAATTTTCCCTGATTCTGAACGATGACAAACTCATAACCGGGAACGGTCTTCTTCAACCGCTCCAGCGATTCCATCAATTCATTCACAGCATTTACTGTGTTGTAATTTGTTTCTTTGAAAATGGACAACCCGATGCTTTGCTGCTGGTTTACGCTCACGCGACTGGTTGCTGGTTTATCTGATATTTGAATGGAGGCTACTTCCTTCAGTAGAACCGGCACCTGATTAGAGGAAGAAGGCGAAGCCGTTGCGGATGGCGGGGTAGTAACGGCAGGAGCCTCCGGGCTGGCCACGGTGTTGCTACGGTTGGTGTAACCTATCACCAACGTCTCGAGGTCCTCAGGTTTCTCGATAATGCCCAAACCTTTGATGACATACTTTTTTCCCAACTCTTCAATAAAGCCGCCAGACACACTGCGGTTATAGTTTTGAATCTTCGTAACAAGGTCGTTTACCGTTAAGCCAAACGAAGCCAACACATCGGGGTCTGTTTCCAACACCACCTCCTTTTGTTGCTCGCCCGACAAGCGCACTTCGGCTATGCCCGGCAACTTGATGAATTCATTTCTGAAGTTGTTCTCTGCAATTTTTCGTAGCGCATCGGTGTCGTTCTGGGCAGGGTGGTAGATGGCCAAAATCATAATGGGCGATGCATTCGGGTCGAACTGAGAAATAACAAACTCATCGATCTCCTCATTCAATGAAAAAGCAGAGAGCGATTTTTGCAGGTCTAAAAACGCTTCGTCCATGTCTTTGCTCCAATCGTACTGCACCGTTACACGACCGTAACCTGTCTGGCTGACGGAACTTACTTCAATGGCACCACTTTGGCGGATGGCTGTTGACTCTATCTGTTCGATGAATTGTTTTTCAATTTCGGAAGGTGGCTTAATGCCAGCCTTCAGTTCTACAAACAGCGTTGGGTTTTTCAATTCGGGTACCAGCTCAATGCCCAGCTTTCCAAACGAAATCGAACCCAACAGTATAACCGCCAGCACCATCATCAGAATCGATACGGGGTAGGATACGGCCAGCGAGACTATCTTCTTCACAAGTGTGTGGTTTAAGTTGGCTATTGAATAATGCTCACCTTCGATTTGTTTCTCAGGGTTTCAAACCCGGAGATCACCAGGCGGTCGTTGATTTTAAGACCGCTCACCACCTCTACTGCATCTGCGCTCTCTAAGCCGGTAGTTATTTTTTTTTCGGTGGCGATGCCATTTTCTACGGTGAATACCACTTTACCATCCTGCCGAGAGATCACGGTCTCTTTGGGAATCACAATCGTGCCCTCGCGCTTCTCAGATAAGATATACGCTTTGATGAACATGCCGGGCCGCAGCAAACGCCTGGCGTTATCAATCTGAAGCACACTTTGAAAAGTACGCGTGTCTGCATTGACAACAGGCGAAATCTGACTGATCTTTCCGTAGATGGTATCTTTCGCTACATTGTAATTCGATATTTGCACCGTTTGATTCACGGTAATCTCAGGTAAGTGTTTTTCGGGTAGTTTGATGTCCATCAGCAGTTGGTCGTATTGCATCACTTTTACCAACAATTGCCCCTGGTCTATCTTCACGCCCTCGGTGTGGTAAGGCAATTCCACAATCACGCCATCAAAGGGAGCTTTTATGGTCATCTTGGCTTGTTGTATCTCGGCATTCTCGTAGGCGTACTTGGCGTTAACGTATTCTATGGCAGCGTTCTTTAGCTCGGTTTGGGTTACGCCCCCTTTGTCGTACAGCGACTGTTGTTTTTTAAGATTGTTGTCTGCCAACTCCAGGTTCAGCTTTTTGCCTTCGAGTTGCAGGTTGTTCGCAAATTCCCTGTCTTCCAGTCTGATCAACGGTTGACCGGCTTTCACGGCATCGCCCAGGGCAATCGGCCTGCCTGTAAGCGCATTTCGTTCCAATCGGTAACTGCCAGCGATTTCTGATTTCAGTACCGCTTCTTTAAAAGAATAAACCGTCCCCGTTGTTTCGATGAATCGGGAAATATGTTGCGGCTTAATGCTGATAACAGATACCGGAATTTTGATTTCTGTTTTTATCTGCGACTCGTCTGAATTGCAGGCGAAAACGATAAACCCGATCAGCAGTGGAAGTATTCCTTGTAGCTTTTTCATTATGTAAGTATTATTATCTGTAAATCAATTGTTAGGTCCAATCACCGGCTGTTGCGTTTCGAAGTCGTAGAGCGACACGATCTTGAGGTTCAACAGTTCAATTTTATAGCTGATGAGCGTTTCGGCCAGCGTGCTCTTCTTTTCGGAAAGCTGGTTCTGAAACCGGTTGAGGTCGATGCTGGTGAGATCACCATTTTTATAACGCTCCAGGTTAATGTCGTAAGTCAGTTGTGCGTTCTTCACGTTTTGTTCGGCAATGGCAATCTGGTTTTCCAGGTTCTGCAGGTTGCGGTAGATCTTTCGTATGTTGATCATGATGTCATTGCGTTCCACTTCAAGGTCTACCTTCTTTATTTCGCGTGTGGCATTGGCGGCATCTATCCGTGCACGGTTTTCGCCCCAGTCGAAAATGGGTATGCTGAAGGAGATGGCCACGCGCGGATTCACCGAAGGCACATCGTAAATCTGGGGAGCACGTTCATTGTCGCCAAACACGCCTAACGACATGGATACAGCGCCTTTGAATTCATTCAGTGCTTTGGTTCTGATCAACTCGAACTGCGACCGTTCGATATCGATGGCGCGCTCGCGCAATTCCATTCGGTGCTCCAGGCCATGTACCAACGCCTGGTTCAGGTCAACTTTTCTGGTAATGAAGTCGATGTCCGCTTCCACGGCTATTTTCTCT
This sequence comes from uncultured Ohtaekwangia sp., assembly GCA_964602295.1. GTDB lineage: Bacteria > Bacteroidota > Bacteroidia > Cytophagales > Cyclobacteriaceae > ELB16-189. The sequence continues at coordinate 104,442 of CAZRQK010000004.1, forward strand.
GTGAGGTCCATGCCAAGCAGTAGCTTGAAATCGTCAGCCGCATTGTCCAGTAAAACCTGGTTGTTTTCCATGGTCGATTTGGAGGTAGCCAGGTTCAACTCGGCCTGGTAGAGTTCTTCCTGCGCCAGCAAGTCGGCATCTACTTTGTTCTTCGTGATTTCGTAACTGACTTTCTGATTCTCGTATTCGTCTTTGGCAATCTGCAGATCGTTTTGCCGCTGGTAGAAGGTGTAGAATGATTGGGTAACACTTTGCTCGAGGCTCAGCATTTGCAATGCGTTGCTGATGGAGGCATTTTCCAGGTTCAGCTCCAATTCCTTCAACTGCATCTTGGTTCGGTTATAGGTAAAGATGGGCTGGTCTATCTGCAGGTATAGGTTGTTGCTATAGGTTTTGGTGCGCACATCCTGAAATTCCGAGTAGTTGTCGCGGTAGCCCAGGCGGTTGATGAGCGACACCGTGCCGTTGGTAGCCACAATCGGCTGGCTCACGGAAAAGTTAGCGAACGAGTTGTAGTCTTCATTGGTGTTCCACGTAGAAAACAGATCGTTGAAGTTGCGCTGTCGGTTGTAGTCGAAGGGGGTTACATCCAGGGCAAACTTCGATTTCAGGGCAGCACGTTGTGCATCGAGGCTGCGCTGGTTGCCGTACAGATTCAGCTTCGATTTTTTAATGCTGCGGCTGCTGCCCTGCGCAATTTCTATGGCCTGGCTCAGCGTAAGTGTTTGCTGCGCATACATATTCCCCGAAAGGAAGAGGAAGAAAATGAAAGCGAACCATCGTGCGGGGTTGGCTGGTAATATGTGCCCAATACTCATACTGTGTTTTTTAATAATTCTTTGCTTGCGATTTATTGCTTCACCCATTTTACTGCATCGGCATATACCGTTCGCATTTCGCACTTATCTGTAAGCGAAACGCTTCCACCGGTCTTGTTGAAGTAGTACGACCCCAGGTAATTCCAGCCGGGCTCTGCGTTGGTAATGTTGTACTTAATGTTGTCTGTGCCATCGCCATTTTTTACGATGTAGTGGTAGTTGTACTGTTTGCCGTCACCATCGTTTCCGGTAAATTCATTTTGATTCTTCCCGCGCATGTACACGTAGAGGTCGTAAAAGCCTTCTTCTGCCAGGGTAGGTGTCCACGTTACCAACTTGTCGCCATTGCCCGAACGCGTGAAATGGGCCGAGCGAATAACGCTTCCATAGAAGTCCGAACCGGTAGTGGCCAGCCACAGGGTATATGATCGGTTCCATCTTCCAAAATATTTCTGGTTTTCGGTTTTCTGTGCATCGAGCCACGCTTTCAGTATGGTGGGCTTAATGGGGCTAAAGTGGCTGAAGCCCGGATCTTCATTGTCTACAATCACTTCGTAGTGGTTGGGGCTTTCCTCTGTATCAACTACCCGCTCGCCCTCGAACAACGCACCACTTTCGCGTTTGGGTAAGGTTCCCATCGATATGTTAATGATCGAGGGAATATTGCGTGAAATGATGGTGTTGATAGTAAGTTGAATGGGTTTTTCGTCCAGCAAGAAACCGAATTGCTTGGTTTCACCCTGCCGGATGACAGCGAGCCTGCCAGGCGCTTCTTCCTCGGCCTCTTCATTTACTTTCGTATTATAGAAGTCGTCATCATCCTGCTTTTCTTTGCTGTTGAATTTCGCCTCGAAAACCCCATCGGTGTCTCCGGAGTTCCTGGCTTTCACCAACACCTGGTAGCGCTTGCGGTCACCATCGGTCACTTCATATTTTTGTACTTCCAGAATTTCGAATGCGGGCTGAGCTGTTTCAGAATACACCTTACGGATAATCGGGTCTATGTCGATGTCGAAGCGCATGCGTATTGCAGCTCTGAAATCTTCATAACTGGTTAGTTGGTGCTGATGCGTGTTGACCCAATCGAGCAGGAAAGACTTGAAGACATTCTCGCCAATTACCTGGCCGAGGTAAGAGAAGAGATATTGGCTCTTCAGCGCTACCGATTTGCTGATTTTACTAAACTCGGCTTCCGTTAGAATTTGAGTAACCGAAGAACTGCGCATCAGGTTGTTGCACTCTTCCGCAAACGAAATTCCATTCATGTCGCGGGTATAGTCGTACTGCTTTTGTTTGTCGCGCCTGAGGTAAGTTGCAATGCTGCGGTTCAACAATCCCCAGTCCCGGCTCACAACGCCTGAGTTGAAATCGTAATAATTGGGAAAGAGCGAGTAGTCTGGATTGTCGAAGTCTTTGTCTTCGTTCACCCAGTCCATACCAGCCTGTTTGGTAAATACCTTTCTCACCAGGTCGCTAAATACGTTGGCCTGTTTCTGCTTGTCGGTTAATACCTGGTTGTTCTTGGCCGCCTGCTCGGTCATGTCACGCAGTTGCCGCCTGAAATCGAACTGGTATATTTCGCCACCCTCCTCGGGCCAAAAAACCATTTCGGGTTGCACAAACGCCTGGTGGCTTTCGTAAATTTTGTTGTAAGCAGTAAATGCCATGGGCACCTCCACAAACTGTAATCTTTTGAATGGATATGACAGTGCCTGTGCATCTTCATACTCATTCGCAATATCTTTTATCAGGTAGTTAATGGTATCGCCCAGCTGGTCGAGGTGCTTCATGAAATAATCGTTGTTGGGATAGTGAAAAACGGAATACACCACGCTGTCGACCACTACTTCTCGCTTTACATAATCTCCAATTGTTAGCGACAGATGGGGCAGGGGATATTCCGGCCGGAAGGTATGCGTGTTGCCATTTACAATAACCGCACCCTGCGACACAGGTACTTTGCCGGCAGGAACGGTAACGCTTAACTCAAAATCAATAAATGATTGTTTTCCTTTCGCTGCGGTCTTACGGTTGTAACCCAATTCGGCTTCCGGGTACCAAAACACATCTTTGGTCAGCAGCGCAAAATCGTCAGCCAGAAAAGCATACTTCTTGGGCCAGGAGAAGATAATAAAATCGTTTTGGTTATTGTATCGTTCGGGGTCTACCTCCAGGTGGGCCACTAACTGCGTAACGGTGCCATGGTACTTCACGCGTACGGTGGCTTCCTGGCCTGGCTTCAGATGCACGCCTTGCGTGGCAGACACGATCTGCAATTCCTTGTTGAACGCAACCGCCCAATTGTTCAGCAGCAGGGTATCAACCGTAAGCTGAGGATTCAATGAAAAGTAAAGAGTGTCCAGCACCTGGGTTGTATTGTTTTTGATTCGCAGGTCGGAAGTAGCTGCGATCTCTTTGCCTTTCCACTCAAGCGAAATCCGATGAGCCAATACATCTATGTTGGGCACATTTGCCCATTGGTCGTTAGCAGCAATCATATCTTCGCGCAGCGAAATGGCATCCAGGTGTATGCGCAAGGGCTTCATGAAGACAAAGCCGGCAAGCAACAGTAATGCCACCCCGGTTAGCAAGGTGGAGCGGTGCCCTGCCTGGTTGCCTGCCAGTCGGTCGAGAAAAAAAGCTGTCATGAAAAGAAATGCGAGGCCCGCAATCACATAGAATGCACGTTGCCATAACGCAAGCTCCATGTCGATGAACCCAACCATTTCTGAAGCCAGCATGGGCAAGCGCAACGCGGTGAAGTCAAGTATGTTCGAGAACTTGTCGAAATAATAAATCAGTTGCACACCGGCCAGGCCAATGAGCAAAACGATAGAGATGGGCTGGTTGCGGATAAGCGTTACCAGCAGAAAGGAAATGCCGGTGGCAAAAATAATAGTGGGTACGCTGGTAAGTAGCGGATAAATAGCAAACGCCTTCAGGTGGATTGTAGCAAACGGATTGGTGATGCCTACCAACAGGGGAATAGCCAGCAGCACGAGGTTTAGTAAGAAAAAGAGTTTGAACAACGCCAGCGCCTTACCCAGCACGTAGTCGAGGTTGGAAATCGGGCGCACGAAGAAAACTTCATTCGTATCGAGCTTCTTATCTTTCTTCACCAGCCCGGTTGCCAGAAAGATAACAGCGGCTGCCTGTGGTATGCTGATCATCAGCAAGCTGGCATAGGGAAGTATCCAGCCGTTGGCCAACTGGGTCCACCGCGGAGTGTCCAGTTCAGAAAATACGGCCAGGTTGAAGATGGTAAGGAAGCCGATACCTGCTATGGCTATGATTCGGAAAAACCAATTTCGCCACAACACTTTCGACTCGAGAGCGGAGATGGTCCATATGTTCTTCATCGACATAATCATACCAGCGATACACCTAACTCGTTTTCCATAAAATAAACATAGGCATGCTCCAGGTTGGGATTGGCCTCTTTGGCTGCGGGATGCGGCCGCTCATGGGCAATAAGTTGTACCTCCCACTTGCCTCCGGCAGGAATGGTGGACACAACGGGATACTTTGCTTTCAAATCGTTGAACTCCTGGTCATCGACCAGTATCTGCCACACATGGCCGCGCACCTGGTCTATCATGCCTTCGGGCGAACCCCGAAAGGCCACCTCACCTTTGTTGAGCATGGCCATGTTGTGGCACGTGCTGCTGATGTCGCCAACAATATGTGTGGAGAGTATGATCGTTACATCTTTCTGGCTGAGATCGGAGAGAATGTTGCGGAAGCGAATGCGTTCCTCCGGGTCGAGGCCTGTGGTAGGCTCATCAATCACCAACAGGCGCGGTTCGCCTATCAGTGCCTGCGCAATGCCCAGCCTTCGTTTCATTCCACCCGAAAGTTTGTTGGCCATTCGTTCGCGCACATCGAGCAGGCCCACTTGCTCCAATAACCCGTCTACTTTTGCCAGTCGTTCTTTTCTTTTTAAAGACGTAGCCAGTTGGGCGGCATAGTCAAGAAACTCCCAGGTTTTCAGTTTGGAGAAAAAGGTAAAGTCCTGCGGCAGGTAGCCCACCCGCTTCCTGATTTCATGTCTGTGTGTGTTGATGTCCATGCCATCCATCAGGATGGTGCCCGCGGTGGCTTTTTGCACAGTAACCAGTATGCGCATAAAACTAGACTTACCCGCTCCGTTGGGGCCCAGCAACCCAAACATGCCGCTGCCAATCTGGAGGTTCATGTTTTTGATGGCTGCATGGCCGTTGGGGTAGACTTTGGAAAGACCGGTGATCTCGATATTCATCGCACTTGGTGGCTCGGGGGTATTAGCTTGGTTAAAAGATGGTTGTGTGCGCACTTTTGTTACAAAGTGCTTGAACTTTCATTCGTAGATGATCACGTGGCTGCTCTCGTCTTTTTTCAGTTGTAGCTCCTGCAAGCCCGAAAGGCGCAGACGGGTGTGATTTGTAATCGAGGCCCGTATCAAACCGACCAGCGAGTTAACGTTTGCCTGGGATGAATCAACACTTGCCTCCAGGGAATCTACTTCCGTGTCCGCTACCTCCAGGAATGAATTATTGGAAAGATTCAGTTCTAAATTTGAAATCTTGCTCTCGGTTATCCATACCCGCCCGGCATTTTGCGACATCTGCAGGTGCGATAGATCTACTTTCGAAATGCCTACTACCGATGAATGGGAGCTTATTCCGTGCAGGCTGCCCGTTGGCACCAATACCGATATTCGCAACGTACTCACTTCACCCGCCTCGAAGTCCGCAAGTATCAGCGTATCGCCCGCCACCTGGTATTTCAAATGCTGAAGTAAGTCACCCGTAAGGCTACGTACCTCCAGTTGCAGTTTATCGGAACCTTTTACGTATACGGTTTCCCCCAAGTCATTCACTACCAGGTAACGAATCCCTGAAAGGTCTACCGTCTCCGCTTTGCTGTTGCTGTCGTTGATCACGTTCGGAATGCCTGTGAGCCTAAGCTCGGCAAATGCGGCAGTGAGGTACACAAAGATGACTCCAAAAAATCCGAAAAGTATTTTATTACTGAGCTTCATAATGTTCCATTCAGGTTTTCGAGGTGTTTTTTCAACTCATCGCTGCTGATGCCTACGAGGGCTGCTTGTTTTAAAAATTCGGGCAGCACTTTGTTAAAGAATTCTGCCTTCTTGTCTTTGAGAATAATTTTCCTGGCATCGGGGTTTACGAAGTATCCGATGCCGCGCTGGTTTTCGATAATGTTCATGGCCTGCAATTCGCTATAGGTTCTCATTACTGTGTTCGGATTTACCCCCATGGCTGCCGCCAGTTCTCGCACCGAAGGAATTTTCTCTCCGGGCGGAAATTCACCATTCACCACCTTTTCGGTGATGGTGTCTGCTATCTGCAGAAATATGCTTTTGCCCTCTTGAAATTGCATGCTACACCTCCCGCTCTTTAATCTTATGATACGCCACCACCAACATCACCACCGTGCTTGCGAAGAGTGCCAACGCCAGCATGTGCAGGGTGTCCATTTCATCCATCGGAACCAGTATCATTTTTTCAGGCGGATTGTATCGCCCCAGCCCGAGCGGCTCCACCACTACGTAGGCATATCCTACGAACACCATCGCGATCACGGCCAGCGAAAAAAGTGTTTTCACCAACGGTTGTTTGTCAAACATGGCACCACCGGTAAAGGCAAGGGAGAGTGCAAATAGTACCCCACCCGTTATCAGCACATACGAAATGGACTTGTACTCGGCAGGCACGTCAAGCATGACTATATGCTGCAGGCCCATGGAATCGAATGAATACGGGGAAAAAATGTTGAAGATCAGGCCTTGCAGATTGAAGGTGCACCAAAACAAGATGGGCAGCACGATAATTGCCAATACGATTCGGCTCACCAACTCGAAAGCAAATTTCTCTAATGCGGAAGCAGGAACCATCAAGTAACTGATGGTGCTCTCTTTCGACCGGAAAGGAGGGAAGGAGTGGCCTACGTACAAGATTGCAAAAACAGGCACAAAGCCCATGAGGAAGGCCTGGAAGTGAGTCAACCCAAAGGGCTCAAGGTCGTTGCCCAACTGCACCAGGCATAACACAATGAACACAACGCCCGCATAAGCCCCGGCCGATAACAAAATTAACTGCGTGTTGTGGATGAAGTGCTGCTTGAAAAGCAACGAAAAACGATCCCAACTGAACACATTATTTGACATATTCTCTCATTTTTTCGGAACCATTAGAAATCGCATTGAACAACAATTCAATGTCGACAGAAGAACTGCCGTCTGTCTGCGGTGTAATTACCTTAAAACCCCCCGGCACCATTTCATGGTATAATATATTTTCACCTTCGGGCGAAGAGGCAATGGTAAAGCGCAACCTGGAAGAAATTTCAAAGAGGTTTTTTTGCATAATGAATTTGCCTTGCTCCAGCATCAGCACCCGGTCGATCAGATTTTCCACATCGCGCACCTGATGGGTGGAGATAATTACCAGTTGGTCTTCATCCAGCGAGCCGGCCATTACCCTCCTGAAAATGGTTTTAGAAGGTATATCCAAACCGTTGGTGGGCTCGTCTAACACGAGCAGGCGGCAGCGGGTTGACAGCGCAAAGGAAATCATGAACTTCTTTTTCTGACCGTACGACAGTTCATTGAGTCGCTTGTTCTCCGGTAACTCGAAGTCTTTGAGCAATCCTTGCAGCATCGTTTCGTCAAAACGCGGATAAAACCGGGCGTTGGCTTTTACATAGTTTCTGATGGTAACGCTGGGGTGATAGAATTCCTCAGGCAGAAAGTAAATCTCCTGCAGCAGGGAGGGCTGCCGTAGCCAGGGCTGATGATCCATGATACTTACCGAACCCCCGGTGGGGCGGAGCAAACCGATCATGAGTTTCAGCAGCGTAGTTTTGCCGGCACCGTTTTTTCCGAGTAAGCCTACAATACTGCCTGCAGGTAGTTCGCATTGCAGATCCTGAAACAATGGCCGCTGTTTTTCCGAATAGGCAAATTTTAAGTCGTTGATAACAATCATCTCACGTGATTTACTGTATTACTTGACTAATACAGTGCAATAGTGAGGAATTGATTTATCATTTGCAAATAGTGTCAGGCCAAAAATTATCCTAAAAAAATGTATACACCTGACTCACAAGTAATTGGAAGTAGAAATAGGGACGAAAATTATGGGGAGGAGCTTGGCCGTTAGCGCTGGCTTGCCACAGGCTCGCCAAAAGTCAACAAGTTGTGGTCGGGATCGAGTAGGGCAAATTCCCGCTGGCCCCAGGGTTTGTCGGTGAGGTGACCATTGGGATGGATGGCCACTTTGTTCTTCACCAGCCATTCATACCATTGATCGATACCCGTGGTTCGGATGTAGACCTGTCCGTAATTCTCCGTGGGGTCCAGCTCTTTGAAGATGAAGAAGTGCAGTTGAATGTGATCTTTGCAAACCATCAGGTAATCGTCATACGTGTTGTTGCCAAATAACTCAAACCCCAGTTGGTTCACGTAATAGTCTTGCGTTACAGCCTTGTTCCGCATAGGCAACTTCGGATTGATTTCTACGAGCATAACGCCATCTGTAATTTAAAACCGTCCAAAAATAGGCGGTGCATTCGACATTGGAAGTGGTGAGTCATCTTAAAAGTAAAAGTAGTGGAAGTGCCCGCTAAATAATGGGCGTCATCAAGGCTTTGGCCCATTTGTTATTGATGGTTAACTTTCTAAGGCACGATTTGTAACATTTCTTCGGCAGACCAGTCTTTTCCCGTAAATCATACCCACATGGAAAATCAACAAGATTTGGTGAGCACGGCCCGTAAAGCAGGCGTTTGGTACCTGGCTCTGGCCATTTCTGGTATGGCTGGCTTCATTTTGTTGCATCCACAGATATATGTGTCGGGCGCCCTTTCTCAAACCCTCACCAACCTGCGCGAACAGCAAACACTTGCCCGCCTGCGCCTGGTGCTGGAGTTTGCCATCGTGGTATCGCAAGCGTTGGCAGCGGTCTACTTTTTTAAGTTATTCAAAGACATCAACCACTTTGCCGCTTGGGCACTGGCTGCGTGGGGCATGATGAATGCCGGTGCCATCATGATCAGCGCCATGGCCATGGGGGGTGCCATTGATATGGCTAACTCCGCCCTTTCTGCAGCCGACCAGCTCTTGCTGGTGCAGGTGTTCGACCAGTTTATCAAACACAGCTGGGGGGTGGGCAGTCTCTTCTTCGGGCTTTGGCTGATACCCATGGGCTACATCGTAACAAGCTCGCAACGCATGCCCCTGTGGCTGGGCCGTATTTTAATGCTGGGAGGGGCAGGTTATATCTTAAGTGCCTTCATTAACTACATGGGTGTGAAAGGGGCCTGGGTCGGTTTTTTAACCATACCAGCCACAGCAGGCGAATTCTGGATGATTGGTTACCTGCTGATCTATGGTATTCGACCGGCCAAAGCCGATTAGCTGCAAGGTCAAGCTGGCTTGCTTGCAACTATCTGCGGGCGATTTGTACCCCACCAACACGGTCGGCAGCGGACACTTTTTGTTCGGATTTGAGTAACAGGAATGCGCGATATGCCCGTTACCTGCCACAATACCCCGTGGCATTTTAGTTGCATAGCCATGAGGCAAGTGTTTACCGGACCCGGCAAGGCAACTGTTGCAACTGCCCATCCTAACCACAAAAGTAACCTACCATGCTTAGAAACTATTTGGCCATCGCATTCCGAAACCTCATCAAAAGTAAATTCTTCAGCACCATCAACATCGCAGGCATGGCCATCAGCATGGCTTCGTTCTTTGTCATTGCTTTGTTTGTATACGATGAATTTCAATTTGACAACCACATCAGTGAGGCTTCTCTAAAGTTCCGCATCTACAACGAACTGTTTAACGAAGACGGAAGCGTGCGCAAAGGGGCCATGGTGCCACCGATGATTGCCCCCACGTTGGCGGAAGAATATCCGGAAGTAGATTACTACACGCGCTACATCAATTTTAATCTGCCCGTGTTGTTTAAGGTAGGAGAGAAGCGCTTCACCGAAGACCACGGTGGCGGTGCCGACCCCACCATTTTCGATATGTTCAGCCTGACGTTGCTGGAAGGAGATCGCACCACAGCCCTCACCCAACGCAACGGCATCGCCATCAACCAAACACTGAAGGAGAAATACTTTGGTACTCAACCCGCGCTGGGCGAATCAATTGAACTATTCAACCAGTCTTTCATAGTGGCTGCCGTCTTCGAAGACATGCCCGCACATGCCCACTTTCAACGTAACTATTTCCTGAATATAGAGAGTATGGTGAATGCGGACCGGCTCAAGCGCTGGGGGTGGAGTCAGTTTCACACGTATGTAAAGTTAAAGCCTGGCGTTGACGTGGCGCAGGTGGAAACCAACCTGAAAGACCTGGCCGAACGCCACGCTTGGCCCGAGACCAAAGCCAATGGCACCTATTACATACCCCACCTCATGCCCGTGCGCGATGTGCACCTGCATGCCTCCGACCAATTGTGGGACATAGCAGTGCGCGGCAATATTCAAACCGTTTACATTTTGTCTGCGGCAGCGTTGTTTATCCTGGCCATTGCCATCCTTAATTTTGTGAACCTCTCCACCGCCCGTGCCATCAGTCGGGTGAAGGAAGTAGGCGTGCGCAAAGTGGTGGGGGCCTTGCGAACTCAACTTGTGTATCAGTTCATCAGCGAGTCGATGATCACCGCCCTCTTTGCACTCATCATCGCCCTGGCCATCACCGGTTTGGTGTTGCCCTTCTTAAATGCATTTACCGAGAAAACCATTGCCATCAACCTGCTTTACCAACCACAGGTGTTAGCGTTGTTTGCAATCTTCGCGCTGGTGGTAGGGCTTGCTGCAGGGGCCTACCCGGCCTTCTTCATTTCAAGCTATCAGCCTGCCGTGATTTTGGCGAACCGGCAGGCGGGGCAGTCGCGAAGCGTACTGCGCCAGGGTTTGGTGGTGGTGCAATTTGTGTTGTCCTTCTTCCTGATCGTGGCAGCACTCACCGTGTCGCAGCAATACCAATTCATTCGCAACAGCCCCATGGGCTTCGATAAAGACAACCTGGTGGTACTGCGCCTGCGCGGAGAAATGGGCCAGCGCCCGCTGGAAGCCAAACAGGTATTTGCCAACCACCCCAACATCGTGAGCGTGTCGCTGGGTTATGGCCTGCCGGGCGAGG
>CAZRQK010000004.1:115428-127534 GCA_964602295.1 uncultured Ohtaekwangia sp.
GCATATTGGACCAGGAGAACAACAACAAAGAGTCGGGTTGCAACCTGCTGACGGTAGACCACGACTACGTAAAAACGCTGGGGCTGCAAGTGGTGGCCGGCCGCGACTTCTCTGAAGCTTTTACCACAGACGAACGCGAGGCCTTCCTCATCAGCGAGGCAGCTGCCAAAATGCTGGGCCATGCCGATCCGCAGCAGGCCATTGGCCATCGGCTGGCGTGGCAACGTTGGGATGATTCCGACTCGCTAAAGAAAGGGAAGGTGATTGGCGTTGTCAAAGACATACAACTCAACAGCATGCGCGATGAAATACGGCCGACCGTGTTGCACATTTTTCCGCCTGCCTATTCCAGCATGACTTTGAAAATCAAGTCCAGCGAGGTGCCCGAAACGCTCGCGCACCTGGAGGCCAGTTGGAAACAATTCAACACCGAGTGGCCCTCTGAGTACAAGTTCCTGGACGAGAACTTCGACCGGATGTACAAAGCGGAAGAGAAGCTAACGGTGCTGTTTAGCTACTTCGCAGGCTTTACCATATTGGTGGCGTGCCTCGGCTTGTTCGGGCTGGTGGTGTACAGCACCTCGCAGAAGTACAAAGAGATCAGCATCAGGAAAATATTGGGCGCCAACGAGCGCACACTGGTGGTGCAGTTGGCCAAAAGTTACCTCGCCCTTATAGGGGTGGCCTGCGCCATCGCCCTGCCCATCAGTTATTACGTGGCCGATCAGTGGCTGAGCAAATTTGCATTCCGCATACCCCTTTCGGTAGCGCTGTTTGTGCAGGCGGGCCTATTGATGATGGTGCTGGCGTTGCTCACCGTGGGCATCCAGTCTTTCAAGGCAGCGCGCTCGAACCCTGTGCATGCACTGAAGGAGAATTAAGGGCAGAGAATGGCCGACCGCTACAGGAGGAAGGGCTACCTGTCTATTTTTTCAACCTCTTCAGGAATCATAAAGAAGAGTGTGCCACCCTGTTCGCTATCAACGGCATGCTTGAAGCCGGGTGGGGTGTAGAGGTAATCTCCGGCCGTCAGCTTGGCCCCTTCAATGGTCACCTCGCCTTCTAATACAAACAATTCTTCACCCGCAGGGTGGTTGTGGTAAGGGTAATGCGCACCGGGTTCAAATTTTAATAAAATAGTTGTGGAACGTTGTGTGGCATGATCGTAACGCAAGGATTTTACAAAAATACCTTTGTATTCAATCCCACTCTCTATCAACGGTTGCCATACCGTTAGGGAGCTGCGTGTAATGTAGTCTTTGATGTCGGTGCTCATATTTTTTATAGGTATGAAAGTGGACCGGTTAAAAGCAGGAATTTATTGCAGGGATTTAATCAAATCTTCATTCAACCGTATATAGTTATTTCTGTTGCCGTGCTCTTTGGCTTGTTTTGCAGATAGTTCTGCTGTTCATATCTTCATCGACTGATCGTTTAACGATTATATGCTTCCCAAAGCGCAGACAAGTCCTGAATAATCAAAATCTCTTCGACAAAGCCATTCTTGATTTTAAGTACCATAGCATAAGGGCTATGATGTTTAGAGCCAGTTTTTTTAATGGTGTACTCATCATCGCCAAGTATCACCACTGAACTGTCGCTAACGACAAATTCAAGTGGCTGCAATTGCCTAAATGAAGCTACTTCGGGTAATATCTTATTAAAATACTCAGTCACATTCTTCTTTCCTCTAAATGCTCCGCTGATTGGTGAACCTTCTCTTATTGTTGCAATGAAAACTACACTGTCTGAACAAAGGTCTAACAACGGCTGAAAGCTTGCCTGTTGGTCCATTTTCTCAAATAAGCGTTTCACACTTTCATAAGAGAACAAATTCAACTTTCCTTTCACACTCATTGTTTCCGGGTTTCCTGAATAAATTAATGAATCGCTTGGAGTAGCGACAGAGCCATCTCCATTTCTTTCTTTATGGCGACATGAGGCCAGTAAGAATATTGAGAAAAATATTGTTGGTACTACCCAATAAAAATGTTTCATTTCTCGCTTATTGCTGGGTAAATGTTTGGTGCTATATTCTAATTTTCTTCACCAAAGTCAATTTTGCATCGTCACATGAATGAAATGGAATTCTCACTACATATTTATAAAGTTGAGTGTTTAATATTTTCAATCTTATAGTGGATAGCTATTTCACCCTTAGTAAACTGCTTTGAACTCAAACATTTCAATTTTATCGAACTTTTGATTTCATCAAAAAGCGGGATACCTTTTCCTAACAGTACCGGGTACATAATAATCCAGTATTCATCAATCAGGTTCAGTTTTGTAAGCGTTTTGTAAACGGATGGGCTTCCAAACATCAAAATATCTTTGCCCTTTTTGTTCTTCATCTGCAAAAGGCGGTCTTCAATGTTCTCTGATAGAACTGTGGCGCCACCACCGTCCCTTTCGGCCATTGATTTTGACAGTACAATCTTTTCGGCACGGTTGTACCAATTTGCGTATTTCACCTCACTGCTGGTAGCCGTTGGGTTGAGGTGTGCCGTGGGCCAATAACTGTCCAGCATTTGATACGACACACGGCCCGCCAAAACTGCATCAGCCGTATCTGCCAGGCTACAAACGAATTCAAGGTTTTCTGGGCTTTGGGTTAATTCATCAAATTCACCATTCTCGCCTGCTACAAATCCGTCAATCGAGGTGTGGATAACCAGTATTACTTTTCTCATCTCGTGTATCAATTTTGTTTGTTGACTTATTTAAGGGAGGTAGCTTACAATGCTGACCTTACTAATCATTTAATATAAAGTCAGCACTCTTCTTTCGGGCACTCTTTTGTTTCAATTCAGATTATTTCAAGCTAAAAAAGAACTTTCTCAATTCGCCCGCGAATAATTCTGGTACTTCTAAAGCAGCAAAGTGGCCACCTTCATCTATTTTATTGAAGCTAACCACATTCACAGACCGCTCTGCCCATTCTCTGGGGAATTGTGCCTCTCTTGCAAACAAGGTAATCCCTGCGGGTACATTTGATTTAGCCAATGGTGCTGAACCTCCCCATTGTGCCATTGCATCCATTTTATACATTTTCATGGAAGTGGCTATGGTTTGGGTAAACCAGTATATCATTATGTTGGTGAGCATTTCATCTTTCCCACCAAACGCTTTTTCAAGTTGGTCAGGCGTTGCGCCAGCCGTACCAAAACTCAACATCCATGCTGCCAATCCTACGGGCGATTCATTGAGTGCATAAGCCAGAGACTGCGGCTTGGTAGCTTGCACCATTGCATAAGCTCCTTCACTATACCACCATTGCTGTACATATTGAGCAAATTGTTTTTCTGCTTCAGTCATGGCACTGAAATCTTCCTGGCCTGTGGGATAGCCGACATCAGTAAAGTGCACACCCGCCACGGCATCAGGGTATTTTGAAGCCAATGCTTTGGTAACATTCATCCCCACGTCACCTCCGGCTGCATAAAATTTTGAATAGCCAAGGTTCTCTGTCATCAGTTTTTTCCAGAGGTCGGCAACAGCTTCGCTTGTTAACGCTTTTTTCTCCGAAAATCCAAAGCCAGGAATAGAAGGAATAACTAAATCAAAAGTTTGCTCACCTGTTGTCAATAGTGGGATTAACTTATGGAAACGATAGTAACTATCAGGCCAGCCGTGTGTAAGTATTATCGCCTTGCTATTTTTTCCGCTGCCTCTGACGTACTGAAAATGAACTTTAATGCCATCTACCTCCGCAATGTATTGTGGGTACTTATTTAGCAAGGCTTCTTGTTTTCTCCAATCATAGCTTGTTGTCCAATAACTTACCAGTTTTTTCAGGTAAGCCTCGCTGGTGCCAAAATTCCAATCTGAGCCTTCTGCTTCACCAGGCCAGCGCATGTTTTTCAATCGGGTTTTTAGATCATCCAAATCTGATTGTGGGATGTTAACTTTAAATTCCGTTACTTTTTTCATGTTGTTTTTATTTGCTTGGGAATAAGAAGCTGTAGTACTTAAAACGAGTGACAGTAGAATGAGTGTAGTAAATTTCATGGTCAGTTTTTTGGGTAAACCAGTAACAATTTTTGATCTGCAAGAATCAACAAATATTTAAAGGAAGTATAGAATAAATCCGTCACCTCTATTCAGCCAGAATAGATCCACTTTCTTTTACGAGTCCACTTCTGGTGATTAATTCTATGGGAGTCAGACTGGAAAGTTGCTTAAAGTCTCTGTTAAAATGAGACTGGTCGGCATAACCTAACTCATAAGCCAGATTAGCAAGCGACTTGTAGTGGCTATGCTGCAGTCTATAAAGAGCATTTTCAAACCGCAAAATTCTTTTATAGTAAGATGGAGTAAATCCGACATACTGCAAGAATTTCCGTTCAAATTGGCGCTCGCTTATTTGATACTGTTTAAGCTGGTGACCATAGTGAGTATTGGGGCATAGCTGTGAAAAATTTACTACCCGCCAATCAATTGTTCTCATTCCGCTGAGTTGCTTCAATAAGAAGGCCTCTAAAATTGAGATACGCACGCATTTCTGCTGCGTCTCCATAATTTGCTCAATTACCTCGCGAGGAAAAAAATGATGTAAATCGAGAACGGCATCAGTCGTCTCATAGCCGTCAATCCCGAACAATGCTTTTATACTATGTGGAAAAAAAGACACCGCCACGTGCGAATAGGTTGGTTCCATTTGCACCAATGCGGGTTTTGACGCGATGCCCTTCAGACTCGCAGCATACACATTATCATAGTGAGCGCTATGAAGTGCATTTTTTCCATTCAAGCATTGAATCACAATGCGTGGAAACCTGTCGGCCATCACCTGGAGATTTAACATCGATTCTCCGCCCAATTCAATATCCAGCGACCAGTAATACCTGACGAGAGATTTTAAGGCCGGGTGCGGTTGATAAATCTGTTGTGACGTCATGTCATTAGAAATTGATTTGTACTCATTGCCAGCCTTTTAACCTTACAAAATTATCTAATGACTGTATCAACAGCTTGGCAAAATTTCGGTATAGCTGGTAAGAATTTCGGTTTCTTACTTGAATGAAAATGAGACCGATTTGGTTCTCATTCTGCACGATAGGCAGAAGGTGTAGTTCCGCTTAGCTTTCTGAATATTTTGGTGAACGAAGAGGCATCTTCATAACCCAAAAAATAGCTTATTTCCTGAATTGACAATTGAGTTTGTTTCAACAGGCTTTTGGCTTCCATCAATACAAACTCGTCAATAAACTTCTTGCCATTTTTGCCCAGTTCGCCCTGAAGCACTTCACTCAAATATTTCGGTGTAATATTCAAATGCGAAGCATAAAACGCCACCTCTTTGTGCTCTCTAAATTGTTCGGCTACCAACTTCCTGAATTGCATTATAATTCGTTCTCCAGCAGACGTTGCTTTGGTTTGCGCCTTTTCCTCTAGTCCTTGGTGTATAGAATCGACCAGCATTAAAAGTGAGTGAACAAGACCGGGAATCACTTGCGTGTCACCTTTCAACTCCTTGATAGAACTAAACAGAGTGGATATTTTTTTTATTTGTTCCTCGGTGAGGGAGATGACATGTCTGCCTCCATGTGAAAAGAAATCTAATGAACGCAGAAATATACTATTGCTATAGCCATTAAACAGTTCCTCAGTGAAATAGACCGTGTCATGCACCGCTGAATAATTGCTCGTCCATGTGCATACCAACCCGGGCCCGATTGTAGTAAGGCAACCTCCCTTTATCTCATAGTCGATATTTCCAATCTTTACTTTATCAACATTGGCAGAAGAATAAGTAATTCCAAGGCCGTATGTGAATGTCCTAAACGGAAAGCTGACATGGGCGTTTTTGTAGGTATCATTATCGGCCAGAAAAAAGGGTATGTTAAAGCTGTGATTATTCTGGTGTTTCAGATATTCATACAGACTGAATGATTTTAAGTCACTTTTCCTTACCATACTGCTCATTTGAATTAAATAAGATTTTATTCGGCTGCAATGACTTCAATTTCGAGTAGCCAGTCGCGGTCGTAAATATCGGCTATGATGACAGTGAGTGCAGGTTGGTGAGCTCCTAACACCTGGTGTCTAATCGTAAAGTTTTCTTCCCGGTATCTTCTATCAGATAGATACGTATTAACTTTTATAATGTTTGATAGACCCAGATTCGCATTCTTCAATTGGCTCTCAATATTCTTCCATACCAGCAGGCATTGGCTGCTAAAATCGGCTGGAACATTTCCATTCTCATCTGTTGGTATCTGACCACTCACAAAAACCAGTTTTTTGAAACCTCTTACCTCAAGCGCCTGGGAGTAGGAGTTTCCGGATGAGTCTATGTACTTCATGTTCATTTTGGAACAACTTACAAACAGAAGTATGGCCAACAAGAGTAAATTATGGATTTTCATTCTTTGCAAAGTTTGTCTATGTGTTTTCTCAAATACTCCATACTAATCCACTTTACATCGCTCTCGCTACTAAAGAAGAAATACCTGGAGTCGGGACTTACATAAGGGCAATATTCGTATGTTGATGTGTTAATTTTCTGGCCAAGATTGACGGCCTGCATCCAACCACCTCCGCCACTAATTTTGGAGCAATAAAGGTCGGCTTCACCAAAACCGTCTGGCCGGTTTTCTGATTTAAAGATGAGGTATCTTTCATCTTTTGAGATACATGGGTCATGCTCGGATTGAGCCGAGTTGATAGTTTGACCAAGATTTTGCGGAGTAGTATACTTACCTTTTGTCAGATGACTTATATAAATATCTTCCGCACCAAACCCACCCGGTCTGGAGGAGCCAAAGTACAAGTTTCCATTCTCTGAAAATGATATATAGTATTCCGAACTATCTGAGTTTACTTCTGTGAGATTCTCCGGTTGTGACCAGCCTCCGCTCTCCAATGGACGTATAAACCAAATGTCATAATCTGATTTGTTCGGATTAGCCTGAGTTGGCCTATTGGAGATAAAAAACAAGCGACCATCAGGAGCGAACGTTGGGTCGGCCTCAGAATACCGCTCACTGAAGGCAGCCAGGGTGGGCTTTGACCATTTCTTACCGTTGTTAATGGTTTCATAAATATCCCATTGTCCTCCATTGGACCTACTAAAGTAAAAGGCATCCCCTTTTGGGGAAAAGCATGCGTTAAAATCAAGACCGTTGCCGCTAACAATACCTGGTAGAAAGACCAAAGATGTTGAGTCTGGCACCGATGCAGGGTAAGGAATCTTGATTCCTTCCCGGAGACATTGAGTCAATAAACAGAATAAGATCGCAAGAATAGAATATCTCATATACTTATATTTCCCGTTCCTTTATCTTATAATAATACCGCAATGCTTTGTCATGGCTACCACAAACTTGCATATCGCACCATCTCCTTTTGCCGTTTTTGGTTTTATCCAGAAATAGCCAGCCGCACGAGGGGCATTCTTTGATACGTGCGCTATCCTCATTAACAAGCACATCGTATGCTGATTTCATGATAATGTTTAAGGGCTCGTCAGTCAGTCTGCTTTCATTATAAAAACTAATTCTAAATTCATTCCTGATAGTTTGAAGGCTGATATTGGAAAATGAGTTCGACAGGAGTGTGTTAAATTCCTTCAATACCGTTTGGTCTATTGGCTTCTTATTTGAGATGGACGAAAACAATGCATACAAAACGTCTCGTGCATGGATTAAATGCCTAAAACTTTTTGAAACCAGCTTCTCGCTCTTTTGTTGTACTTTTTTCAGCACTTTCAGTTGATTGCCAGGAAGAAGGCCAACTTTGCCAGACCACTTCAAAAACTCCGAGTAGTCACTCAGATAATCAAAGCCGGACTCCTTTTTCCTTGTGCTAATGGTGTTTGTAAAATCAAAAACTAAACACCCTCCATCCAGTTGGAGCGATTCGATTGAACGTTTTTTCATACACAAATCTATATACTTTACCATTAAATTTAGAATAGACGGTAAAGTAATTCTGATTAATTTTTTACTTTTACCCAGCAGTCTAAAGTTGTTGTATGAAAAGGATTACCCTAATACTATTGATTATGCCGTTCAATGTGTATTCGCAGAAAAAATCAGAGAATAGAGACATCGTGTTTATATCCGCACCTTCTAACCTGGGGCTAATGAAAATGGCTTACGCTGACAAGTTGGGGCCTGGGGTGAGGAAAATGGCATCGGTCTTGGATGAGTTCAAATTCTGCGAGCGGTTGGCAATAGAGCAAAGAATACTGCTGAAAGTACCTGGCTACAGTGGTAAAATCGACCGGCAAAGTGGAGTGAGAAATCATGACCGGATCATTAAGTTCACTAAAAAATTAGCATCGGTAGTAACCGAACAAATTGAAAAAGGAAAGTTCCCGATCGTATCTGGTGGCGATTGTAGCATTTTACTTGGGAGCGCACTTGCCATGAAGATGCTGAAAGGAAAGTACGGTTTAGCCCATATTGATGGGCATACAGATTTTGCAATTGGAAATAGAACTTCATCCACACACGGTGCTGCAGGTATGGATTTAGCCCTGGTGACCGGAAGAGGACATCACACGTTGACTAATATCAAAAACAAATCTCCTTATGTGTATGATAGCCTTGTTGGGCAGTTTGGCAACAGGTATACTGATGATAAATTTAATGGCGATTTTTATTCGACCGCAATTTTAAAAGCTGACTTGTCTGAGTTGAGAAAAACAGGTATAGAGCAGTCGGTTAATGCGTTCTTGAAAAGACTGCACGATAAAAAGGCTAAGGGCTTTTGGATTCATGTTGACCTGGATGTGTTAAACGATGAGATAATGCGTGCCGTAGATGCTCGGCAGCCCGATGGTCTCCACTACCACGAACTGAGACAACTTATCCGATTGCTTCTCCAGTCCGGGAAGGCAATTGGCATACAGTTCACCGTTTACGACCCAGACTTGGATAAAGATAAACGCATAGGAAAAAAACTGGTGGAAGAAATGGTTGCCATGTTCAGCTTTTGACTTGCAGAATTTGCTTAACGATAGACAAGAGGCTGAATTTAGTGGGGAATAAAAGGTTACCACGCCCAGACTTACCTCGAAGAGCCTAATCCAATATGAGAAGGATAATTGACACTCCCATCAGCGTCACCCACCTTTGAGGGCCAGCGCAAACGAGCGGGGACGCTGAGGCCAGGACATAAGCCCTGAGAGTTGAACCGGAAAATCTATTTTTGTTCTTTAAAATAGTTATGATTCCAATAAGCTTTGCCATTGGCAGCCCATTACTCCCTCTCAGAGTCACCGCTTTAAGGATTAGCGCGGAGGAGCAGGAACTCTGAGGCCCAGAACGATCGGGCGTGCTGACTCATTATCTGGATGTGAACGCGTCAGAATCCCTGACGGGTGACTCTGATGGGGAGAAGCAGCAGGCCCATGCTACTATAAATAAGTATTGCTTTACAAAGACACACCATGCACCGATTTAAGGCAACGCTACACATCGTGGGTATCAATCCGTTTGTGTTTGTTCCCAACAAAATTTTAAACCGACTTTTTATGGAAGCAGGTAAAGACAAGGGACCGATACCTGTTTGTGGTACCCTCAACGGTGCCAGCTACAGGCAAACCCTGGTGAAGTTTCAGGGTGAATGGCGGCTCTACATCAACACCACGATGCTGCCTGATTCGCCCAAAAGAATAGGAGAGTGGTTGCAAGTAACCATTGAAGCAGACACGGAGGAGCGAACGATCAAACCACACCCGCAATGGGTACAAGCGTTGCAAAAAAACAGCAAGGCAAAAAAAGTGTTCGATGCCTTGCCGCCATCGAGGAAGAAGGAAATTGTGCGCTACCTTGCCAACCTCAAAACGGAAAAGAGCCTGGCCACCAATGTGGAAAGAGCCATTGGTTTTCTGCTGGGCCAAAACAGGTTTATTGGCAGGGACAAGCCTTAGCGCACCAGAAAGAAAATTAGTGCATTAAAATTTCTATCGTGGCGCAAGCGCCTCGCTTGTGCCGCGACAGAGGGATTCAATAGTTTACTCCTCCTCAGCGTCACCCGCCTTTTAGGCTTGCGCCAGGAGGGAGCGCATCAGCAATTAAAAGGGATTAAAAGGCAGCTAGGCCATGGCGAGCACCTTGGCACATCCGGCAAAGGGCACGCGCTCTACCACACCGTTGTGCCGGGCTGTTCCATAGCAGATGCCGATGGAGAGCATGGCGCTGAAATGATTATCGGGCGGCAGGTGAGGCAACGCCACCTCCAGCGTGGTGGCGTCTGATCGATCGGGCACGGGGTGCCATGGAGTGGCCACCGCAACAAACGACCATTTAGTATAATCGGCAGAGGCAGGCTCATATTTGCCCTGCTGGAAGAAGAGATCGGGCACCACGCCCAATACCACCTGCACGCAATACAACGGTGCCTGGGCAGGAAAAAAGTTAATGCCGGGCAGCAGTGGCGGTATTTCTACCGATGCACGCAGGTGCGCACGCGATAGTGACGACACCACTGCCGGCCTGATGACGGCATCGAGGCTGGCTTCGTGCTTCAGCGAGAAGCCCGTCAACAGCTGCGGTTGGCGGGAAAGCAGAATGTGCCGCTCGCCCCAGCGGCTGTGCTGATCAAGTTCCTGAATGGGTTTGAGCAGGGCGTTTACGCGCCCCGATAGCCGCATATCGGCCAGTGACTTCTGCGGTCCCAGCATCTGTATAACCCAACGGCTGGCCTTAGCGCGGCCTCCGAACTCCACATTGTTTCTGAGCACGCTGGCAAAGGCGGCATGGTGCCGCAGTTGGTGGCGGGTGGGGCCGCCCTTGGTGCGCAGGATAATCTGATCGGACCCGCTGACCTTGTAAGCGGATAGCGCCCCGAGCGGGCCGGTAAATTGAAGAGCTGATTGCAGTCGTGCCATGGTGTTGTTTTAGGCAAACGTAACGCCCTGCCACACGGTGTTGCAATGGAGCATTCCGAAAGGGTGCATTTTGCCGTCAGGTCTTTATTCTGCTCTTCATACGGGTTGTGGTAATGGCGGCTTACCCACGGCCCAGGCACGGGTTATCCTCGGGTTATCCCCGGCTGGCCATTGCCTGCCCGCGGGCGTACATTCTTTTTTAAATATTATTTCCAATTGGCTATCAATGCGTTAGTGGGGGTTCCAGAACCCCCGGAACTGCCGCGGGGCGCGGCCGCTGTGTTTCTTTGGCCCGAAATGAACACCATGCTTATGAAACCTACAAAACGTATGATGATCTACCCCAAAGATGTGCAACTGATCACGGGCCGCAGCGAGCGGCACGCACGCAAGCTGCTGTGCAGGATACGAGCCCAGGCAGGGAAAGAGAAACACCTGCCCGTTACCGTGCAGGAGTTTGCGCAGTTTATGAAGCTGAAAGAAGAAGACGTGTGGCCGTATATTCAGTAGCTCGTTGACGGTGATGCGCGAAGCCGTGCCTTGTTAACAGGGGTTAATGACTGGCATGCCTTATCAAACCTTATCAAACATTGGGTGGGGCACAGATTGAAGGGCACGCCAATGTGAACGTTTGCCACACATTCAAAAAAAAAGCACAAAACGTAAAAAACATCTGCACAGGCGTGTTTCACAACCGCTCATGGTTTGGTACACCAGCCCTGCGGCTACTTTCGGGGTAGAGAACAGTTAACCGTATGAAGAACCAACAGACCCTTTCGCAAGCGCAGCTTATCTTTCTGATTGGAGAAGAGCTCAAGTGTACCTATTTGTTTAACACCCTTGCCACGATAGGCTTTGACTACAGCTACTATCGCCCCGATCTTACCACCCTGGTGCTGGACGCCCTCGGCCTGCCCGGCACCTCTAACGATGCCCTCGACTGCTACTACCACACGTTGCAAAAGTACAGCCGCCCTCTCAAACCCAATGCCCGCTCCGTGGCACGCCAGGCGCGGCTGGCCTACCGGCACCTGGTGCGCTATCAGAAGAAATAAGAATGACGAATGTGGAATGACGAATGTAGAATGACGAATGTGGAATGACGAATATAGAATGACGAGTGTGAGTGGGAATAAGCGCTACGCGTCTTGCCGCCAGGCCTTCATCTCGAAGTAGCCTTTCAGTGCCCGTTTGGTTCCACTTCGCTTTGGATGTTCAGAAAGTTACTTATATTTGTATTATCAATATTTGATATATCAATTATGA
>CAZRQK010000005.1:0-61119 GCA_964602295.1 uncultured Ohtaekwangia sp.
ACTCGCTACTGCCCGGTCGATAGAACTGGTGAGGGCCGCCAAGAAGAAAGGACTGAACGTAACCTGCGATATTACGGCCTACCAACCCCTGCTGGACGACAGTCTGTTGAAGGACTTCGACACTAATTACAAAGTGAACCCACCACTGCGCGAAAAGGCAGACAATGAAGCGCTGATCAAGGGATTAAAAGATGGTACCATCGATGTGCTGGTGAGCGGCCACTTGCCGCAAGACGATGAAAGCAAGCTGCTGGAGTTCGACCTGGCCGAGTTTGGCATCATTAACCTACAGACTTTTGCCAGCCAACTGGCCCGCCTCGGGCAATCGGTGCCGTGGGATGACCTCATCAATAAAGTAACCGATGCACCCCGCCAACTGCTGGGCCTTGAGTTGCCTGTGCTGGAAGTAGAGGCCAAAGCAACGCTTACCTTATTTGATCCAAATAGGGAGTGGACTTTCAGCGAAAAAGAGAATGAATCGAAGTCGAGGAACTCACCCTGGTTGGGCCAAACGCTGAAAGGCAGCGTAGTTGGTGTGTGGAACAACGGCAAGCAGTGGCTCCATGTTTGATTTTTTTAACCGCATACCGCCACTGGCGCGTGTACCCCTTCGCTATGGCCTGATAACAGGTGTGCTGGGTTTTATCTTTGTGTTGGGTTTGTATTACCTCAACCGCCACCCGTTTCTGGTGCCGGTGTTTTTCGATTTTCGGGTGGCACTATTTGCCATCTTCTTTTTTATCAGCTTAAAAGAGTTGCGCGATTATTACCTGGATGGCTTGCTTTTTTTCTGGCAGGGATTGATAGCATGTTTTGTTTACGTGGCCTCGTTTGCCCTGGTGGCCTCTTCCCTCGTTTGGATTTTTGCTGCGACCGTACCTGCCTTTGTAAAGCGCTACGTTGAGCTATTTCTGGAGCAAGTAAAATCTTTTCCACCCGATGTGATAGAAAGAATAGGAAAAGAAGCCTATGAAAGTAATTTAGAAGCCCTGCCTTCGACTAATGCCTTCGACCTGGCATTTTTGTACTTCTGGCAGTGCTTCGTAATCGGTTTTTTCATTAGCATAATAATATCTGTAATTTTAAGACGGCAACCGAATTACAACGAGGCTGGTAGATAGACAAGAGCAGGTTGCTATTGTTGAAATTTCACTAACCAAACTATCTAATAACTATGGAACAGAACGAAACCTCTGAAGCAACCCCTACCTTGTTGAGCCATGCACTCCGTTGGGGCGGCATACTGGGTATTATCAGTATTGTGCTTACCATTATTTGGTATGTGGTAGATTATTCGCTCATGGCCGATTGGAAGGTGGGCATATTTTCGTTGGTGGTATACATCGCTTTTACCGCCTATGCAGGCATCAACTACCGTGGCGAAATTGGCGGCTACATTTCGTTTGGCAAGGCCTTTCAGCACGGTTTTCTGGTGCTTGCCATTTCCGGTCTCGTGGCTACCGTTTTCACACTGTTGCTCTATACCGTAATTGATCCTGAACTACCCGCCAAACTGACTGAGGCTGCATTGGAGAAAACAGCTGAAATGATGGAAGGCTTTGGTGCACCACAAGATGCCATAGACCAAGCCATGGACGATGCCCGCGAACGGTCTGAAAACCAATACTCTGTTATGGGTTCATTTACTGGCTATGGCTTTATGCTGATTATGTCGGCAATTTTTTCGCTCATTACCGGCCTGGTGGTGCGCAAGAATGAGCCGATGGAGATGTAAAATTTTTTATGCTAGATATTTCGCTGGTTATTCCCGCCAAAGACGAAGCGGAATCGTTGCCCGAACTGATTGAATGGATAAGCCGTGTGATGCAAACACACGGCTTTTCATATGAAGTGATTTTTATAGACGATGGCAGCACCGATGCCACCTGGCAGCGCATACAAGAGGCCAGCTTGGTGAATCCTGCTATCAAAGGCATACGTTTCAACCGCAACTTTGGCAAGTCTGCTGCCTTGCATACCGGCTTTAAAGAAGCCAGTGGCGCTGTGGTGATAACCATGGATGCCGATTTGCAAGACAGCCCGGACGAAATACCTGCGTTGTATAAAATGATACGCGAAGAGCAGTGGCAGATGGTGTCGGGGTGGAAGAAAAAACGCCACGACCCCATTTCTAAAACGTTGCCCTCGAAGTTTTTTAATTTCATCACGCGTAAAATGTCGGGAATTGCGCTGCACGACTTTAACTGTGGCCTGAAAGCCTATGCCAACGTGGTGGTGAAGAACATCAGTGTGTATGGCGAGATGCACCGCTACATACCCGTTATGGCCAAGTGGGCGGGCTTTACGCGCATTGGCGAGAAGGTGGTAGAGCACCGCGAACGCAAATACGGGCACAGCAAGTTTGGTTGGGAACGGATGATGCGGGGCTTTTTAGACTTGCTAACCATTACGGTGGTGGGCCGGTTTGCGCAACGGCCCATGCATTTTTTTGGCACCTGGGGTGTGCTCTCCTTTTTAGTCGGATTTGCCCTCACCATGAAAATTTTGTGGGATAAGATTGACTCTGTTTTTATTTCGAAAGTTCCGCTGAAGCGCGATGTAACCGACCAGCCTATTTTTTTTCTGGCACTGGTGGCGGTTGTGATTGGTGTGCAGTTGTTTCTGGCCGGTTTTTTAGCCGAGTTAATGGCCCGGCAGTCGGCAACCAAAAAGAATTACCTGGTTATTGAAACGGTAGGTCTTGCGCATGCACAACCTGTAGTGCGGGAATAATTTTAAGAAAGTTGCAAAACTCAAAAAATCATACATCACGCACGATGTTATGATACAGATGTGCATTTTCGCACCTCAAAAATTAATTAATTCTCTATGAAAAAACTTTTGTGCTTAATGTTGGTTGTCCTTGCTTTTTCTGGTGCCGTTTCTGCTCAAAATCGGGGTGGCGTACACCTTGCTTTTGGATCTGAGGTTGAGCAGGTTGGATTGGGCTTGAATGGTGAGTTCTTTGTTGCCGAAAAGGTGAGCATTGCGCCCGAGTTGAATATTTTCTTTCCTGATAAGTTTACCAGCAATGTGTTTGGTGTAAAATCAACGTCCACTTCCAGCACATGGTCGATTAGTGGCGATGTGCACTATTACTTTATCAGCGATGAGAAGATCGGTTTTTACGGGTTGGCCGGTCTTGGGTTAGCCACAGCCAAGGTTAAAAGCAAGACTGAAATTCCCAATCAGCCTACGCAAGAAACAAGCTACTCCGATTCTGAATTAGGCCTTAACTTAGGTGTAGGTGCCAACTTTACCGTGCCCGGCAGCATTATTCCCTTTGGTCAACTGAAGTATGAAACTAATTACGAGCAACTGTTACTTCAGGCGGGTATTCGCTTTACCTTTTAATTAAAGAATCAAAATAAGGAACAGGAAAGGGGGCAGGGAGACCGGCCCTTTTTTTGTGCCCTTGAAAAACAGTGTAGGGAACTAATTTTCACTTACTTTTGTCGTCCGCAGTAAAACGTTCTTTGAGTACGCTAAACTACTTGTTTGGTACGCTCTGCTTGAAAAATTTGGTTTTAGATTAGAATCCTCCTTGGTCGCTGGATACTGAGGATAAATTAAGAACCCTCCTTCGCCAAGGCTACGGAGGGTGAAGGGGCTGACCGGTTTTGACAGGATGTGTGAGGGCGTATGCAGCATGCAAGCGCATGAGGGTAGCGCTTTGAAAAATGCTCTCAAAATCTACGTGGCGAAGAAACTTACGCCATGGCTGCTTAATCTAAACTGAGTTTAGATTTGCTTATCCGCTGATAAGATCGGTGGAGGCCATCATCGCTCATCTTTTCTGTTTTGCGAAAGGTGAATAGGCGGTGTCGTTCAGCAGAACTGGGCCCTGTTGTGTTGCGCAACAGTGTCGAGACAACAGCAACTACGGATGGGCTTAGGCTGTTGCCTGCCTTGCACTTCCCGACAATGAAAGTCAACTAAGCATGTAGAACGTACGAATTCATCTTCTCTGGACCAGGGTTCGATTCCCTGCAGCTCCACACTTTCAGCGTTACGGCAGGAAGCCCGTAACTACAAGTGGCCCTCCACAGCTCTTTGGCTCGGAGAGCTTTTTCATGTTTGGCTCTCGGGCAAAATTGCGGCTGGTGAGTCACAAAAGAATCTCGAAAGTGAAGACGTTTCACTTTTTTCAAATCTACCATACGATCCTACCTTTGATACCATGTTAGGTAGTGACTTGCAACTGCTTCGCGCACGGCTGTTTGTCGTGGCATATAAGATGACGCGCAGTGTTTTTCAAAGTGACGACATTGTGCAGGACGTGTTGCTCGATTTTACTCAGCGCCAGCCCAGCCATGTAAACGATGTGCAGAAATACCTGGCCAAAGCCGTTATCTATAAGTCGCTGGATGTGTTGAGCGAAAAACAGCGACTGTCTTATGTGGGCGTAGATCTCCCAGAGCCGATAACCGACCCTACCAGACTGGCCGATATCAGGCACGATGTCTCTTTTGGAACATTGTTGCTCATACAACAACTCAACCCATTGGAACGGGCGGTGTTTGTATTGCGAGAGTGTTTTGAATACAGCTATGAAGAGCTTAGCAATTTGCTTCAACTTTCAGGAGAACATTGTAGACAACTGTTACACCGGGCGCGCGAAAAAATGCAGACCCGCACAGCCAAGCCATTAGCAAAACAAAAGATCATCGAGTTTCAACAACTATTTATTCGAGCCAGTGCTGATGGCGAAATGGAGGAGTTTATCAAACACCTGCGAGACGACATACAGGTGTTTGCCGATGGTGGAGGAAAGGTAAAAGCTGCCCTCCACCCCATTGTTGGGAAAACCTTTGTGTTGGCGTATATGACTAATCTCCGCAAAAAATTTGGAGATGATTTTCTCTATCAACCCACCATTTGCAACGGACAACCCGCGGTAGTCATGATTAGCAAACAGACAGGGCAGATAGATACCCTCGGAATTATGGAAATAGACGAAAACAAGATTGTATCAATCTATTTATTGCGGAATCCGGATAAATTAACAGCCGTCAGGCTGTTCTGAAAAAAAATCGATCCATGTTGTCACAAACCGGTTTGCCAACCGGACTATACAGAAACACTTGTTTCTAAACGGGTGTGTTCATGAAACTTAAATTCAAAACAAAACAACATGGTAAACAGAATTATGATGACAGGAGGCACGGGTGTGTTGGGTACCGCTGTGGCAAGGCAATTGGAAAATTGGGGAGAAGATTTTCTGTCGGTGAGCCGGAATCCACAACCCAAGCGCAGCTATTCGGATGCGACAGCCAGGAAACATGATGCATGGATGCCTGTGGACCTGACCACGGGCAAAGGACTTGCAGAGGCCATGAGGAATAGGAACGTGGTGTTGCACCTGGCCAGCTCCGTAGATAAGGTGAATAAGGAACCCATGGAGGTAGTGGCAGCGCACCACCTGGTAGCGGCCGCCCGACAGGCAGGTGTTCAACATCTCGTTTACGTATCAATTGTCGGTATCGACCAAATACCTTTACCTTATTACAAGGCCAAGCTGGCAGCCGAAGCGATCATCAGGAAAAGTGGTATTCCGTTTACCATCTTGCGCGCCACGCAATTTTTCCCATTTATAGATTTTTTGATTCGTGGGATGATGTATTTCCCTGTCGGCTTCGTGCCCAAAAAGGTATTACTACAGCCCGTAAGTATAGAAAGTGTTTCGGAAAAATTAGCAGCGTTGGCGCGATCGGCTCCTGCAAACGAAATTCTTAATTGGGGAGGCCCGGAAATTCTTCCTCTAGGAGAATTGGCGAAATTCTGGCTTGAAAATAGGGCTCGCAGAAAACCCATTGTCAACGTGCCGATCTGCGGTTCAGTTTTGAACGCCCTGGCAAGTGGCGCGGCTACGCAGGTTCCCTTCGATGCAAAGTCGTCAACATGGAAGCAATACCTTGCCCGTTAAGGTATGGGTTTGCTGAGATCGGGTCGCTTCTGGTTGAAACACGGGGGTTTAGCAGCAGACGAATTAAGAAATTTCTTTCGTCATTCCTCGCGTTACTGTACTTTAGCAAGCATGCAAGCACGCTGGATTGCTTTTTATTTGTTTGGTTTTTGCCCGGTTGCGTTTGCGCAGCAATCCCTTCCCGATAGCCTTGCTGCACAATTTACCCATTTAGCAAGCGATGAAGCCAAAGTGGACACGTTAAATACGCTGGCTGCCTTCTACATGGCCAACCAACCGCCCCTTGCAGAGAAACATGCGCAGCAAGCGTTGGCTTTAGCTGAGTCCATTGGTTACACTGCCGGCCATGCACGCGCGTTACTTCACCTGGGCGATTACCACTTCAGGCAGAGTAACTATGCGCTTGGCGCGGATTGGGCCACGCGCTCGTTGAAGGTGGCCGAGGCTAACCGCGATTCTTTGGCCATGGCCGATGCCTACCGGCTGCTGGGTAACATCAACAACCTGGGCTTAAGGCAATACACTACCGCATTGGGATACCAACAAAAAGCATTGGCCATTTACGAGAAAAAGAGCGACTCGGCCCGAACGGCTGCACTTTATGGCAGTATTACCTGGATTTATGCCATCCTTAAAATCAACCTGGAAGAGGGGCACCAGATGGCAAAGTCGGGAACAAAAATGGCTGCAAAGTTAAACAACTTACAGTTGGTAAGTTACAACCTCAACTCCAGGGGTTTGCTCTTTAAAGCACAAGAAGCCTACGACTCGGCCGTCTATTATTTGAAAAGATCAATTGAGGTAGCCCAACAAGCTGAAGACCTGGCGGTGATTGGCTACAATAAGATACTTTTGGGCGAGGTAATGCTGGCAACGGGGCGCTTGTCTGAAGCGGAGCGCCTTTTCAGAGAAGCCGAGGAAGAATGTATGGCCTTGAACCTGCGCGGACTGGCAAGGAATGCACACTTTGGTTTGGCCAAAACGCTGGAGCGCACAGGGGACTACCGCGGGGCCTATCATTTTCAGAAACGATACATGCAATTAAACGATTCGTTGGTAGGTTGGGAGACCCAACAGAAAACACTGCTACTGCAACTGGAATATCAAGCTGAAAAACGAGAGGCCAGAATAGAACAACTCGAGAACGAAAAAAGGCTCGCGCAACTGACCAATCGAATTTATATCGGTGTTTCATTGGCAACACTGGCCGCCATGCTGGCCATTATTTTTCTCTTGATGCGCAACAGCAGGCAGCGTGCCGCAGCCAACCGCGTGCTGATGGAAAAGAACCTCGAGATAAAGCAACAAAACTGGGAACTGATGAGCAGCCGCGAAGAGGTGGCACAACAGCGAGATGTGGTGGCGCAACAAAACGAAAACCTGGCGCAGCTTAACCGAACCAAAGACAGACTCTTCTCTATTATTGGCCACGATTTGCGCGGACCGGTTGCCAACTTGCGCACTTTGCTGAGTTTGGTGGCCAAAAAACATGTGGCACCAGAGGAATTTGTTACCCTTGCTCCCCGACTGGCACAGCAGGTTACCCAGATTCACGATACGCTTGAAAACTTGCTGCAATGGTCGCTCACACAGATGAAGGGCGTTACGCGCCATCCATCTGCCATAGATGTTGCTGATTTGTTACAGCGCATGGCCGAAGCCATGAACCCCGCTGCGCAAGAAAAAGGGATTCGACTAAACACCCGGTTTCCGGCATCGCCCGTGAAGGTATATGCAGATGACAACCAACTACAGCTTGTGCTGCGTAACCTGTTGCAGAATGCTTTGAAGTTTACCCCTCAATACGGAGCCATTACAATTGGGGCCCAGCCGACCGAAGACTGGGTGGAGATTGTTGTGGCCGATACCGGCATTGGTATTTCACCCGATCGAATCCCCTTTCTTTTCAGCGCTGCCCACACCCAGTCTACCACGGGCACATTGGGTGAAAAAGGAACCGGCCTGGGATTGATTTTGTGCAAGGAAATGGTGGAGGCAAATGAAGGCCGGTTGACGGTGAAGAGCGAAGTGAACAAAGGCAGTACCTTCGCAATAAAGCTGAAACATTTATAACAGCCTTTTTGCCAACGCTGCAGCAAAGCGGTCAGGTGATTTTTCATTGTATTGAAAGAAAAGCGAAGGTTCTAACAGCTCCAACTCCATCAGAATAAATGCGGTGCCGGAAATAACTCCATCCACCCGCGCGTAGAGGAGAGGTTCTGGCACCCACGATAAGATTTCTTTCGCCTTGTCTATCACAAAAGGTGGTGGCGTATCGGCAGCAGTGGTTCCTCCGAAATCATTCTGAACTCGAAAATCGTTTGGCCGCGGTTTTTTTAGAACTGCATGGCTAAACTGCTTGTCGAAAAATAACAACGACCATTCTCCTTGCTCTTGTATTTCAGGTTGAAACGCTTGCAACAGATAATCCGATTTTGATAAGAACGCCTCGAGCTGTGGTTGCCAATTGCGGGCATCAGAAATGGAGATGTTGAATGTTTGGTGTGCTGTGGCGGAGATGGCTGGTTTTGCCACTGCACGTTCCCAGCCACTTTCCTTTAATAAGTTACTTATGTTAATCGATGTGCCCTTAGGGATCCACAAAGTATCGGGAATGGCCGCTCCCCTTTTTTGCAAATCTTGCAGATATGATTTGTGCAGGTTCCATTTCACTACCCGTAAAGGGTTGAATAATTTTGATTCAGGCAAGGACGACAGCCAGCGTAAAAATCTTTCCGGGTGCAGGTGGTAATTCCAACATGAGCGCAGCACAATACCATCAAACCGAGTCCAATCAACGGATGGGTCATCCCAGGGAGCAGCGATCACTTCAATGTCTTTGGCTGATAACGCCATTGCGGCCAGCGCGTCATCAGATGTAATTTGCGGATAGTTTCTTGCAGTTACAAAGGCAACGGTTGCCATATCTTGCTGATAGCTCTGACTCAGAAATCCAGGGAATGTTCTTGCAGCCGCTTGCGGTACTCGGTGAAGATTTTCGATTTCGAAACAAAACCGAGATAGCGACTATGCTGTACCACCGGCAGGTTCCATGCCTTTGTGCGGTCGAATTTTTCCATTACCGTTATCATTTTTTCGTCTACGCTTATTCTGTCGGGCACGGGGTGCATAATGTCTTTCACAGCCAGCTCTTCGTATAATTCGGTGCGAAAAATTTTGTCGCGCACATCATCTAATTGAATAATGCCTTTCAATCTTCTGTCCTCGTCAACAACAGGAAACGTGTTTCTGCGGCTTTGCGAAATGCGCTTTACCAGGTCGCCCAGCTTCTCATTCTCGTAGACAATGGCAAAATCATTTTCAATCAGGTTATCGATGGGCATGGTGTTAAGAATGTGCGCATCGTGATCGTGCGTGTGCTCGTGCCCCTTCTGCATCAACTTTATGGCATCCAAAGACTTCGGTTGTATATAACGCGACACGCTCAGGCTGGTAACGGCCACGATCATCAAAGGAATAATTAAGTCGTAACCCCCGGTTATTTCGGCAATCAAAAATATTCCCGTAAGAGGCGCATGAAATATGCCGGTGAGCACACCACACATACCCACCAACGTGAAATTCGCGGCCGGGGTTTGGGTGATCTGTAATTGGTTTAACACGAACACAAAGGTGAAACCCAATACACCGCCCGAGAACAGAGAAGGTGCAAAATTGCCACCGTTGCCACCTGCACTAAGTGTAATGGCGGTAGCCCATACTTTCAGCATCAGAACCAACACCAAAAAAATAGCAATAAGCCAGGCGTGTGTAAGATAGGGAGCAATCAAACTTCCCGAAAATGTAATATCGGGGCGCAGGTTACCGAGGTTTCGAATGGAAGAATAGCCTTCTCCAAACAGCGGAGGGAAAACCAATATGAGTGCACCCAGCAGGAAGCCACCGGCCAACACTTTTACCCAGGGACTTTCGGTGAAGGAAAGTAACCGCTCGGCTTTGTCGTATGTTCTGATATAATATGCTGAGTACAAACCACAAAGTACGCCCAATAAAACATAGTAACCCGTATTGAGGTAATCGAATGGTTGCTGCAATTGAAACGACAATAGGATGTCTTCGTTTAGAATGATTTTGGAACAAAGTGCACCCGTTGCTCCGGCCAAAATAATGGGAATGAAGGCAGATACGCTCACCTGGCTCAGTAGCACTTCCAGCGCAAAGAGCACCCCGGCAATGGGCGCGTTAAAGGCAGCCGCAATACCCGCAGCTGCACCACAGCCAATTAATAAGGTGCGGTCTTTGTAGCTTAACTGCACCAGCCCTCCCAGGGTAGAACCAACGGCAGCCCCTGTTTGTACGATGGGCGACTCCAACCCGGCCGAGCCTCCTAACCCTACAGTAACCGCGCTGGTGATGACGTGCGAGTAAGTTTGCTGGCGCGGAATGCGGCTCGACTTGCGGGCAATGGCGTACAGCACCTGGTAACTCCCTTTCTCTAATTTATCTCTGAAGAAAATAAATGTGATGATAACCGTAACCAGAATACCAATCAAAGGAAAAATACTGTAGAAGAGCGCACCATACTCACTGCGCACCAACGAATCTTGTATATAATGGGCCAACAATTTCAAAACTACCGCCATGCCACCTGACCATAAGCCAACGAGCACGCTGCACACCATTAATAACTGATGATGACTAAGCCGATGAAGCACTTTGCGCAGCAGACCTATCAAGCCCTTTACCATATCGTTGCAAGTTACCGGCTGAAATATTGAAATGGAAAGATTCAAAGGGTTTTATGCCTTCTGGCTGTGTTGAGGGGCAGAGAGATTCGTTAGGTGGTTAACATTGGCTATATTTAATGTATGATGAAGGCGATTGTATTTCTGATGATGGTGATGCCTTTGGCGGGCCTCAGCCAAACCAAAATTTTTATAGATCCGTACCCCACGGGTTACAGCGGTGCGGTAGTAACAGCCGGTGGCAGAACCGTTCGCGTATCGGGGCAAACTGCGCCCGATGCCAGCGGTGCCGCGAAGGGAAACCTGCGGTTGCAGACGGAGCAGGTGTATGAGCAAATTGGTAAGATGTTGGCCAAGGCTGGTGCCAACTTTTCGGATATCGTGAAAATGAACATTTACATAGTGAACTACAAACCGGAAGACCTGCCGGTTATCCGCGAAGTAAGGGCCAAATACCTGAACCAAAAGCAGCCGCCTGCCAGTACCCTGGTAGGAGTGCAAGCGCTTTTCCACCCGGATATTCTGATTGAAATTGACGTGGAGGCCGTGGTGGAGTAATGTTTTCTTACGTGCTTTGATTATCTTTGCCACCCACCCGCACGCTGGGTGAGATCTGGTTCCGTAGTACAATGGATAGTATTTCAGATTCCGATTCTGAAGATGCAGGTTCGATTCCTGCCGGGACTACTACTTTTAAAGAAAGTTTTTTCATCGGGGCGATTCTGAAGATGACCGCCCATTCCAACGTCTTGTTCGCGTGGACAAGCTCGATTCCTCAAAGCGTCAAACAAACTTTTTCAAGTCTCTTGGGGAAGAAACGACCAGAGTGGCCCGAATTTTCTAAGGGAAGGGGCCAGAACCGGTTAAAAGAAGTCTTAGACCCCGGATGATGCAATAGAAAAATCTATTCAGCATAGGCGAATGAAAATCAACAGCGTAGTCAAAATTAAATCCAAACCGAGTTGGAGACTTTTACTGTAAGGGGTTATCACGTTTTCTCCCCTTTGTTTTCAGCATCATGTCTGCCAGACAACCCCTTTCACGTTCAATCCCTGCAACCAATCAGCACTTACCGTTTATACAAGATGGTATCATGTTTTCAAACTCGCAGTTGTTGGCTTCGCAACGCGAAAGGGAACTTACCAGCTTCAGCCGTATCGCCTGAAGCAAATGCATTTGTTCATCTACTCTCTTGATTTTGTCTGTAAGGTGGTGCGTTAGATGGCTGCATGAGGCCTCTTCATCGCCCCACGCCTTTATAAATTCATCAATCTCATTGAGGGTAAATCCAAGTTCCTTTACTGTTTTAATCAGCACAAGCCTGTCGTAAACCGATTCTAGATATTCCTTATAATTATTATGTCGCCTTTGTTTTCTATCCACGGCAATCAATCCCTTCTTTTCGTAGAATCGAATAGTGTCGTGCGAAAAACCGGTGCGTTTAGAAAGTTCGCCTATCAACATATTTTGATTTTTTGAAGATTTCCCTTGACCATGGACTATAGTCCATGTCGTATAATTGAAAGTATATACGAAAAATACAAAGAACGGAATATGAAAACTACTTCAAAAGAACCGGCAAAATTCATTAAGAACATGGGTTTATTGGGCATAGGTCTATGTGTGCTCTGTTGTACTTTGCCCATTGTCGGTATAGTTGGCGGGGCTGGCATATTGGCTGGCATAGCCTTCTATGCCGAAAAGATAGCCATCGTGCTTATAACAATTTCTGCCGCCATTGTTGCCATATGGCTATACCGAAAAAGACAAAGGCCACCCGCTTGCGATATTGACTGCGATTGTAAGAGCGAAAAGGCCCAATTGACGACTACCGGTGATTTAAGGGGAAAGTAAAATGAGTAAGAAACTAATCATGTGGATTGCCGTATTGGCGCTGCCTATCGCAGGAATGGCTCAGGAAAAAAAAACAGATATGAAAACGCTGATAGAAGAAGTTAAAATTAGTTGCAAGCTAACCACCCCCGAATTGCAAGAACGCAAGAAGACTGTAATTGCTGAACTTAAGCATCATGTGTTGGAGAAAACAGAGACGGAGAAAGGATTCAAATACAAGTTCAATGGCTCCGATACAATGCTTGATCTACTCACCGATTTTATAAAAACAGAAAGGTTGTGTTGCAGCTTCTTTACCTTTAGTCTCACGGCTTCGGGCGATAGCAGCTTTGCATGGCTCGAACTATCTGGCCCGGCCGGGACAAAGGACTTCATAAAGTATGAGATCGATTTTTGACTTAGGGCCGGTATCGTGCATTTTTAAGAGCGGCTTTTTTTGAAGAGCGTTCAAGTTCTTTTGGTTCCGGTGCCACCTCCAGTAGTGATAGACTGAGCAAACGGTGGCGTGCGACTAAATAGTTTGTGCGGCATCTTCGGGTTGCCGGAATAAGCACATGTCATAATCACTTTCTATGTGGCATGGCAGGTAAAGAATATCCAACCCAGGTAATTTATATCCAATCACGTAGCGGGTGAGATGGCTATACTTGTGCCTATGAATCAACTCGCGCTTGTAGGAACAACATTATGTGTACTGAGTTGCCTATGCGGTCGCGCACAGGCAACAGCACCTACCGATTCTTTGAAGAAAGATGTAAGCGTGTGGATGTTTACGCCCCGGTTCAACACACTGAATATGGCTCCGGTAAGTGGTAACATCGTGAACAATCACGTCAACTTAGATTTGTCGATGGTGTTCAACCAAAACAGATTTACATGGATGGTGGCCAAAGGAATTGACCTGGAAGATTTTCGTTCGGAAATGAATTACCTGCTCACCAACGTAAGGTACAAGCTAAGCCTCAAAGACCGCTTTCACATTAGTCCGTTTTTGGCGTTTTACTCCGAGCAGACACAGCAACTCATCGACCCCATTTCAGACTTCAATGGTGGAATGATCTTCTCGTGGCAGCAAGGTCGGCTCACGCTTGAAGCGTTTACTCTGTTGGTGCGCCTTACGCACGAAGCCACCAGAAAAGACCTGATCAACAGGTTTGAGGTGCGATACACGTGGCCATCCCTGGTGTTCTCAGCATTTGCCTATCACAATACCGGCCTGCTCGATCATAAAAAACGATTGGCGCTGGGCTTCAAAGCCACCTTGCCAGCGTTCGTAGTGTTTCAATCGCTTCATGCCCGTGCTGAAATAACAGGTTCCTTTAAGTTGACCGAGACCCCGGAAACAAATAATCTAAATGGCGTTTTCCTTTCGCTCGCTTTTCCGTTTAAGAGACAAAGAACAACCGGTTTTTATACGGCCCAAAAACACAAGCCATGAAATGGATAACCAGAGAAAAGCCCAAGATCGACCGTATTGCATGCCCATGGTTGATCAAGCGATTTGTAGATGCGGAAGCTGAATTCTTTTATGTGCCACCTGCCGAGGTACGCACCCAGGCAAAAAAACTGAATGCCATCCCTTACGACATGGAAGGAGTAGAATATACCCACTATGGCGACCGCTGCACATTCGACTACATTGTTCAAAAACATCAAATCAAAGATGAGGCGGTGCAAACCCTGGCGGCCATTGTGCGCGGAGCCGACACAGATCAATTCGATCTTACACTTCAATCGGCCGGGTTGTGGGCCATTTCATCAGGCCTCTCCCACAACTATCCCAACGACTACGAAATGCTGGAGAAGGGAATAATTATATACGATGCCCTGTATAGTTGGGCCAAATACCATACAAACGATAAACATACGTGGGAGCCCATGGAGCATTTATTGATTCAGGTATTCAACAAATTCATGCAGCAGCAGTTGCAAAAGAAGAAAGTGCCCGACTGGGTGCAGCGGTTGAAAGAAACCATTCAGGATCAAATCGACACTAATTACAGCCTTAATCTAACGAAGATGTCGAAGGAGCTTTCGTTGAGTCCCGGTTACATTTCGCGGGAATTTTCGAAGTACTTCGGCAGTCTTTCCTTTGGCGAATACATTCGCAAGCTACGGGTAGACAAATCCAAAGAGTTGTTGCATGCCAGCCAGCACAGCCTGGCTGAGATTGCCTACCTCACCGGGTTTTCAGACCAAAGCCACTTTATCAGGGTATTCAAACAACATATGGGTGTAACGCCTTCGCAGTACCAAAAACTATTTGTGAAGAAGAACACCCGGGAGCATACATGATTGACCTGCTGATGTTGTACGATATCAACACATTGAACGTATTAAAAACGCGAACGAATGCCGGCCCGAAGTGGCGAGTTACTAAAGTTTCGGAGAGCCACCTCGAGATTACATTGCGCGTTTATACCTCGGGAGCCGAAGCATACCAGGTGAAGGTGCCCAAACGGCTTGAAGCAGCCAAAATAGATAGGTAGCAGGTCTTTTACTATTGAACACAGCGACTCGCCCTGCTTGCGCTTCCAACAAGCCCGGACTATACCTTAACGTCATGGCAACTATTCAATAATTTTATTGAATAGCGGGAACCATCCTTTTGGCTTTACGGTTGAAGTCTTATCCAAGAGAAAAACCATGACCAAACGCCAATTCAAAGACAAGGTGTATACAGAGCTTGCCAGGATCACCAAAGCAATGGCCAATCCGCATCGTCTTGAAATCATAGAACTGCTTGCCCAGGGAGCATTTTCGGTGGAGCAAATTGCAGAACAAGCCAACCTATCGATTGCCAATGCCTCTCAACATTTACAGGTTTTAAAGAATGCGCAACTCGTGGAGATTAACCGTCAGGGCAATTTCATTTTCTACTGCCTCTCCAACAATAATGTATTCAAAGCATGGAAAGCGTTGCGCGAGTTAGGCGTTGAACGAATTGAAACGATTGAGGCCACGGTGAAGGAATTCAGGAAATCGAAGTTTGATTTTGAAACGGTTACCATTGATGAGTTGATTGACAAGCTCGACTCGGGCAAGGTTACCATTCTCGATGTGCGACCCGAGTCGGAATACAAACAGGGCCACATTGCCCATGCCGTTTCTATCCCTATAGAAGAATTATCGAAGCGTTTGAAGGAGCTACCCAAGCGCACGGAAGTGGTTGCTTATTGCCGCGGGCCGTTTTGTGTGTATGCAGATGAGGCTGTTGCACTCTTAACCAAAGCAGGATATAAAGCAACCAGACTCGAAGAAGGTTTTCCGGACTGGAAGCTGCAAGAATTGCCGGTAGAAGTTACAATGAACTAACCAACATGGTACAACTCGGACTTAAGGAAAACTGGAAACAATTCGCCTTGCTGGTGATTGTCAACGCTTTTGTAGGTGGCATGATCGGCCTGGAGCGAACGATTATTCCGCAAATAGCAGAAGCTGATTTTGGACTTGCCGCGAAGACTGCTATTCTTTCTTTCATCGTTGTATTTGGTGTAACCAAAGCCCTCACTAACTATTACACGGGTGCCTTGGCCAATCGGTTTGGGAGAAAGAATCTGCTGGTGGTGGGTTGGATCCTCGCACTACCTGTTCCATTACTACTGATCTATGCACCCAATTGGAATTGGATCATCGCAGCTAATATTTTCCTGGGTATCAGTCAAGGGCTTACGTGGTCGAGCACCGTGGTGATGAAGATTGACTTAGTCGGTGAAAAAGACAGGGGGTTTGCGATGGGCTTGAATGAATTTGCCGGATACATGGCACTGGCTGCCGTTGCTTTCGCCACTGGATGGATGGCGAGTAACTATGGATTGCGACCCTATCCATTCTACATCGGTATTGCACTTGGTGTTGTCGGATTATTATTGAGCTGGCTGTTTGTAAAAGACACGCAACATCACGTCAAGCTTGAATCCAGTTCGAGTACCCTTCCAAAACTTAGCCACGTGTTTTGGGAAACTACCTGGAAGCACAAGAACCTTGGCTCCATTACACAAGCAGGACTAGTAAACAATCTTAACGATGGAATGGTGTGGGGGCTCTTCCCATTGCTTCTGGTATCGAAGGGCTTTGATCTGCATCAAACAGGAATCATCGTAGCGACTTATCCGGCCATCTGGGGCTTTGGCCAACTTTACACAGGCAAGCTGGCCGACAAATACTGCAAAAAGACATTGCTGTTCCTCGGCATGCTCTTGCAAGGCATTGCGTTGCTCGCCATGATCTGGGTGAATTCGTTTACCTGGTTGATCGTATTATCTTCTGTACTTGGCATCGGTACAGCCGTTGTCTATCCCACATTCCTGGCCGCTATTTCCGACTATACACACCCCGATCAACGACCGAAGAGCCTTGGCATCTTTCGGCTATGGCGCGATCTCGGCTATGCCGTGGGTGCGGTGCTCACCGGTTTGATTGCTGATCAGTTCGGATTGGTTGCTCCCATTCTGGCCATCGGTTTATTAACCATTGTTTCTTCTTTGATCGTGAAATTCAGGATGAGTTGTGCGCCAAACCAACGACCATACCCAAGCTTCGCCTTCAACTTTCTCACCTAGTGCCCATACAAACAGCACGAGTTTCCGGGCGAGTAGGAAGTTTTAGAGGGGAAACCCAGTGCCCAACGACCGACCTACCGCGGGTCTGGCCAAACCAGGAATTATTTCACGTTCTCAGGCTTCCAAGTGCCTAATTTTCCTTCTGCAAATGCCGCCTCGCCCAAGGCAGGTAGGTCGATGGGCCCATGTTTCAAACAAGAATTGGCCGCCCAAAATCTATGCCACGCATGGGCAATCACACCGTTTCTCTCATCCAAAAGTTTCGCTATATTGAAAGACGCAACGCACCAGTAGCGTTTAAACATCAGGGCATGAGTTTAGAGAAAAACGCAAGGGAGCAAAAGTCTGTGCTTACCGGGGTAGCGGCATTTTTCTTCCTGCTCGCTATATCGCAGTACCTGGTCTACCAGCAGTACCAGATCAACAAAGACGTTTTGCAAGAACAGATGCAGCAGGAGAGTAATGCCGTAAAGGCGAGATTGCAGGCCAGTCTTCGCAACGCAGAATCCGCAGCACACACCCTGGCTTTTATTGTGAAAGAGTATGGCGTTCCTTCTAACTTCGATGAAGTGGCCCACGACCTGATAGCCAATGGCGACCACATTGATGCGTTGGAGCTAACCGATCGCGGTGTAATAACGCACGTCTACCCCCTACAGGGTAACGAATCCGTTGTTGGTTACAATATTTTAAGCGATTCCCTGCGCGGGCCGGAGGCTGTGAAAGCGTTGCAGCGCAGAGATTTGTATTTTGCCGGACCTTTTGAGTTAAGACAGGGAGGCATAGCCGTTGTAGGCAGGCTACCTATCTTCCGCGAGAACCAGTTTATTGGCTTTTCCATGGTATTAATAAAGCTGCCCACGTTGTTGCGTATGGGTGGCATCGACACTAACCATCCGGAGTTTCAGTACCAGTTGTCGAAGGTGAATGCGATAACCGGCAACGAAGACTTTTTTATTGACACCGATTTCGATGTATCGCAAAGTCACTATGAGAGCGTGGAGGTTCCAAATGGGGAGTGGAAATTATATGTGGCATTGAAAAGCAAACGGCCCCTTTCTTTCGACATCCTCGCACTTTCTATTTTGGGGCTTTTGCTTTCGCTAACATGTGGCACCTTGGTATTTCAATGGTCGCGTCAACGCTACCAGTTGCGCGACTTGGTGGATGCGGCCGACTACCAGTTGCTGATCAGTGAGCAATCGTATCGGTCGTTGTTCGATCACAATCCAGATGCCGTCTTCTCTTTCGATTTCGAAGGCCGGTTTGTGAGTGGCAATGAAAGCTTGCTTCGGCTGGTGGAGTGTTCGCGCGAGGAGGTGATGGGCACTACCTTCGAACGTTTTCTGGCACCAGAAGAACTTGGGCGTGTTAAGACGTTGTTTCAGAACGCCATCAAAGGGCAGACGCAGAACTATAACACGGAAATTGTTACCCGAACGGGCAAGCGCAAGATCATTAATGTAACCAAGTTACCCATCCTTATTAAAGGCGATCTGCGCGGAGTATTTGGAATAGCCAAAGACATTACCGCAGAAATGAAAGCACGCGAGGAGTTGATAGCCTCGGAAGAAAAGTATAAGTCACTCTTCAGCAACAGCCCGGTGTCTAAATGGATTTACGACCTGGCCACTTTGCGAATCGTAGAAGTGAATGATTCGGCCATAATGCATTATGGATACAGTCGGGAAGAGTTTCTGGGAATGACGTTGGGCGACCTTCATCCTGCAGAAGAGGTAAACGCATTTCTGGATATGAACCGCTCTCACAGCAAAAAGGGTACAGTGCGTTATGGCAAGTGGCGTCATGTAAAAAAGAATGGCGAATTCATTCACATGGAAATGGCCGGTCACACCATGGTATTTAATAGCCAGCCCGCCATGATGATGGTAGGCGTGGATATTACTGAGAAAGTGTTGGCAAAAGAGAAGTTGCAATGGAGCCATGAAAGGCTGTTGAAGTTAACTAACAAAGTACCTGCCGTTATTTATGAATTCGAAATGTCGCCAGAAGGAGTGATGCGTTTTCCCTTTGTGAGTAAGAGCATTGAGGCACTTTGGCCGCAGGTAAATGCAAACGAATTAATGAGAGCTCCGGTCACCTCTTTTTCCACCGTTCACCCTGACGATTATGAGAAATTTACTTCGTCCATTGTTGAGTCGCGCGAAAACCTAACTGATTGGAATATTGAGTACCGCACGTTGGATGCAGAGGGTAATGAAAAGTGGATTCAGGGTTCTTCTCGGCCCGAGAGAAGCGCGGATGGAACGGTAACCTGGTATGGCTATTTGCAAGACATCTCATCTAAGAAGATTACGGAAAACAGTTTACGGGAATTGAACACAGCTTTAAAGAAGCAAGCAGAAGCGTTGGAGGCATCGAACCAGGAGTTGGAGCGTTTTGCCTATGTAGCCTCGCACGACCTGCAAGAGCCGCTGCGCATGGTGAGCAGCTTTTTGCAATTGTTGCGATTAAAATATGATGCGGCACTGAACGATCAGGCGCGCGAATACATCCGGTTTGCGGTAGACGGAGCGGAACGCATGAAACAACTGATTTTGGACTTGCTTGCTTTTTCGCGGTTGGGCACGGGCGATCAAAAAATAGAACAGGTAGACTTGAATGGCACGTTGCGCGATACTCTGAAAGTGTTCGAGGCCGACATTGAAGCACACGGAGCCACTTGCACGTTCGATGGATTACCCACGGTGCGGGGCGTGCGTACGCAATTGTCGCAACTTTTTCAGAATTTAGTGGGTAATGCCTTAAAGTACCGGGAGGCCGAAAGACCACCGGTTATAGCTATTACATGCCAGGACAAGGGCGCACATTGGTATTTTGAAATTTCGGATAACGGAATAGGTATAGAAGAAAGGTTTTACGAAAAAATATTTGTGATCTTTCAACGGCTGCATAATAAAGAAGACTACCGGGGCACAGGCATCGGCCTTTCTATCTGCAAGAAGATTGTAGAGCGGCATGGAGGCACTATGGGAGTGCGATCGGAACCCGGCAAGGGCAGCACTTTTTATTTCACCATGGCAAAGTGATATCACTATGAAAAATCCGCCCGTACCCGCCAACGAAGAGGAGCGACTACGAGCCCTCAACGAATATGAAATTCTCGATACGCTGCCAGACGAAGATTTCGATGAGATCACCCGGCTGGCATCAGACATTTGCCGTACACCTATTTCGCTGGTATCGTTGGTAGACCCTTCGCGGCAATGGTTTAAGTCGCGTTATGGTTTGGCAGACGCTGAGACAGAACGCAGGTTTTCTTTTTGCGCTCATGCCATCAACCATCCGGAAGATGTCTTTGTGGTAACCGATTCCAGGAAGGATGACCGCTTTGCGGGAAATCCTTACGTGGTGGGCGATCCTCATGTAGTATTTTATGCCGGTGTACCACTGGTAACACCACAAGGCTATGCGTTGGGTACCTTGTGTGTAATAGACATTAAGCCTCGCGAATTGTCAGCAACCCAAATCAGTGCGCTGCGCATACTTTCTAAGCAAGTCATCAAACTGTTTGAGTTGCGTAAGAAAAACCTGAAATTGATAGAAATGCAGCAGCAATTAGAAAAGCGCAATAACGATTTACAGCAATTGAACTACATTGCCTCGCACGATCTGCGCGAGCCGCTGCGGATGATTTCCGGATTTCTGGACCTGCTGCAACGCGATTACGGACCACAGTTAGATGAACAGGCCCTTCAATACATACAGTTTGCCACCGATGGCGCCAACCGTATGAACAGCCTGATTGTTAACCTGCTGAACTACTCCGCCATTGGCCAGGGAAAGCGTGTACTGGAAGTGTTGACTTTGCCGCAGGTGCTGGCGGATGTGCGCATGAACCTGCACAAACAAATCGAAGAAAGGCAAGGCATTTTTTCGTGGAGTCCAGACCTGCCTGATATCTACGGCAATAAAACAGAAATTACCAGCCTGTTTCAAAACCTGGTGAGCAATGCCATCAAATTTGGAAAACCGGGTGAACCGCCTACCGTGCATATACGTTGCGCAGAAAAACCAGACCACTGGCAGTTTAGCGTAGCCGACAATGGTATTGGTATAGCCCCGGCAGACCACCCAAGGATATTCGCCATCTTTAAACGATTGCACAAAGACCGCTATCCAGGCACAGGCATTGGGTTGGCTATCTGCGAAAAAATTGTGAGCCAACATGGCGGCACCATTTGGATAGAATCTGAATATGGCAAAGGGTCTGTATTTCACTTCACCATCAGAAAGAAAATGTGAGGTCAATGAGAAAAGCACTGTTCCTGTTAGTAGGTGCCACCGCCTTCATGGCTGCGATGGCCTTGGTGGGCTGGTATACCAACAGGATACTGCTGGCCAGCCTGAGCCCCGCGTACATTCCCATGGCCCCCTTCAGCGCCATTGCCTTTCTGTTGGTAAGCGGCACCCTGGTGTTGTTGCATATTTTGCCCCACCTGCGGGCGGCACGGCTGCTGCTCATTTTTTTGATCGCCCTGTTTGCCTTAGATGTATTTCTGACATTCATCGGCCTTAACGCCATG
Organism: uncultured Ohtaekwangia sp.; assembly: GCA_964602295.1. Taxonomy (GTDB): domain Bacteria; phylum Bacteroidota; class Bacteroidia; order Cytophagales; family Cyclobacteriaceae; genus ELB16-189. Next base: position 21,596 of record CAZRQK010000005.1, read on the forward strand.
AACCTGGAGTCGGTGCTGGGTTTCGAGACTGGCCAGTTCGGTTTGGTGCCGTTGGGTCGCATGTCGCCCATAACCGCAGTGCTGTTTTTGTTTTGTTGCATCGCACTGCTGGCCATGGGCTTTTCACATCGTTACGCAAAGGTTTTTGCAGGGGTTATTTCCTCGCTGGCATTTTTTATCACCCTTACGGTGATTATAGGTTATGCCTACGACACCCCCTTGCTGTATGGAGACACCATCATCCCCATAGCCTTATCTACTGCACTGGGTTTCATGTTTCTAACGCTGGCGCTTTTTATCTGCAACGGTGCGGGCTATTTTCCACTCAACTTGTTTATGGGCAACGGTACGCATGTGCACCTGCTCAGAACCTTTCTGCCGCTAACGGCCTTCCTCATACTGGCAAGTGGCGGTTTTCAAATTTTTATGCGAAGACGGCTTTTCGTTAACGAAGCCCTGATCATTTCGGTTGTGGCCCTAGCTTCTATGGTGGTAGTGGCATTTACTACCATCTACCTGTCACGCCTCATCAGTCAGCGCCTTTATAAAGCAGAGCGGGAAAAAGACCGCCTGACAGACATCATTGAAGCCACCACCGACCAGGTGTGGGTTTGCGATGCGGCCGGAACACCCCTGTACTTAAATTCAGCCTGTCAGCGCTTCTTTTCTATTCGTAAAGCCGAACGGCTGGAAAACTTTAACTTCAAACAATTCTTAGCCGCGGAAGACCAGCTACAAGTTTTTAACAACGGATGGGCCACCGCCCGCCAAGCTGGCTCGTGGCGCGGTGAAATTGAAGTAAAAGTAAACCGAACAGATACGAAAGCTATTTCCATCGTAATACTGTATCACCAAGGCAATACCCATGGTGAAGATTATTACGCATTTGTGATGCGCGACATCAGCGCCCTAAAAGAATCGCAGCAGCGCATAGAGCAAACCAACCGTCAACTGCGACAGAAGCAAACCGAAATGGAGGAGTTTGTTTATTCTGTTTCACACGACCTCAACGAACCGGTGCGCATGGTTTCCGGATTTTTGGGTTTAACACAAAAGAAGCTGGAAGATAAATTGGATGAAGAAACGAATCGGTTCATGACTTTTGCGATAGATGGCGCACAGCGCATCAGCCAGATGATCAGAGATTTGTTGGAGTATTCCAGAACGGGCGTGGCACCCAACGACTGGGGTATATATAATCTAAAAGAGATTACCGAGCAGGCTTTACAGAACCTGAGTGTGGCAGTGCAGGAAACAAACACCAAAGTTGAGTCATTAACAAAAGATGTGCCGGTGCGTGGCAACCAACTGCTGTTGGTACGGCTTTTTCAGAACCTGATTTCCAACGCCATCAAATACCGCAGCGGTGTCGCTCCGTTGATCACCATTACCTGTACCGAAAATAAAGATATGTGGTTAATAGCCGTGAAGGACAATGGGATGGGAATAGCTACCGAGCACCACCTAACTATATTTACTATTTTTAAGCGTGTGAACGGCCGCGATGCCAAAGCCGGTACAGGCATTGGGTTGGCTACCTGCAAAAAAATTGTAGAAGGGCATGGTGGAACCATTTGGGTAGAATCGGAGCTAGAGAAAGGAAGCACATTCTATTTCACCTTGCCAAAGGGCCAGCGGAATTTATAAAAAACTTACATCGACTTTACTTCTGGATTTTAATACGTAACTTGAACCAACTGCACAAGTTTCCAAAAAATAGAAACCATTTATTCCAGTGAATGAGAGAGAATCAGTTCTTTGACTGATGGCGGGTGGAGGGGTTTGAGTTGTATTTCCGAATACTATTTTAGTTGGGTATAATTGGTCGATCGAAATCAATTTTATGGAGATTCATATTTTGCTGGTGGAAGACAACGAAGGAGATATAGTGCTTACACGCGAAGCCTTATCTACCGGCCGGATTAAAAACAGAATTTCTGTTGCCAGAGATGGAGAAGAAGCCATCGATTTTCTACACAAGCGAAAAAAATTTGAAAAGGCCGATACCCCCGATCTAATACTGCTCGATATCAATCTACCGAAGATGGATGGGCTTGAAGTGTTGACCGAGATCAAAAGCGATGCTAGGCTCAAGGCCATTCCCGTTGTCATGCTCACCACTTCTTCTGCCGAAAAAGACATTGCCAACTCGTATAACAACTATGCCAATTGCTTTATCACCAAGCCGGTAGACCTCGATAAGTTTCTAAAGATTGTTACCGCCATTGAAGATTATTGGATAAGCATTGTGAAGCTACCTAGGTTGACCTAAAAAGGAGGATGTTGAATGGGTACAGAGCAGAAAATACTTATTGTTGAAGACAACCCGGGAGATTTTTTCCTGATCAGAGAGTTTTTAAAACGTACCAATCTTCCCAGCTATAAAATTGAACACGCCACGCGCATTTCAGAAGCAGTAGCGCACCTGCAGGCCGGTAGTTTCAAACTGATTTTAATGGATCTGTTTCTACCCGACAGCGAGGGTATACAGACATTTGAAAAGTTGGCGCCCTTTTGTAACGATGTGCCGGTAATTGTTTTAACGGGCCTGGTAGACGAAGCCGTTACATTAGGTACGCTGAAACGTGGCGCCCAGGATTACCTGGTAAAGGGCGAGTATGACGAGAAGTTGCTGGAGAAAACCATTCGTTATGCCATCGAGCGCCAGGAAAACCAGCAACTCTTAAAAAAGTCGGAGGAAGAGTACAAACTACTCTTTGAAGGAAACCCGCTGCCCATGTTTGCTTACGAGGCGTCCACCTTTCGCATTCACACCGTAAACAACGCGGCTGTTTCGTTTTATGGCTATACGCGTGAAGAGTTTTGCAAACTCACCGTAAAAGATTTGCGCGCACGCACGGGCCAACCTCCGGAAAATGAAAATCCTTTTTTTTCGGAGGCTCCAGGTATTTTTAAAACGGGCGAGCGAAAGCATGTGCGCAAAGACGGATCGGTGGTACATGTAGAAATCGTAAACCATGGCATTTTGTTGGGTGGCATTGTATCCAGACTGGCGGTGGTTTACGATCTGACTGAAAGAAAAAAAGTAGAAGAGCACCTGCGGCTATTGGAGTCGGTGATTACCAATACAAACGATGCAGTGCTGATTACCGAAGCAGAGCCCATAGACCTGCCGGGGCCAAAAATTGTATATGCCAATCAGGCCTTTACACGCATGACAGGCTATACGTTAGAAGATGTGTTAGGCAAAACGCCCCGCATTTTGCAGGGTCCTGCCTCCGATCGATCTCAATTAGACAAGATTCGCGAAAACATGGGGCAATGGAGGGGGGCCGATGCTGAATTGATAAACTATAGAAAAGACGGTGTGGAATTCTGGAACAGCTTCAGCTTGGTGCCAGTGGCCGATGAAACAGGTTACTACACGCATTGGGTATCTATCCAACGCGATGTATCTGCCAGGAAAAGACTGGAAGAATACACGCGCCATAAGCTGGAGAAGCTGGTAAAAGAACGCACCGAAGAACTGAACGAGTCGTTGCAGAAAGAGAAGCAACTGGTAGAGCTAAAAAATCAATTTGTAGCCATTGCTTCGCACGAATTCAGAACTCCTTTGTCTACCATCAAATTCGCCACCAATTTCTTGCAACAGTATTTTCATAAAGTTTCCGAAGAAGAAATACACCGTAAGTTGAAGAAGATTGAAGACCAGGTAACTCACATGACGGCCCTATTGGAGGATGTGATCATGGCCGGCCGAACGGGATTAAACAAAATCCCGGTCGTTAAAACCGACATCAACCTGGCGCGCTTTGTAGAGCGCATGGCAGAGGAGGTGGAAAACTCGACCAAAAACACGCACAAGATAAAGCTTAACAATTCGGCCAAGCTCGAAAAATTAAATACTGACGAAAAGCTGTTGCGAAACGTATTTATCAATCTTCTTACTAACGCCATCAAGTTTTCGCCTGATAAGAAATATGTAGAATTGCAGGTACGCGAGGAATTTAACCAACTGGTGATTGAAGTGATCGATGAAGGAATCGGTATATCAGATAAAGACCAGCCACGCCTGTTCGAAGCATTTTACCGGGCCAGCAACGCCAGCTCAATTAATGGTACCGGCCTGGGGCTTTCCATTGTGAAGAAGGCGGTAGAAGTACTCGGGGGCGAAATTGACTTACAAAGCAAAGTGAATGAGGGTACCCGGGTAAAGGTTATCTTGCCCCTTGCGGGCTGATGAGGCATTAACCGATCAGGGATTCCCTGATTTATTAAAACTCATGGTTTGCACCGATGCGCAACGCCTGTAAGTTGTCCATTTTTGGGTATAATCTTTACAGCCATGGAAAACACAGACCGTTACGAGTGGGAAGGCGAACAGGAAATGAATGAAGCGGACATGAGTAGCATGGCCTGCACCGTGATGACGATGGCCGGGCTTTTTGTAGTGACGGTTTCCTCCATCATTATGCTTTTTGTCTGACGGCCGCTATTTGCACTTGGGCAGTTGCGCAGTTTCTGTCCAGAAGGCTTTAATACCCATCATGATTTTCAAAAAGTGATCGATTTCTATTGGCTTGGTAACAAAGCTGTTTGCATGGTTTTGATACGACAACAGTACATCCCGATCGCTCGATGAGGTGGTGAATATGATCACCGGAGTTTGTTTGAGCGCCTCCGCGCTTTTGATGTGCGCCAGTACTTCCAGCCCATTCCTTTTAGGCAAGTTGATATCCAGTAGCACCAGATCGGGCAGGTAAGATACACCGAGGGCTGCCTGCTCGTTCAAATATCGAATGGCTTCGTCTCCGTCTTTCTTTACAGAAATATCAGTAACCTCCACATAATCGCGCAGTATCTGCGTGGTGAGTAAAATATCTCCTTCGTTGTCTTCCACTAAAAGTATGCGAAAGGGCTTCATACCAATTGAAAAACGTATCTGTTAAGGCAGGTTTTGATTTGATTTTGGCAAATAAAAGCGGAAGGTGCTCCCTTTTCCTTCTTCCGATTCTACACTGATTTTGCCGCCAAGATTTTCAATAATCTTCTTACATATGGCTAGCCCAATACCGGTGCCAGCATATTCATTGCGTGTGTGCAGGCGTTGGAACAAAGTAAATATTCTTTCAAAATAATCGGGGTTAATACCTATCCCGTTGTCGGCCACAAAAAACTGCCACTGATCCGGTGTTTCACTGGCACCTATTTCAACACGTGGTGCCGCGTTGGGTCGTTGGTATTTAAGCGCGTTGCTCAGTAGGTTGGTAAATACCTGTCTAAGTGGCGCTTTAGCTGAGTAGACAATAGGAAGTCTTTCCAATATGATTTGTGCCTGTTTATCGCTGATGACTTGCTGGTGTAAAGTGACAATTTCATTTAACAGGTCGTTGAGGTCAACCTTCTCCAGTTGCGTAACGGTCTTTCCGGCACGCGAATATTCCAGCAGGTCGAGTATGATTTGGCGCATGCGCTTGGCGCCATCTACGGCAAAATAGATGTACTGCTTACCTTGTTCGTCTAGCAACGTTGTGTATTTTTTTTCCAGTTGCGTTAAGAAGCTGGTTACCATGCGCAGCGGCTCTTGCAGGTCGTGCGAGGCGGCATAGGCAAACTGTTCCAGTTCGGCATTAGAGGCGGCCAATTCTTTGGCACGTTTTTGCAATTGTAAATTCAGATCTCGCAGGGCATTTTCTGCACGCTTCCGATCGGTAATTTCTTTAAAATGCACCGACAATCCGGTTTCTGACGGGTAGGCGCTGATTTCGTACCAGCGTTGCAGAGGTGCGTAATAATCTTCGAAGTGGGTCGCCTCATTGGTGCGCATCGCGTTTAGGTATTGGTGATACGAAGCCGATCCCACACTGCCGATATAAATGTCCCACAAGTTTTTGTTCATTGCCTCGTGCTTGGGCCGCATCAACACCTCTTCGGCTTTACTGTTCCAGTAAATAATTGTCCAGTTTTTATCTACGGCAAAAAAAGCTTCGGTAATCCGCTCTAATATGGTGTTGCGTTCCTGCAAAGCCTCGGTGGCAGCAAGTTCCGCTTTTTTGCGCGAGTCGATGTCTTGAAAGCTTCCGTAAAGTCTTACACAGCGCCCACACACAAACTCGCCTTCACCAATGGCTCTTATCCACTTTTCTTTTCCATGGGCTGTTATGATGATGAGGGCCACATCCCACGGCTTACCCGTTTGTATACATTCATTTACACTCTGCTCTATTTTACTGCGGTGTTCACCAGCCTTGTAGAAGTTAATTCCTTCGGCAAGACTAGGAATGTAGTCTGCCTCTACTTCATGTATTTCGCGTGTTACGGCAGACCAATATACTGTATTGGAGACAAGGTCTACTTCCCAACTGCCTATACGCGCCAACGCATTGGCTTTATTTAATAGTACCTCCAGGCTTTTTTTGTCTGCTACATCTTTGGCTACACAGTATATCAATCCTTCTTCGGCCACGGGGTGGGCTGTCCACGATAACCACTTTATTTTTCCCGATTTGGTAATATAGCGGTTCTCGAAAAAGAAGGTAGTCTGGCCTTCATTCAGTTTTGTCAATTCTGCCGAAGTGGCGTATTTATCATCGGCATGAACAAAGTCATTGAAGGGCGTACCCAGTAATTCTTCCTCGCTGTACTCCAGCAGTTCTTTCATGGCAGGATTGAATTTTTTGAAGTAGCCATCTAAACCTGCAATGCATAGAATATCGGGTGCCGCTTTAAATATCTGATTCAGCTCCTGTTCCAACTGTTTGCGTTTTATTTCCGCTCCCAGGTGTTCAGAAAAACCACTCACTAACGGTGTAATCAGGTTCATGGGCTCATCGTTTCGGGTAAAGCCCAATACCATGACCCCTACCACCTCGCCCTTAGAGGTAAGCGGGGTGACAATTACGCTTTTTATGCCGGCTTTTCTGGCTGCCTCTATCCGGTTAAACTCTTGTATGTCATTTAACTGCAGCCAGGTGTGAAGCATCTTTTTTTGCCACACCCAACCTGGCAACCCGCGGCCTTTGGTAAAACTTTTTACAGCCTGGGTTTCTGAATAGAATTGCTGCAGTTCGGGTGTGCGGTTATTTCTCGCCACCAGGTAGATCTGTTGCTTATTGGGGCTTACCAACCAGATTTCCATCAGCGAGAAAGCCGCAAAGTCCAGCATACAGTCTATCGTTTTTTCCAACGCATCGGGAAGTGACGTAGAGACATCGAACGCTTCATTCATTTTCGCCAGCAAAGCTTGTTTCAACTCCTCGTTTTTGCGCGCGGTAATGTCTTGCATAGCGCCCACCATCCTGATGCCTTTTCCTTGCGCATCTCTTATTACAACACCACGGTCTACTACATAAGCATAGTCACCATTGGCCTTCAGGTAGCGATACTCATCGGTCCAGTTGGTGGTGTTGCCTTCAATGGTTTGAGTAATGCTGGCAACCACGCGTTTCAGGTCGGCCGGATAAATATGATCGGTCCATGAAGAGAGATCAGGCTTCATATCGGCCGGTTTGTATCCGAAAATAGAACGAAAGCCTTCGCCCCACACTACCGCATTGCTTGCCAGGTCCCAATCCCAAATGGCATCGAACGTTGCTTGTGTAACGTACCGGTATCGGTCGTTGCTCTGTTGAATTTTTAAGCGCGCCTCAACTTGATAGGTCACATCTGTGCCAAAAACAAAAACGCCTTCAATATTTCCACCAATGTTGCGGTAGGCCTGGAAGCTGAAATTGGTGTAAACGGTAAATAGCCTGCCGTTGCCTTCGGGGTCGAGTTGCATCTGTATTTCGCTGCCTTGAAACGACAAGCCGGTTCTATACACACTATCCAGTAGTTCGATATAGCCCTGCCCTGCCATTTCAGGAAAAACATCTTTCGCTCGTCTGCCGATAAAATCGATGCCTGACTTTAATCTCTTAAATTCCTCATTCACCATTTCAAAGGTATGGTCGGCTCCTTTTAATATGCAGATAAAAGCGGGGGCTCGCTGAAAAAGCTCTGCATATTGCTGATGCTGTAGTTGAATGGCTTTTTGCAGCTCCAACTCTTCGGTAACGTCTCTCGAGTTGGCAACTACCCCCTTTACCGAGGGTTCATCCTCCATATTGGTGAGTATGGTTTCAAGCCATCTCCACTCGCGTGTTTTATGTTTGAAGCGGAAGGGTGCTAGTTTTACCTGCCTTGAGTTTTCAATAGATCATAAGTTCTGATCACCCTGCCTTTGTCTTCAGGATGGATAAAATCGAAAGCATTCTTGCCTAGCAACTCTTCAGGCTCGATCTGCAACATTTTAGATGATACCGGGCTTACATACTTGTAGTTAGCTTGCAGGTCGAGAATTACAACCAGGTCCGATCCTTCCTGCACCAGGCTTTTGAAGCTTGCTCGTTCAAGACTTGTTCGGTAATGTCTTGAAATACACCAAAGAGGCGGGGTGAACTATTTTTGGTATCGCGAATAACACGCCCCCTTGAAACAATATATTTTATCTCATTTTGGCGGGTAACAAACCGTTTGTAAATCTGGTAATCAGCACCCGTAGCCAAACATTCATCCAGGGCAGCCCGGGCCCTCGGGCGATCGTCCGGGTGAACGACTTCCATGGCTCTTTCATAGTCTACCTCGAAGGCCTGTGGTTCATATCCGCAAAATGCGAAATACGCCATCCGACCATTGTATTTTTTGGGTGGCAATGTCAAACTCCCAGGTACCAAAGTGCGATATCTGTTCCACCTCTTTAAGCAACGATCGGTCTTTGGCAAGTTCGGAGTTGGCAAACTGCACTTTCTGCTCATATAACACGCGTTCGGTTACATCATGTACAGTGTGCAGAATGTAAAGCAGTTCTTTTTGGTCGTTAAAAACGGGTATGTTTTCAGGTTCAAAATATCGGGGTAGAAAAAATTCTGTTTCCGGTTCTTTCAGGTCGTAACGCTGCGTGGGCATTTTATGACGTTGCCTTTGCTTAATTACTTTTAAGAAAGACGCACGCAGATTTTGTTCGCCATCGGCTTCGGGATTGCCGGGGTTGTTGGGAAACGCTTCGAAGAGGCCTTTGCCTGCTAAAAATTGTTGCGTTGTTTGCGTGGCTTCCAGGTAAGCACGGTTAGCATGCACAATGGTGAAGCGAGGTGCATCGGGTAATAAAACCACACCTGGCACGGGCATCTCGAAAAAGATATCTGGCGAATATTCTTTCACAATAAGCGGAGAGGAAGTTACATATTTTTTTGTTAACAGCCGGATTTTACGAAACGGGTTGTATGGGTGCTGTCATTTATTTTATATTTAACTTCGCTCAATGGTTGATAGCATGCCGGGTACAGCCATACTACTGATTGAAGACACCGAAGATTTGGGTGAGATGATTCGTGATATACTGGCGATGGAAGGTTTTGAGGTAACGTGGGCGCGCAACGGCAGCGAGGGTCTGGAGTTTTTCAGGCGCAACGGCCCCAGGCTGGTAATTACAGATATTGTAATGCCCGTTATGAATGGCTTGGATGTGGTTAAGTTCATTAGAACCAGTGCTAATGATAACAACGTGCCCATCATCATTCTTTCTGCCAAGACTTCCCCGGAGGACCTGGCAGCAGGCCTGGCAGCGGGAGCCTCACTCTACTTAAAGAAGCCCTGTGGTGGACATGAGATTGTAAGTGCTGTGCGTACCCTTCTCTCGCAAAACGATAAAACCCAAAATGGATAATTCACCCACAAAAGTTCTTCTGGTTGACGACCATACCTTGTTGAGAGACGGGCTTGCCTTTCTGCTAAACAGCATAGACGGCATTTCGGTAATAGACACCTGCTCCACGGGCGAAGAAGCCATTGGCCTGGCGCGCACTTTGAAGCCGCACATTGTGCTGATGGATATTATCATGAAGGGAATGACGGGCATTGAAGCCACGCGTTGGATCAAGGAGCAAGATCAGTCTATTAAGATAATTCTTATTTCCACCGAGGTGCGCAAAGAATTCGTTGCTGCAGGAATAAAATCGGGTATTGATGGATACATTCCCAAAGATGCCTCTAAAGAGATTTTGCTGGAGGCCATCAAAACCGTGATGCAAGGGGGGCGTTATTTTACCGAGGCTATTACTAAATTAATTTTTGAGGATTTCTATTTGAACGAAAAGAGTGGCCGCAAGCGCGAACGAAAAATTACAGAAGGATTAACCAAGCGCGAAAGCGAAATATTAGAAATGGTGGCCCAAGGCATAGGCAACAAAGAAGTTGCAGAGCGCTTGTTTATAAGTGTAAAAACGGTGGAAACACACAAGGCGCATATTCTGGATAAACTGGGCCTTAAGAACACTGCCGAGTTGATAAAATATGCCATTAAAAACAACATCATAGCATTAGAGTAAGCTTACCGCCTCGGCAGTTTTTATCACTTTTAAGCACAAGCAACCTTACATTTTGCAAATTGGGTGTAGGGGTTTCCCTGATAACTCAGTCATCCACCCGAAGGTCTTTTCTACACACACTCAAAAAACCTTTTTACCGCCTCAAAATCAAAGTTACGGTAGGCCATTTTCTGATTTATTCCAAATCAGGGAATTCCCTGTCGGAATGAGGGTGCACAGGGGCCAATTTTGTATCGTTAAAACAAATAAAACGCCCCATGAAAACGAACAAAAGAAATGCATCGATAATACCAGTAACGGTACTACTGTTTTCGCTGCTAACACTAGTAGCAGAGGCGCAAAGCCTTCAGCAGATATTAGATAAAGATCCTGACTTTCTGAACACCAAAACAGACTACCTCGGCCTTACGGTATCGTTTGGTGCCAGACGCAGTTCCGTTACCAGCAATTTCGAACAGATTAATAATCAAACCCTGTTGCAGGAGGGTGGGTCAGTAGGCGCAGTGTGGGGCATGGGTTCGTTTGAAGTGAAAGCCACTGCGGGCTACTACTACCCTTCTGCAAAAATGGATCATTCTATCAATCTTATTGAGGTGGGCCTTCAAACGCAGGTGCAGCCGTTGCAGTTGATAACCAAAAAACAGACACGTGTTAACCCCTATATAATTGCCGGTGTAAACAGAAGCGAATATAAGATGCATGGCTTTTATACCGGCCACGATCAAGCCGCCATTAATTATAGTGTTTCCAGTGCTCCTTACCTGGGCTCGGTAAAAACATACCACGCCTCTGCCGGAGCCGGGATATCGGTAAGTCTGAAGGATGACTTTGATTTTGTGAAGTTGTTTGCGGATGCCCAATACAGTCATCCCTTCAGCACCGGTTCCACCACCGAGTTTGTGAACACACGCACCTCGGCACAATGGAACTTTAACTTGGGTATAAAGTTTGGCATGAACCACTTTGCCGGAATTACAAACTAAAGAAGTAGCAGTTCTAAACGCTGGTTGTATGAATGCCCACCTGTTAGTAGATCAGTTTATCAAAAGTTGCTCGCACGATTTGCGCGCCCCGCTTTCTTCCATCAAAGGCCTGGTAAACGTTGCCAGGTTAAAACAACTGGATGGAGAAACAGACCATTGTCTGAATTTGATAACAGATTGTGCGGATAAGATGGACGCAGTGCTTCACTCTTTGCAGGAATTTCTTGAAGCAAGCAAAAAAGACCTGTGCCCTGAAAGCACCGATTGCAATGCATTAATAAATCAGGTGCTGCAGAGCCACATCGAAGAAGCAGCATCCAAAGAAATTGTCATACAGAAGAACGTGCGGGTGCCCAATCCGTGGCGGGTAGACAGGTATACCTTTACGCGCATGGTAAATATACTGATTGGAAATGCCATTCGCTTTCAGGACCCATGGAAGGATAAAAAGTTTATAAGTGTAGATGTGCAAGGCATGCAAGGAGTGTTGGTGCTCGAGATCAAAGACAATGGCATTGGCATCCCCAACTGTGAGAAAGAAAGAATCTTCCACCCATTTGTAAAAGCCAGCACTGATAGTAAAGGTATAGGTATGGGGTTGTTTCTGCTCAACAAGCTCGTTGAGAAAACCAAAGCAAAATTGGTATTTGCCTCCGCAGAGGGAATTGGTTCAACATTTCGGCTGCTCATTCCCCATAACTAAACAAGGCCATGAAAAATATACTCTTTTTCTTCTTGTTAATGGCTTGCCTGAATACACAAGCACAACGCTTAATAATAGGTGCTGGTATGGAGCGCACCGTTGCAGGCACAGAAATAATGGGTTCGTTGGGTTATCAAAACTCCGGGCAATGGACTGTAGGTGGGTTTTACCAACAAGACATGGCGTTGCCCAGACTTGAAAATAATAAGAGCCTTTCTACCGCATCGTGGTATGGTGTATTCGCCAATATCCCGCTCGCGAAATCGGAAAAAATTACTTATTCGGTCCAACTGCGTGTGGGCTTGGCGGAACAAAAATATGTTCAGGTGGTTCCTTCACTGGAAACAAAGATAAAGATCACCAACTGGCTGGCCGCAGGAACCGGTTGCAGTTATCGCCAGGGTTATGCGGCCTTTATGGTGCGCACCTATGTTCAACTTTTTAACAGGTAGCTGCCATGTGCCTGGTTAAGAAGCGTTTTAGATTTCTGACAGCGATTTTCATTTCGATTACTTCGCTTTTTTATTCCTGCGAAGAGGAGGCCGATTTGTTTCGAAGATTTGATTTGCGCGAAGGTGAGCACTACGCTACGCCCAGGGTAATGGAAACGCTAAAGAGTTCTAAGCTGGTTTTTTTGGCCAAGTTCGATTCATCGTGTGTCTATACTTTCGAGAATGCAGGATTTCAGGATTCGAAAAATAAATTGTTAGGCTTTTCTGACTGCAATTCCATGCACCACGAAAACAGCGCACGCTTTGTGTGGCAATGGTATAACAACCGCATGGAAATTTTTGCCTACTGCTACACGAATGGCGAACGCAAAGAACAATTTGTGGGTGTGGTAGAGTTGGAAAAGGCGAACAGGTACGAGATCGCTATTACCGGAAATGAATATGTGTTCAGGCTAAACAATAGCGATCCGGTACGCATTGAGCGCAATGTAACCTGCGATGCGGGTGTTTATTATATGCTGTGGCCCTACTTCGGTGGTTCACTGCCCGCCCCTCACAACATGCATCTGGAAATCAAAATCATCTACTAGAATTACTGATCTGTTGATCGCCCATTAGCAACAAAGTTTCAAAAGGATCGCCTGGCAGATCCAGCGCCTGTGCAAAGGCAGGTTCCGTTTTCACTCCTTTTAACTTCAGCCCCATTACGGCTAGTTTCAATTTTTCGCCATGCTGGTGCAGCAACGTATATTCTGCCAGCAGGTGGCGATATGCTACCTGCCGGTGCGGTGGAATTGGCTGTGCAAAAATTTCGAATAGGTAGCCATGACTGCTAAACCGTGCGATAACGGTATCGATGCCATTCACCTTTTTTCTCGACAATGAAAAATCCTGTTGCCCATTAAAATGCTGTTGTACAAACGTGGCAAAAGTGTCTGGTACTGGTGCGTAGCAAAGCACGTCCAGATCGCTGTATGGTGTAAATAGATCCAGCGGCAGCGTGCCGACCAGCAGAGGCGTGTATTGCTCCAAAAGGCCAAAAACATTGCTGGCGATAATGGCCAGGTAAGCTGCTTTTTGCGTGGCAGATCCCTTGGCCAGGTAGTTTAACTGACTAAAATCGGGGGTAACAGGCGCCATAATGGCCTTCAATTTAGAATGATTCTGCCGTTTTGACTTGAATTGTTGTAGGTACAATTGTTGATTGGAGAGGGGAAAGCATAAAAGTTATGAGGAGAACGGAAAGAATAGCGAAGGAGCTGTTAACCAGTATCGATGTGCTCAATACGCTCAATGGTGGAACCATCGAGCCAGAGGTGTACCTTTCTCAACATCCTGAATACAGGCAGGTAGAACTATTGGCGCCCAGTGTGCCGCACGATCAGATCAAGGCAGAAATTCACAACAATCAGTTAACGATTTATTACAACCTGCACGTGCAATCCGAAGGAAGGTTGATACGCATGCCCAAGGTGGTTTACAACAAACAGATACCTTACTTTATCGATAGCAAAAAGATTTCTGCAGAGTTTGAAGGGTCTGCCTTGGTAGTAAAACTGCCTTTCAACGAATTGGCCAACGGTTATCATCGCGACATCACAGCCACCACCTAATCGGCAATGGCCTGGTAGGTAAGTACCTTGAAGCGTTCGCCCACATTCCAGTAAGGCGAGTTATACATGTTGGTGAAAATAATGCCGACCAATTTTTCGTTGGGATCGGCCCAGTAGTGAGTGTTGAAGGCGCCTCCCCAACTGAAACTCCCCAAAGAAAACACAGACTGATGGTCGTTGCGTTCTGTCTCCAGCCCAAAGCCTAAGCCAAACTGGGTAGTAAGTGGCGGTTGCACCTGATTGGTCAGCATCAGCTCCACGGTTTTCCTGCTCAGTAAACGCACTCCGTTGTATTCACCTTTGTTGAGGAAGAGCTGTAAAAACTTCGCATAGTCTTCGGCAGTAGCACTTAACCCTGCGCCTCCGGAAAAGTAGGTGCCATTCAATTTAGGATATTCAGGGTTTACGTTATCGTAGATGGGGTGATCAACTTTGCTGACCGCACCATTCTTAGTTTCGTATAATGTTACCAGGCGGCTGTGCTTTTCTTTGGGCAGATAAAAGTAGGTATCGTTCATGCCCAATGTTTGAAAGATACGCGTTTGTAAAAATTGATCGAAGGGCATGCCCGACCAGACTTCTACCAAATCGCCAAGCACATCGGTGTTGAGCCCATACGTATATTGCTCACCAGGGTGGTGTTTCAGCGGAAGCGTACCCAGCGTTTTTATTTTGTCGCCCAGCAAAGACTGATGGTTACCAATACCGCTGGGCACACCTGCTTTGGCATACAACGCCTTGAACTCCTGGCTGCCAATGGCTGCATAGTCGATACCCGATGTGTGGGTGAGCAGTTGTCTGATCGTTATTTCACTTTTAGCAGGTTGTGTGGTGTAGCTACTGTCGGTCCAGTTGAACTGGCTCAATACCTTCGGGTTTTTAAATTCAGGAATATATTTCGAAACAGGTTCATCCAGCAGAAACTTTCCTTCTTCCCACAGCATCATGACGGCCAGGCTGGTAACGGCTTTGCTTTGTGAAGCGATGCGGAATATGTGGTCTTTTCTTAAAGCCACGTTGCTTTCTACATCGGCAAAGCCAAAGGATTTGTGGTAAACAATTTTACCGTTGCGAGCCAGCAACACCACGGCACCTGGAATCATTTTTTTGTTCACGTGCTCTTCCACCATCCGGTCGATGCGCGCCAACCGTTGCGCAGAGAACCGCACCTCTTCGGGTTTACCGGTAGTGAGGGTTTGAGCCGTGACTAATAAGGGCAGGCAAGTTAGAAGCAGGAGAAGTTTATTCATGGATTGGAGTTTGTTTAAAGTTAAGAAACTAAAACAAAATCCAGCTCCATGCCACTCCCATGGATTTTAAAACCCCTGGATGCGTCTTACCATTGACACGTGCATGTAAATTTCAGACATGGGAGTAACTCATCGCAGGAAAAATTAAGAAGGATGCCCTGCTAAAAAATAAGGGTACCGACATCTGGCCTCAGATTACTGACAGTTGACAGTCTTTGGCCAGCCGGTACCCTTTTTCCATCCACCGTTAAAGCGCAGCCTACGGTGGTGGATTGCATCTTTACGCTTTGATGTGCGCCCAGTTCTCTCCGATCTTGATGCGGTGTATTTGCATATCGGAGACTTTGAACTTCTTTGCCAGCGACTTTAGCGTGGTGCCTTTTTTGGGGCTCTTCAGCTCTTGCTTGATTTTCTTCACCTGATCGGGGGTGAGTTTGCCGCGCTCGCGCTTGGAACGGATTACGTTTGGATCGTGCTCTGCGTGCGCAGTCTGATCTTCCAGCGTAGCCCATTTCAGGTTTTTGGAAGCGTTGTTATTCTTCTTGTGGTCGAGGTGGATAACAAATTTGTGCTTGGCACTGGGCTTTTTGCAGAAGTATTCTGCTACCAGGCGGTGTACCAGGTGCGTTCTACGCTCACCCTTCTGACGGAAAGAGATGGAAGGATAGCCCGAGGTTGTACCGGTGCGCAACAGCCTGCCATCGGTAGGCTTCACGAGGTAACTGGAAATGCGGCCCAGATTAGAGATGGCGTAGCGTTGGCCTTGCGCTCCGCGGGCGCCATCGATGGTCTCCCAACGCTCGCCCGGTTTTGGTGTGATTTTCATAAAAGTTTGCAGTTAGTTTTTTATTTCTCTCCTCGGAAATCCGACCTTACCACTAGCAGATAATAATCTTTGTCGAGGGCCAGGTAGCCCTGTTCATAGCAAAAGTGGTAGACCGATCCTTCCTTGGTTTTGTACAAGTTAGTAAAATAACTAAAATCAAAGCCTTTTTCTTTTAATTTACTACCCGTCACTTTGCTTTTGCCCGTTGCGTTAAGGCTGGCGAGTACCCGTCTGTTTTTCTTCAATACCTTGTTGACGTTGCGTTCGTACCGGGTGGTTTCGGTGTGCAGCCGGTTGTTGTAACTGATGCGACACTGATCTGAACAAAATTTCTTATCGATACGGCCGGTGATCTTGTCACCGCACTCCAGGCACTTTTTCTCTGCGACTGAACGCATAAACAACGAGGAGGCTATGGGTTAGTATTCAAAAGTTACAACATGTAATCCATAATTCCCATGATTTTCGTCATTACCCCTGCCGTTGGTCCCATTTTTTTTGGGCTGCCAACGTTGCTTACAGGGCCCCTTGGGGATTGCAACGGTACGGGTGCCTAACCCCTGCCAACGGGATAATCGTTTTTTTTGGTTGGATGACGGATTCCAAAAAACCGGGAAAACACCCATAAAAACAGGGATTATCCGTTTAAAAACGTTTATAATCGGAAGTAATCGATTAATAGACGAATAACTTTTACACCGCCCCACACCTTTGCAACGTCAATCGGTTATACAAACAACGGTTGGCCTCGAATCGAAAAAAATAAATGTTAAACAATTAAATACTACAACTATGAAAAGTCTAAGAAACAGCGTGCAATTGATCGGTCATTTGGGAAAAGATCCGGAGTTAAAGACCTTTACCAACAGCAAGAAGGCCTCGTTCTCCATTGCCACCACCGACAGCTACAAGAACCAAAAGGGCGAGAAGGTGAATGACACCCAGTGGCACAACGTGGTGATTTGGGGTAACCTGGCCGATGTGGCCGCCAAGTACCTGAAGAAGGGTTCGGAGGTATGCGTGGAGGGTAAGCTGGTACACCGGGCCTACGAAACCAGCGAGGGCGAAAAGCGCTTCATTACCGAAATCAACGTAAACGATTTGGTGATGCTGGGCGGGAAAAATAAATAACCCCGTAGTAGAAGAGAGGCCAACGCATGGCGTTGGCCTCTCTTTTTTAGACTCCCATTTTTTTTGAAGCCTTACACTCATCATTGAATTGATTGTATCTATCAACCCTTAAGTGACATAGAGATAAGATACCGTTTCCTACATGCGCTGGTTTCAGGTTAGCGCCCTTCGTACTATTAGAAAATGGCTGACTGAATAACGTTACTTTTTCTGCCACCCACTGCCGCGCACACAGCGACCGCCCAACGCACCGGTATACGCTCCTTCCCGTAAGGTCCACTGGCCATTGACAAAAACGTGGTGCACACCCTCCGCATATTGGTGTGGATTTTCGTAGGTGGAAAGATCGCGGATGGAGACTGGATCAAACACAACCACATCGGCATAATGCCCCACCATTAACCGACCTCTTTTTTTCAAATTCAGATTGTCTGCTGGTAGAGCAGTCAGTTTTCGAATGGCCTCTTCCAGGGGCATCAGTTGTTCCTCGCGTACGTACTTGCCTAACACGCGGGCGAAACTTCCATACACACGCGGATGCGTTAAGTTGTCTGTAAATGGTTTTTCCGCTGCCACCGAAGCGGCATCTGAACAGAAACTAACATAAGGCAAGCGCATCATGCGTTTCAAATTCTCCTCGGAAATCAAAAAATACATGGCTGGAATAGATGAGCGGTCGGCCACCACCAGGTCTATCACTGTTTCATCGGCATCTTTACCGTGCAACCGCGCAATTTCATCCAGTCTTTTACCGGCATACTTTTGCGAGAGTGAATCTTTCTTAAACCCGAGCAACAGCACATTGGCAGGGTCAGAATTCTTGGCCGGTATTCCGTTGCGCATCTCATACAACACCTTGTTTCTCACTTCCGGGTTTTTCAATCGCTTACATAGGGCATCCATATTCCCTTCTTGCACCCACGTGGGCAACCTTGCCGTTAAGCCTGTTCCGCTGGCCTTGTAAGGATATATGTTGGCACCCACACGTAGACCAGCCGCACGGGCACTGTCTATCTTCCGTAGCACCGTATCTATCTTATTCCAGTTGCGTGCGTGGTTAATTTTCAGGTGGTATATCTCTACAGGTACCTTGGCTTCATACCCAATACGAAAAGCCTCATCCAATGCCGTTAAAATATCATCGCTTTCGCTGCGCAAGTGTGTAGCATAAATGCCTCCATACCTTCCTGCCACTTCGGCCAACGCCACCAGTTCGCTGGTAGCGGCAAAAGTAGCCGGAGCGTAAATCAAAGACGACCCTACACCCAGCGCTCCTTCTTGCATGGCTACCTGCACCAGCTTTTTCATCTGTGCCAACTCGGCAACTGACGGCTGCCGGTTTATGCTTCCCAACACATAGTCGCGCACGGTGGTGGCGCCCACCATCGAAGCAAAGTTGACGGACACTCCTTTTTTTTCCAGAGTCTGAAAATAGCCTCCCAATGTGGTCCACCTTTTATCTCCGGCTTTTCGTTTACGCGGCCCTGCACTGATGCCTTCACCAAAAACCTCTAACGTAACACCTTGCTTTAAATCACTCAGCGAGCGGCCATCTTTTAGAAACGTACCGTCTGCCCAACTGAGCATGTTAATGAATCCGGGAGACACGGCTTTACCTGTGGCATCAACAGAATAGGTGGCTATTGCTCCCTTCAAATCACCAATGACGGCAATCGTATCTTTGCGAATGCCTACATCTGCCAGGTAGGGTTCGCCTCCCGATCCATCGTAGACCTTGCCGTTGCGAATAATCACATCGAAGGAAACGGGCTGCGCCTGAACGGCCCATCCCACGAAAGTGAAATAAAGCAAAAGACATTTTGTGCAGATATGCATCTTAAAGAATTGCTACTTCAGGAAGATACCCAATATTTCCTTCAACAACTTGGCAGCCACTATGGCGGTTACCCCGTTTACATCGCGCGTTGGGTTTAGTTCCACCAGGTCGGCCCCAACCAACGGCACCCTTAGATTTTGCAGCAACTGTATCACCTGCCGCGTAGTGCATCCGCCCGGCTCGTGGTGCGACACCCCCGGAACAAACGCAGGGTCCATCACATCCAAATCCAAAGAAAGATAGACAGGCCCAGACAATTGAAAACGCATGTGGTCGTTCCAATCTTTCATCTCGATTACCTCCACACCAAATCGCTTGGCTTGTTCGCGCTGGTGTTGGTTCATGGTGCGAATGCCTACTTGCACCAACCGATGTGCCAGTTTGTTTTCCAGGATGCGCGCAAAAGGACTTGCATGCGAATACGGATTTCCCTCGAAGTCGTGATACAAATCGGGATGCGCGTCTAAATGCAAAATGGTAAGATCCGAATACGATTTCGCCAGAGCGCTCACCACCGGGTAAGTGATGGAGTGGTCGCCACCCAGCGCTAATATGTGCTCACCTTGTTTGGTAGCCTGCGTAACACGGCTTTCGATGGCTTCAAAAAAAACCTGGCCCCCACCAAAAGAAACATCGCCCACATCCAGCCAACCCGGGTGGTTCTTTAAGTCAATGCCTGCTTCGGTAAAGTAGTTGGATGCCTCCGAATGAAAAGCCTGCCGTATGGCAGCAGGTGCTTCTGCCTGGCCACGCTTAAAGGAAGAATTTGCATCGTAAGGAATGCCCAGTACAGAAACCATGAGATTTACTTAATCACCACTATGTCGTGCGAAAAGTTACTATTGCGCCACAACCTCCACTTCTACCCGAATATTTTTCTTGGCGTTGGCCCCTTTCTTATCGAAAATAGGGCGTTTACCACCCCAAGCCTTTACCTCCATGCGGGCGTTTTCAATGCCGTTGGCAACGAGGTAATCTTTAATTACTTGCGCCCGGCTCTCGGAAAGTTCTTTCGCTGAACCCATTACTGTTTTAGAATCTTGTGCGACCGAAAAGAAATTGCCGCTGGGTCCTACTTTGATAATCTTACCGTGGTAGTTGCCATTGGTGTGGCCATGCAGGCGTATGCGGTAGGCTGGGTTTTCTTTCATCATCACCAGTAGTTCATTCAACTCGAATCGCGATTCGGGAAGAAACACCGCAGCATCGTTATAGAAAAACACATTGTAGAGCACTTGAATGTCTCCTTTTTGGTAGCGGTTCAAACCAAACTTTACAATCAGCGAGGTGCCCATCTCATCAACAAACAACCTGGTAGAGTCGTTGAGGGGCTGCTTGAAATTGAGTTCATGCTGCACCTTGCGGTAGCCAAATGCATTGCAGATCAAAGAGAGTCGCCCCGAATTACTTTTAGGATCGGGCAAGTTGAGGTAAGAATTTCCTTCTACCTCGGTAATCAACTTGCCACGTTCGGTATCCACCACCTGTACTTTGCCTTCCACCACCCGGTCGTTGGCCTCGTTGTAGAGACTCAGGAATACTTCCGTGTTACCCAACGTCATCTCGGAAGCGGGGATCATTTTTACTTCTTGTTGTGGTTCTTCTTCTGGTTCAGGTTCAGGCACTGCTACTTCCTGCGGTTCACTTACTTCTTCCAGTGCGGGCTCATTGGCGGGTGCGGTTGGCTGCGCTTCTTGTGGTAGCTCTTCAACAATGGTTGTCTTCTCATCAATCAATCGCACCCATGCATCTGCTAACTTCGGATTTTGCCTGGTGATCTTTACCTGGTCGAGGCAAGGGCCGAGACGCTTGTCCATATTGAGGTACACATAATGCAGCGTACGCGATGGTATAAAACCCCGCTGCACATCCAGCCCATCGCTGGCCAGCTCTTGCTGAAATTTCTCCGCATTTTCTTTCACGGCAAAAGCCCCCACAATTACATAAAATCCTTTGGAGGGCACCGGTTCTGCAGATTGCGACAGCACAGCGTACGCCTGTCCCATCCACAACACTAACACAAGAAGAATTCGCATAGCAAAGCCAACATTTGGTGGGTCAATTTAACAAGTTGTATTGGATTTAAAGAGATAATTTTATGTGGCCCAAAGCCCACCTCTGCCATTCAGGAAATAGCGCTAACTTTCACTCCAAGGAAATTTATATGAAGTTCAGGATTGTTGCACTCATTTTTCTTGTACCACTTAGCCTGGTAGCCCAAAAGCCGAAAAGTTTTGATGTGGTAACGGCCACCTTAACTGAAAAAATTATTGGCGCCCCCCAAGATAAAAGGCCGATTAGTCTGGCTGTGGTTCCGTTTACGGCCACTACTTCTTCCGTTCAACAATCAAAAGCATTTGGTGAATACTTAACCGAAACCATTGTGGGCTCGCTTTCAGGCCATGGCGACCAACTGAAACTTTTTGAGCGCACCCGCATGGATGCCATCTTGAAAGAACATGAATTTATTATGACTGATCTGATGAAGCCGGCAGCGGCTTTGAAGATTGGTCAATTGGCTCCTATCGATGCCTTGCTTTCGGGCACCTACACCAAATTGAAATCGTACATCGATGTAAGCGCCCGACTCATCGATGTTTCTTCCGGAGAAATTACGGTGAGCTTCAGCGGCAGAATTAAAATGAATAAAAACTTAGCCACCCTGTTTCAATCATCGGGCACACAACCAGAAACCACCACCAGCCCTTCCACCCAACCGTCACCTGCCGTAAACGTGACGATTGTAAACACGCCCAACAACAACGCTTCCACCAAAAGCAAAGAAGAAATTTGCCGCCAGTATGTGCTGGATTTCCGTCCCCGTTTGAACGATTTATCTTCAACAGAGAAAATTGATGCCGTGGTGCGTGAGGCAATGAAAACACCTTTCGATAACCTTTGCGGGAAATTGCATTACGATGTAATGAGTTATTTCTCGCGATTTAGAATTGAACATGCCGCTTACAAAAGATTTATTTTATCAACACTCGATACACTGGCTTACCCCACTGCAGACGACCGCTCCATAGAAATGGTGCGCTTCATGGCTGCCGATGGAGCAGTTGACGATGATGAATGGCGCACAGGCTTAAAATGCGTAACGCGCACTGGCAACGGATGGCTTTCCAGCTACCTGCAACAACTGGTTGGTAAACCTAACCTGGCTACTGAAAGCGAATTGAAGAAAAGAATTGACGCCTATTTTGCTTTGGCACAAGCTTCGTCCATCGGGTTGCCCCGACCCATCACCAAAGAAATGGCATTTATAGAAATGATGGAAGGCTTAAAAAATAACCAGCCGCTGCGGCAATACACATTTCAGAAATATGCAAGCACCTTAACCCTGGATGATAAGACCAGGCCTGTTCTATTCAGCGAGCTCAGCTCCATGTACAAGGAAGAACAAGAGCCCACTCGCAAAACAGAGCTGGTGGGTTGGCTGGCCGACTTTGTAAATGCAAACGAATACACAAAAGCTCATGAGCAGCTGTACGATTTCGCCTGGCATTTTAAATTAAGCCCCTACGAACAGTATAATGCCGAAAGAAGAAAAGAATATCCTGAAGAAGATTTAAGAGTGCTTACAGAGAAATGTCGTGCACGCTTTGCCGCTTACGCCACACTTACGCCCTACCAAAGTCAACGGGAAGATCGAATCAACTTTTGCGCTAAGTACGGCATACCTCTGCCCGGCATTATACCTACGCTTACCGAAGCCGATGCCTTATTGAAGGGTTCTGACCTGGACGAACAACTGCGGGTGCTTAAGCTATTGAAAGAAATGCCCGAACCGCACAAGGCACTGGAAACAACATTAATCAGTCTTTTCGATAAACGTAGTTTAGACGATCGTGCTAAAATGGAAACCATTCAAACCCTTGCCATAGAATTATTAGGCAACCTGAAAACGCGCGATCAAAAAGCCATCGCCTACATGATTAATGTGTTGCCGCACTACGGAAACGATACGGAAGCTGCCAAGGAGGCCTTGGTAAAAATCGGGAAGCCCGCAGTCATGCCGTTGATCAACCGTTTAGATAAAACCACTGTGCAAGAAGGCGGACTGCAATACCAATTGATAACCTTATTGGGCAAAATCGGCAAAGAGGCAGCCGTGGCAGAAAAATCGATTAAGCGTGTGCTGGACCTTACACGCAATACCGATGTGCGTTATGCAGCCGAAGCCGCCCTGCAAAATATTAAACCCCAATAGCGATGATCAGCCTGGCTGCAGCGAAAAAACTGGCACTCGGTTATGAAGAAACCGAAGAGCAGCCTCATTTCGAGAAATCGTCTGTACGGGTGAAGAAAAAAATATTTGTTACGCTGGACGAAGTCAACCACCAGGCATGCGTAAAACTTTCAGAAGAAAATCAATCCGTGTTTTGTTCCTATAACAAAGCAATTGTTTTTCCGGTACCGAATAAGTGGGGCAAGCAAGGCTGCACGTTGGTGGCGCTGACGAAAGTGCCCAAAGAATTGTTTCAAGACATACTTACACGAGCCTATTGCGCAGTGGCGCCTAAAAAGCTGGCCGACAAATATGAACATGGTTAGGCGCTGCTAACCAAACAGGTCGGAACTGAGATAACGGTCGCCCCGATCGCACACAATAAAAACAATGACGCCTTCCTTCAGTGTCGCTGCCACTTGCAGTGCTGCCCATAATGCACCACCACTACTCATGCCGGCCAGTATACCTTCTTCCTTTGCCAACCGTTTCGTCATCATGCGCGCATCGGCTTCGCTTACATCTACCATGCGGTCTACCCTTTCGCGCTCAAATATCTTCGGCAAAAACTCAGGCGACCACCTGCGTATACCCGGAATGCTGGAGCCATCCGTAGGTTGTGTGCCTACAATTTGCACACCGGGGTTCTTTTCTTTCAGAAAGCGCGACACGCCCATAATGGTACCCGTGGTGCCCATGGCCGAGACAAAGTGCGTTACCTTGCCGCCAGTATCGCGCCATATTTCAGGGCCGGTGGTTTTATAGTGCATGCCATAGTTATCGGCATTGGCAAACTGATTCAAAATGTAGTACCCTTCTTTGGCAGCCATTTCTTCGGCCAGCTCGCGCGAATATTCTATGGTGCGCGAAGCAGGCGTTAATATCACCTTCGCTCCGTATGCCTCCATGGCCAACACGCGTTCACGCGTAGAGTTGTCGGGCATGATCAGCGTCATCTCCAATCCGCGTAAGCGTGCCATCATGGCCAAGGCAATGCCGGTATTGCCACTGGTGGCTTCCACCAAACGATCACCGGATCTGATATCACCTCTGTCGAGGGCGGCTTGAATCATGCCGAACGCTGCCCTGTCTTTTACGCTACCCCCAGGGTTGTTACCTTCCAGCTTTCCGTAAATGGTTACGCGCTTGTTAACAGGAATATGTTGCAGCTCCACCAACGGGGTATTGCCAATTAACTCAGCAAGTGTCATGCACTGTTTTTTAGGCTTGTTTCCAGATTAATTTTTGATCACCGGAGTCATCGGCTTCCACCCGCGACTGGTAATACACTTTTGAATGTGGGGGCAGGCTGCGTGTGAGCCATACATTGCCACCAATTACACTGTGGTGCCCTATGGTAGTTTCTCCACCTAAAATAGTGGCACCCGAATAAATGACCACGTGGCCTTCAATAGTGGGGTGACGTTTCTTTTCTGCATCCTCCTTATTCACGCTGAGCGCACCCAACGTAACGCCTTGGTATATTTTTACATGGTCGCCAATCACCGTTGTCTCACCAATTACAATACCCGTACCATGGTCTATGCAGAAGTGTTTGCCGATGCGAGCGGCCGGGTGTATATCGATACCGGTTTTGCTGTGGGCATGTTCTGTAATAATTCTGGGCACCCCCGCTACACCCAGTTGGTGCAACTGGTGGGCTACCCGGTACGCAGCAATGGCGTAGAAGCCGGGGTAGGTGCGTATCACTTCGTTTTTACTTTTCGCAGCCGGGTCGCCTTCGAACATGGCCACCACGTCTTGCTGCAGGTGGTCGAAAATGAGGGGCAGTGAATCGAAGAACGCCAGGGCCACTTCGTGGGCACGAGCAACCTGGCTTCGGGTGAGCAGGCTCTCCAGCCGCACCTGCAGGTCGGCAAAGTAAACTGCCAGTTGCTCTTCCGACAGGTGCGTGAGCTTCAGCCGGTCGGCAAACAAGCCACCCAGCAGGTCGTCAAAGAATTGGGTTACCTCTTGTGGCGAGGGGCAAGCAGGGCACGATTGATGGCTCTGGTAAAGCCGTTGAATAAAAGATTGCTCCATAGATGGGAAAGGTAGAAAGGTACAATAAGGTTCAACGTTTTTGAACGTAATTTAAGAACAGCCTGTTCGCCCAAATGGCGGCAATTGTGAAAACATTAACAGAAACCGCGCTACTTGGGTGATTGAGGGCTGGCATCGACCGCATTTTGCAGCATCTGAACAAAAGGAGCCTGCGCCCAGGCCCTCGCATCGTGCCCCATGGAAGTATAAAAAGTGCTGCCTTTGCCCACCTGCTTGTGCCATGCCACCGGGTGTTCGCTACCCATGCCGAAATCTCTGTCGGTTATCCACAACAGATTTCCGTTGGGGTTGATTCGATCGCCCCTTATCTGGTAAAGAATTTTGAATCCATGATTTTCAGGATTCTCCAAAAACACATACCATTCATCGGTGTGTATCCACTTCTGGGGAAGATCCTGCTTGAGCAAACTGTCGGCCTGGGCATGAATAGCCACTTCCGTTTCCTGGAATTGCGGATGAAGGGTGTGATGCGAAAAATCTGAACCTGTTAAGTTTTGCACATACCAACGCCACGGGTGCGAGTTGTCGCCAGCGCCATGAATGCCCATCAGCATTCCACCATGCTCTACAAAGTGCTGAAGGGCGTTTTGCTGCGCTTCGTCCAAAACGCGGCCGGTGGAATTATTAAAAATCACTACGTGAAACTGCGCCAACTGATCTGTGTTGAACACACCGCCTGCTTCCGTGCTATACAAAAACCAGTTGTTTTTTAAAGCCAACTCCTGAAATACTCTCTTTCCAGCTTCAATAGACTCGCCATGGCGAAAGCCGGTAGCTTTGGAAAAAAGCAACACGCGTTTCTTGTTGTCTAAGGGGAATTGAATTTCCGGCACCTCCGTTTCGTACGACACCGGAAATCCATATCGAATCTTGTAAAAAAAGCCTGCCACCAAGGCTCCGAGTAATAGAACCACCACCAGTGTCGACCATGCAACTATTTTTATCCATCGCTTCATGCCTGTGAATTTAGTAAGGAAAAAGCGCAAAGTTTTTGGCGGTTTGCTACTTCACAGTGCGCTGACGCCGCACAACGCCTCCACAACGTGTCATGCCGGACGGAAAGTGTGGAGGCTTGTGTGCGATCCGGCATCCCGAAGAGGGCCGGGGCACCCCGTGGATATGAGCAAATGAGAAATAAAAAATAAGTTAGAACGAGTTTCCGAGGGAGTGGGAAAGTGTCTTTCACATGAAACCTAATGCCCAAACGAACGAGGAATCTCCGTAAAGAAAAGCAGCGCGTGCTAACGCAGGCAGGGGAAGACCGAAGTTACAGGACTTGCAGCGCATAACCCGACCCCGTGCTTTGCCCTGCGCAGGCTGGCGCGATGGAGAGGCAAACGCCAGGGGGCCGCCCAGATTACCCCTCAAATTTTTTACCTTGCTGTAACATTGGCCCCGGTGGGCCGTCTTACCCCTGAAACGATGAATTTCGAGATGTTCGAAGCCCGTGTGTTGCCTGTAAAGAACAAGCTTTTTCGCTTTGCCTTTCGCCTGCTGGGCAGTAGCGAAGAGGCCAAAGATGTGGTGCAGGAAGTGTTTATAAAAGTTTGGAACGGCCGGGAGCAATTAGAGCAGATCCAGAACATGGAAGCCTGGTGCATGCGCATCACCAAGAACCTGTCGCTGGATAAACTCAGGGCCCGGCAACGCAAATTTACCGACACACTGGAAGAGAGTTTCGATGTTCAACAAGAAGGCTTAAGCCCACATGAAACAACCGAAATAATGGAAAGCATGGTGCGCATTAATCAATTGATTGCGGCACTGCCCGAAAAGCAAAGGCAGGTGATACATCTTCGCGATGTGGAGGGTTACAGCTATAATGAGATTTGCGATATTCTGGAACTGGACATGAACCAGGTAAAAGTGAATTTGTTTCGTGCACGCAATGCGGTAAGAGAGAAACTGGTAAAAATGAACGCGTATGGACTCTAAACAATTAGAACAGCTGCTGGAAAAATACTGGAACTGCGACACCACGCTGGAGGAAGAGCTGTACCTGCGCGAGTATTTTCAGCGTAACGATGTGCCGGACAACCTGCGCGAAACGGCCGCACTCTTTCGCTATTTCGAAAACGAGAAGAGCAAGGCGCTAAGCGAAAGTTTCAATGAGGTTGTAACAAAGCAAATAAAGAAACGTCAAGGTGGTAAGGTGATTAGCCTGGTGAGTTGGGTGCAAATGGCCCGTGTGGCGGCAGGTATTGTGGTGGTAGTGGTGGCAGGTTACTTTATAAGGCACGAAATGCGCAAGCAGTATCCGGAAGATACGTACAGCGATCCGAAGCTGGCCTTTGAAGAAACTAAGAAGGCGCTGATGATGATCTCGAAAAGTTTTGGCAAGGCCAAGCAGGAAGCAAGTAAGATAAACATGTTTAACGAGGCCGAGAAGAAAATTCAAGGCAAGAACGAGCCAGACGAACCGCAGACAGAAACAAACATTTAGGCGAACCAACTTTCGCCAACGAAAAAAGAAATTAAAAAAAATTAAAAACAAAGACGTATGAAAAAGTTAGCAATGGGCATGATGATGATGATGGTAAGTGCGGTGGCCCTGGCACAAGGAGATGCCATCTCCAAATTTTTCAGCAAATACCAGAACGATGAATCGTTCAGCCAGGTAACGGTGAGCAGTAAAATGTTCAGCCTCTTTACCAACATGGAGGTAGAAAGTGCCGAAGACAAAGAAGTGCTGGATGCCATCAGCAAGCTGAAAGGTTTACGCATATTGGCCAAGGAAGATGCTCGCGATGGCTATGCCCTGTATAAAGAGGCCATGGCTATGGTGCCGGTAAAAGAGTATGAAGAGCTAATGTCGGTGCGCGACAAAGACAAAGACATGAAGTTCTTCATCAAAGAATCTTCGCCTGGTAAAATAAGCGAGTTGTTGATGCTGGCAGGTGGCAACGAAGAGTTCATGGTGTTGAGCCTTTTTGGCGAAATTGATCTGAAGCAAGTAGGAAAAATTGGCAGCAAGATGGATATTGACGGGCTGGACAACCTGCACAAGATAGACGACAAGAATAAAAAGAACGACTAATCTTTTTTGAACACAACCGGTCTTTGCCGAATACGTACAAAGCAAAGACCGGTTCAACTTTTCCCATTCCTACTTAAAGAAATTCCAATGAAATATTATTTGCTGACCCTCTTGCTGGCTGCATCGCTGGCGACCCAGGCCCAGAGCAAAAGTTACGAGGCGTTGATGGATCGCTTTAAAGGCCAACCCGATGTGCATGCATTTAGTTTTGGTGGGTGGCTGTGCCGCGCAGCACTTTCGGTGGCCGTGCTGGATGATGATGATGACCCCGAAGTGCGCCTGCTGCACCGTGCCATGGCCGATATTAGCCATGTGCGCTTTATTGTTATCCCCAAAGGAGAATTTCGCGCGCAAGGGGTAAGCGTGAATGGTTTCCGTAAGTACCTGGAGAGCGACCATTTTGAATTGATGGCCGATTTGAGAGACAAAGGCGACCATGTAACGTTCTACCACCGAGAAACAGGGCATCGCAAAAGTCAATACTTCGTGTTGGTAGAAGAGCAAGATGAAGTGGTGGCCATTGAAATGAAGGGCTACGTAGACCCCGAAATCTTCAACTCTGCCGATGCACGCATTACCCTGTACGGTAAATAATTACAGAAGTATGAGAAAATTTTTGACCCTTGCCCTTGTTGCCTGTTTGGCAAGCCCTATTGCAAAAGCACAATCAAAAACCACGGAAGCGCTTACGGGCAAGGTGAACGAAACACTGACCTTGTATTTTTATAAGAATACCTTGCGCATGCTCAATCAAACGGAAGACAAAGCGTTTGATGAGTTGATAAAAGATATCGAGAAGTTGAAGTTTGTAATGATCGACAAAGAGTCGGAAAACTTTGGTAAAGAAGACTACCGAAAGCTTACCACCGACTATCAGAAGGAGTTGTACGAATCCATTATGTCAGGCAGAATGGAGGGCAGAAACTTCGATGTGTACCTGAAAGAGAAAAATGGAAAAACGGCAGGCATGGTAATTTTGGCCAACGATTCTTCCAGCCTGTACGTGCTCGATATGCTGGGCAGCGTGGAAATTACCAAAGTGCCTGAGCTGTTCCGCACACTCGATGAGAGCTCGGAGATCACCAAAAAAATTACCGATTTCGGCAACAAGCACGAACGCAGGCGCAACCGCGAAGAGGAAGGCAACGACTAACGCAATCAACTCTTACCTACTAATCCAACCAATTTGGAACCAGTATTATCTATTGAAGGTCTTTCCAAAAGTTTTGGGAAACTGGTGGCTGTAAACAACCTTAACCTACAGGTAAAGGCAGGCCAGGTGTTTGGCATATTGGGGCCCAACGGCAGTGGTAAAACCACCACACTTGGCATGCTCATGGGTGTGGTGAATCCCAGCGGAGGCACCTTCTCATGGTTTGGCGAGCCGCCCTCGCACCTTACACGCAAGCGCATTGGTGCCGTGCTGGAGCACCCCATTTTCTATCCTTACCTCAGCGGGCAGAAAAACCTGGAGGTAAACGCCATGATCAAGGGGGCTTCGGCCGAAAGTATTGCCCGTGCGTTAGAACTGGTGGAGCTTACCGCCCGCAAAGACGATAAGTACAAAACCTACTCGCTGGGTATGAAGCAACGGCTGGCTATCGCCTCTGCGCTGCTAAACGATCCTCTTGTGCTTATTCTGGATGAACCTACCAACGGCCTCGACCCTATGGGCATTGCCGAGATACGCGAGATCATCAAGAAGATTGCAGCCGATGGCAAAACTATTATTCTGGCCAGCCACTTATTGGACGAGGTGCAGAAAGTGTGTACGCACTTTGCCGTGCTGAAGCGGGGCAACCTGATGCACTACGGCCCGGTAGACGATGTGGGCAAAGGGGAAGAGTTGGTGGAGGTAGCCGCCTACCATGACGACCTACCCGTATTACTGCAGGAGTTTGTGGGCAGCGCTTCGGTAAAAAAAGAAAACAATCATTATGTGGTGATGATGAAGGAAGGTTTTCACAGCCTGGAGCTGAATCGCTTTCTTTTTGAGAAGGGTATTCTTGCCACACACCTCACCACACGGAAGAAAAGCCTGGAGAAACAGTTTCTGGAAATACTGGCCGACACGGGTAAGAAGTAAAATCAATTAGAAACGAGTTATGCTACACTTGCTGCAAATAGACCTGAAGAAGTTGACCAGCTACCGCACTTTCTGGATTGTGTGCGGGCTGTATTTCTTAACGCTGGGCTTTACTACTGCCAGCGGTATGGAGTTCTTAAAATGGCTGCATAGCAAAAGCATCGAGTTTGGATCAGAAATCAACATCAACCGCATACCGTTATATCATTTTCCTGATGTGTGGCAAAATCTCTTCTACATCAGCGGATTCTTCAAACTGGTATTGGCATTTTTAGTGGTGATATCCATCACCAACGAATTTACTTACCGCACCATACGCCAGAATATTATCGATGGCATGAGCCGTGGTGAATTCCTGACCTCTAAAATTCTCACTAATTTATTGTTGAGTGTCATGAGCGTGGCGATGATGTTTTTCATAGCGCTCGTAACGGGTTTGATTTATTCACCCGAGTGGGATGTACAATATATTTTTTCGGAACTTGAATTTATACCCGCATATTTTCTGGAGGTATTTGCCTTTCTCTCTTACGCGCTCATGCTGGGCTTGTTGATTCAGCGGTCGGGGTTAACCATTGTGGTGTTGTTTCTCAGCCATATGATCGAGGCGATCATCAAAGCCAATATCGATGACCAGGTGCCGTGGCTGATTCCATTTTTCCCGATGGAGTCTATCAGTAACCTGATACACATGCCATTTGCGCGCTACGTGTTTCAAGAGATTCAGGATTATGTAAGTCTGGGTTCAGTAGCCATTGCCCTGGGCTGGACGTTACTCTTCAACTACTTCGCGTATCTAAAACTGAAGAAATCAGACATCTAAAGGTGTTATCACTTTTTATGCAAACGGTTTAGCCGGCATAAAACAAACATCTTCTTACATTTTACGTAGAATGACCGTGGCGATTAGATAATTTTGCACCATGGATGCTATACAATTTTTAGGATTGGTGGCCGGTGGTTTTACCACGCTGGCTTTCGTTCCCCAGGTTATTAAAACATACAAGTCGCGGTCGGCCAAAGACCTGTCACTCGGAATGTTTGCTATTTTCTTTGCGGGTGTGGCTTTGTGGTTGGTGTATGGGTTGCTGAAGCAAGATGTGCCCGTTATAATGGCCAACCTGGTTACATTGGTACTGGCCTTTACGTTGATTGTTTTTAAGTTCCGCTTCCGCAATCAGTGATGATGGTCGCAGCCGCAGTGTGCGTTCGAGGCGGCTTTTTCGAAACATTCTTTCCCTTCTAGGTAGCTGAACCACGCCAGCCCTAAGGTGCCCAGCGAGTCGGCATAGGCAAAGCCTGTGTAGTGATAGACAGCGCTGCTGGCCAGTAGCACGCAGCTCATGTAGATGCACACTTTCGTGCAGTTGGCATCGGCCAGTATGGCGTCTGATTTTAACTCTTTGCCCGTTTTAATCTTACCATAGATTAGCCCCAGCATCACCACGATAGAGACCAGCGAAATCACTACGCCCCAAAAAGTGGTTTCCGGTTTTTGGCCCGTGTAGATGTTGATGGAAGCCGACACCACCAGGCCTGCCACCAGCACGTAGAATGAGTAGCCAGTAATACGCAAGGCTGTTCTTTCAAAATCGCCACGGGCGCTGTCTGGATTTTTTCTGATGCGCAGAATCATTTGCATAATACCCACGCCCGAAATCAACTCTATAAAACTGTCTACGCCAAAGCCAAAAAGCGCCAGCGTTTCGTCTTCGTAGCCCAGCCATGTAGCCAGCACACCTTCGGCAAAGTTGTAGACAATGGTAAACAGGGCGAGGCCGAAGGCCAGGTTGTACAATTTGGTTTCGCGCGGCAGCGGCAACGAGGTTTCCATGCCAGCAAAATTAGCGGCCATGAGAAGGCGTCAAATCTTTTAAGTAAATAAATGCCCTTGTTGCAACGGTGTTTCACCGGGGAGCGGCCATGAGCCCTAAGACACGTTTGGTTTCTTTCTCCTTTGTTGGCTAAACTAGCCTAATGGTGGTTTTATATACTATCAGGTGCAATTGCGATGAGGCGACCTATTGATACATCATATACCGTAGAACAGTTTGGATTGGCCAAGCGTGCATTAGGTATTGTCAACACTTGCCTTACGTGCAAAGGGTCATTCAGGGAGAATTTCAAGATCACCAATCTTGATGCTGCCTATTTATGCGGTAGGCCGAGGGTTGTTTACCGTAGGCTCGTTTAAAAGCCGTAGTAAAGTTGGCAACATGTGCGTAACCTATCTGGTTGGCTATTTGTTTCAGCGACAGGTCGGTTTCCATCAACAGTGTGCGACTGTACTGTAGTCGTTTTACCTGTAGGTAGCGAATAGGCGAGGTATCGAACAACACTTTGAAGCCATGTTTTAATTTAAAAGCATTGATGCCAAAATGTTTCGACAGCAGTTGCAGCGAGTGAGGATCTAAAAATTGGTTGTCGATGTAGCGTTTCACTTCGTGTAAAATCTCGCGGTCGGCCGGGCTTAGGTGAGTAGGGTACTTTATGCCCGTGCCGGTAACCACCTGGCTGAAGTGGAAGAGCTGCAAAGTGAAAAGCGCGTTTACATGTTCGCGCAAAAACGCCTGGCGCATGGCACCCGCAAAGGGGCAATGCAAAATGTTATGCAGTATGCCTGCAAGGGCAGTGTCCGTTCGTACATGCTGGTTAATGGTGTTGAATTCTTGTTGTTGCAGAATCATAGCCGGTAGCCTGTCTTCGGACGTGGCCAGGTGGTGGGTGATCAGGTCCGTATAGAAACTTTTATCGAGGTGAAAGGCGATGTCGTTCTGCCGACTGTTGGCAGCCAGCAGGTTGCAGCATTCATAAGATTTGAAGAGGTTGAGGCTGTGACTACTGGGGTTGAGTGCGAGCGGGTTACGCTTGTCGTTGAAAAAAGAGGGGGCATCGAGCGAGAAGATCATTTGAATACCTGGCTGGTGACTCGAGAACGGAATATCTACCCGGGTGGTGCCTGCCGCAAATTGCCTTCTCAGCACAGTGAAGTTGTCCAGATTTTCTATCTGGCATTTGAAGTGGCCTAGCGCACTGTGGTGTTCAATGTCGCAGTCCTGAAAACCCGTGAGTGCGCTCCCGATGGCATGTACAACAGCATCGGTGCCATTAGTAGCGGTCATAAAATTGTGTGTTTCCAGTAATGAGTGTGAAACGGAAAACACATCATTGGGTTAGCGGCCGCCCGCGAATACCTATGAGCAAAGTGTCATAAAAAGCGAGACTGTCTCCTTGGTGGAGACAGTCTCGCTTTCAATGGGCCTGTACCTTAATAGTTGTTAAGAGGCCTTAGCTTGTTTTTCTCCACCCAACTTCCAATTTGTTTTCCCATCTCCAGGCCAGTGTCGCACGAAAACCTGAAGTGCAGCCCCGCGAACACACGAGAGTCAGCGTTTTCAATAGCGGCTTGTTCGAAAGAAGAAAATGTGCGACTACTTTTTCCGGGCTCTGCCGAAGGAGAAACCATGGTGAAAGTGGTGTTCTTTCCTACCAATCCGCTCAGCACCGTTGCTGCTGCATTTCCCAAAATGTTATGTGTGGATGGATAATCTTGAACGGGCGGTGTGTTCAGCAAAGGTTCCCAGTTAGCATCTGCCAATGTTTGTTTGTTGCCATCTGTGGCGGCAGCGCGTATGGCAGTAAAGGGCCTCCAGAAGTTGTAGAAAAATTTCGCATCCCAACCGGCAATGTACGAGTCGGCTAAAGCCATGTTTACCAAGGCCATCAGGCGAGCTGTGTGGTACAGATCTAGTTTCTTGTCCGAAGCCACAACGGTGGCGATACGGTTCCACCCGACTTCAGAAAATTCGTACCAATAATTAGCGATCGCTGTTTCCTCTTCCGTACGGGTGCTGTTTGCTTTTGCGCCCTTTAGTTTTACTTCATTGTAATGTTGGGCGTACTCCGAACCGCTAAGGGTCGGCATGGGTTGTACACGAAACTGGTCAGGGGTCTCCAGAGCAAACGTAGGAAGTGTAGCCCAAAAGGGTGCGTACACAAAGGGCATGGGTGGTACAGGTTGATACATGCCCGGTATTTTCGGGTTATTCAATTCAACCACGCCATTTTGAAAGGCGCCATCGTTCTTACGCAAATCCACAATGGCCTTGCCAACTGCAGTGCCCATACTGAGGCCCAGTTGTCTGGCTTCTGCCGATTTGATGTCCTTGATGGCCTGATTCAAAGCTGCGTCCAATTGTTCCTTTTTTAGTGGATAGGTTTCTACCAGCACGGTGTAGGCAGCCGCAGAAATGGCGGCAATGGGGTCCGCCTTCTTCTCTTGCTGGTGCGCCAGGTAAGTTTCGTAAACAGGTTCTATGTTGTTCAATGCATCGTGCATGGCCAGGTGAACCATCGCAAAAATGCGCGAGCCAACCATAGGGTCGTAAGCGGGAGTCGACATGGTTTCCAGCGCAATGGTGTTCCATTGTAGCACAATGGCGTTGGAGTAGTTGCCAAACGGCTTCTTTGCCGTGGGTGGATGGCCACAGGCCGCAAAAGCAATGGCTAATACCAGTGCGAATGAGAAAATGTGTTTTTTCATGTGTTAATAATTTTTTTTAGTGGTTACATGGAATCGCCAGCCATCACATTCCTTTTTGGTTTGCGCTGCTGATGGCGTTTTCATGAGAATGAATTTGTTTTGTTTCTGGCCAATGAACGTAGTTGGCAAGCACGCGTACTTGTGCGAAAGGTATTCTCTGTTTTGCGAAAAGTATTTTCAGAAAAAAGTAGTTATTGCAGGCACATCATGCCGCCCTCGCAGGGCTTGTGCAAGGAAGTAAGATCCTTATGCTGTTCTCACAAAGAAAAATGCTGAAAGTAGCCAGGCTGGCAGGTGCAAAAGCTACGAAGCGAAAAAGGTAATCAGAGCTTGGTGCCTTCGTACACTTCGCGAAGCGGTAAGGTAGCTTGGACAGATTGAATCTGTAAGGCCTCTTCTATCGATCGATATTCTTGCAATTCCCAGTTGGAACGCTCGTTCAGTCGGTACACCTCAACACGTACAGATTGGGCATCGATTAGAATGTATTCTTTAAGTGTAGGGATATCACGGTATAGGGCGAACTTCTCGCCCCTGTCGTAGGCGCGCGTAGCGGGCGACAATATTTCGATCAGCACCACGGGTTGGGTGGCCGTATCTTTGTCGATCATTGAAGGTACAATGTCGCCACAGATGATGGAGATATCAGGATAAGTGAACAAAGAATTCTGCGGAATATGAATGCGCAGGTCGCTGCCATAAGGCCTGCAGGGTTTTCCCTTTAGTTGAATACCTAAGCCAATAAACACATTGGAGAATATCACGTTGTGCCGTGCATCGGCACCAGCCATTGCAAAAATCTCACCTCCGAAAAACTCGTGTTTCTCTGCTGCTTCCTTTTCGAAAGCCAGATACTCTTCTGCCGAGAACCGGGTTTTGCTGTAAAGCACCAGTGGATCTCTTACCTCTACCATCATTGAAAGTTACTAAAATCCAGCCGGACCCATGCAGTGCGCATACCCCCTAAAAATCACCCGCACACTTGATTCAATTAGCCCGAAACATTGTACTTTTAAGGCTTGATTTTTCCACATCCATGAAGATTTCATACAACTGGCTTAAAGAATACATAGACATACCTGAAACAGCCGAAGAAATTGGTAAAGTACTTACCGCAACCGGCCTGGAAGTGGAGAGTGTAGAGCCTCAGGAATCTATAAAAGGAGGATTAAAAGGATTGGTGATTGGCGAGGTGCTTACGTGCGCCAAGCACCCCAATGCAGATAAACTTTCTGTTACCACCGTAGATGTAGGCGCACCTGCACCCTTAAAAATTGTGTGCGGTGCGCCTAATGTGGCAGCCGGACAAAAAGTAGTGGTGGCGGTGCCTGGCACCACCATACACCCCACAAAAGGTGAGCCCTTCGAAATTAAGCCCACCAAAATTCGGGGCGAACAAAGCGAAGGCATGATCTGTGCAGAAGACGAAGTGGGGTTGGGCGAAAGCCATGCAGGTATTATGGTGCTGAACACGCAAGTGCCCAACGGAACACAGGCCGCTAAGTTCTTCAACGTGCAGAGTGATTACGTTCTGGAAATTGGACTCACACCTAATCGTGCGGATGCAGCCTCGCATATGGGCGTTGCCCGCGATATCAAAGCCGCTCTGAAGCGCGAATTGCGATTGCCTTCTGTTGATTCATTTAAGAAAGACAACGATGACCTTTCCATTCCGGTGGTGGTGGAAAATACAGACGCTTGTCCGCGTTATTCGGCTCTTACCATGACAGGGGTAACCGCAAAAGAATCGCCCGACTGGCTGAAGAATAAATTACGTGCTATCGGGCTCAATCCCATCAACAATATTGTAGACATCACCAACTTCATCTGCCACGAGTTGGGCCAGCCCATGCACGCGTTCGATGCAGATAAGATTGCAGGCAAAAAAGTAGTGGTAAAGACGTTGCCTGCCGGCACCAAATTTCGCACGCTGGACGACAAAGAACGGACGCTCACTGCCACGGATCTGATGATTTGCAACGGTAACAGCGAAGGCATCTGTATAGCGGGGGTATTTGGCGGCATTCAATCGGGTGTTAGTTCGCAAACCACCAACTTATTTTTGGAAAGCGCCTGCTTCTCGGCCGACTATGTGCGCAAAACCGGTATGCATCATCAACTGAAAACCGATGCTTCTTTCCGTTACGAGCGAGGTACTGATCCCAACATGACCGTTTTTGCGTTAAAGCGAGCCGCATTGTTGATGAAAGAGTTAGCGGGTGGAAAAATTTCTTCGGATGTAACCGATGTCTATCCCACGAAAGTGGAAAACCGGATTATCGAAGTAAAAGATAAGAATGTAAACCGATTGATCGGCAAAGAGCTGCCGCGTGAAACCATCTTCTCCATCCTGGAAAACCTGGATATACAGGTAATCAAAAAAAATGATGACCGATTTACTGTATCGGTTCCGCCCTACCGGGTAGATGTGTTTCAGGAGGCCGATATCGTTGAGGAGATTTTGCGCATCTACGGACTGAATAACATTGAACTCAGTTCCACCGCCAGTGCGGAATTTATCTCTCCGTTTCCCGATAAAGACATTAATAAGTTCAAACGCGCCATAGGCGAAATGCTGGCTGCGAATGGCTTCTATGAAATAATGACCAACTCGCTTACCAATGCAGCGTACCAACAAAAACACAACCTGCAGTTTGATGGCGAAGCGGTAGAAATTCTGAACAAGCTAAGCGAAGAACAAGGTATTTTAAGACAAACCATGCTGTTTACCGGTCTGGAAGTGTGCGCGCACAACATTAACCGCAAACAAAAAGACCTGAAGTTGTTCGAGTTCGGAAAGGTCTATCATAAAAAGAACAACCAATACGAAGAACACGAGCGCCTGGCATTGTACATTACCGGGCAACAAGAAACTGAAAACTGGCAAAACAAGACTAAAGCTGTTACCTACCACGACCTGGCTCAACAGGTGGCACACATTCTGGACAAAGCGGCCATAAAAAAATTCAAGCAACAACCTGCAGAACATCCGTTGTTGGAGTACGGCATGAAAATAACGCGTGGCAGGGAAGAAATTGGTGCCTTGGGCAAGGTGAAAACAGTGTTTCAAAAAGATTTCGGCATGAAGCAGGAAATTTTTTATGCCGACTTGAACGTGGCCTTGCTTTTCAACGCAGCAAACCCTAAGTTCGATGTGCAGGAAGTGCCGAGGTTCCCTGAAGTAAGACGCGACCTATCATTGGTGCTCGATCGCCAGGTTACCTATGCTGAAATAGAAGAATTAGTACGCAACACAGAAAAACAACTGATACGCGATATCATTGTGTTCGATGTGTACGAAGGAGATAAAATTCCGCAGGGAAAGAAAGCCTACGCGCTGGGTTTCACGCTGCAGAACGAAACAAAAACATTGACAGACGAAGAAATTGATCAAACCATGAACCGCCTGATGACCGCCTTCGAACAAAAGATGCAGGCAGTAATCAGAAAGTAAACACCAACCCACCAACCACTTTCATGGACCAGGAACTTCTGAAAACCAATCTCAACGGCCTCGAACGCAAAATTCTGGTGCTGTTAAACGAGCACAAATCGCTGAAAGACGAAGTAAGGAGCCTTAAACTAGAGAATCACGAGTTGAAGGGCGGCCTGAAAGCACGCGATGAGCAATTGGCCAATTTTAAGAATCAGATTAAAATCACTAAGATTGTGGATAATTTAAACCCGGAAGACGGAAGTGTTTCGGATTTGAAGCGGAAAGTGGACGAATACATTCGTGAAATAGATAAATGCATCGCTCACTTAAGCCGTTAATTGAACCTGTAGCATATTAATGGAAGAACTTTCGATAAAGATCAAGATTGCCGAGCGCGAGTACCCCATGAAGGTGAAAAGGCACGAAGAAGAGCGGGTGAGAGCGGCAGGAAAACTCATTAATGAAAAACTAAAGAACTACAGAGAGCAATTCGGCATAGACGATAAACAAGATCTTCTGGCAATGGTAGCTTTCGATTGCATTGTACAGAAGCAGGCCACTGAAGAAACACACCAGGTAGTAGATCAGACCGTTTTCGAAAAGGTCAACCACCTGAACCAGATCGTTTCGCAAGCCATTCTCTAAATCGCCATCCCCTTCATTTCCTGCTACAAAGTTTAGGTCCGGGTTATTGTTTAACCTTTAAAAATTTACACTATGGACCTAATGATAATTGTGCTGCTTAGCGTAGTTGCCACCATTGGCCTGAGCTTTTTAATAGGCAGCCTCTTGGCCAAGCGCAAAGCGCGCAAAAACGAGCAAGATGCACAAGAAAGAGCCAAGCTGATTATTAAAGAAGCCGAGCTGCAGGCAGAAAATCTGAAAAAAGACAAAATACTGGAGGCCAAAGAGAAACTGCTAAAGATGAAGCAGGAGTTTGAAGAAGAGGCCAACCGGAAGAAAAACCAGATTGTTGCCAACGAACAGAAGATAAAGCAGCGCGA
>CAZRQK010000005.1:61129-92523 GCA_964602295.1 uncultured Ohtaekwangia sp.
CAGCGCGAATCGCAGCTGGCCAAAGAGTTGGAAACGCTGAAGAGAAAAGAGGGAGAAATTGACGAAGAAAGACAAAGCCTGGCCCAGCAACACGAGCTGGTAAAAAAACGCAAAGAAGAACTCGATAAATTCAACGCACAGAAAGTAGCTATTCTGGAAAACATTTCGAAACTAACTGCCGACCAGGCACGCGATCAGTTGGTGGAATCTTTGAAAGAAGAAGCGCAAACAAAAGCCAGCTCCTTCATCAAAGACATCATGGAGCAGGCCAAACTAACGGCCACCAAAGAAGCCAAAAAGATAGTAGTTGAAACCATTCAGCGCACGGCTACCGAACATGCGGTCGAGAATTGTGTTTCGGTTTTTAACATCGAAAGCGATGACATCAAAGGAAAAATTATCGGTCGCGAAGGGCGCAACATACGTGCGCTAGAAGCCGCCACTGGTGTAGAGTTTATAGTGGATGATACGCCAGAGGCTATCATCATTTCTGGCTTCGACCCTGTGAGAAGAGAAATCGCCCGCCTCTCGCTGCATCGACTGGTGCAAGATGGCCGCATACACCCGGCACGTATCGAAGAAATTGTATCTAAGACTTCAAAAAACATTGAAGACGAAATCGTAGAGATTGGCGAACGCACAGTAATTGATCTGGGCATACACGGCTTGCATCCGGAATTGGTGAAGATGATCGGCCGCATGCGTTTTCGTTCTTCGTATGGCCAGAACCTGTTGCAGCACTCGCGCGAAGTGGCCAATCTGTGCGCCATTATGGCTACCGAATTGGGCTTAAACGTAAAACAGGCCAAGCGCGCAGGCCTTCTGCATGACATTGGCAAAGTGTGGCCTGAAGAATTGGAAAAGCCCCATGCCATTGTGGGCATGGAACTGGCCCAGAAATACAAAGAACACCCGATAGTGTGCAACGCGATTGGCGCCCACCACGATGAAATTGAGATGACAAATATTCTGTCGCCCATTGTGCAGGCTTGCGATGCCATTTCTGGCGCACGCCCCGGAGCAAGGCGCGAAGTAATGGAACAGTACATCAAACGATTGCGGGAATTGGAACAAGTGGGCCTAAGCTTCGATGGTGTTGAGAAGTGCTATGCCATACAGGCTGGCCGCGAACTGCGTGTAATTGTGGATGCCGAAAAAGCCACGGATGATCGTGCGGCACAGCTTAGCTTCGATATTTCGCAAAAAATCGAGCGCGACATGCAATACCCCGGGCAGATAAAGGTTACCGTTATACGCGAAATGCGCAGCGTGGCCTACGCCAAATAAGAACTCAACATTGTGTTTATAAGAAGGCCCCGATCGCGGGGCTTTTTTATTGAGAATATTTTGCAGACGGTATCAAAAAAAACCAATGCATCCATTACTTTTCCTATCATGAAACGTGTTGCCTTTGGTCTTTTCGCTTTAGTCGGCATGCTACCGGGGGCTATTGCCCAAACATTCGAGAGAGATACACTCTTCTTGCAAGCTGCCTTGCCGAGAGTTGATGAAAATTACCAAAACACATTTGCCAGGCAATCGCGTCTTTTCAATGGCTCAGAATATCACGAATATTTTGGGCGCAATGGCGAGCACCCCTACTTTCGCGAAGAGTGGACTGAGGGCAGCATTTTTTACGATGGTAATCAGTACGACCGCGTTAACCTTCTTTATGATTTAAGTTCAGGACATGTGATCACCGAAAACGGATATCACAACGCCATTCGACTGATAAATGAAAAAATAAATTGGTTCCGGATTGGCAACTATTCCTTCCTGCATGTAAGAAATAAAATGATTCCAGCGGGCTTCTATTTGGTTGCTTACGATGGCACTACCAAAGTATATATGTTGCAAGTAAAGGAGATGCAACAACGCAACACTTATAGTGGTATTGAAGTACGCTTCGAAGAAAAAACATCTATCTACCTGCTGAAAGACGATACGTTTTGGCCTGTGAAAAGTAAAAAATCTGTACTGAATGCATTGGCCGATCGAAAGGCTTTGCTGAAAAAAGAGATGAAAGGGCAAGGGCCATTTGGCGCTAATCGTTTAGAAAACATATGCCAGATGGCCAGGCTTTACGACCGCGCGTCACAATGAAGCGACTCATCCTCTTTCTTGTATTAACTGGCGGCCCATGGGCATGTGTTTGGGCGCAAGAATTACGCATTACTGGCTCCTTCCACTCCACATTCGATCAATTTGTTCAGCAGGTTGAGCAGCAGACCAAAATACGTTTTAATTACGATCCCTCATGGACAGACAGCTTAACGGTGAACTTAGAGGTAAATAACGAGCTGCTGGAAGAGGTACTGAAGAATGTATTGGCGGGCACCGATCTTCAATACGCTACTTACGGCCCTCATATATTCATAACAAAGGAAAGGTTCATTATGACTTCCCTGCCGGTTGGCTTCTTTGCACCCGACCTTGCTTCTCAGTCTTCAACATTCGACATAAGTGCCTACGAAGCAGAAGAGGAAAAACGAAAGCGCGACAGGGAACGTCTTTATTCTATCGGCACCAAAACCAACAACATGGTGGGCACAGCCACTCTAACGGGTGTAATTAAAGACATGCGTTCGGGAGAAGATCTGGTAGGCGCCTCCGTTTACATAGAAGACCCATTGATTGGTGTTTCAACCGATCCGTTCGGGAAGTATTCTATCGTACTTCCGAAAGGACGCCATGTATTGCATGTAAAAAGCATCGGCATGAAGCACACGCAGAGGCAAATTATGCTGTATGGCAACGGAAAACTGGATATAGAAATGGAAGAAGATATCACGCCACTGAAGGAGGTCTTGGTGCAGTCAGAAAGAGATGTGCGGGTAAGCGGTTTGCAAATGGGTGTGGAGAAGTTAGATATTAAAACCATGAAACAAATACCGCTGGCTTTGGGCGAAACAGATGTTCTAAAAGTAATAATGACGCTGCCGGGCGTACAGAGTGTAGGCGAAGGAACATCCGGGTTGAACGTTCGCGGAGGCGCCACCAACCAAAACCTTATCTTATTCAATGATGCCGTTGTATTTAACCCATCTCACTTATTTGGATTCTTCTCTACGTTCAACCCCGACATCTTAAAAAGTGTTGAACTGTATAAAAGCGGTATCACTGCCGACTATGGTGGCCGCTTATCATCTGTTTTGGATGTGCAAGCCCGTGAGGGAAATATGAAAAAGTTTACCGGCACCGGTGGCATAAGCCCTATAACGGGCCGGCTTACGCTCGAGAGTCCTATTGTTAAAGATAAAGCCTCGTTGTTGGTGGGTGCCCGTTCCACCTACTCTGATTGGATTTTACGGCAACTGGATGACCCTGAATTGCAGAAGAGCAAAGCTTCGTTTTATGATTTCACCGGTACTTATAGTCATAAGCTGAATGATAATAACCAGATTTATGCCTCAGGCTACCTCAGCAACGATTTTTTCAGGTTAGGACAGGATACGTCATACTCCTATAGCGACAAAAATACTTCATTGAAATGGCGGCATATTTTCAACCCTAAATTATTTGCTTCGTTTACAGGCGCGCTCAGCCACTATTCTTATAACATCACCAGCGATGAAAACCCAACTGATGCTTTTGGGCTGGATTTCTCCATTCAACAGATAGAAGGCAAAGCAGACTTCAGCTACTTTTATAACTCACGTCATACCATTACGGGTGGAGTCAATATGATTTCCTATCGTTTGCAACCCGGAACGCTCTCAGCCATTGGTGCGGAATCGCTGGTTGTTCCAGAAACTATTGAGCAAGATCAGGGCACTGAAAACTCGCTTTATGTGGGCGATAATTTTGAGATCAACCAACGGCTGTCCTTATATGGGGGAATCCGATATTCTTTTTATCGCTACACCGGGCCGCGTACTGAATATGCTTATGCGCCCAACGCACCCAGAGAAGTAAACGCCATTAGAGATACAATTCAATACAAGGCAGGAGAAACAGCAGGAAGTTACCATGGCCCGGAGCCCAGGGTCTCGTTGCGGTATTTAATAGACCCCGTTACATCAGTAAAAATCAGTTATAACCGCACAAGGCAGTATATACAGATGCTGTCTAACACAACAGCCATTACGCCCACTGATATCTGGAAACTGAGCGACAAGCACATTCAACCTCAGGTATCGGACCAGGTCTCTGTTGGTTATTATAAAAACTTAAAAGGCAACACCATTGAAACATCAGTAGAGGCCTACTACAAAACCATGTACAACATCGTTGATTTTAAAGGAGGAGCCACCCTTCTTTTGAATCCTCACTTGGAAACAGAGGTGGTAAATGCCGAAGGCAGGGCCTATGGTGCAGAGTTTCTTGTAAAAAAATCGTCAGGTAAAATCAACGGCTGGATCAGCTACACCTATTCCCGCTCCTTTCTACGTACCAATGGTAGCTTTTCATCGGAAACCATCAACA
Organism: uncultured Ohtaekwangia sp.; assembly: GCA_964602295.1. Classification (GTDB taxonomy): domain Bacteria; phylum Bacteroidota; class Bacteroidia; order Cytophagales; family Cyclobacteriaceae; genus ELB16-189. The sequence goes on from CAZRQK010000005.1 coordinate 65,555, forward strand.
ATGGAAAATACTATCCCAGCAATTTCGACAAGCCACATGCATTAAATTTTATCGGTAACTACAAAGTAAACAGAAGGTTCAACTTCTCTATCAACCTGATCTATAGCACGGGGCGCCCAGTTACCTTGCCAGTGGCTAAGTACGACATTGGCGGCACGGCCCGTGTATTTTACTCCGACAGAAATGCGTACCGAATTCCCGACTACTTCCGATCTGACATTTCACTCAACGTAGAGGGCAATCACAAAATAAAGAAACTGGCCCACAGTTCGTGGACTTTTGCAGTTTATAATGCCACCGGAAGACGCAATGCCTATTCGGTGTTTTTCACATCCGAAGGAGGCGTTATTAAGGGATACAAACTTTCGGTGTTCGGTCAGGCCATTCCAACAGTTACCTACAATTTCAAATTCTAATGAACAAGATTTTGAAATACTTACAATCCAAACTCCCTATTCTTTTATTAGCCGTTGCGTGCGGCTGTCTTGACCCTTATGCGCCACCTGTAGCCGATGGTGAATTAGATATATTGGTTGTTGACGGATTTATCGATCAAAACGCAGCCCATGTTAAACTTACCAAAGCCATTCCGTTGGCTGCAGAAGATGATGTCTATCCGGCAGAATCAGGTGCCGTGGTCGCCATTGAGGCAGAGTCTGGTACCAGGTTTTTCTTGTCAGAAATCACGCCTGGAAATTACAATCGAACCAACCTTGATTTACCGGAAACAGATCGTTACCGGCTTCACATCACTACCGGCCAAGATGAATATTTCTCTGAATATATCGAAATGAAACCCTCACCTTCTCTTGACAGTATTACGTGGCGCCCCCTTGACGATGGTGTGGCCATTTACGTTAACGCACACGATGAGACTGGGAACACGCGCTACTATCAATGGACGTATGAAGAAACGTGGGAGTATCGGTCGAAGCTACATTCGTCCGTTCGGCTTACTAACGATGGACAAGTCTTTTTACGGACCGCTGAAGAAGACATTCACACCTGCTGGAACTCCATGCAATCTTCGCAAATACTAATTACATCAACCGATAAGTTTTCAGAGGACAGGGTACAAGGATTTGAGATAGCGTTTCATCCGAGGGGTTCCCGAAAAATTTCAAGAAGATACAGCATCAATGTTCAACAGCGTGCACTCACGCGCGAGGCTTACGAGTACTGGCAAGAGCTGAAAAAGAACACCGAAAATTTGGGTAGCCTCTTCGATCCCATGCCTTCACAGTTAACAGGTAATTTATATAGCTCGGCAAATTCCGAAAAACCAGTGCTCGGCTTCTTTAGTGGAGGCAGCATTCAAGAAAAGAGAATCTTCATTTCTTTTTCTGACTTACCTGATTACCTCCTCTATAATCCGCCCTTCTTTTGTCCGTTAGATTCTATTGCCTTGGCCGACATCCCGAACTATACAAGCACCACGCTGTTGGTTTCTGCCTATGGCTCGTCTGTCATCGAAGGATACCTTACCTCTACTACCACCTGTATTGATTGCCGATTGGAAGGAGGAAATAAAAACAAACCTGCGTTTTGGTGATGAGAAACTCCCATCGAAGATATGGCATTCGTGCAGTGGTTGCTTTTACTTTGCTGTTGGGATGGCAATCGGTAACCGCACAGTTAGATTCAGTACTTTTTCAATTCGAGAAACATAGAAACCACGCCTATCAGGAAAAGATATATGCCCACCTAGACCAAACACTTTACCTGACGGGCGAAGTGTTATGGTTTAAACTTTATTGTGTGGATGGCACATTACACCATTTCCGTGATTTCAGTAAAGTGGCCTATTTGGAAATTCTGGATGATGCAGAGCAAGCTGTTCTTCAGGCCAAGGTAAAGCTTGACAAAGGCCATGGTCGTGGTTCGCTTTTTCTTCCGGCAACACTCACTACAGGCAACTACACATTCCGCGCTTACACGGCCTGGATGAAAAATTTCGACCCGTCCTTCTATTATCACCAGACCATTTCGATCGTTAATTCTTTTCTTCCCAAAGAACCAACTATCAAGGCCACTATTTCCAACGCCATACCCGATGCACAATTTTTTCCTGAAGGAGGTAACCTGGTGGAAGGTCTGGAGAGCAAGGTGGCCTATCGGGTAACCAACAGCGAGGGAAAAGGCATAGATTTTAAGGGAGCACTTCTCACTTCAAGTGGCGATACCATCGTCAGGTTTCAACCTCAACAATTTGGCATCGGAACTTTTCGTTTTGCCCCCGTTAAGGGCGAACAATATAAAATAGTAATTCTCGCTGGTGGTACGCACGGCTACTCATTACCACCGATACTTCCTAAAGGGGTGGTGTTAACCATGACGGAAGAGCCAGACAAACTTTTGATTAGGGTGTTTTCTTCATCTGAAGAAGAAGGTACTATTCATCTTTTTGCGCACGCACGGCAACGAAGAATAAGTTTGCAAAGTAACAGATTGATGGATGGCACAAGTTCCTTTGAAATTCAGAAGTCCATACTTCCCGATGGCGTCAATCACTTCACGTTATTCAACGACCAGGGTATACCTCTATGCGAGCGTCTTTACTTCAGTACACCCAAGACAGTTAACAACATTCAAGTCAGTAGCCTGCAACAGCAATTCGATATCAGAAGAAAAGTATCGCTGCAACTGACAGGTAATCCAAACACCTATGCATCGGTGGCAATAATTAAGAAAGATTCATTGGCTAGCCTGATTGCTCCCAATATCATCTCTTACATTTTGCTTTCTTCGGATCTGCAAGGTGAAGTAGAATCTCCAGATTACTATTTGCACGAGGGGCGGCAAAAAGAAATAGACAACCTGATGTTAACCCACGGATGGCGCAGGTTTACATGGCAGGAAGTGAAGCAAGGTTTTAATCCCGACTTTCTTCCAGAACTACGCGGGCCGCTGGTTACCACGCATGTGCTGCGCGCAGATGGAACACCTGCCAATGGAGTAACCGCATACCTGGCCTCGCCATCCAGATTAATTCAGCTTTACACCGCCCTTACCGATAAAAATGGCATGGCGCGTTTCGAAGTAAAAGATTTTTGGGGCCCACGAAAAATTGTGACACAAACCAACCGCATGCGCGATAGCACGTTGCGAATAAACGTGGTACCACCCTTTTCAACTCGTTTTGCTAAAATCAGTATGCCAGAGCTGCTGCTTTACCCTGCTATGGAACAGAGGCTTACGGCCCGCAGTGTGGCTATGCAAGTGCAAAACATTTACTACACCCCGCGCTACGCAAAACCAACACTACCGCCAGATAGCCTCGGGTTTTACGGACGTGCCGATGAGGTTTACCTGCTGGACGACTACACGCGTTTTCCTGTCATGGAAGAAGTAATGCGCGAGTATGTGCCGGGCGTTTGGGTACGCAAGCGTAAAGATGGTTTTCATTTTATGGTACACGATGATTTAAACAAAGCGGTATTTGATGAAACTCCATTAATACTAGTTGACGGAGTGCCCGTGTTTGATGAAAATGAGATACTTGCGTTCGATCCACTGAAAGTGAAGAAGCTGGAAGTGGTTAACAGGAAATACTTTCTGGGCGACCTTTCCTTTCCGGGTATCGTGAGCTACGCCACTTACACCGGAGACCTGAATGGATTTCCCCTGCACCCAAGAGTACTTTCTGTTGACTACGATGGATTGCAATGGCACCGGGAGTTTTATGCGCCCCGCTACCCAACCGAAAAAGATCGATTAAATCGGCTGCCAGACCAGCGCACACTCTTGCTTTGGAATCCAGATCTACAATTGAATAGCGAAGGGAAGGGTGAAATAGAATTTTTTACCTCCGATGTAACGGGTGAATACGAAGTTCGGGTGCAAGGGCTCGACATCCGTGGGCGGATGGGTAGTACAGCCTTCTCGCTCCATGTAAGCAACTTCGAGAACTAAGCACAATAACTTTTTCGGTGCCGCCCAATCGGGCTGCGAAGCAATTCTCCTATCTTGGTGAACATGAAAGGTTTTTCTGCCTCACGCCTGGCCGTTAAGATTTTGTTTTTTCTTAACGGCTTCATTCACGCCAATTATTTCTCGAGGCTGCCGCGCATTCAAGATCATTTTAGTGTAGACAATGGCACTTTGGGCTTGGTGCTTTTGTCTGCCTCCATCGGTGCGTTGGTGGCCATGCCGTTTACCGGGTGGATGATTATCCGCAACGGCAGCAGGCGCGTTACCATTTTTGCCTCGTACTTCTACTGTGCCATGGTGCCCTTCATTCCTTTAATGCCACAGGTCTACAGCCTCATGACGCTTTTTTTTGTAATGGGTGTGTCAACCGGTATGATGGACGTTGCTATGAATGCCCAGGCGGTAATGGTAGAGCAACAATTGAAGAAGCCTATCATGACTTCGTTTCACGCCCTGTTTAGCGTGGGTATGATGTTAGGGGCTTTGTGCGGATCGCTCTTCTCCGAACTCAACACTACACTGTTCATTCACTTCTTAATCATAACGGTGGCAAGTCTCGTTACTGTTTTTGTAGCACGCTATTATCTTATTCACGATAAGCCGCTAAAAAAAGATACCGACACACCCGCCTTCCGCCTCCCCAATGCATCCATGGTAAGCATTGGTGTAATTGCATTTTGCTGCATGTTGGGCGAAGGTGCGATGGCCGACTGGAGCACCAACTACATGGAAAATATTGCGAAAGCCCCGGAAACGATGGCACCATTGGGATTGTCCGCATTTGCGTTGGCCATGACTATCGGACGGTTAATGGGCGACAAGGCGCGCATTCGTTTTGGCGACCGGCAGTTGATGATTGTATGTGGCTGCGTTGCGTTTGGCGGATTGGCCTTATCGATACTCTTTGTTCAACCGCTCAGTGTAATTGCCGGCTTCTTTGTGGTAGGCATAGGTCTGTCTGTCATTGTACCTATTGCTTACAGCATTGCCGGCAGCACCAAAGACCTCCCTCCGGGAGTAGGCCTGGCTATGGTTACCACCGTGGGCTACTCAGGTTTCCTTTTTGGGCCACCCATTATCGGCTTTTTAGCCGATCTGTTTACCTTGCGACTGGCGCTGTTGTTGGTATTGTTTCTCTTTGCTTTACTTACCTGGCTCAGTTCGCGCTATAAATTCTGATGTTATGAATATTCAACACAATGAATCTGGCAACAAGGGAAAGTTCTTTGTAGAAGAAAATGGAGAAGTGTTGGCTGAGATGACCTACTCCAAAGCCGGAGACACCCGCATCATCATAGACCATACAGAAGTTTCTGATAAGTTACGCGGAACGGGAGCAGGCAAACAGCTGGTGGCTGCTGCGGTAGACCACGCGCGTAAACATCAACTCAAAATAATGCCGCTCTGCCCCTTTGCTAATTCAGTGTTTAATAAAACGCCCCAATGGGGCGATGTCCTTTTTTAGATGCCACTGATTAAAGCTTCTTCGTATCGTGCGGTTCCACACTTGTTCAACGGACACCTGGAAACAGTGGTTCCAAGCGTATTCCGAAAAGTAGATGGAGTAAACTACCAACGCCAACGCTTAGAACTTGTTGATGGCGATTTTCTGGATTTGGATTGGCTTCGTGGCAATAATTCCCGCCTGGTAATTATCTCTCACGGTTTAGAGGGAAGCAGCCATCGGCATTATTGCAGTGGCATGGCGCGTTACTTTTTTGCACACAATTGGGATGCCCTCGCCTGGAACTGCCGAAGCTGTAGTGGCGAAATGAACCGATTGCCGCGGTTCTATCACCATGGCGCAACGGAAGATTTACAGACAGTTGTCGCGTACGCGCTGAAATGCGGATACACAACCATTGCATTGGTAGGCTTTAGCATGGGTGGAAGTTTGTCTTTGAAGTACGCGGGCGAGCAAAAGGAAAACCTTCCCCATGCCATTAAAGCTATCGTTACGTTCTCTGTTCCCTGCGACTTAGGTTCCAGCGCCAAAGAATTAGACAAGCCTGCAAATTGGTTCTATCGAAACAGATTTCTAAAGAAGTTAGAAAAGAAAATAAAAGCGAAAGCAATTCTATTTCCCGATCAAATTGATGCCACGCATTTCGAAAAGATTCGTACGTTCCAGGAGTTTGATGATCGGTACACCGCTCCATTGCATCATTTCAAAAACGCAGCCGACTTTTATGCCAAAGCATCGGCAAAGAATTATTTACCGGGAATTCAGATACCTTCACTTATTGTAAATGCTGAAAACGATCCGTTTTTACCTGCCGCCTGTTATCCCACAGAGGTTGCGGCTACGCATGCACGCATTTTTTTGGAAATACCACCACGTGGGGGGCATGTTGGTTTCTCACTGCCGAATAACCGATTGAACTGGATGGAAGTAAGAGCCCTGGAGTTTATTCAACAATTTTGCTGAAGTAATGAGCCTAACTTTATGGGCTGATTGAAACCTTTCAACATTACGTCAGTTTAAGTAACAAACCCAAATTTCATGAAAAAGATAATTCTTGCATTACTGATGATCGCGCCCTCGCTGGCCTTTGCCCAAAATGAAGAAGAGGTGGTAAGGAGTGTTGTCAACAGTGCCTATGTGATGGGCATCCACAACGGTGGACCTATTGATGACATCCGAAAAGGATTTCATCCTTCGTTTACCATGCTTCGCTTTTCAAACAACGAAGTGAATCCGCTCTCCATAGAAGAGTGGATTACCAATATTGAAAAAGCCAGATCGCAAAATACCCAGGCAAACCCTGCTAAAACTGAAGCAAAATTTTTACAGATCTCTGTGGCGGGTACGGCCGCCAACGTGGTGCTCGAACTTTATCGCGATAACAAAAAGATATTTACCGATAACCTGTTGCTTTACAAGTTCAACGAAGGTTGGCGCATTGTAAGCAAAACATTTTACAGACATCCTTAATAAAAGGAGGTAAGAGGCGCCCAAACGCCTCTTACTTCTTCCACGAAAACATCCACCGCAGGTAATCCGGCTCGGCAAAGGCATTGTCCCAACTGTTGTGATTCACACCCGGATACTCGGTATACTTTACATTGGCTTTTAACTCTTTCAATCGCGCTACCATTTCGCGCGATAGCTTTACGTCTACCACACCATCTTTGTCGCCATGAAAAATCCAGAACGGAATTTTCTTCATTTGCTTTCCATAGTGTATGGCATCACCTCCTCCACAAATAGGCAAAGCAGCCGCAAATAGTTTTGGGTAGCGATACACGGCTTCGAAAGTGCCCATGCCGCCCATCGATAATCCAGTAATGTACACGCGTTTTTCATCTACTCTCTCCTGGCGTTTAAACTCTTCCACCAACGCGATGGCTGCTGCTAAAGGCCACCGCAGCGGGTATTTTTCATAGTCGAACTCCATGGGGTAAGGCATCTTGGAACGGTCTATCTGCACGGAACTCCAATACTCTTCGGAAGGACATTGCGGAAACAAAACAATGGCAGGGTAATCGGTGCGTACCTCTTCGCGCAAAAACAGTTTTGCTCCGTGCGTTAACTGCTTTTCATTATCATTGCCCCTTTCTCCCGCACCATGCAATACCAGCACTAGCGGGAATTTTTTTCCAGCTTCGTAATTAGCCGGAAATAAAACTCTGTAAGGCAGAACACCCTGGGTGTGCGTGAACTCGCGGCTTTGGTAAAGACTTAAATCCTGGGCTGAAACTTGTTGCACCACCATTATTACCGTTAATAGTTTCAAACATTGTTTAACGCTATTCATAACTATGAAGAAGTTTAGTTGCAGATCATTTAAATTCACGCAAAAAAAGACATGAAGACTATCCCTTCTCTCCTGATCGCTCTGCTATTGCCTCTTTCGGTGTTGGCTCAACAAAATAGCGAAGTTATCGATTTGAAAAAACACAAAATCATTATGCAATTCAGTGCAGGCGACTCCTTATCGCAGGCGTCTGTAGTCGGGCAGGTAAAAAATATTCGAGCTGCCTGGCCCAATGCCCAGTTGGAAGTGGTGTGCCACGGCAACGGGCTCGATCTTCTGGTTGCCAGTAAATCGAAAGCGAGCGACCAGGTAAGAGTTTGGGCCGATCAGGGTGTGGTGTTCGCGGCCTGCCATAATACTATGAAACGAAAAGGCGTTTCCGCCAACGATTTATTGCCCAAGGTAACGGTGGTGCCCTCGGCTATGATTGAATTGGTTAGCAAACAGGAGGAGAAGTGGGCCTATGTACGTGGCGGCCACTAACAGTTAGCCCAACAGAAGCGAAAGCCGTTTCATGGCTTCGTTGTGCGATTGTCCGTTTTGTATATTCATGCGAATGGCTTCAATGATGTCTCGCACCCTCTCGCGCTGGTAACCAAATTTTACTGCAAACAGGTTGCAGAGCTTTAGTTCTTCATCGTGCACATTTTTATCGATGGCCATCATGTGCACCAGGTCGTATAATTGGTGGAAACGTTCTTCCTTGCTTTCCGGAATTACAAATTCAACTCCCTCGGGCTTTTTGCGAATGGCTTCCAACTGACTTTCTGAAATGCTGTTTCTTTTTGCAATAGATTTTAACAGATCATACTCTACCGAGTCGAAATTGCCATCTATGGCTGCCATTTCAATGAGGTTTTTCATGTGGCTTTTGGCAGAAGCTTTCCCCTGTTTAAAGAGGCTGAGTATTTCGGTAAATTTCATCTTGATAGTTTTAGTTAGAGCCGGTGCATTGTGTTGACAATAGCAATGAAAGTTAACACATCTGATTAATAATTAAAATGGAACACTTGCACTCTAATCCATTTTTAATCCGCTTCCCAGCCAGGCCCCCGCACGGCACGGCCGGGTAGTGCCCCGGTGTGTTCACCATCGGCCAATACCTGCTGCCCATTTACGAACACGTGAATCATGCCTGTGGCATATTGCATCGGTTTTTCAAAAGTGGCGTGGTCTTGAATTTTGTTTGGATCGAAAATGGCCAGATCGGCATAATAGCCCGGCTTTAACCAACCGCGCTTTTTTATTTTTAAGTTCGTGGCTGGTAAAGAAGAGAGCCTGCGTATGGCCTCCTCCAGAGAAATCACTTTTTCTTCGCGCACATACTTACCCAACAGCCGGGCAAAATTTCCGTAGGCGCGCGGATGCGTGCTCGATTTTAGAAACACACCTTCAGGCGCTGAAGATTCTGCATCTGAACCGAAACTCATGTAAGGAAGTGCAATCTGTCTGCGAATATTTTCTTCACTCATCATAAAGTAAACAGTGCCCACGCGCGAGCCATCGCGAATCACCAAATCCATGGCCGTTTCTTCAGGCGACTTGCCGTAAATGCCAGCCATTTCCGCCAGCGTTTTGCCGGTATATTTTTTCAACGAATCGTTGGCAAACCCTACCAACAAAACACGCTCTGCGCTACCCGCCATCAACAGCAAATTTTCCCAACCATCTGTGCGCGTGCGCATTTCTTGCAGCACACGCTTTCTGATGGCAGGATCTTGCAAACGCTTTGACCAGGCCGCATAGCCACCTTCCTGCACCCAAGGCGGCATAGAAGCATCGAGTCCGGTGGCACCGGCCGGATAAGTATACATGTCGGTAGTAATGCGAAGGCCAGAACCGTTGGCCTGACCGATCATGGCCAGTACCGAATCCAACTTGTGCCAGTTTTCCTGACCGGCCATCTTCAAATGATAGATTTCTGCCGGAACATTCGCTTCGCGTGCAATGCGAATGGTCTCGTCTACGGCTTGAAAAATACTGTTGCCTTCGCTGCGCATGTGGGTAATGTACATGCCCTGATATTCGCTGGCCACTTTACATAGTTCTATCAACTCTTCAGTGCTGCTGTAGTTAGCGGGCGCATAAATCAATGAAGCACCTACACCCAAGGCACCTTCTTCCATGGCAGTTTTCACCAACTGTTTCATACGCTCCATTTCTTCTGCCGTTGGCAAGCGGTTGGCATAACCCAACTCGTGCACACGCACACTAGTAGCGCCTACAAACGAAGCTACATTGGTGGCAATGCCGCGCCTTTCGAGTGAGGCCAGGTACTCGCCCAGGGTTGTCCAGTCGATTTGGTATTTAAAATCGAACATGTTGGCTTCTATCTCTTTCTTCATGGCTTCGTTCAGTGGGCCCATCGAAAAACCCTCGCCCATTATCTCTAAGGTAACGCCCTGCCGAATGTCGCTTTGCGATTTACCATCGATGATGAGTGACTCGGTAGCCCAGCTCAGCATATTGATAAACCCCGGTGAGACTGCCAATCCGGTTGCATCAATTTCTTTTGTGCCGGCTGCTTTGCTCAAATCACCCACGGCCGCAATCGTATCTGCCCGAATGCCTACATCTGCCACTACGGGTGCCTGGCCCGAACCATCGTACACGGTGCCTCCGCGAATAATCACATCAAATTTTTGTTGCTGGCATGCCAGAAACGGCAGCATCAGAACCATCCAACTCACTAATTTTCTCATAAGCGGGGTTTGCTTTGCAGGAAGTTAGAAAAAGAGAAGCTGGGTACAAACTTTAAGAACAGGTTATGGAAACAAAAAACACGTTGGTCAAAACGGTGTTATTCCTCAAACGGCTGAAACATCTTCCAAATATCCTTTTATCTTTCTCCCACCTAACCTGAACCTGCATGTTGCGAGACGAAGTCTTTAAAGAGCGACAGACACAGTCGGACTTTAAGTTCGATCAGAAAGTAGTAACCGTGTTCGATGACATGGTTACACGGTCTGTACCCTACTACCTGGAAATTCAGCGTATGATTGGCGAACTGGCCGCAGAGTACGCCCAGTCCGGAACCATCATTTACGACCTGGGGTGCTCCACCGGCACTACGCTGATAAACATGAATGCCACGGTAGATCCTTCCATACCTTTTACCGGCATAGACGATTCGCCACAGATGTTGGAGAAATGCCGCGATAACCTGACCCGTGCCGGCATGACGCGCCCTTTCACACTGGTGGATACGGACCTGAATAAGGGCGTAGAAATAAAAAATGCTTCGGTGGTAGTATTGTGTCTTACGCTGCAGTTCATCAGGCCGCTCTATCGCGAAAAGCTGCTGACACACATACGCAGTGGCATGGTGCCGGGCAGTTGCCTGCTGCTGGTGGAAAAAATTCTGGCCGAAGAATCGGTGTTGAATCGCCACTTCATCAAATACTACTACGACTTCAAAAAGCGAAACCAATACAGTGAAATTGAAATTGCGCAAAAACGGGAGGCATTAGAAAATGTGCTGGTGCCCTATAAACTAAGTGAAGACCTCGAGCTGCTGCGCTCGGCAGGCTTTCGGCACACGGAAGTATTTTTTAAGTGGTACAATTTTGCTGGCATGATTGCCTTCACCTGACAACGCTTTAATCTATGGTAGCTTTAGGCGACTTCTTCTTCAAATACAGGAACATGCTGTTTCCTGTTTTTGGGTTATCCATTTTCATTCCGTCACGCCCACTTTTTACAGAACCTGTTTTTGGTGCGAACTATTTCTGGATACCTTTTGGGCTGGGCCTGGCATTGGCTTTGGGGGGGCAACTGATTCGTGCGCTCACCATTGGCATGAAATACATTAAGCGTGGCGGGCGTAATAAAAAAGTCTATGCCGATAAGTTGGTGACCGATGGCATGTTCCATCATTGCCGCAATCCTCTTTATGTGGGCAACATATCTATGCTGGCGGGTGTGGGCATACTTTCCAACTCGCTGCTTTTTGTGGCGGTGGTGGTGCCGCTATTTTGTTTCATCTACCAATGTATTGTGCTGGCCGAAGAAAACTTTTTACGCAAAGAGTTTGGTGCCGCTTACGATGCTTACGCGAACGATGTAAACCGCTGGTGGATTTCCCTCAAGGGCCTGGGCGATACGCTGGGCTCAATGAGGTTTAACTGGAGGCGCTATGTGCTGAATGAATACAATACCGTCTACATGCTGTTGCTATCTATCTGCCTGGTGCTGTTTTTTTACTTCCCACCTCTTATCAACCAGCCTTCCGATATCAAAATAAAGCAGGCCGCAATCTCGGTGGTGATTATTACGGCCGTGTATCTTTTTGTGCGCTTCCTTAAAAAGTCAGGGCGTATCGACCGCGCACTGGCAGCCGATATTTAACGAGTTTTTTGATTCGATTTCAGATCATGAAAGGCTACTAACAGGCGTTCGCCCGATTCGTGGCAATTCCTTATTTTTGTGTCCTTTCACTTTTTCCGAAAACATGATCTACAACTCCATTATTGAAACCATTGGCAATACGCCCATTGTAAAACTCAACAAGGTTACCAAAGGCATTAAAGGTACCGTGCTGGCCAAGGTCGAATACTTCAATCCGGGTAATTCCACCAAAGACCGCATGGCCATTAAAATGATTGAAGATGCCGAAAAGGCAGGTATTCTGAAACCAGGCGGCACTATTATAGAAGGCACCAGCGGCAACACCGGCATGGGCCTGGCGCTGGCGGCCGTGGCGAAAGGCTATAAGTGCATCTTCACCATGGCCGATAAACAGTCGCAGGAGAAAATCAATATTTTGAAATCTGTGGGTGCAGAGGTGGTGGTATGTCCCACCAATGTTGAGCCCGATGACCCACGCAGCTACTACTCGGTGGCTCGCAAACTCAACAAAGAAATTCCGAACTCTATTTACCCCAATCAATACGATAATCCTTCGAATGCGGTAGCTCACTATGAAACCACAGGCCCCGAAATATGGAGGCAGACGGCCGGAAAAATTACCCACTATGTAGCCACGGTAGGCACGGGCGGGTCCATGTGCGGCACGGCCAAATATTTAAAGGAACAAAATCCCGGCTTGGTTTCGGTAGGTATTGATACCTATGGATCTGTTTTCAAAAAGTTTAAGGAGACAGGCATTTTCGACAAGAACGAAATCTATCCTTACCTCACCGAAGGCTTTGGCGAAGACATTCTACCCAAGAATGTGAACTTCGATGTAATCGACCACTTCATTAAAGTAACCGATAAGGATGGTGCCATTGCTGCGAGGCGCTTGGCGCGCGAAGAAGGTTTGTTTGTGGGTTGGAGCAGTGGCTCTGCCCTGCATGGAGCGTTGGAATATGCGCGCGAGCACCTTACTGCAAAAGATGTGATGGTGATTTTATTGCCTGACCACGGCACGCGCTATCTCAACAAAGTGTATAACGACCAATGGATGAAGGATCATGGTTTTCTGGAAGAGCGTTCGTTTGGCACTGCGAAAGAAATTATACACGCCAGAAATGGAAAAGACAGCCTGTTTACCGTGCAGCGTAAGTCGAAAATCGGAGAAGCCATTTCTATTATGAGCAAAGAAGGTATCGACCAGGTGCCGGTGGTGGAAGGCCACGACTTTGTAGGCAGCATTGCTTCGGCCAGCCTGCTGGAAAAAATTATCCACGACCCGCAGTTGAAAGACAAGCAAGTGGGCGATGTGATGGACAAGCCCATGATATTTGTGGCCATGGACAGCACCCTGGATGTACTTTCGTCTATGCTAAACAAAGACAACAAAGCGCTGCTGGTGCGCGATGAAAAGGAGAAAGTGCACATCATTACACAGCACGATATTCTGAAGGCGATGACTGCCTGAGATTTTTCATGGGTTGGAGGGCACCTGTTTTTTTGTTACTCGGCAGCTTCGCAAGCCTGGCGCAGCCCGCTATTACCTTGCCCGATAGTGTGCAGCGCCTGGTAAGCGCAGCTACGCGCGATAGTGTATCCGTTACCAGGCTAAATGCAACCGCCTTTGCATTGCTAAAATCCAAACCCGAGCAGGGCCGCGAAGTAGCTGCCAAAGCCATGGAATTAGCCAGGGCAATCAACTTTACCCGCGGCTATGCACGGGCGCTCAACGTAACCGGAAGCTCCTATTGGGTGGTAGGCGACTATGAATCCGCGCTTGATTATTATCACCTCTCTGCACGCGAGGCCGGTGCCATTGGCGATTCGGTGGGCATTTCAGGTGCTTACCACAACATGGGCGAGGTGTACAAGAAACTGGGCGACTACAAAAAGTCCATCGAGTTTCTCTCTACTTCTATGGAGTGGGACAACAAACGGAACCTGAACCGCGACATTGCCATGTATAACATTGGCGAAGCCTACTTTTTTCTGGGCAACTATTCCACCGCCCACACCTATTTCGAGCAAGCGCTCAGCATGGCGATCAAAGAAAACGATTTGCGCACGTTGGCATACGCCTACACCGGGTTAGGTCTCATTAAATACAAAAATGCCGACTATTACCAGGCACTGGCCTATTTTACCCGCGCTGAATCGCTTTGGCAGGAACAAGGCGAAATACGTTCGCTGATTCAGGCTTATCAATACTTTCATGATACATTTCTGGAACTGGGGCAATTTAAAAAAGCCGAAGAATACATCAACCGCGCCATACAAATGGCCAAAGAGGTAAAGGCCCCCGATTTGCAGATTACCAACTTGCAACGACAGTCGGCCTTGTATCAGCGTGAGGGTAAATACCAACTTGCGTTAGAAGCGCTGGGCAATCACAACAAGATTAAAGACAGCCTATACACCGAGAAACGAAGTGAACAAATTGCGCGCCTGCAAACCTTGTTCGAAACAGAAGCACGCGATATTGAGAACCAACAGCTCAAGGCAACACAATCGCTGCTCGATGCGCAGATCAGAACGCAAAACCTGTTGATCATCACAATCAGTGGCGGGCTCATGGCCACCGGACTGCTCGCCTATGTCTTCTTCAGGCAGCGCAAAAAAATATTGGAAGTAAACGGCCTGTTGGTCGACAAAACGGAGGAGATCCGGAACCAGAAAGAAGAGATTGAAAAGCAAAGCATTACTTTGCAAAACCTGAACGACCAACTGCAGACGTTGAACCGTTCACTGGAAAGTAAAATTGAAGAGCGCACCAGGCAACTTACCTGGCAAAATAAAAAGCTGGCAGCCTACGCCCACGCCAATGCCCACCAGTTGCGCGCTCCTATTGCAAGCATTTTAGGTTTGCTCAACCTGATAGAACGTTTGAAGCTGAGCCCTGAGGACAAAATACTGGTAACACACCTGCAAAAATGTGGCAGCGAACTGGACCGGATTACGCGCGAGATCAGCCGCAACCTGGAGGAAGAAGAGAAAACCTTACAGGAATAGAATCTATTTACCCTTCTTCACCTCCACCTCCACGCGGTCATTACGGCTAGCCAGCGTGCTTGTTTTCGGATAAATAATGTATTTGCCTCCCTCGCCTTTGGCTTCTACCCGTTTGCTTTCTATGCCCTGGCTCACCAGGTATTCTTTCACAATATCTGCCCGCAGTTGGGTTAACCTTTTGGCCGAAGCATTCTCACGAAGATTATCGGTGTGGGTAGCGAAAAATTCGGTGCTGTTGCCCCTACTTACAATGTCGCGGTTGCCCTCTCCATTGCAATGACCATGTATCTTCACTTTGTACTTTGTATTTTCCTTTAGCAGTTGCACCAGCCCGTCCAATTCGTTTTGCGATTCGGGTTGCAGAATGGCAGAGTTGGCAAAAAAGCGAACGTTGCTAAACTCGATGTAGTCGCCCATTTTTACGCGCACCAAAGGCAATGAAATAACAAACTCTTGTGCCGAGCCCACTTCCGTTGCCGATGCAGAAGGATCTGAATAGTTAATGGTGCGTTTCATTTCCTTATAACCTGCCGCCAGTGTAACAACCTGGTAGGTGCCTGAACGGTTTTGTGGTGCCGGCAGGTAAACCACTTCATTGCTTTTGTACGCTTGGTACTGCGTAGCCTTAGCCGATTCGAGGATGTGCACCTCGCCTACAACGGTATTGCCCGTGGCTTCGCTGGTCATGCGGAAAAGGAATGGCTTGCCTTCTGGTTTGGGCTTCGTTTCAACTACTTCTTCTACAACCTGCTGCGGTTGTGGCTCTTCTTCCACTGCAGGCTCTTGTACCGGTTCTTCGATCGGCTCCTCAGGCTTGGTTACCACTTCTTCTTGAACTGGAGTTTGCTGCTCAACAATCGGCTGCTCCTCTGGGCGCGGTTGGTCGGCCTGCTCACCTAACTCACCTTTAAACACCCATGCATCACTAAAGCTGGTTTCGGTGCGTATTCGCATCACTTCCGCGAAAGCGGGTTTGGACTTTTCTGATTGAAAGACAACTACGTAGAACAAACCTTTGGCTTCATTGCGAAGGTAACGGGCAGTAAATCCTTCCTGGTTTGCTTTGCCCGCCAGTCGCGCTGCATTTTGCTCCACCTGAAACGCACCCACCACTACGTAGTAGCTCGGTGACTGCGCGTGCACGAATACAGGCACCGTTAGAATTAAAGACAAAGCCAGGACAAAAGAACAGAAATGCTTCATAGGGTTTGTTAATGCCAATGAAGGTAAGAAAAAAAACCCGAACAGCTGATGTGCTGCCGGGGTTAGCCGCTACAGAATGATGTCTCCTATTCTTCTACAATCTCTATTTCCACGCGCACATTGGCGTGCGCCTGGGCATGCGTTTTTTCATACACCGGTTTTTTACCACCCCAAGCTTTTACGTGCAACCGGCTCTCTGCCACCCCCTGCGATATCAAAAAATCGCGGATGGCGCTTGCACGTTCTTCCGAAAGTTTTTTCGCTGATCCAAACCCTTCTTTAGATCCCGTAAGGGAGAAAAAGTTTTGCTGATCGCCCATGGATATGATTTTGCCTGCCGACTTACCATTGGTATGCCCATGGATTCTGATCTTGTATTTCGGGTTTTCGTTCATCATCTCCACCAGCGCATCTACCTCGTATTTCGATTCGGGACGCATGATGGCAGCATCTTTGAAGAAATAGACGTTATACATCACGGCATAGTCGCCTTTTTTCAACCTTACCAATTCAAATGGAACAGTAATTTTTTCATCTTCAACTATTACTCCGTCTGTATTTTCAGGCTGCTGATAGTTAATGGCGTGCATGATTTTGCGGTAGCCAAAAACTTCGCATTGAACAGCCAGGTTGCCCGATTCGTTTACCTCTGGAATACGAACCACTTTATTGCTTTGATAGGTGGCTGCTTTGCGTTTCTTTTCGGCATCAATAATGGCTATATCGCCAGACAAAGGGTGGCCGTTAGAGGAACGGAACACACGGAAGTAAAATTGTTTTCCCCGCTGGCCCATCTCAGCTTCCTGTTGTGCCTGCACTAATGTGTTTGCTTCTTCTGCGGGCCCAGCATTGACTGTTACAACTTCGTCTGTTGCAATCGGTGTGGTTTGCTGTTCGGTAACCGGATTCGTATCCTCACCTACAAAGGAAGGCACCTGACTACCCAACGGACCGGTATACACCCATGTATCATTGTATGGTGAAGCTGTGCGCAATTTCTTGGCTTCTTCAATGGCGCGGGCCTTATCGGCCGTTTCCATCACAAAAACATAATACAATTGCCTGTTGGGATTCAATTCAAAGTGTGCTTCCATGCGGCCCTTTTTTGCCGACTCTACAAAATGGATGGCGTTCTCCTGTTTCGAAAAAGCACCAATTACCACATAGCTCGTGGCCTCCGCTGGCGGGTCTATGGCCCAACTGCTGGTGGCCAGCACCAACAGCAGTATGGTTGCAGTTACTTTCGCTTTCATTTTTACTCGGGTTTGATGGGCACAAAGGTGAACCTGAGTTGAGTATTAATAAACTGAAATGAAGGCAAAACCTTACACGTCAAAGGCTTAAGTCTTATTTGAAGAATGAATAGGGAGCACTCAAAATCATCAAAATCAGCCAATTACCGATTTACATACACCCGAAAAGGCCTTTCCAGCGTTTCTCCGGCAGCATCCACCAGCACCAATTGATGCTGTCCCTCACCTGGGGCAAATGGCATTTTATGCGTTTTTACGGTGGTGCCCACGTACTTACCGTCCAGGTGCCAATGTATGGTTGCAGCCGGATCGCGATGAACAACTTGAAAAACTGTACTTCCAGGAGTGCCATCCAACGCGCGGGGCAAAAAAATGCGCGTATCCCACTTCGGGTAAATCAGGTCCATAGCGGCCACTGCCGTGGGATTTTGGCAATCTCCCCGAAAGGGTGGCAGTGATTTATAGGAGGAATGACGCACTCTATAATAATACTCCTGCACAGGAGGTAATACAAACCAGCTGGCCGGTTTCATTTGGGCCACCGATTCACAATCGCTATGCACACGGTGCCTGCCATCGGGTGAAAGGTGTATTTTTTTATGATAGACACAGGGCAGGCTACCAGTGCCTTCCTTCGTCACCCATTGGGTTTCTCTTTCGCTACAAGGTTCTGAAGCCAGCATGCCACTCTGTACGCACACTTCAGCCTGTTGCAGTTCAGAACGCGGCACATCGAACCACGCATTGCCCGGCAATTGGGAGAACAGCCTGAACAAAAGGGGTGCGGCCATCTCCGTACCGGTAAGCCCGGGTCTTCCTTCGCCATCGGCATTGCCTACCCACACACCTACCACATAGTCGGGGTTAACGCCCACCGCCCACGCATCGCGAAAGCCAAAACTGGTACCGGTCTTCCACGCAATTTTCTTTGACGATTCGAAATAACGCCAACCTGTTTCCTCACCGGGTCGGTACACCTCTTGCAAAGCATTGAAAGTAAGCCACACGGCACCGGCACGCAACGGGGCACTTGCCTCATAAGAGGTAGTGTCGTGTTTATCCGATGCATGGGTATAAACCGGTTCGTGAAAATCGCTTGGCCGATATCTTAAATCTCCAGGCCTGTCGAAGTAATGAGTCAGCGTTCGTGCCATGGAGGCGTAGACTCCGGTTACATCCCACAAGGTAGCTTCTGCGCCACCCAAGATCAAAGACAAACCGTAGTGGTCGGCTGGTTTATCCAAAGTAGTAATGCCCACCTCTTGCAGCAGCGCATGAAACTTTTCAAAGCGAAACTGTCGCAAAGCGTGTACGGCCGGTATGTTGAGCGAACGTATCAAGGCCTGGTGTGCAGGTACCGCACCATCGTACTGCAACGAAAAATTTTTGGGTGTAAAGCCACCCATCATGGTTGGTATATCAGGCAACAATGTGCGCGGTAATAATTGTCCCTCCTGCTGCATGGCCGCATACAGAATTGGTTTCAGAATGCTGCCTGTGCTGCGAGGCGCTCTAATCAGGTCTACTGCTTCATGGTGTTCCGCACCAACAGGCACATTGCCCATGTAGGCCAGCACCTGGCCAGTTTCTGCGTGTAGCACCAGGGCCGCTGCATTCCATACCTGGTTGGCCTGCAGGCGAATGGCATAATCATTCACCAATGCGGTCATCTGTTTCTGTAAGCCCAGGTCGAGGGTTGTGGTGGCACGCAGTCCTGCCTTTCCTTCCTGCACAGCCCGATCAAGTAAATGGGGCGCCCATCGGGGCATTGGCAGAGGACTTTCGGGCAATGTTTCAGCGAGAGATAGCTCCAGTGTTAGTTCATCTATCCAACCCTGGTCTCTGATTTTTTGTAATAGACGATTGCGCTTGTTTAGGAGCACATCGCGATTGCGCGTCAGGTGAATCAGTGAAGGATTGTTGGGCAACACCGCCAGCAAGGCCGCCTCACTCCAACTCAGGTCGTTCGGTTGTCTGCCAAAATAGCGCCAGCACGCTGCCTCCAGGCCTACCACGTTTCCACCAAAAGGTGCGTGGGCCGCGTAGATGGCCAATATTTCTTCTTTAGAATGACGCCACTCCAAACGTGTAGCCAACACGATTTCAATAAGCTTCTCCAGAACGGTGCGTGCCTTGTTTTTACGCGCCATCCGAATAACCTGCATCGTGAGCGTGCTGCCACCACTTACCACTTTGCCTGCGCGTACATTTTGCGTGACCGCCCGCGCCATCGACAAAGGATCTACACCGGGGTGGTAATGGAATCTTTTATCTTCAAAAAGAACAATCGCCTTCGCAAATTTTTCCGGCACATCATTTTCCAAAGGAAATCGCCATTGCCCATCAGCAGCGATGGCCGCACACAGCAATTGCCCGGTTCGGTCTTCGATGATGGTAGAGTACGGCACATCGAACAAGCGGGCAGGCAGCAGAAAATAATACGCTGCCGTTGCTACTACCAATGCGAGCAACCACTTCTTCCTTCCCTTCCACCAGCCTTTCATCATCCATCAAGTCATTACCAGTCGCCTCATTGATTCAACCGTTTCACCACCTGCACCTCCTGACCCTTCTTGCGATTGTAAATGGTGCGGTCGTACATAGCTTCGCAACTTACTGCCGGCAAATAAAAAGTACCCGCATAACTGGCGGTAAGAAGCACTCTGAACGTTTTACGCTGGTTGGGATTGATATCGAAATACGTGTACACCCGATCATCGCGAATATCCTGATAGGTGGGTACATCGCCTGTCAGTCGGTTTTCAACTTCATCTAAACGCAGGTTGTTGATCTCCCAACCAGAAGGAAATATCTGATTCAATGCCAGATTTTTATAGGCGCCTCTCAGACCAGGATTGGTAACAGAAACGCTGGCAATAAATTCTTTACCTTGTTCCAGTGTTGTAGGGTCAAGCGGGTTACCTTCTAAATCAAGATAGCTTACCGTCATGGTAAGGTTGCTTTCGGCATCTTCTTCCATGCCTCTGGCCGGAACGCCTTCGGTTATCACCCTCACAAAAAGGGTTCCTTTGCTTTGGCTGCTTACCTGCAACGCGCCACCTTTGGTGCCGCTCACTTGTAACGGTGCCTGTGCAATAGGTAAACCGGTTTGTGCCGTTACTTCCTTGCCTCCATAGCTGTACGTAAATTTCATATCGCCCTTTTGCTCACGAGCAACAAAACTACCCACCGCTTTTAAACTCCAGGCCAGCGTCTGTGTGTTCATCCAATAATTGTTATTGCTCAGTACTTCTGAAAGCTCTTTCAGTAATTCAAATGCCTTGGTACGATCTTCCAGCATTAACAGCGTTTCCAACATGATGGCTTTGTCTCGCCACGATGAGCCATACGAGTAGGCCATCTCCTGGTAGGGCTTAACAGTGGTAGATAAGTTGGCGATTAAAGATTTGGCTGCGTCTTTTTGTCCGGCTTTCGTATACGCTGCTGCCAACATCCAGGCTGCCGTAATGGGCAATTCATTTTGTTCGCGCAAACGGTTCATGGCACCCAACTCCGCATCGCCCGCCAGTGCCAAAGTATACAATCTATAGGCTTGTATTAATTCGCTGCTGAAAGACTCCTGGTGTTTGCGCCAGGATTGTGCCCTGTTCTTCTGGAATTTTTTCCACTTCCTCATCAGGTCGGTAGGAACCAGGTAACCTTTACTCTCGGCCTCCAGCAAAAAATGCCCGGCATAGGTGGTTCCCCAACTATCGGCATCTTCATGTCCTGGCCAGTAGGCAAAGCCACCATCGCGGTTCATAAACGATTTCAATCTTTCAATGCCTGCTTTCACATTGCGTTGAATCATTTGTTTTTCGCCCTCGTTCAGGTCTTTCACCAAATCCAGGTAGAGTTGAGGGAAAACAGAAGAGGTGGTTTGCTCCACGCATCCGTAAGGATATTGAAGCAGGTAGCGCATGCGCTGGTCGAGGTTAATAGGAGGAAGACTCGATACTTCCAGTGTGGCGGTATTCGATCCGGCCATCCCCACTAAGTCAACCGTTGTATTCCAGGCTTTACCCGGCTCCATGATAGATTCCACTACTTTGGTTACAGGCGGGTTCGGATTGCGAACTTCAATTTCAATTTCATCGGTGGAAGTAAACTGTCCGGATGAGGCAGTCACCTGAACCTTGGCAATACCCGTTTCGCTCTTTACATTCAAGTCGAAATCTACGGTCATGTCGGTGCTGTTCATTACTACCGCCTGACTAGCTTGCGCCAACGCGAGCGGTCCTGAAACTTTCACATCCACTTTCACATTCTTAATAGATGTTTCCTGGGTAAACAACGTTACCGGCAACTTTACTTTCTCTTCTGGGCCTAACACCCTGGGCAACGTAGCCAACACCATAAGTGGCTTACGTACCGGTGTAGCCTTTTCAGCCTTGCCATAAGCACCTTCATAACCCGCTACCACCATCGTCTTTACAGAGCCTATGTACTGCGGCATTACGAATTGTATCTCTTTACTGCCACCACTGAGTGTGTATGGACCAAAATACTTCACTACAGGTTTAAAACGGTTGGCCTTTGCATCGTCTTCTTTGCCCATTAACTCGCTGTCGCCACCAATGGCCAGCAGTCGTTCAATCCTTCCGCCAAAGGCTCCCATCACCTGGTCGTACAAATCCCAGGTGCGCACGCCCAAAGCCTCGCGCGCATAAAAGCGCTGCCACGGGTCGGGTGTTTTAAAACGGGTAAGATCCAATAAGCCTTCGTCTACAATGGCAACGGTAAAGGTCATGTCTCGATTAGATTGCTCCGAGACTTTGATGGTTACCTCTTTGCCGGGCTCCAGCACATCGGGCATGGCAATTACAGGGTTGAGATGTGTTTTAGGGTTTTCTACTTGAATAGGAATAACGCCATACATGCGGATAGGCAGATCGTTGATGGTTTGTGCATGGGGTTGCAGCAAAGTAACACTCACAAAAATATTGGGTGTCATTTGTTCTGTGATGTCGAACGAAAAAGGATTATCACCTTTTTGTGTGTTGAGCCAAAAAGAGTTGATAACCCGGCTGCCATTCTCGATGCTGATCAGTGCACGGCCATTGTCACTTCCCGGAATTACCAGGTTCGCTTTTTCGCCAATATTATAAGCGGCTTTGTCGCTGGCGAAAGAGAGCATGGTGGCACCCTGTGATTCATTACGTGCGCGGCCAGCCCAACCTGGCCAATCGATATAAACAATTTTACCTGTGCTATGACCGGAAACCGGATCGTACGCCTGAATGAAGAACCGGCCCCACTCAGGATATTTTATTTTGAAATTCCAGGCCCCCTTACCATTTACGGTGCGTACCCTGCCGGTAGCCAGGGGTTGCGAATAATTGCCCGACATAAAACTAACGCCTCCTTCCTCGGTATTATCCCACCACCAGCGCCAGTCGATTTTATATAAAGTAAGCTGAACCCCTTCACGCGACACCGGATTACCGTCCGCATCAATCGTAACAATATCTACCCGGTGTGTAGTATCGGTAAGCAGCATGCCACGGGCTTTATCGCCAGCAGGCACACGAATGCCCGTAAAAGACTCGTAAGGATAATAAGGCAGCGAGAAGCGATCGATGCTAAAGTTGCCACTCTCTTCAAACGCCTTGCCTCTGAAAACGGCTGTGAGCATTCCGGGCGGTTGCACATCCGCATCAAGTGTGGCATTCACCACCGCGTTGCCATCGGCATCCGTTATGCCATCAAATACCTCTTTGGTTTCGCCATAAAACTCGCGTGATGGATCGTCAAAAACGTACTCTTGGTATTTTGGGAACTTTGTTTCTGCTTTGGCAAGCGTTACTTCAAATTGTGCCCGCAAGTTTTTGCCAGGTGCACCGTGCAGCCACTTCACATTCAGGTTTCCGCTTACATTACTCTCCCCCGCTTTTATTTTATCCACACCAAAATCGAGATTGATCTTTAAGCGGTTAGGCTTCACCATCTCGATCTTCAGCGGCTGGGTAAAAGTGGTTCCCCCAACCTTTACGCGTGCCTGCCAATTGCCGGTGGGTGCATCGCTGGCCGTAGCGGTGGCGAAGGAGTAAAATCCATTTTCAGAAGAAGAGCGCACCAAACGTTGCGAAAGTTGCCCCAAAGGGTTAAGCAGCTCGAAAACCACAGGATGGTTGGTGGGTAATAGTTTGTTTTTGTCTTCAAGGATGAAGGAAAGATAGAGTGAATCGCCTGGGCGCCACACACCACGTTCTCCATATAAAAAGCCTTTCAGTCCGCGTTCGATGGTTTCTCCACCTACATCAAAATTGCTAAGCGAAAGCGATTCTCCGTCAGCTAGTTTGAGATAACCGCGTTGGTTACCGCTGCGGGCTACCAATGCAAATGGCGTTTGCGTACTGCTAATGACAGCCTTGCCATCGGCACCGGTAGAAGCAGTTCCAATAATTTGTTGCTGGTAATCGTACAAATCAAGCTGTACGCCAGCCAATGGTTCCGTTGTTTTTAAGTCGGTTACTACCACCAGCGTAGAACCATCGCCCCCGCGTTTGGCAATCAAACCCAAATCCGATGCAATAATATTGCGCGTGATGTTGCGGCTTCGGGTATAGTACGAAGAATGGCATGGGTTGTCGCGTTCGCTCCAGTCGTAATCCTCATCATAATAGTATTCATCGTAAGAATCCCAATAGCTGCTTTCATTCCCATCTTCCCATACTTCATCTTCAAAGGCCGCAGTTATCTCTTGTGTGTCGCCACCGGCACAATCGAAAGTAGTGTAAGATTTCTTAAAGCTGACTTGTACCTGATAGATAGCACCAGGCTCAGCGTTAATAATGGAGCCCATGTCTAACGTAAATCGATTCCAGCGGCCGAGGTCTGCAATGCCACTGTTCTCTAACGATATCATTTTCCTAACAACAGGCCGGCCAACTCTCCGTAACTCCGCATTGCCCCCCAGATCATTCACCTGCAGAAACTGCACCACATTCTTTTCGAAGATTCTGATTACGCGAACATCTACGGCCTTCAGATTCACTGCCTCGAAAGGCAACACCAAACCGTCCGTTCCCGGTAAAATATTTCCTTTCGATGTAAACCTCACAGCAGGGTTCAATTGCTCGAATGCTACATCGAAAGTGGCTCCTTCCTTCATGCGGTAGTTCAACACATTGCGCACACCTGCTTCAATGGTTAAGGTGCGCGAACCTTTCTGCCGTACCGAAGGGTAGATGTGTACCTCGTTGTCTTTTATCTCAAAGTCCAGGCTCGATAGTTCACTCAATGCCAAAAGCCCTTGTAAGTTTTGAGATTCGTTCAAAGGATCAGAAAACTGCACCACCACAAATTGGGTACTACCCTGCTCTACCCGCACGTTGGTAACTTTGAAATCGTTAAGGGCGGGTACTTCTACTTCCTGATCCTGGGTTTGATTTACACCCAGCACACTACCATCTACAGCAATCTTAACCATACTCGCTGTTTCGGTACGTGCTACCTCTTCAATGGTAAAAATATGTTGCTTGCCTTCGTTAGTATGGTTCCAGTTTACTTTTAACGCTTTCCCTTCCTGTTGGGCCGTTAACATTCGCTCTACCTCTGCGGCCTCGGCATAGTCAGATGTCAGCAATATACCTTCCAGTTGCTGGCGTTTTAATTCTGTCTTCACATAAGGCTTTAGGTTGGTGATGCTCAACTCAAAATTTTGCGGAATTACCTGGAAAGAGTAGGTAAATGTTTTTAAGTCAGCCGACACATTCTCAACCAGTTTCGAAAGGAAAAAATCTACCTCATAAACCTGGCCCGACTGAAGGCGAGCAGCAGGTCTGAATTCTACGGTTCTGCGGTCGATCCAAACAGTCTTCCCCTTAACCGAAGGACTGAATTCGAATAATTTTACGGATGTCTCCTCACCCACCGACAATTCATCGGCTACATCTTGCGCCAATACAATTCTTAAGGGGCTGCCCGAACCTATGATGCCCGTGGTGTAAGAAGAAATGTACTCACCAAAAGCAGGATTGATGGAGGATGCGAAAGGATCTTTGCTTTTTACTTTTTGGAAGTAAAAAACAGCCAGCAATACAACGGCCACGGCTACTACGCCAAGGCTTATCTTTTTCCAGTTCTTCATAGTGGGGTTGGGTTCAGAATGCCGAATTTCGAAATATTTTTGTAAAACCCGCCAGCAACCATCCGCATTTTAGCAAAAGCTTCGTTAAAGCACTATATAGGTCTTTTCAATGAACAGAATTGTTGTCATTTTGCTGTTGATGTCGAGCCTGGTGCAAGCACAAAGCTTTCGCGAAAGCCAGCTTCAGTTTAGCCGTGTGCGCAACGCTTACGCGGATAAGGAGAAGGTGGTGAACGAGTTATTGCGCAAGAAGGGAATAGAGGGTATGTTTGAAATTTTTATTCGTGCTTTCAAGAAAGAACAACTTACCGAGGTGTGGGTGCGGCCTGCAGGGAAAGGCGTTTACTCACTGCTGGTAACTTATCCGTTTTGCAGCACGTCAGGTTCATTGGGGCCAAAACGCAAAGAGGGCGATTTGCAGATACCGGAAGGTGTGTATCACATCAATCATTTTAATCCACAAAGTAACTTTCACCTTTCGTTGGGCATTAATTACCCCAACGCTGCGGATAAGGTGTGGGCTGATAAAAATGCACCTGGCAGCAGTATCTACCTGCACGGCAACTGCGTAACGATTGGTTGCATTCCATTAACCGATGACAAAATAAAGGAACTCTATTTATTGGCAGTAGAAGCGCGTTCTAACGGCCAACAAAAAATCCCAGTACACATTTTCCCGGCACGACTGGAAAACGGTGTGCCCGAGCAGTTAGCACTTTCGCAATCTGCCCACCTTGCTTTCTGGAAGAATCTGCAGGCAATCTATGCCCAGTTTGAAAAAGACCGGGTGCTTACGCCTGTCCGTTTTTCAAAAGAGGGTTGGTATGAGCTGTCAGAATAAAACGATCACTTTGAGCTTTCAACAAAAAAAGGTTGTAGGAGCCTACAACCTTTCTCAATAAACATTGACTTCGCCTACACCCTTTCTTCCACGCGATTCATCACCTTGGTTTGCACCTGTATGGACTCATGGTGCACTAACCTCAAAAGGTCGCGCATAAATCCTTCGTCTAAGCCCATGGCCATGCCCATCATTACGCGGGTTTTGATAATTTCTTCCCAACGATTTACCTGAAGAATAGTCACATTATTGTCTTTCTTATACTGCCCGATCTTCTCCGAAATTTTCATGCGGGCCGCCATCTTCTGCATAATCTCATCGTCAATCTGGTCGATCTGTTCGCGCAACACACTCAATGTATCTTTAAACACTTTGTTGTCGGAAGAAACAGTGCGCACCACAAGTCCCTCTACAATTTTCTGCAGGGCAGCAGGAGTAACTTGTTGCTTGGCATCGCTCCAGGCCGCATCGGGGTTAATGTGGCTCTCAATCATCACACCGGCCATGTCCAGATCCAGTGCCTTCTGGGC
>CAZRQK010000005.1:92533-119516 GCA_964602295.1 uncultured Ohtaekwangia sp.
CACCAATGCAATCAAATCGCGTGTGCCAGAGATGTGGCTGGGATCGCAAATGATTTCCAACTCAGGAATGCGTGTTTTCAATTCGATGGCAAAATCCCACATGGGTGCGTTGCGGAAAGGTCCTTTCTCAAAAGAAGAGAACCCACGATGAATTGCTGCCATTTTTTTAATACCCGCCCGGCTCAATCTTTCCAGCGCACCAATCCACAACTCCAGGTCGGGGTTAACCGGGTTCTTCACCATTACCGGAATATCCACGCCTTTCAGCGCATCGGCCACCTCTTGCACAGAAAAGGGGTTAACAGTTGTTCGCGCTCCCACCCACAGTATATCAACGCCAGCCTTCAAGCAGGCTTCCACGTGGGCCGCGTTGGCCACCTCTGTAGTAACTGGCAATCCCGTTTCCTGCTTGGCCGCCATCAGCCACTTTAAGCCTTCCTCGCCTGCGCCTTCATACTGGCCCGGCCGTGTGCGTGGCTTCCATATGCCGGCACGCAACACGTGCACTTTGCCGGTAGCTGCCAACTGCGTGGCCGTGCTTACCATTTGTGTTTCTGTTTCTGCAGAACAGGGTCCGCTAATTACCAGTGGCTTATCTATACCCAGCGATTCGGTAATTGATTCAATGGAGAGTCCTTTCTTGGTCATAGTATGGTTCCGGTTTTTAGGTTTCTAAAGTTAATTATTGTTCAGTTATTTTTTGTCTGCTACTACTTCGTTAACAGGCACAACATTTTTCTTTACTTCAATGCCATCCAACACCCGTCTTATCTGGTTGGCTTTGGACATAATACGGTGTACTTCTTTCGAGTCGCGCTTCATCAGGTGGTAGTGAAACCGCTGCAGGTGCATGATGTATTCCAGCAACGCCTGGCTCAGGTATTCCACATTTTGTTCGAATATAGGTGCCCACATATCCGGTGAGCTTTTGGCAAGGCGCACGGTAGACGCAAAACCACTACCTGCCAGGTTGAAGATGTTTTTCTCATCTTTCTCTATGTCAAGCACGGTTTGTCCCAGCAAAAACGAACTTACGTGAGAGAGATGCGAAACATAAGCCACATGCTTGTCGTGCTCTTCGGGTTCCATGTAGATGGTTCTCAATCCTAATGCGTTGAATACCTTCAACGCCAGGGCTAAAGCTTCTTCGGAAGTGTGGTCGCGGTCGCACACGATATTGGTTTTACCTTGAAAAAGACCCGAGAACGCAGCTGCGGGCCCGGAATTTTCTGTGCCTGCAATGGGGTGAGCCGCCACATACTGGAGTCGCTGTGCATGGTGCGACACTGCTTTACAGATGTGCGATTTGGTTGAACCCGCATCAATCACCACAGCTGTCTTCTTCACCACATCAAGTACGGTGGGCAATAGTGCCGTCATGGCATTTACCGGAATGGCCAGAATGACTAAATCTGCCTGTGGCAAGGCCACGTTCTCCGGCTCGATGGCATCGACCAGACCTAAC
The DNA here is from genome assembly GCA_964602295.1 of uncultured Ohtaekwangia sp. Taxonomy (GTDB): domain Bacteria; phylum Bacteroidota; class Bacteroidia; order Cytophagales; family Cyclobacteriaceae; genus ELB16-189. The sequence goes on from CAZRQK010000005.1 coordinate 93,999, forward strand.
TCAAGCGCCTGCTGTGCATGCTGCGGATTCAAGTCTATACCGGTTAGGCGCGTTGCCAGCCCGGCCTTACGTAAATCGATGGCCATCGACCCACCTATCAATCCTAACCCAATAACCGTTACGTTCATATTATTGCTTTTCTAACAACGTTTGCCCGACTTTTGATTTACTGTTTATCCAGTTTTTTATCCGCTCGTGTGCTTCTTTCATTTTCTCCTCGGGCGAACAAAGGCTGATACGGATATAACGACTCCCTTGCTCTCCAAAAATAAAACCGGGGGTAATGAATACTTTGGTTTCATAGAGCAACTCGTCAATCCATTTTTCTACAGAAGCCACCTGGGCAGGTACTTTGGCCCACACAAACAACCCCGATTGGGCGGTGCTATAAGTACAGCCCAGGGTGTCCATCATTCTTAGCGCTACTTCTTTACGCGTAGCGTATACCTTATTGATAGTTCGAAACCAATCATCACCACTTTTCAATGCTTCCACAGCGGCTTGTTGAAGTCCTAGAAACATACCGGAATCCATGTTGCTCTTCACCCGTAACACGGCATCGATGTAAGCAGCATTGCCCGCCACCCAGCCAATGCGCCAACCGGCCATGTTGTGCGATTTACTGAGCGAATTCAACTCCAGCGCTACCGCTTCGGCTCCTTTGGCCGCTAGGATACTCAGCGGCTGTTCATTCAGTATCAGGCTATACGGATTGTCGTTCACAATTAAGAATTGGTGCTGACGGGCCAGGTCTACCAACTGTTGCATTTCTTCCACCGATGCTACCCGGCCTGTGGGCATGTGTGGATAGTTCACCCACATCACTTTCACTTTGGATAGATCGCGCTTACGCAAGTCTTCTATATCGATGCTCCAATGATTACTTTCCTGCAACGGGTAGGTAACGGTCTTGGCGCCTACCAATTTTGCCACCGAAGCATACGTAGGATACCCGGGATCGGGAATGAGCACTTCATCGCCTTCATTTACAAAAGCCATCATAATGTGCATAATGCCTTCCTTTGAACCCATCAACGGCAGCACCTCTGTTTCCGGGTTCACCGTTACCTGGTAGGTGCGTTGCATAAAGGCTGATATTCCCTGGCGCAGTGCAGGTATGCCCTTGTAGCTTTGATAACCGTGGCTATCGGGCCGCTGGGCACTGGCACTTAGTGCGCCTATTACTTCGGGCGAAGGTGCCAGGTCTGGACTTCCTATACCCAAATTAATTACACGTAGCTCTGCAGAATCCAGGCTCCTTACTTCAGCCAACTTACGACTGAAGTAGTACTCCTCCACATTTGCTATTCTGTTTGCGCTCTGTATCATTACTTGTATTCAATTACAGCCTTCTTGTATTCGCCCAACACATTCAGGTTGCGCGTCTGGCGAAGCACTTCTCGCAGTGCAGTGTCGTAGTTCTTTCGCTTCTTCCACTCCACATCTACATGTATGGAGTATTCGCGCGGCTTGCCAATAATAGGTATCGACTGAATTTTAGTGAGGTTGATGCTGTGATTCTTAAATGCCAACAGTACGTCTGCCAGGCTACCCACTTCGTTGGCCACTTCAAAACACAAAGAAGCTTTGTTACTGTCTTCAGGCTGACCGTTGCGCTTGGTAAGAACAAGGAAGCGGGTAAAGTTTTTCTTATGCGTTTCTATGCGCTTGTCTAAAATCTGCAAGCCAAACTTTTTAGCCGCATACTCGTTGGCAATGGCCGCAGTGTCTTTCAGCTTCTTTTCCTTCACGCGCCTGGCCGAAAGTGCGGTGTCATCGCTTTCGCGGATTTCAACACCGTTAAGCCGATGCAGGTATTCCGAACATTGGCGTATGGCCATGGGGTGCGACTCGATGGTTTTGATATCGCCCAGTTTTACACCTGGTAACGCAAGCAAGTGCATATGTATGGGCAGATAGATTTCGCCCACAATGGAGAAGTGGTAATCCTGCAATAAAAAGTAGTTGGGCAAAATACTTCCTGCAATGGAGTTTTCGATGGCCATCACCGCATAATCGGCCTGGTTGTGTTTCAATGCTTCGCACAACGCATGAAAAGTAAGACACTCCACCGTATCCACAGGTTGATGAAAGTACGAGAGCGCTGCCACTTCGTGAAAGCTGGTGGCTATGCCCTGAATGGCCACTTTGGTTTTCTTCTTTTTTGTTACCGCCATAGGTATAAATAAAAAGTCCCGGCTTTTTTCCGGGACTTTCTTTATTTCATGTTTGTTTACTTCTTATTCAACCAAGCACTACTTATTCAAGTCCCGTTCGGGTTTGAAAAAAATAGTAGTAAAAATAAAATCGCTTGGTGTTCATTGTTTTCTTATAGCGCTAAGAAAGATTAAAATTTTCAAGTCTGCAACATGTGCTATTCAAATTATAGAAAAAACGTTGCCCTAACCGCTGTTCGTTGGTGTCCTAAGTCATATCAACCGTTTGCAATCCCCCACTGAATTACCTTCAAATCATTACTTTTGAAGAAATCTCAGCCTTATGAAATCCATCCTTAGTCTTACGTTTCTGTTATTTGCCGTGGCGTGTACACAGAAATCGGAGCACGCGCACCACAACCCAGGCAACGATACTTCGGACAACCCTAATCAGGTTTTATATAACGAGGTGATGGACATACACGATGAAGTGATGCCCAAAATGGAAGACCTCTACAACCTAAAGAAAGACCTGACGGATAAGATAGCCAGCACGCCCACCATGGTTGCAGAAGAACGCCAGCAGTTAGAGCAGCGCATTGCGCACATCGATTCGGTGAGCGACCTGATGATGGTATGGATGCGCCAGTTCAACCCTTTGCCCGACTCTGCCGACCACGAGGCCGCCCGTGCCTATCTGGAAAGCGAGATGGAAAAAATCAAAAAGGTGCGCGAAGCGATGTTGAGCACACTGGAAGCAGAAAAAGCAAACTAACTTATTTACTCTTGGCTTCTTGCCGTTTGGCTGCGTGGTGATGCGGCAACTCTACTTTCTTGCCGTTCTTGCCTTCTTTGGCTGCATTGCTTTGCTCTAACCGAACGTTGTAGCGAATGGCCTGCCAGTATTCGCCACCATAGCCCACCAAAATCTCGCTTCCTTTCGGTATGTCGCGGGTGGCTTCTATGAAGCAGCGTTTCTTTTCAGTAACGTATTCGCAGTTGTTCTTTACACCGTCTACGCGGGTAAGGCCTTTTGCATCGTTGGCATAATGCGCAACGCCCTTCTTGGTTTTCCAGGCGTCAATACAATACTGGTTGTTGAAGAAGAAAACATAGCCATTGCGGTAGTCGGCCATCTTCTCCACTTCTTTCCAGGTTACCACCTCGCCCTTGTATTCGGTAATGCGTGTGCCTTTCGGGATGAAAACTTTCGTGAAAAGTCCCTTGCCCGCTCCAGGCAAGGTCGACTTCTTTACATACAGGTGTTTATCTAACAAAGCCATAATAGAAATGCGCGCGAAGATAGAGGAAAATTCCTAATAGCCGCATAATGGTCTCTCTAGTCATTGTTCCTCCAATCCAGATTATGAAAGAGGAAAAGACGGATGGCCTGAATATTCACAAAGCGAGTGTCGCCCGGCAACTGTTGAAACACATTCAGGTAACCCAGGTTTGCGTTGAGACTGGGCGTGAAAGTATAGCCTAACCCTACAAAAAAACGGTTCTGATCAAAGTAGTTGTTGCCTACGTTCTTACCAGCGCTAATGTGCAGTTCGTCATTCAAAAACAAAAAGGGCACACCCGGCTTTACTTCTTTGCCTACCAGCGGAATAGTAAAGGCCATGTTGTAACGAAAGCGCCACGAATACGTGTAGTCATCGGTCAGTTCATTGGCTACTACATTTCTACGGAAGCGCTCTTCCACACGGAAATATTGCATCAGGTTATAGCCCTTCCGCTTGTCGAACCATTGTATCTGCTGCCAGGGGCGGTGCTCTGGAATGTTGGGACCGGAGGTACTATAAGCGGTAACGTAGCCATAGCCTGATGAAAGCCGCGTGTTGTCGGCTATGTAATACACATAGGCAGCCCGGGCAATGGTTACTGAAGCATTGTTCACAAAATTCCCAGTCATGCGCAAGTGTGCATCTACCCACAAACCCGACCGTTTGGTAAATCGCGTTTGATTAAAATAGGCTGTCCACGCCTGCTCGCGTGTTTCAACTTGTTTTTGTGCAAATACTTGTACACCATACAGGCAACTGACTAATAAAAAAAGATACTTCATGGTCTCCATCGATATTAAGTGGCAAGTTAGGGCAGAAGCCGTTGGCATGTCTCAAAAATCTGATAAGTGGAACCTGGATGGCTTTTCATTTCGCGACAACTAATATTCACAATAAGCATTTATTGATGACCCATCGCATTACATTTTATTTTCTCGGTCTTAGCTTTTCGATTGTTGCCAATTGCGGAAGGTGTAATTGTGTGATTCGCTTGAAGCCAGTTTAAGTGTGATAGTTTGAAGTTCTTCAGAATCCAAACTATCAAAGCAAATGACCTGATTTACCCGCAAATTTAGCGTTTTCTATATAGTCTACTAAATCGATAGATTTTAAATATTTAAAATATTTTCCGCTATATTTGCCCCATGAGGGAAAAAGTATTGCGCCTTTTCGGATATTCGACCGCCACCACGGAAGAGAAGACCGACTTGGCTCGACTCCTTCTGATTTTTGTTTCATTCGTAACTTTTATTGTGGTGGTATCACTCATCTTGACTCACGTTGTTCCCCTGTTTATAAATGAAGATGCCCTGCCTCTTTTGGGAACGGGGTTTTATGTTGCATTGGCTGGCGGCTTTGTGGCACAGATGATTGACGGTGCGCTGGGAATGGCCTACGGTGTCAGCGCCACTACAATCTTAACCTCTCTAGGTGTAAACCATGCGGCCGCAACGGCCAGTGTACATACTGCTGAAATTTTTACCAGTGGCGTATCGGGGTGGTTTCATCTCAAGTTCAAAAACGTAAACAAAAAGCTGGTTAGAACATTGTTACTTCCCGGTGTGCTGGGCGCCATACTAGGCGCGTACGTGCTATCGTCATTACAACACTACAGCAACTACATTAAACCCGTGGTGGCATGCTACACACTCTACCTGGGCATACGCATCTTGCGCAAAGCGATCATCAACGAATCGAAAAAGAAGCCCGTGAAAAAAATTGGTTGGCTGGCCACCATTGGCGGCTTCCTCGATTCCATTGGCGGTGGCGGCTGGGGGCCGATCGTAAGCTCCACGTTAATTTCGCGCGGCCGGCACCCGATGTACACCATCGGTTCGGTTAATCTTACCGAATTTTTTGTATCGTTTGCCAGCGCCTTTACTTTTTCGCTCTTTCTGGATATTCAAACCTACTGGCAGGTAATTTTGGGGCTTATCATCGGAGGCGTGATAGCCGCACCGTTAGGTGCCATATTACCCAAAAGGCTCCCTGTTAAGCGTTTGCTGATACTGGTGGGGGTGGTGGTAAGTATACTCAGTATCCGTAATTTCATTACCAGCTTTTAGGACGTTGCAGAAAAAAAGAGGTTGTCTCCGAAGTTATTGATGTTTACGTCTTTCTGAGCGTTAGCGAAGAATCTGTTTTGAAGTTTTGATTTTAGAGATGTTTCCTGCCTGCGCAGGCAGGCGCTAACGCTCAACATGGCAAGAAAACTTTTGAGACAACCTCTTCTCTTAGGAGTTTCGCTTCACTGCTTGCGCAAGTACACATTTCCATACTTTGATTCGAAACTGTAACGCGGCCCTTTGCCCGGTTTAGCCTGCACCCAGGTATAAAAATTCTTCTCGCGGTAACCATCGCCACTAAACTTTACATCCAGATTGGAATAGATTTGGCCATAGTTGGTTTCCGCTACCAATTCGCCCGTGGCAGACTCGAGTAAAGCTGCATCTACTCCTCCGTAGGTAGCTTGTACCTCCAAAGGACCGACAAAATTTTTCACCTCTACCATGCCATACACTGATTTCACCGAAGTAACTGTATTGCGCGGCACTTTGATCTCCAATTGAATATCCATTTCCAGCCCCCACGACATCACATCATACTTCTTCCCATTCTCATTTACATACTTCTTGTATTCTTCTTTGGTGCGAAAGACCATCTTCTTGCCGGCTTCTACCACAGTTACCCGGTGGGGCAGATTCTTCATATCGCGAATACGGTTCTCAATGTACAAACCTTCTGCCGTTTCGGATTGAATGAGTTCAAACGCATCATCGTTCTCACCCAGGTTAATGCTCACCGTTCCCTGAACGGAAACTTCATTCTTATCCCAGGTGCTGATACGTACCAGTTCGGGATAATCGAAGTGAAATTGAATGGTTTGACCCGGCTTAACGGGATAAGTTTTATCTACAGGTGTTTGCGCCTGTGCCATCAGCACCAGCCCAAATACAAAAAGCAATAACGTTCCTGTCTTCATACAACTATTGTTTTGAAGTGAGTAAAAAAGGGTTGCCGGTATTGCACGGCAACCATTACTATTTTTGAGATCTTATTTCTTGCGCAGGTACACGTTACTGTGCGTGGAAGATAGCTTGATGTCGATGCCTCCGCCATTCAGCTTACCCGACAGGTTATCGCTGTATTTTACCATGCTGCCCTGGCTGTTGAATTCGATTTTGAAATCTGGGTCTACAAAAATTTCTCCCCAGGCGGTGTTCAACCGCATGTTTGCCTTGGTGGCCACCGGCATGGCCACATCTACATGCCCATGCACCGACACGATGGAAATGGGGTTCTTCATATTGGCACTCAGCGAGGCGTCAATGTCGCCATGCACAGTGTTCACAGCCATGGGACCAGTTACGTTATCGAGGCGCACATCGTTATGCACGGTGGACACTTCAATTTCGTTCTCCATATTTTTGAGCGTTAAATCGCTGCCATAAGGCGAAGTATGCGAATAGGAAACAATCACGCCTTTGGGAACTTTGATGGAAATTTCGGGACCATCCATTTTCTTTAACTGTCTCACCTCAATTACATCGCCATTCACTACTACCGACAAGCCAATGCCTGTATTGTCCTCCAGGCCAAGGCTGCTGATGGCTCGTAACCCTTTGGCGCGCTCATTGTCTTTTCGGTCATGATCGCGGGATGTGAAAATGATTTCACTGCCATTGTAGCCTTCAATCTCCACCTCGCCTACTTCGCGAATGTCGAGGCGACCGGTACTTTTTGCCACCTTATACTCTTGTGCCCACGCGGCAGACACGGCTGCCACTACCAAACCTACTGCTATTAGTATCTTTTTCATTGTTTGAATGTTTACTTGTTCTGTTTTTTGTTTCTGACTCTGTTTTGCATGAACTCGCAGCCCGCTCTTTTCTTCCGGAAGCCTTTATAGGAAAGCGCTTTTAAGCGCGGGCTGCATTCACACTATATTTTCCTTCATGAAAGTTTCATTATTCCTGCATGTGCCTCATCTTTCACGGCAGGCAACGCTTGCTCATCGGTTGTTATCTTTTGCAACTCTTCAATCACATCTTTGCTTTTCATATCAACCAAAATTCGTATCAATTCAATTTGCACCACCGGGTCTGTCTGTTTACCAAGTGCATCAATCAGTGCCTGGCGTACGTGCGGTAGACGTTGAAATTTACCCAGCGCTTCCAACGCTGCCAGCCTTACATTGGTGTTTCCATCTTCATTCATGGTTTTCACCAGGGCTGTTACAATCTCATCGTCTGCCTGCTCCATTTTAAAAGCAACTGACACACCCACCAATCGCTGGCTGGCCGACTGTTGATTGTCCAGCATCGCCATCATCATGCTTTTAGTGGCTTCCATTTCTCGCTTTAGTTCAGCCAACTCTTTCTGCTGCTGCTGGTTTTTGTTAATCCAATAACCTATGCCAATGCCCGCCATTACCAACACCACACCGGCCGCTGCGCGGAAAAGCACCGGGTTGAAGAACACTTGCCTGCCACCTGTACTTTTTGTTTGTGCCTGCATCTCTTCTTTCAGCATCACCGCGAATCGTTGCTTCATACGGCTCTTTGGCTGCAATTCTTCCGACTCGTCCATGGCCTTCAGCACTTGTTGCAACTGCGCCAGTAAAACTTGTACTTCTGGTTTTTGAAGTTCTGCCTCCACCAATAACTTTTCATCAGCACTCAGCTTCCCATCGATGTAATCAATCAGCAAACCTTCCAGTTTCTCTTTTTCCATAAGCTTCATCCGGCTTTGCTTCGCCCGGACTTTAAATTTTCTCCAATTCAAAATAGTGTTCGCGCAACTTGGCAATGGCCCGGTGAACTTTCACTTTAATGTTCGCCACTGTAGTATCCATTAATGCGGCCACTTCTTCGTACTTCATATGCTGAAAGCGGGTAAGCACCAGCAGTTCTCGTTGTTCTTCGTTCAACAAAGCCAAAGATCGTTGCAAAGTTTTTTCCTGCTCTTCCATCGTTGCCTCCTCATTGTCATCGGCTACCCAGTCGCCCACTTTTTCTACATCTACAAACTCCGACCGTCTATTTTTCTGTGCCTGGTAGTGGTCGCTAAACACATTGCGTGCCACCTGGTATATCCACGACTGAAATTTGAGGCCTGCCTTATAGCTGTTGCGGTATTTAATCATTCGCAAAAACACATTCTGTGTCAGGTCTTCGGCCAGTTCGCGGTCCATACACATGCGGGCCAGGAAGTTGAACAACCGCAGGTGGTAACGCTCGAACAGCAAGGATGCCTGCTGCAAATCGCCATTTTTCACGGCCTCCATAATCTGTTCGTCCGTCATCGAAATAGTTGCCTTTTTAGCCGGGTTAGATCGGCATCTAAGTTAGTGCCCTCCTTCCGTTGTTCAAATTTGCATTGGTTACAGGCCGAAGGGAGAAAGGTTACAGTACCAAAAAGAAAATTTCTGAAGTGGACCTACTAAAATAAAGTAAGTTGAGGGGCAGCGGGCACAACTGCCATCGGCTGGGTCAATTCGCCAAAATTCGACAGCGAAATACCCAATAATCTTATTTTGCTGGCTTCCACGGTGGCTGTATCCAGCAGCGCATACACTACCTGCCTGATCATTTTCACATCGTCTGTGGCGAAGTCTAACGACTGACTGCGCGTAGCCAATTTGAAATCGTGGTATTTTATTTTTAATGTAACAGTACGTGCTTGGAGGTTTTTACGTATCAACCGGTCTGCCACCACTCGGGCAATTTTGTCGAGCTCTACACGCATTTCTTCGGGGTCGGTAAGGTCGTACGGAAAAGTATCTTCAGCACCTACCGATTTCACTTCTCTGTCGGGGCGCACGGGCCGGTCGTCCTGGCCGCGCACAATTTTATAGAAGAACGCACCTGCCTTGCCAAAGTGAGTGGTTAGTTCTGCTTCCGTTAAACGCTTCAAGTCCAAACCGTTGTGCAGGCCCATGCGTTTCATCTTCTCGGCCGTAACTTTTCCTACACCAAAAAATTTTTCCACAGGCAACGTCTCCATAAACTTTTCGATACGCGAAGGCCCGATAAAGGTCAGCCCGTTTGGTTTGTGCATGTCGGAGGCAATCTTGGCTACGAATTTATTAACTGAAACACCTGCTGAAGCGGTGAGGCTAAGTTCTTCGCTAATAGATTTTCTGATTTGTTTAGCAATTTCAATAGCAGAGCCCACCCGCAGCTTATCTTGGGTAACATCCAGAAAGGCTTCGTCTAACGACAGCGGTTCAATCAGATCGGTATACCTGGAAAAAATGGCGCGCAGTTGTTGTGATACTGCTTTGTATACATCAAACCGCGGCTTCACAAAAATAAGAGCAGGGCACAACTGCCTGGCCCGTTTGCTCGACATGGCCGATCGTACTCCGAACTTGCGCGCCTCGTAGCTGGCCGTGGCCACCACGCCTCCTCTGCCTTCGGGCGAACCACCCACCGCGATGGGCTTGCCCCGGTAAGCAGCATGGTCCCGTTGTTCGATAGAAGCATAAAATGCATCCATATCGATGTGAATGATCTTACGGATTTCGCCACTTGCCATACGTTAGCAAAAGTACACACACTGGTGACAACCCTGTGGCAACTGTCAATTTCAAATACCCCTTTCTTTCCTTTTATCGGTAAAAAATGCCCGCTTCCGGTAGGAACAGAGAACCATGCGGCCCATGCTAACCAACTGCGTTCAATACTCCTCCAAGGCGAACACTTTTTGAACAATGAAACGAACCTATAAAAAAGGCAATTTTTGACAAGTATGGGTAGGCGTATTCTCGGAAATTGACTTTTAAACTTTTAACAAGTCAACTTCATGAACGTGTGGCATCTTATTCACCCCAAGCTTTTTTTTCTCTGGATATTCATTTCGCTGGGCTGCGAGGAAAAAACGGAGCAGCCAAAACTGTCATCCATCGAAATCGAATCTACGCGGGGAGACCGGATAGAACTGAGAGAAACCACGGTACTCAGCATAAAGGGATTCGATCAAAACAACAACCCCATTATTATCACGGAAACCACCAACTGGTCAGTTGACAATAACAATGTTAGTATCGATCAAAATGGAGTTGTAACAGCCCTAGACGTAGGTCTTTCCAAGATAACAGCCACCATTAGTGCCGTAAGTAAATCATTTACCCTTGAAGTCTGGGACAATAGCGCGCCCAGATTAGAAATCTACGTGAGCGATGCAGGCAATTTTGCCAACCCACCCTGGCAGATTTTGAAATACGATGAGGATGGCGGAAGGCCTTCGGTGTTCATTAACTCCAATCTGAGTTGGCCGCAAGACATTCTTTTCCTTGAAGACCAAGGAATTGTTTTAATATCTAATCTTAACACAGGAAGTATTGCAAAATTTGATATCAACACCGGTGCGTATATCGGAAATTTTGCCACAGACATCAGTCAGCCTACCCGGATGAAAATTGGCAAAGACAACCTGCTTTATGTCTTACAGTGGTCTGGAAATGGTAAGGTTTTGAGATATCAGCTAGACGGAACATTTAAAGACGAATTTACTTCGACCAAAGTACCGCAAAGTATAGGGTTGGAATGGGATGGACACGGTAACCTCTATGTATCTTCTTTCAATAATGGTAGCGGGGGTTTCATCCGAAAATTCAATAGCGATGGTGAAGATATGGGAATATTTGCCTCATCGCCCCTACAAGGCCCTACCAACATTTGGTTTGACTCAAACAGCAACTTAATGGTGATTGACTATCAATTTGGCGTGATCAGAAGGTTTGATCAAAATGGAGTTTTTATAGACAACCCTATCACTGGTCTTTCCCAACCAGAAGGAGTCGACTTCCCTGATAACGGCCATTTTCTCATAGGCAATGGCGGTACTGGCGCGGTAAAAGAATATTTGCCAAATGGCACCTTCGTTAAAGATATCGTTGCAGCGAAATCCGGAGGCCTTATTCGCCCGAATGCGGTGGTGCTAAGGAGAGTTAACTACTAGGTTCTCCTGGTTGGACCGAAGCAAAAGGACAAATTGAAATGATCAATTTGTCCTTTAAAGTCGGGATGGCGGGATTCGAACCCGCGGCCTCTTCGTCCCGAACGAAGCGCGCTACCGGGCTGCGCTACATCCCGAATGACAGTTCAAGAAACATCTACACGGCCTCCCCGATCCTATCGGGGCGCGCTATCGGGCTGTGCTACATCCCGAATTTCAGCAGCTTGCAAAAATAAGTCATTCCCCCGTATCTTCGAAAAATTAAAAAATATGTCGCCAGCACGCAGAAAGTTTCTCGCCACTGTTTCCGTTCTAACTTTCAGCCTGATTACCAAAAGCACTGCCATGCAAAAAAAACCACAACTCGTACACCATGTTTTCTTCTGGCTCAAGAACCCAGCCTCCACGGCCGACCGCGACAAGCTGATTCAGGGTGTGAAGGCGCTTGGAAAAATTGAACAAGTGCGCCAAATACACGTGGGCGTTCCTGCCAGCACCGAGAAACGCGATGTGGTAGACAATAGCTATCACGTTTCAGAGTTGCTGTACTTCGATAGCACGGCCGACCAAAAAATATATCAGGATCACCCGCTGCATCAAAAATTTATTCAGGAGCACTCCATGTTGTGGGAAAAAGTGCTGGTGTACGATGTGATGGAGGTTTAGCCCTCCATCCACTTTTTAAAAGCCGTGGCTTTCTCGCGGCTGATGTCCAGCTCGATATTAAAAGGAGGTTTCAGTTGCACGCTCAACCCCTTGTGCGTGGTTTTAATGCGCGCAACGGATTGGATGTGAATGATGTACTGCCTGTTTACCCGGTAAAACTTGGCCGGATCAACAAGGCTTTCAATTTCATCCAGCGTCTGGTGTTCTCCAATCAGCTTTTCGTTGCCGATCGTATGGATGTAAATCAATTCTTCTTTATGAAATAACCCGATGTCATCTTCCACCACGGGCACCAGGCTGTTTCTTTGCACCGTTAAAAAGCGGGTCTTGTATTTCCTTTCGTCTTTGTCCCAATTCTGAAGCAAAATCTTTAGCTGGTCGCCCAGCACGTGCTCGCTGGAAAGCGATTTATACTTGTTTAATGCACGCTGCAGTTCCGCACCGTCAATGGGCTTTAGCAGGTAATCAATGCTGTTCAGTTTAAAGGCACGTATGGCGTAGGCATCGTAGGCGGTAGTAAAAATAACAGGGCAGGTAATGTGCAACGACTCAAAAATATCGAAGCTGATACCATCTGAAAGTTGTATGTCGGACAAAATCAGATCGGGGGGTGGATTGTTTTGAAACCATTGGCGTGCCTGTGCCACACTGGCTATGGTTGCCACCACCTGCGCATCAGGCGCAATGCGGGTAATGCGGTTCTGCAAGTCTTTGGCCACCAGGGGCTCATCTTCTATAATTACCAAACGCATGGTCAGGGTTGGTCGAATTCAAAAGCCGGGTTCTGCCAACTCATGGCAATGTCGGCCTCGTAGGTGCGGTCAGGATTTTTCCTGCGCATCTCCATTCGGCCTTCAATCATAAAATCTACCGATTGCAAAAGTCGTATACGTTCGGTCTCGCTTTCGCAGATAATTAATTCTACTTTGCCCACATCGGGCCTATGCTGTACGACTTCATCCAGAAAAAGCACCAACATGGCGCGCGCCAATTGTTCAAACTCCGGCTGAACTATGAGCAAAAACTCGCTCAACACGTGGCGTTGTATCTGCCACCCCGTTTTTAGTGCGCACACCACCCCGGCCAATGCCCCTTCTTTGTCAGGGTGAGGGGCCACAATCATCAATCCATGCTTTGCCGTAATCTGTTGTATCAGTTGTTGGGTCCACTCATTTGTTGCTTCCTCTGGCAAGAACGGCAGTTTATGATGCGAAGCCGCCTCGCTCAACAAGCGAGCCAGGGCAGGTGAATCGGTAAGTTCGGCTGTGCGAAAATGCATGATGCCAAATTACTTATACCAGTGGAATTTTCACCGCAAAACGCTCATCCGTTTTTTCAATCTCCACCGGCCGATCTGTTAAAAACCGATAGAGCGATTTCAGGTTTTCCAGGCCCAGCTTGTTCGATGTTTCCACCAATTTGCGAGGCTGCAGGTTGTTACTTACCACCAGGTAATCGCCCACGGTAATAATGCTTATGTGAAGCGGTCTGTCATTGTCTACCACATTGTGTTTCAAAGCATTTTCAATCAGTATTTGTAACGTAACGGGTACAATGGCTTTGTCGCTCAGGTCGGGTTTTACTTGTATCGATATCTGCAACGCCTCTTTGAAACGGGTGTGGAGCAATTGCACGTAATGGTGAATGAAGTCTAGTTCGGTCTGTAGCGTTACAAAATTTCTTTCTTTGTTTTGAAGTACATACCGGTAGACTTTAGAAAGCTGCTGCAAAAATTCCGATGCCAGCGCCTGGTTTTCGAAAATAAGACTATTGAGAGACGTAAGGGCGTTGAACAAAAAGTGCGGGTTCATCTGATTCTTCAGGTTGTCGAACTGCACACGCGATTTCTCTTTTTCTAAGCGCTCGTTTCGCAACATTCCCTCTTTCCAGCGGCCTATAAAGTAGTAGGTAAAAAAGCCGAGGTTGATGCCCACGGGAAGCACCACATATAAAAACCAGGTAACAGCCAGAAACAATTCATCGAGCCGAAATGGAATGTAGGGCTCGCCAAAATAATAGATACAAGCACGCGCCAGCGCACCCACCAATGCGCCCAACACCAACTGTATGGTCATGCGTGTTCCTAAACCGCGCTCGTAGGGAAATACTTCATCCAGCTTTCTGTCAATGAATCGCAGGCCTTCCCAAACAATGAGAACAGAAAGCAACTGCACAAAGAATAGCAAAATCTGGAAGTTCCAGCCGAACAGGTCGAACTTGGCCATTCTGATTACAAACCCGACCACCGAAAAACTGCCGATGATGGCATACGTGCGCACCAGCGACTGCCAGTTTTTATACCCCAGGAAAGTTTTTCTCTTTTTCAAATAATTGCAATGCCCATTAACGCAGGGCAGCAGCGACCACAGACCTCATGGAAAACACAACAATCTGCCAAAATTCTGCCGCATTGAAAACTCTTTCATACCTTTCTTTTACTCCGAAAACTGAATCCCTTGTTCGAGTTAGAAAGAAACAATTTATCAGACTTTATTCATAGGTTTTAATTTTCCTTTTGGGCATTCGGCCTGTACGCTTACCTTTTCTTTCTTCGTTCAACACCGTTTCAAAATTCATAAGGGCCACATAGAAGTGCTGCAGATAACGCTGCGGAACAGGAATGGAAGATGTAGTTTTCATCGTATTTCTTCTTATACAAGACAGTTCAAATCGCTTTTACCCTTATTAACGGGAAGAAATAATTTTCCCATCACTCATTTCTACCACCCTATCGGAATTGCGGGCAAATTCCTCATCGTGTGTAACCGCTATCAATGTTTGTTTATAGGTGTGGGTGAGATCGCGCAGCATATCGAATACCAACTGCGTATTGTACGAATCGAGGTTACCCGTTGGTTCATCGCCCATGATAATATCAGGATCGTTTATCAGCGCACGTGCAATAGCCACCCGTTGCTGCTGCCCTCCCGAAAGCCTGCTCGATGCTTTACTGGCATGTTCGTGCATGCCCAGCATTTTTAGCTTTGCCATGGCCCTGTCGGCTATCTCATCTTTGCGATATTGCCCCAACTTTAGCGCGGGTATCATCACATTCTGCAACACCGTAAACTCAGGCAGCAGAAAATGAAATTGAAAAACAAAGCCAATATGCTTGTTGCGGAATTGTGCCAACTCATTCTGCTGCTTGCCGGTTAGTCTTTGCCCAGAAATTTCCAGGTCGCCTTCGTAGTCGGTATCCATGGTAGAAAGCACATACATTAAGGTAGACTTTCCACAACCCGATTTGCCCACCAGCGATAGAAACTCCCCACGTTGCACGGTTAGATCTATCTGTTTCAACACCTGAAACTTCTCTGGCTCGTAGAAATATTTGGTGATCTTATGTGTTTGTAATACTGTTTCCATAGTCCGTTTGCTTGCCTTTCTATACACCCCTCAATATCTCTATAGGATCTATGCGTGCTGCTTTGCGCGAAGGCATATAACCTGCAAATGCGGTGGTGAGCACGCCAAAAACAATTCCTATTACATAGTACGTAGGGTCGAAGTTGACGGGGAAATGATCCAGACTCACAAAATCGCCCCCATCGAAAGGAGCCTGCGATATCAGGAAAGAAAGTACATAACCAATAGCCAGCCCCAGCAAGCTACCCAGGAAACCAATGGCCAGCGATTGCATCATAAAAATGGTGCGCACATCCACGCCTGCGAAACCCATCGCCTTCAGAATGGCTATGTCTTTCATTTTGTTGTAGATGGTCATGTTCAAAATGTTGTAGATACCGAAGCCTGCGACAATCAGCAATGTGATTGAAACAGAGTATGATATGATGTTCCGGATTTTGTTTCCCGTAAGGAACGTGGCATTGGCTGTTTCCCAATCTTCTACTTTATAAGGTATGTAGCTGCTCATTTCCAACGCCATAGGTTTGGCCAGGTTACGATCGAACAGTTTGATATTAATGTTCGTAATGTAGGAGCTGTTTTGCTGCATCAACGTTTGCACCAGCGAGAGGTTGGCATAGGCGCGCACATTGTCTACCGCACCCAGGCCCATCTGAAAAATGCCTGTAATTTTCAGAATTCGAGTGAAACCCTCGGGCGTGGTCATGGTGATGCGGTCGCCCACCGTAACATTAAGTTTGCGTGCCAGTCCGCTGCCCATAATAATGCCATCGCGGTTGGCCAACAGGTCTTCAATGCGGCCCCATTTCATTTTAGAGCGCAGGTCAAATAGCTTATCTTCTTCCAATACATCTACTCCCAAAATGGAGCCATTCAGTTGCACAGGTCCATAGTTGTAGAACACCTGGGTGGTAAGGAAGGGCGCTGCGCCAAGCACACGCGCGTCTTTGCGCAGCATATCCACCAATTGCGAAGCATTTCGTAAACGGGGTGTTTCGCGCCTGGGCTTTTGGTGATGCAAAACGTTGAGCCCGTCAGGATTTAACTCCTCCAATAGTATTTGCCGAGGCTCTGTTACATCATTATAAATGTGTATGTCGGGCGAGGAAGTCATGGTCAATTCCTCGGTAAAGTTGTTGAGGCCCGTCATTAGGCTTACCAATGCAATGAACATTCCAATGCCAAAGGTTACCCCCAGCATGGCCACAATGGTCTGCTTGGGCTTACTTACCAAGTGCACGCGGGCAATCTCCAGACTAAGAAGCAAGGTGGCGCGGGTAGTCATAATTTATTTTACCAGTTGTGTTTCGGCTGTAATGCCGGATTTGATTTCAACCTCTTCCAACGTTTGGATACCAGGCTGCACCTTTACTTTTTTCGCTTCACCATCCATCCATACATTCACAGAATCGCCTGGAAAAAGCATAGACTTAGGTAGCACCAACGCATTGTCTTTTTGTTGCACCACGATATTTGCCTCTACTGCCAGACCAGAAAACCACCCAGGCAGTTCTTTGGTAAGCGAAGCATCTACTTTGAGCGACTGCTGCCGCACATCAATCAACGGATACACTTTGGTTACTTTGCCTTCAAACAGCTGGTCGCCATAAGCTTCAATTTTTACCCAAATAGGCTGGCCTTCTTTCACCCGGCTCACGTCCAGTTCATCGACACTCAGTTCCAGGTGAAATTGATCTTTCTTGCCTACCACGGCAATCAGCTCACCTCTGCGCACCAACTCCCCGGGCTTACGGGTAATGCGAAACACCATGCCACCGGTTTTGCTGCTAACCACATAATTTCCCGACTCTTCTACCGCAATTCGCCATTGGCTTTCTGCCTGCTGCAAGCTCAGCGTCATCTCGTTGCGCGTGCGCTCCAACCGCTTGCGGGCCGACTGCAAATCGTTGGCAGCATTATTAAAAGCAAGTTCTGCCCGATCGTATTCCACCTGCCGGGTAGCATTGGCTTTTAAAAGATGCTGGTAACGTACATAGTTCAGCGAGTCGAGCTGATATTTGGCATACATGTTCTTCACATTGTTTTCTGCCTCCAACAGCACGGGGGATTGCGCACCCAAATTGACGCGGGCCAAATCGTAGGTTTCTTTGGCCAGCCTGTAGCGCGCATCTTGCTGGTTGCTTTCAATCACCATTATTCCTTGCCCCGCCTCCACTGCTCCACCTTCAGAAATCAGAATTTCTTTGATCACACCATCTGCCAGGCTGAAAACCTGGTATTCATTGTCCGCCACCACGAAACCTGAAGCATACACCGCCTCCATTAGCGGTTTCACCTGGGGTTGAACAGTTTGTGTTTTAGAACATCCGGCCAGCGCCAGCAATGTTAACCATGCGATTGTCTTCATTTTACCTCTTGAAATTTGCACCTAAAAATACGGGGCCTAAGAAGGTCGGTTGCGGGCCGCGTAACCGAAGGCGCTGTTTTTTGGGTTAAAGTGTGGCCAGCCAACATTGAAAAGATTGACTTACTTTTGGAAAAAACAGCCTGGATGACTCCCAAAATCGATTTTTTCCCCTCTGCTGCACCGGGCCCTGCACCGGTGTTCTCTATCCTGATTCCCAGTTGGAACAACCTGCCCTACCTGCAATGCTGCCTGGCCAGCATCAAAAAAAACTCGCGTTACACGCATCAGATCGTGGTTCATGTAAACGAAGGCAACGATGGCACCCTGGAGTGGGTTAAGCAACAAGGTCTTGACCACACCCATTCGCACGGTAACGCTGGCGTTTGTTATGGATTCAATGCACCAGCCGCGTTGGCCAAGTCAGATTATTTATTGCTGTCGGATGATGACTACTACTTCGCACCCGATTGGGATTATTACCTCCTGGAGGAAATAAAAAAACTCGATCATATTTATTTCTGTATCACTGGCACCATGATAGAACACAGCGAGAGTCAATACAACAGCATCATCGCCAACAAAAACTATGGCAAAACGGTCGACACCTTTGATGAGCAAAAGTTTCTTGTCGAATTCAAGAACATCCCTTTCGGGGATTGGAACGGTGGCAACTGGTACCCTTTGGTGCTGCACAAAAATTTATGGAACCTGATTGGCGGATTAAGCGTAGAGTTTACACCCGGCATGGCCAGCGACCCCGATATGATGATGAAACTGTGGCATGGCGGAGTGCGGTACTACAAGGGAGTAAGCGCATCGCGGGTCTACCACTTTGGTTCGCGCAGCACGGCACGTGTCAAAAAAAACGATGGCAACAAGCAGTTCCTGCTCAAGTGGGGACTCTCTAAATCCACATTCTTTAATCACTACTTGCGACTCGGCCAACCTTTCAATGGTCCAACCCCCGAACCTGATTTTGCTGCCTTCGCTAGTAAATTGAACCGAGATCGTCTAAAGCGCTTATTCTCTGTCTGGAAAACTGACTAAGCTACCATCCCTTTCGAATGGTATCGCAAACGTATTCTATCTGTGCCACGGTAGCATGGTTGTGCAGCGGCAGCACTATGTATTTATCTTCTATTGAATCCATGTAGGGCAAATCGCTTCTGCGGCCACCCAAAACCGAATAGCGGTCGTTGCGATAGTGCACCTGCCCTGATTCAATTTTGTGTTCGCGCAGGTATTTCATGAAGTCCAACCTGTTTTCTACTATGGCCGTACACAGCCATGCAGCATGGGTGCGGTCGGTATGTTGAGCTCCAATTAGTCTGATGCCATCCACTCCTGCTAAACCCTTTTTGTACACTTCGAAAAGTTGTTGGCGATGTGCCAGCGTTGCATCGAACTCTTCCAGTGCAGCCAGCCCCATGGCTGCACCGATATCGGTCATTTGGTATTTGTAGCCTACTTCCCAAATGTCATTCTCCCACGTGCCCTTCTGTTTGTTGGAGCGGTCTATGCCAAACCAACGGATGCGCTCGCCTTTGGCTACCAGGTCAGGATTCTGCACCACCAGCATGCCGCCATCGCCCGTGGTAATGTGCTTGATGGCCTGAAACGAATACATGGTGAATTCTGAAATCGAGCCGATGGGTTCGCCCTTGTAAGTAGCACCCAACGCGTGGGCTGCATCTTCAATTACCGGTATATTGTATTCGCGTGCAATGGCGTGCAACTCGTCCATGTCGCACGGCAGGCCGCCATAATGCACACACACAATGGCTTTGGTTTTTTCGTTCACCAATTCGCGTACATGCTGCACGTTGATGTTCAGCGTTTGGGGGTCTACATCCGCAAACCGAAATGTGACGCCCATGTATAAAAAAGGAATGGTGGTAGCCGTGCAAGTAAAAACCGGGGTGATCACCTCATCGCCCGGTTGCAACCCCGCCAGAATATAGGCCAGGTGCAACGCATCCGTGCCTGAGCCCACAGCCAACGACTTTCCATTACCGGCAAAACGGGCAGAAAACTTTTGCTCGAATTCAGCCACACGGGGTCCCTGCCCTATCCACCGCGATTGCAACACTTTCGTTACCTCTTCAATGGCCTTCTGTGGCACGTTCGGGTAAAACAAAACAATCCCCTCGTTCTCATCCATCACGGGCAAATCGTTCACCGGCTTTTCCTTCACTTTATTCATACAACGCTAAATGTACTGCAAACTTAATCCTTATTGGTGGAGTATGGTTACCCGCTCATCATCAAAAAAAAAGCCCTCTTTCGAGGGCTATTTTCAAAACTAACTGCAAAATATATGGACTAAAGAAACTACAGATTCGGCTGAGGGGTGGTGCGCAAATATGGCTTCACGCGTTTGTGCCCTTTCGGGAAACGGGCCGGTATCTCTTCATCTTTCACTGCAGCTGTAATCACCACATCCTCACCCTGCTTCCAGTTAGCCGGAGTAGCAACGGAATAATTAGCCGTTAATTGCAGGCTGTCAATCACACGCAAAATTTCATCGAAATTGCGGCCCGTAGATGCGGGATAGGTAATCGTGAGCTTCACCTTTTTATCGGGGCCTACGACAAAAACGCTGCGCACTGTAAACTTATCACTGGCGTTGGGGTGCACCATGTCGTACAACTTGGCCACTTTGTAGTCAGGGTCGGCAATCAACGGAAAGTTTACCTGTGTATTTTGTGTTTCGTTGATATCGCCAATCCATTTTTCGTGCGATTCGAGCGGGTCTACACTCAAGGCCACTACCTTGGTGTTGCGCTTGTCGAATTCTGCCCGCAGCTTGGCCACCGCACCCAGTTCGGTAGTACACACGGGAGTGAAATCGGCCGGGTGCGAGAAGAGCACACCCCAGCTATTGCCTAACCATTGGTGAAATTGAATGGGGCCCTCAGAAGTTTCTGCCTGAAAATCGGGAGCCAGGTCGCCTAAACGTAATGACATAGTATTTATGTTTTTTATCCTATAACGGACAAATATACTTTTTGTCTATCGGATTAGTAGATTTTATCGCAAAATTTTACTTTTTCCCCAAATCTCTTTCGCGTTTCACAATTTTGGCCAGCGTACTGCCCTGCAAAATTTGCAGGGTTTCATCGCGCACGCCCAAAAAAGTATCGCGTATACCGCAGGTTTTTTCATCGCGGCATTCTTCACAAGGCTCGTAATAGTTAAGCGACACGCAGGGCAGCAAGGCAATGGCTCCATCCATCAGGCGAATAATCTCTATCAGGTTTACCTCTTCAGGTTTTTTATACAGATAATAACCTCCTCCCTTTCCTTTTTTGCTATGCAGAATACGCGCATTACGTAACTCCAGCAGTATGGCTTCCAGAAATTTTTTCGGAATGTTTTGATTCTCGGCAATTTCCTGAATGTGCACAGGGCCCTGTTGGTAGCGCTCCGCCAGGTAAACGAGCGCGTGAATGGCATACTTGCACTTCTTAGACAGCATAGCGGTGCCAATTTATTCTTTTTCCGTTTACGAACGGCCAAGATTTGTAAATTTGACTGTGGTAAGTTGGGGAAGTCGACAACACCCAAATAAGAATTGGAGCGTTAGCTGTGTGAACCAATGACTTGTTAAAATATTGGCCGAGGTAGCTCAGGGGTAGAGCAGCTGATTCGTAATCAGCAGGTCGTGGGTTCAAATCCCATTCTCGGCTCCATCAACTAAATACATCCGCGCAGTAACTACATGATCATATCCCGACCGAAGGCAGCCACACTCACCTCGTTCATGCTCTTCACCCTATTGCTGCTGGCGATCTTAATATTCAATATCCGCTCCATTGTTCAAACTACGCACCCCGCTTGGTATCAGTGGCTGATGGTGGCCATTCTAAGCGGACTGCTGGCATTTGTTACGTACCGTATCTTCATTCAATACAAAGTGTTGAAGTTTGGAAACAACCAAGTTGAAATCTATTACCCGGTCTTGCGAAAGCGTGCCAAATATCCGCTTACCGATATTGAACGCTGGCAAGAGCAGCAGGTAAAGACCGGCAAGAAATCCACGTACCGCGAACTGCAAATTCTATTGCCGGGTAATAAAAAAATTTCGCTGGGCCATCAAGAGTTTACCGACTACGAAAAAATAGTGAAATACCTCAGTCAGAAGTGCGCCAACAAACGCAAAGGCTGAGAAGTAAATTAGAGATTCCCCGTCCCACAACTCAAAGCGGTCAGACGGTTAACTGACGGCTGGTGAAGCCTGTTAATAACTCCAATCTCGTTTCCATGTATCAATGATATCGAACGACACCTTAAAATCTGTTTTGGGTTTCTGCAAAAATTGCTGCGCCAGCACACCATAAGCACCCACGCGCAACCGCCTTCGCGGACCGAGTTTAAAAATGCGCTCAATGCCGCCAAATATTTCTTCATAACGAAAACCGGTTTCTTTCACCCACATCATCCCGGCACCTGCAACGGTGCGGATTTTGGTTTTCTTTATTAGCGGAATGTTATTGATCATAGCTCCGTTGAAATGATGGATATAGTGTGCCTCAAAAAACCAGTTGGTGGTAGAAAGGGCTGTATCCAACAATTGAAAAGAATGCAACGGGTCTGAATACAGGTAGGGGTCGGATTGGCGAAAGCGTTTAAGGTCTACATAACGTAGATCGCGGGTGTTAACAAACTTACCGGTGGTTATGGAATAACGCGAGTTGCCCAGCGTGCCCAATAAAATATTCTGTTCTACAGATGTCTCCAGGTAATCGAAGTCTATTTCACTGCCGAGCACTCCATTCCATCCTTTTTTATGGGTAACGTGTAGCGTTGGATATTTACTTCCCAGAATGACTTTGCGCGTGGGCTCCGTCATGAATCGTTGGGCAGGTGTATAACTCAGGCGGTTCGTTGTAAAAAATGCAAAATAGTCATCGAACACCAGCACCTCGCCCTGGTCGTACACCTCGTCTATGATGGAAGTGGCATCGTAATCTTTTAATGACTGGCGGTTATGAAAACCTACCTCCGTACGCCAGTAGAACCCGTTGAACAGTTCGATACGGTGGAACCCATCTACATGCTCGTGCAAAATGTAGTTGCTTAATTTCAGTTGGTTCAGGTACGCATCGAAACTGTTGATAGAATAGAAAGTGCGCCCTGCCTGTCCACCCAAATCGCCCTGCCGGTACGGGTTGTAGCGCCACCAAGTATTCACATTTCCGGTAAGGTCATGGTTCTTGATGCCGTATTTCAAGGCCCCACCCACCGAAAAAAGCTCATCGTTTTCGAAGCGCCTGAAATACCAGAAGTAAGGGCCTAACCTAAAACCGCCTACAATGGAAAAATCGATGAAGTTAAGAAGCGAAGCCATGTTGATGTAACTCTTTCGCTCTTCATTGCGAAAACCTATTCCATGATAGAGCACCTCGCCAATGGTAACTTTATTGAATTTGGCTTCAATGGAGTCGAGGTATTTTTTGCTCTTCATCACAGCCTCTACGCTGTCGCTGTACGCCACCACCTTACGTTGGTCTTCCGTAAGAGGCACCAGGCGGGTGGCATTCCAGAAACTGCTGTCGCGCTTGTAAGCCTCTCGGGTGGTAACTGCTACTTCATTGCCGAAAAATCGCGGGGGAAACGTATAGTCTTTCTGGTATTCAGAGAACCTCAACACAGTAATTCCTTTAAATAATTTGCCCGATGCTTTCGTTTCGTACACAAACTCCTGCTCTATTGGTATCCAAAAGTCTTTCTCTATCTCCTCGTAGTTTTGCCGGATGGTGAATGCATCATAAAAGCGCAAGCCGCCTTTCTCCAGTGTAAGTTCCAACCGATTGATGTTCCAGGTGCTGTCGTTTACGTAGAGCAAACCCTTTACGGTAGCATCGCCCGTTTTTCTGGGCGTTACTCTTATCTTGTACACTACGCCACTCTTTTCTTTCAAAACATCTTCCAGCTTATACTTGTAAGAAAGCACTGCCGCGCGACTCAGAGGCGATATCAGTGGTATCTCTGAAATACCTTTCATATCCACCCGGTTGTAGTAAAAGTTGAAGTCGGCCTCGCTGAAAACAGGGATGTACAAACCTTCGCTGCGGCCATAAAGTTTGTAGGCCGTGCGCTCTTCTTTGTACTGATCGGGGTACTGGTAGTTGAGTGTTAGTTGCATTTCCAGCAGGTTGATCTGCTGCAACCGTGCTTCTTCTTTTTTCCGGGCGGCTTCAAACGGATCTACAGGAGGGCCTTTCTGTTCCAACTCTTCGGCCGGTGGCTCTGCTTTTTTCTTTTTGGGATCCACCTGCTCCATGGCACGCACATAAACCTGTGTTCGTGCGCTTTGCGCCTGGGTAATGTATTTTTCTTTCTGTGCTATTACCTTTTCCATGATCTCGAAAGCGGGGTCGCGCCTGCGGGCCTTTACCACCACCTCGTGCAATTGCGTGCGCGAAGTTGCCAGCCGCACGTTGCGTTCCAGGGGCTGGTCGCCTACCACCCACTCAAAGGCTTGCGACTCAAACCCAACTGATGAAAATACGACATGGTAAATACCTGCATCGAGCGTCATGAAATAGCGGCCGTACTGATCGGTAGAGGTGCCGGTATTCAGCTCGCGAACAAATACGTTGGCAAAAGGTAAGGGGTTATTTTGTTCGTCCGTTACGGTGCCGCTGATGCTTTGGGCATACATATCCGCGCCAAGCGCCAAAACGCAAATACATAACACCGTGAACAGACGAAAATAAGGCAAGGGTAAGAGCCAGGGTTAAGGTTACATCATCTTAAATGATGAAACCATTGCTTTATTGCCCTGCTACCTCCAAAATTTTTCAATACACGCTTCTGCCTCAACTTCGATGATATTATCAAATCCGACTGCACGAGTCGCTTCGTATATCGCATGAATTTATTTAAGTATGAAACTAACCACTGGGCTACAAGCCCCACTCTTTCAGCAAAAAGATGTATTTGGCAGAGACATTAACCTGAACAATTATCGCGAAAAGCGTATACTCATTGCTTTCTTTCGCCATGCAGGCTGCCCATTCTGCAACTTGCGGGTGCACTTCTTAACCAAGCAATATGAAAAGCTGAAGTCGAAAGATTTCGAGATGATCTTTTTCTTCGAATCGAAAGAACAGGTGATATTGAGAAGCACCTTCCACAAGGAAATTTCACCGGTGCCTATTATTTCCGATCCGGATAAAAAGTGGTACAAAACCTACGGGTTGGAAGGCTCCGCTTTTAAATCTACACTCAGTCATTTTACTTCCTTTGTGCAGACAGCCCTACAAGCCAAACGCGTGGGCGTGCCGCTGCACCTGATGGCGAGTGGCGAATCGTTCAACACCTTGCCAGCCGAATTCCTGGTTGACAAAGGGTTATTGATTCAAAAATTGCACTATTCTGAAAGTCTTACTGATCGCATGGACCTGAAAGAAATTGAGCTGTTTGCCGAAACCGGGCAGGTGCTATAAAAGGCATTCTAAGATTCAAGAATCAAAATTTAGAAGCGCCCCCAAATCTTAAATTTTGAATTTTGAACCCTTGTTTACGAAAAAGGCCAGCTCTCGCTGACCTTTCTGTGCCGAAGGATCCCGCACATGCGGGACTGAAACGTGCGGGTCTTTCACAAACTCAAGGTCCATCAAACAAAAAAAGGTCAGCTCTCGCTGACCTTTCTGTGCCGAAGGAGGGACTCGAACCCTCACAGCTTGCGCCACACGCCCCTGAAACG
>CAZRQK010000006.1:0-115439 GCA_964602295.1 uncultured Ohtaekwangia sp.
TGAGGAAGGAATGCCTACCTGACTGTCAGATCAAGTCTTAGCTATTACAGTTTATTCAACAGTAAGTTAATAAACCAGAAGCGCAACTATCAAATATTGTTAAGTTTGATTTCGTCCAGCGCCACCTCGGTAAGGGGCTTGGTTATAAACTTGATAACGTGGTTGTTGTTCACGATCTTATCGATGTCGCGTTTGTTATCCGAGCTCGACAAAATAATCACCTTGCATTTGTTGCGCACCACTTCGTTAAACTTCTCGAACTCGTATAAAAACACAAAGCCATCTACAATGGGCATGTTGATATCGAGAAAAATAATGTTAGGGAGATTCTCTGGCACGTTCTGATTTTCCTTCAGGTAGTCCAGCGCACTTTTGCCCGAACTCTTCACTTCTACACGATTAGCAAACTTGGTGATTTCAATAATGCGTTTGCTGATAAAATTATCAGTGTCATTATCGTCTACCAGCATTACCAGATCAATGGTCTTCGTTGCCTCCATTAGCATTCGCTACAGTCTTAAATTTTACCCTCCTTACAATCTCAACACGCGCAAAATTATCCTTTTTCACAAGATTTTGAACTTCCAATAGCAATATCTGAACGCCAAGTAAGGAATTGAACGAAAATGAAGAAAAAGGAAGGTTACCTTTGGGGGATGCGCAGCTTCTCGCCAATGGCTACAGAAAGCTCTTTTTTGGCATTGCAATCCATCAATTCTTTGATGGATACTCCATATTGACGGGCTACGCTGTACAATGTTTCCGAAGATTTTACCTCATGCACCAGCGTGTCGTTATCAACTTCAACCGTCAGATTTTCAACATCTTCATCGACAACGACTTTTAACTTTTGGCCCGGTTGTAGTCCGTCTTCTACCTGCCCACCGTTCAAGCTCATCAAATCATTTACAGTGAGGTTGTACTTGCGCGAAATAGCAAACCAGGTTTCGCCTGGCGCCACTACATGAAAACCGGCATTGGCCTGGGGCATACCACCGTTAGCACCGGCCGGCTCAGCCCACTCCATCACTTCATCCTCTTCCAGTTCCAACACAGCCTCGGTTTCTTCAAACAGGGTTCCCTCTTTGGGTTTGCTTGTAGAAAGCCATAGCATCGTTCCAGGGCTCAACTTATCGGTTTGCAGGCGGTTGAATTTTTTCAATCGTTTTACCTGCACGCCATACTGCTGGCTTACCTGCCACAGGTTTTCGCCTTCGCGGATTTTGTGAAATTCTGTTTCGGCCCTTGATTTCTTTTTGTCTAAGAAGTAATACGTACCTGCCACTACTTTATGATCAACGGGCACTTCGTTGTATTTCATTAACTGGCTAATCTCCACCCCCACTCTTTGCGAAAGCCTGGAAAGCGTTTCGCCTGGCTCGCCCTGCACCGCAGGCACACCATTGATGTGAATGACTTTCAGGTCTGCAACAGACTCCTTGCCTTTTGAAGCGGTTGCATTTTCAGCAGGTTGTGGTTTTGGGTGCTGGGCTACCAATAAGGTATTAAAATCTTGTGCAGCCTGGCCTTTGGGTAGTATTACCATGTACGTTTTGTCTGCCGGTATTGCTTCCGTGCGCACCCACTTGTTGTATTCTTTCAGTTGCTCAATGTCGATGGATTGTTCTTTGGCTATTTTTTGAAGACTGCCGCCCTCGTTTACGGCCAACGCGGACACTTGTAGCTGAGCCTCGCCACTCACCGCATTTTCGAAAGCAATTTTGTGAGCCAGGTACTTTTTTACATACCAATAGGTTTCAGAAGTAATGGTCATGTGGCGCGAGCCATCGTGGTCATCGCCCACCAGGCGCTTCACCCCACCCGCGCCCATCTGATAGGCTTGCAGGGCATACACCCAGTTGTTGAACATAAAGTTGTTTTGTTTGATGTAACGCGCAGCCCCCCGGGTTGACGAAACAATATTCATGCGCTCATCTACCTCCTTATCTACACGCAGTCCTACTTCACGGGCGGTAAAATCTTTGAACTGCCAGAAGCCCACCGCATCCGACACCGATACAGCATCGGCAATGAGGGCACTTTCCTGCAAGCAAAGGTATTTGAAGTCATCGGGTACCCGCTCTTCGGCAAAGATTCTTTCGATGATAGGAAAATAGGTTCGCGCCCGCTCTACCTTGATACCAAAGTATTTGGGGCTTTGCGTAAGTGCGTCCACATCTTTCTGTATTTCGCGTCTGGCATCATCGCGAATGGTTAGCGTCATGCCTGCGAACTGCATCTTGTGGGGCACTACGGGAGCTTGCGCTTTTGCGACAAGGGCTCCGCAAAAAATAAGTGCGGCAGCAAAAAGTCTCATTTGCCTTCAAAAATAATACAAAAAGCTGACTTTCAAAGCTTTCGAATCATCAAAATGCCATCGCGAACGGGCAGCAACACATTCTCCACGCGTGCATCGGCATGCACCTTGTCGTTAAATGCCTGCAAAGCCCTGGTGTCTTTATCCGTCTTTTCGTCTAAAATCTTTCCGCTCCATAATACGTTGTCGGCCAGGATTAATCCCCCGGCTGGCACTTGGTCGATAATCAAATCGTAGTAAGTGCCATAGTTCTCTTTATCGGCATCTATGAAAACCAAATCGAACGGCCCTGTCAACTGTGGAATAATTTTGCGGGCATCACCCAGTATGTATTCAATCTTGTCCTGAAGCCCGGCCTCGCGAAAGTAGCCGCGCACACGGGTTTCTAATTCTTCATTGCTATCGACTGTGATGAGTTTTCCATCTAAGCGCAGACCCTCCGCCAGGCAGATGGCTGAGTAGCCCGTGTAGGTGCCTATTTCCAAAATGGTTTTGGGGCGCATCAAATGACTGATCATTGCCAGGAAACGGCCCTGCAAATGCCCGGATAGCATGCGCGGCTTCAGCACCTGCGCGTGCGTATCGCGTTCTATTTTTGCCAATAGCCCTGCGTGTGCCGTGGTGTGCTGTTCGGCATAACGTTGCAAACGGGCATCAATAAACTCCATATCAGCTGGCAGGTGTCATGCGCAGGTAACTCAACTGGTCTTCATCAAAAACATCTACCGCCAGCTCCTGCAGTTTGGCTGCCGATGTGTTTTTTACCCGGTCGAAAATTTCTTCGAGTGTTGTAACTCTGCCCAAATCCAACAGGTTGCGGGCCATCATCATCATAAAACTCATGTTATTTTCTTCGGCCATGGCAATATGGCCCAACAGTTGTTCTTTGGCTGCCGCCAATTGTTTCACACCCATTTTTTCATCGCGCAGCTTGCGCAACTCTTCGCGCACCAGGTCTATACTTTTCTCCAACTGACCGGGTTCTGTGCCAAAAGAAATAACAAAAAGACCCACATCAGTAAAAGGCACATATTGGGCGCCTATGGAATACACGTAGCCTCGCTTTTCGCGCAGCGCCATGTTCAAACGCGAGTTCATGCCCGATCCGCCCAGTATGTTGGTAAGCATGTAGAAGGTACCTCTGCGTTCGTCTTTCAAATTGTAAGCCAGTTGCCCTATGGCGCAACGCGCTTGCTTTATATTTCTGTGCAGCGTTACTTCATGCGGACGGTATCCGGAAAATTTTTTCCGCGCTCTCCTGGATTTTATTTTCGGAATGGGGGCCAAATATTTCTCGGCCAGCCTTACTACTTTTTCCATGGGCACGTTGCCCACACTTGTAAACACAATGCGATGTGTATCGAGGTGTTCTTTGATGAACTGCTGAAAATCGCGCCTGCGAAAGGAGCGAACAGTGCGCTCGGTACCCAGAATATTCATACCCAACGGGTGGCCTTTGAAAACCACGCCATCGAACTCATCTTGCAGCGAGTCTTCAGGGTCATCGTAATACATGCTCATCTCTTCCAGAATTACGTTGCGTTCTCGCTCTATCTGGGGCACCGGAAACACCGAATCGAAAGTAATGTCGGTGAGCAATTCCATAGCGCGTTCATAGTACTCATCGCGCAGGGAAGCATAAAACAAAATCTTCTCCTTGTCGGTGAAAGCGTTCAGTTCTCCACCCAAAGACTCCAACCTGTTTAGTATATGAAATGCTTTGCGTTTGCGTGTGCCTTTGAAAGCCATGTGCTCCCAGAAATGAGCGATCCCCTGATTGGTGGTATTTTCATCGCGACTGCCAATGTCGAGCATGATGCCACAGTGAACAATCTTGGAAGTAGTAATTTGGTTGTGCACCACTCTGATGCCGTTGGGCAATGTAAAAACCTCGTGATTCCTCATAAATTCCTATGACGCAAAATTACATTTTAATAACCAGATGAAGTGGGTTTGGGTTTCCCACAAGCGAACAAGGCCGCCCGCCTACGGGCAAGGTATTTGGCGGACGCAACGTTTTTTTCGTAAAATCGTGGAAACTATTTGGCACATCAATTGTAAAAATTGAATTACTATGGAAACAAAAGTAAAGACCTGCTTCACCATTACGTTTACCGATGAACAGTACAACCGCGCTAAAGAGTATGTGGAAGACATGCGCAAGCACCCCAACCGGGTTTTCTGGCGTGGCAAAGAGGGCAAGGCTAACGATGAGTTGATTATTGAACAAATTGCCCACCGCGTGCTTTCCGGTTTCTACAATGACGACCCGCTGAATGCCAGCCGCCATATTATGCGGATGGACAGCATGACAATGACATAAACCTTTTGCGAGGAATGCATTCAAAACGCTATCGCACCGGTAGTGTTTTGAATGGCTCCTTAAATAGCATCTAGCACCTTCTTAATGAGTGTGGCTACCACTTTTTGTGGGTCTTTGGCAAATTTATTTTTAATACGATTGGCAATAATAGCGTTTACACTCAACGCTTCGTGGCCCAACAACCGCCCCATGGCATAGTACGTTGCCGTTTCCATTTCAAAATTGGTGAGCCAGAAATCTCCTTTATGATAATAGTTTAAGTCTTCGAGCAACTTGGGAAAACGAATAGGGAGCCGAAGCATTCTACCCTGTGGTGCATAGAACCCGGGGCAGGTTACAGTATTGCCCACTGTCATGTCGGCTTTGAGCGAGTCGCGCAAAGTTTCAGAACCACGAACTACGTACGGCATAAACGGCAACCCGGTTTTGCGTTGCAGATCGTGTGCAATACCTGCCTCAAAATCGTCCATGGGCAGGTCATAAAAATTCATCAGGTTGTCTAAGCCAACGCCATAGTCGCTAATGAGGTGCGTGCCCACGGGAATGTCTTCCTGCAAGGCGCCAGATGTGCCAATACGAATAACTTTCAGCTTCTTTCTGCGCTGCTTGGGTTCGCGTGTTTTCAAATCAATGTTTACCAGCGCATCGAGTTCGCTAAAAAAAATTTCTACATTATCCGGACCAATGCCTGTACTGATTACGGTAACACGTTTGCCCTTGTATTTGCCCACATGGGTAATGAACTCGCGCTTGTTCATCTCAAACTCCACCTCATCGAAATGCTCGCTCACCATGTACACCCGGCTGGGGTCGCCCACCGCCAGCACCGTATCACCCACATGCTTGGGCAGCAGGTTCAGGTGATACACACTGCCATCTGCATTTAATATCAAGTCGGTATCGGCAATTTTTGCCATATTATTTTTTAATTGGCTGGGCGGGGTTTCCAAAAACCGTTTCGCCTGCAGACACAGACGCAATAACTACAGAGCCCGCGCCTACACGCGCACCCTTGCCAATGGTAATGCCTGCCACCAACGTTACCCCCGATCCAACAAAAGCCTCTTCTTCAACAACCACTCCGGGGTTCACTATTGTGCCCGCACCCAACTGCGCGAAATCTTTCACCACGGCCTCTACGCCAACGTGTACTTTGGCATGCACCAGGCAATGATTACCTACCTTACTGCCAGGTGCCAGGTAAACACCTTGATCGATAAAATTACCGTGTCCCAGTTCTGATTTTGCAGAAACAGTAGCCTGGGCGTGAATGGCATTAACCGGTTGTACGTGCCGCACCTCCTGTAGCATTTTCACAATGCTTTTCCTAAACCGGTTGTCGTCTACCGCAACAAATGCTTCGCACTTCTTGCCGATCAATTTCAGAAAACCATCATCATCGGTAGCCCCTAAAATCGTTGCTTCGTCTAGCTCCGTGCGATGGAGTTTTTTATCGTCATCCAAAAAACCATATACCACCACTCCATTGCTTTCAAAGATTTCTTTGGCCGCTCTGCCCAACACGTTGGCACCAAAAATCATCACAGGATTTTCCATTGCGCAAATTTAAGCGACCCGTTTTAACGGAATGGCGTTACCTTCTTAATTATTTTCTGTACGGTGCGCTGCTTGGGAAACGGCACATGCATCATCAAGAGAAAAACAAAGAATGGCAGGAAGCCGATGCGGTAACGCGACAGGGTGCCGAAATTGGGTGTGGACAATGTCAGAAAAATACACAGCACAGAAACATACGTTATTAAACTAAAAAAAATCAGCCGGTTGTTACCCAAGGGCATCTTCACACGAAAAACCTGGAACAGCAAGAGTACCAACAATACCAGGTTTTCCAATCCCCCTAACACTTGTAATGGCGTTCGGGCTTCAAAAAGAAAGGGGCGCACCAAACCCGATAGCAACGCCCAGGGTGCATTGGTGATTACACTGCTCCAGGTTGCTTCCAAACGGTAAAAGTGTATGTATAACGTTTGCTGCGAGAACGCTACAAATGCATCGTGGTTGATCTTGATTACTTCCAGAAAATTTTGAAAGTAAAAATTCGGGTGTAAGCGAGATACCAGCAGACAGGTGGTTGCAAACAGCGCCAGCCAAATCCCCGTCAACTTTGACAGACTCCAATACCTGTTTAGCGGCCAAAGCCTTACCAGCCACGCGGTGCCGACCGAAGGAAAAAATACAGCAGCCCAATAATATTTTAGATTCAATAAGAGATACAATGACACGGCAGCCAAAACATAATCCCAAAAACGGGGCTGACCGTTAGTAAAGATCACAAGCAAGAATCCGCTTAAAAAACACAAGCCGCCAAAGGCCAGACTCTCCTTAATTACACCCGAACTCCAAAACACCACTGACGGAAAAAAAAGAAAGGAAATGGCTGCGGCCCACTGTAGTCGGGGAAAATGAAGCGTGATCATTCTCACCAGGTACCAGGCACCGGCAAAAGAAAAGAGCGAGAGCCAGCACGATGTAAGCCAATAATTGCTGCCGGTGAGGAAGTTGATACCCGCCACTATCCACACAAAAAAAAGTGATCTTGGCTGGTTGTTGATAAGGGGTAAACCAGCATCTTCTGCAAAAGGAAAACGAAGGAAGACCATGAAATCATGTTGACCTGCGGAGGTAAGCAGCGTGGCATCATGGAAAAAAAGAAAAGTATCACCTTCGCCAATGTAATAGTAAGTATAAAGCAACCCAAGGGCTACCCCTGCCGCCATGCGGGCGAATACCCCGAAAAGAAAAGTGAGCCGTACATTAACTGGCAGCGCCCTGAACCAGTAGCCTAGCAAGAGTGCCAACAATAAAATATTTGCGATCCAAAACATCATGACGAAACCGGCTTCACCAGAGAGGCGCCAATGGTGCAATGGAGGCAAAGGCGTGGTAGGCAAAATGCATTGTGTAATTCAATCAAACCTTGCGAATCGAATGCGTTCTTCACATGCCAGCCGCAAGCACCCCACGATTGCAGAATGTTATTTTTCTCAGGTGGAATATTTTGTAACCAACCGATGGCTTTGTCTATCATCGCCTGGTCATCGTGCTGCTTACCATAAGCTACTAACAGAGGCACTACCGAATTGATGATCAGGTTGTATATACTTCCTTCCCCCAGCGCGGCCACTTCTGCTTTGGCGGTTTTACCAAAACGGTAATGCGTCTGCCAATAAGAACTTTGCTGTGTCTGGAATAAATGCATCACCTCATTCAGTGTGCCCGCCTCCTTCATGCGTGAAAAAAGGTTGGCCGTGGCGCCCAGCACGCCAGCCCATTGGGCCACACGCAAAGTAGGGAAGTTGGCAGGCCGCAACCGCAAAAAACGCCACTGACTTACTTTCAACTGTACTGATTTCAGATTGTATTTAGCGGACAATACACCATACTCTCTCTGCAGCAATTGAAAATAGTCGTCAGGGATTTCTTTTTGCAGCAAGCCTGCAGCACCAAACAACAAAGCCTCCACCTGCACAGGTTGGTTCAGGTGCTTCAACAAAATCTTGTACGGCACTGCCCTGGCCAGTTGTTCAAAAGGATCTCCGTTTACTTTAAACCCAAAATTACGCGACAAGGTTTGATAGGTTGTTTCCTCCCAATCGCCCTTGTTCGCTTGGAGTTGAGCGGCAATGGCTTCGGCTTTTTTCTCCAGACGCTGCATCACCGCTTTTTCTAACATGCTGATGCGCGTCAGCTCATTCACAGAAGACAGAGATCGCTCGCACGGAATGGGCTGGGCACTCTCCACCAGTTTTCGATAAGAAAGCAACAATTCAGGAGAAACACGCTGTCGTAACTCCAACGTAGGTATACTAGCTCCATCGCTGCGCAACACAGGTTTGTCATCGTGCCACACCACGTGCAGAATCACATTATCGTAAGCGCCATCATGCTGGTGGTTGTGCGTGTTCCAGTCCGATGACTTGATATGTACCTCCACCGAACCTACCCAGTCGATGTTGCCGATTTTAATCTTTGCTTCACTGAAATCGGGACCTGCGTGTGTGTTGGCATGGCCGGGTTTACGTACAGTCAGTTCCTCCCCATCTGTGGTAGTCAATTTTTCTTTGTCGAAATATTGAAGCTGCCAGACATAATGTAGGAAAGACTCCTGCATAATTTATACCTCGTTGGCAATTTGAAGTACTTCTGCTATGATAGAATCGGAGAATCTAAAATTAGTTTGCTGAACTTTTTGAAGCATCGTTTTTACGTTGCTTAATATTCCAAGCTCTTTTGCTTTTAAGAAAATTCCCAAAGTTCCTGTGAATGGTATCCTTAATTTTTCTGCCAATATCTGCAATTACAACCCTAAATCCGGTCGGCATCGCGCTTTATCTCTGAAACCGGATAATTAATAAGCGACACATCAAAATCCTGCAGTATCTCAGCAAATGCAACCTTCGACATGCCTACTATTTCAGCAGCCTGCCCTAATGAAAGCTTACCTGCTTCGTACAATTTGGCGGCTAAAAATCTGCTGGCATATCGCTCATCCATGCCAGCTATTTCAGGTAGGGTGATTTTTACATCCATTGTTAAAAATACAAAAACTATAAAAATATCGCCATCTCTTCCTGCACCTTGCTTGCTTCTTCACCGGCAGCAGAGGCAAAATCTTCTCCAGCCGAGGCATAGATGATGGCTCTTGCTGAATTGACCAACAAACTACACGCTTCGTTCATGCCCAACTGCGACACTGCCTTCAGGTCTCCGCCCTGTGCACCTACACCGGGCACCAGGAAAAAATACTCCTGTGCCAGCTTTCTTATCTCAGCAATCTTGTCGGCACGGGTGGCGCCCACCACATACATCAGGTTATCGGGTGTGCCCCATTGCTGTGATTTAATAATTACTTCTTCATAAAGTCGCTTTCCATCTTTCGATTCGAACAATTGAAAATCGGCACTGCCCGGGTTGGAGGTGTGCGCCAACAATATCACCCACTTGTTTTTGAAAGCCAGGAAAGGTTTCACCGAATCCTCACCCATATAAGGCGCAACCGTTACCGAGTCGAAATCCATCTGCTGAAAGAAAGCCTTCGCATACAGGCTTGACGTATTTCCAATATCGCCACGCTTGGCATCGGCAATGGTGAAGCACTCTTCGGGTATATAGTCCACCGTTTTTTTCAGACTCTCCCAGCCGCTGGCACCAAGCGCTTCGTAAAAGGCTATGTTGGGCTTGTAGGCCACCGCAAAGCGATGGGTGGCATCGATGATTTGTTTATTGAATTCAAAAACAGGGTCTTTGTATTTCAACAAGTGCTGGGGAATTTTCTCCAGATCGGTATCCAAGCCCACACACAGGTACGATTGTTTCTTGTTGATTTGTTCTACCAGTTCACTTCGCGTCATGCCACGAAGTTAAAACAAAATCAGCCGGATGCCATCCAAAATAAAAAAGCGAACCCTCCCAGATTCGCTTTCTTATTTATTGTAGTGCTGTTACCAGCCTTAGCGCAAGTCGATTACTTCTACGCCCGGATATTTTTTCGGATCGAAAGTAAAGAACGCATCGTCTACCTTCAGGTTGGGGTTGAATTTGCTGATGGTGTATTTGTAACGGTTGCCTGCTTTGTCGTACATGGTCCAGCTCTGAATGCTCTTGTCTTTCTTTACGATCATCATTTTGATCTTAAAATACTGAGCATCTTTCTTATCCGGCACCAGGTCCACCTCTTCGCACACCACACCACCCTCCGTTTTGTCCGACAGGTAGAGGTACTTGAAACCTTTTTTATAGATCTCATAAATTTTCGAAGGGTTGATGTCGTCCGAGTTGGGGTCGAAGTTGTCGATATTCACTTCTTTCGCATCGGGCAGGTAGGTCCAAACGGTGGTGCCGTTGTTATAAACTTCCTGTTCGGGCAGCGCCAGGCGGAATTTAGAGCCCTTCACCGTGATTTTTCCCTTGAACTCTTCATTGATTTTTTCCACATCGTTGCTGAGTGTATACGAAATATCGGCCTCGAAGGCCTCCATGGCTTTGTACTTTTTGCTCATGGCTTCCAGTATTTCCAGCGCTTTAGGATCGTACTGGGCAAAAGCAGAGATGGCAAAAAAGGCTAAAACGGTAGTAAAAATGGTTTTTTTCATAGCATTAAAGGGAGCGCAAAGTTAAGATTGTCCGTGTTTTTCCCTCAATTCACTCAATAATTGTTCCAAACTCATCTCATCGCGAATTAAAACTTCGCGGGCTTTCGATCCCTCGAAGGGGCCCACAATGCCCGCAGCTTCCAACTGGTCAATCAGGCGGCCAGCGCGGTTATAGCCCAGCTTCAATTTGCGCTGTATCAACGAGGTACTTCCCTGCTGGTGGCCTACTATCAGGCGGGCGGCTTCTTCAAACATGGCATCGCGTTCGGACAGGTCTACGGCCGAGGCTCCGCTTTCGTCTTCGCCTTCAAACTCCGGCAGCAGGTAGGCAGAGTCGTAGCCACGCTGCGAGCTGATAAAGTCAACCACTTTTTCTATTTCTGGCGTGTCGATGAAAGGGCACTGCAAACGCACGATATCGGAGCCTGTTGAGAGCAGCATATCGCCCATGCCAATTAACTGGTCGGCACCACCTGCATCTAAAATAGTGCGCGAGTCTACCTTGGCGGTAACGCGGAACGACAAGCGCGCAGGGAAGTTGGCTTTGATAACGCCTGTGATCACGTTTACCGAAGGGCGCTGCGTGGCTACCACCAAATGAATACCAATCGCGCGTGCCAACTGCGCCAGGCGAGCAATGGGTGTTTCCACTTCTTTACCGGCCGTCATCATCAGGTCGGCCAACTCATCTATCACTAACACAATGTAGGGCAGAAAGCGGTGCCCTTCTTTCGGGTTGAGCTTGCGCGCCACAAACTTGGCGTTGTATTCTTTCAGGTTTTTGGCGCCCGCATCTTTCAACATCTCGTAGCGGTTCTCCATTTCAATACACAAAGAGTTGAGTGTATGCACCACTTTGCGTGTATCGGTAATAATGGCTTCCTCGCTGTTGGGCAACTTGGCTAAATAATGTCGCTCCATTTTACTGTACAGCGACATCTCTACTTTTTTAGGATCTACCAACACAAACTTGAGTTGCGATGGATGGCGTTTATATAGTAGAGAGCCTAAAATAACATTCAACCCCACCGACTTACCCTGCCCCGTGGCACCTGCTACCAGCAAGTGCGGCATCTTGGCCAGGTCTATCACCATCACTTCGTTGCTAATGGTTTTACCAATGGCAATCGGCAACTCTTTGTCTGTTTTCTGGAAACGCTCGGTACTCATTACCGAACGAATGCTCACCATCTCGCGGTTTTTGTTGGGCACCTCAATACCAATGGTACCCTTGCCAGGGATGGGTGCGATGATACGAATACCCAGGGCTGCGAGGCTCAAGGCAATGTCATCTTCCAGGTTTTTGATGCGCGATATTTTGATGCCCGCATCGGGCACAATTTCATACAGTGTTACCGTGGGCCCAATGGTAGCTTTGATGCTTTGTATGCCGATCTTAAAGTTGACCAGCGTGGCAATGATCTTGTCTTTGTTCTGGTTCAGTTCTTCCTGCGTTACCTGCACCTTGCCGGTATCGTACTCGTTGAGTAGTTCCAGTGGTGGAAACTGAAAAGAGCTGAGGTCCATCGTTGGGTCGTAAAGCCCTTGTTGTTCCACCAACTGCTCTGACAAAACTTCGGTTTCCGTCTTAGGTTCCTCCACCGAAAACAACGGCTCGTCTCTCTTCTCTTGTTTGGGTGGCTTCACCACTTCTACTTCCAGTTCTACCGCTTTGTTTACAGGCGGGGGCACCTCTGGTTTGGGTGTGATCAATACCGGCTCGGGAATTTCTTCTTCCGCCATGTCTTGTGGTGGATTGGGAATAGGCGTTACCCACTTATCGCGGTCGTCTGTGTACGAAGAACTGGTATCGTCATCGGGTAGCAGCGCATCGTTGCCCATGGGTTTGGGATCGCGCACCTGGAAGGCCGCAATGCTGGTTACGTTGAAGAAGAAAATAATGAAGATGAAGAGCGTGAGTATCAAGAAAAGAAAGGTGCCCCAGCCGAGCAGTCCGTCTGCTACCTTAGCGAGTTGATAGCCGAGGCCGCCACTCAAAAAGCTGATCTCGTTGACACCGGCCATGCTGTGGGTAAGGTAGCCCAACAGCAACGCGAGCCACAATCCCGCGAAGACGGTGAAGATGAAAGCCGAAAACAAGGGTATCAGCTGCCTCTGAAATACGATGCGGAAGCCCCAGAAAAACAACAGGGGCGGAATCATGAAAGCTGAAACACCGAACCAACGGAAAATAAAGTAGTGCGACACTGTGGCACCATAGAAGCCCAACCAGTTTTGTGCTTCACGCCCCGCTTCAATCAGCGACTCATCGCCCGTGGCCTCCACCACACTTTGGTCTGCCTTGCCTGTAAACAGGTATGATAGAAACGCGGTGAAAAGAAACAGCGCGGTGATGATAAGAAAGAAACCAAATGCGAGCCTGAAACGCGGATCGGTGAGGAATGCAAAACTAAACTTAGACGATGACTTGGAACCTTTTGCCTTCTTCTCTTTTTCGGGCTTCTTAAAAGTGTTGGACTTGTAGGTGTTTTCGGCCATTTAAAGTTTAAAAAGTGAGGTAAAGCTAAAGAAAAACAAGGAAACCTCTTGATTTTCGGCTCCTTCAAATTTAGACCGTTAAACAAAGGAACAGTTCAGTTGCTGGCGACTGCCTGCTATCGCAGTTTTTATTTATATTACTAAGATAAACTGGTTGGTCAGCAGCGCCACACAACTATGGCTTTCCGATTCTATCCCTCGTCTAAAGATCTGGAACCTTTTATAAAGGGTTATCTCGAGGCCGATTACAGGAGCGATACAACCATAGGTTCACATACCTTGTTCCCCAATGGGTACTCTGGCATCTTTTTTAACTTCGGCAACCTCGGTCGGTTAATTCTTCAACAAGATTACAAAACACCGCAAGTAAGTGTGTTCGGCCAGATCGACCACCATTTTACGGCCATCAGTTACCCGGGCTATTATTCATTGGGGGTATTACTACATCCTACCACCCTTTCGTGGTTGCTTCAACTCAATATGTCGGAGTTTGCCAACAAGGCATATGACGGCCAATTGATAGATGCTGATCTAAAATTGTTGCATGAGCAGATGGAAGGAAGCTCTTCCGTAACACAGAAAATTAAACTGTTCGAGAAATATTTTATGCGGCAGCTTGCCCGCAAAAAACAAAAAACAGGCATAGCCGATCAGGCCATTGAGCTGCTGCATCACGAACAGATCACTATACAACATGTGGCCAAGAAGATGAACGTGAGCCAACGACACTTAGAAATACAGTTTAAGCAAACGGTAGGACTATCCCTTAAAACCTATTCGCTGATTGCTCGATTTAAAAAAATGGAGCAACAACTAAAGCAGTTGCAGGCTGTGCATTGGCCATCGATGGGGTTTGCCCATGAGTACTACGATCAGAATCATTTCATCAAAGAATTTAAACGCTTCACTGGCCATACACCCTCTAACTATTTGTTACAAAGCTTTGACCTGGGACGCTCGTATCTGGTTCGGTAAGACGCCTATTCTCTGTTCGGATTTTTACTATACTCTGTGTGGTGTCGCTGGTAAATTGGGGGTTGATTGGCTGTTGAATTTTTTAAGAACAGATCGACAATGATTAAAAACTCATTTCCCTGAGGCTATGTGTAATGTTGAACGTCAGATGAATCCGATCTTATAATCCATAATGGCGTTTGTGGAACCACAACCCCCAACGGTTTATTTTACTAAGGTATTTTCGCATCATCCCTTTCCATTAACTTCACATACGAATAAATCCTTCCTATGAATCGTTTCATTGTACTTATCATGCTGCTACTGATAGGTAAAAGTGGTTCTGCCCAAATTACCAGCACCTTCGACACCGATGCGGACGGGTGGACGTTTTTTGATGGCAGCACGCCCATCATAGTAGATCATAATCCAGCCAACGGAAATCCAGATGGGTTTGTATCAGTAACGTATTCTTCTTCCACTACAGCAACTACGGAGTCATGGTTTGCGCCCTCTAAATTTTTAGGAAACCTGCTTGTTCGATCGCTGGGAAGAGATTTTAAGTTTGATCTGCAACAATCTATTGTCGGCACAGGGTCGAGTTCCAGTATAGCCGAAATTCGAATAGAAAGATCCGGTAATGTTTTAGTCTATCAACTCCCAGCGGGTGCAAAACCTGCAGTGGCCCCGGCATGGAGTTCTTATTCTATTAAACTCGATGAAACTGGCGGGTGGCTATGGTCATCTTCTACCGGCAGCCCCGCCACGCGTTCTCAAATTATTAATGTGCTTTCCTATGTCACATCCATTGAGATCAGAGGCACCTACGGGTCCAATGCGAGTTACACTTCAGGCTTAGACAATGTGGTGGTGGAACAAAATACGCTTATGCCAGCCCCGGCTGTTTCTTCGCTTTCTGCGCTGACGGGCAAAGCGGGAGATGCTATCACCATCAACGGAACCGGGTTCGACCCGTCACCCTCGAATAACGCAGTTATGTTTACTGGCGCGGCAGCCGTGGTTACATCGGCCAGTGCTACACAACTAACCGTAACCGTACCGGCCGGGGTGCAATACGGAAATGTAACGGTCATTAATAAAGTCACCGGCCTATCGTCAGTCAGCAGCACTCCGTTTGTTCCCACATTCACGGGCGGGGGTCGCATTATTCCGGCCTCGTTCAAACCCAAAGTTGATTTCACGCTCGATGCAACGCTCGGAAATGATTTGAACGGGTTGGCGGTGGCTGATTTGGATGGCGATGGCTGGAACGATGTGATTGCTGTGGAAAGCACACCCGCTTCCATTTCCATATTTCAAAACCTGGGGACAGGTGGTGCTTTAAGTGTTGCGTCTTTTAGCTCGAAGATAACATTGGCAGGGGCAGGTGGATCAGGGCTGTTTGTTGTTGATCTTGACAATGATGGTAAGTTTGACATTGCGGCCACTAATGGCTCATCGTTTATCACCTTTCGCAACACCAGTACCTCCGGTAATATTTCATTCGATACCTCTGAAGCCTGGGGAATGGCAGCGTCCGGATTTTTAGCTGAAGCGGTTGATGTGGATGGTGATGGACGCATTGACTTAATTGGGCAGCACGGTAATGGAAGTGTAACCGTTGATTTCTGGATTGCGCAAAATATAAGTACACCCGGCAACATCGAGTTCGGATCTTCGGTAAGTTATTTTGGCGGCAGTTTATTGGATGCCGGTGATGGCGTGCAATCGGGGGATCTGAACAATGATGGCAAGCCTGATCTTTTGGTCGAACATGGGTTTGGGAACACCTTTTCCATCATTCAGAACAACTCCACACCAGGGGTTATCTCTCTGGAAACACCGCTTGCCATGGGGGAACCCGTTGGTGGCGGCATTCAGGTAGCCGATGTTAACCTGGATGGAAAAAATGACCTGATATGGAAACGCGGCAGCAGTAACGATGACGTTCGCATTCGCGTGAACACACATACCAGCGGCTCCTTCACCACAGATGACTTTGCCACGCAAATAATTCTTGACTCTGAGTTATTGAATTTTGGTGGAACGAGCCTGGGTGATTTCAACGGAGATGGCAAACCCGATATTATGGCGAGCGACAGTCGCCAATTCGGGATTTTTGAAAATCAATTTGAGGGTGGAGTGTTCACGTCAAGCTCGATGGTTAGTGCGTTTATCATTGAAGCCAGCGGAGTTTCAACCTATCCCTACACACCCCTGGCGGCCGACTTAAACGGTGATCAGAAACCGGAAATCATACTCGGAGTTACCAACACCAGCCCGGTACGTTTTTTAATTTATGAAAACGTGAACGTGGCCGGACCACAAATTTCTGTAAACACTGTAAGCCCTTTGTCAGGACCCATAGGCTCAACGGTAACGATCACAGGTAGTAATTTTTCACCGGCTGCTGCCAACAACCACGTTTATTTTGGAGCAGTTAAAGCAACGGTATTAACCGCATCGCCTACAGAGTTGACGGTTACGGTACCTCCAGGCGCTTCGTACGCTCCCGTCAGCGTGCGCGTTGGCGAACTTACATCGCGCTACCGATTGCCTTTTGTAACAACATTTTCTGCCGGTGTAAATTTTAACAATACGCATTTTGCACCACCCGTAAGTTTTACACTTACCAACGCCAACTACGACATTGAGGTAGGTGATTTAAACCTTGACGGCAAACCCGATATTCTCGCGGAAGCGAACGGGGGATTTGCCTTCCGCAATACACACACCTCGGGGTCGATCAGTAGTGCCAGCCTGCTCCCGGACGACACGTTATCGGTTAGTTCTTTTATCAATCCGCGCCTCGAAGATTTTGATGGCGATGGGCTGCTGGATGTTGCATCTGTAAACGGCCTCGCACATCGCAATGCAAGCACCGCTTCTGAAATATCTTTTGAGCCCTCTGTGGGGATAGGACTCGGTGCCAGCAATATGGACCTGGCCGATTTTAACAATGATGGTAAGATAGATTTTGCCGTCACTGCCGATCTTAGCGGCACGGGAGATCTCGTGGTTCGGGAAAACCGTTCTGTTGCAGGTGTTTTTACCACTGGCGCTTATGGCACTTTTTCATCGAATATCATTTTCAATAAGCCAGCGGCTGTCGGGGGAATTATAACGGAGGACTTAGATGGCGATGGCTTTGCAGACGTGGCCACCACTAACCCTGATTCTGACAACATCAGTGTTTACCTGAATGCCGGTGTGAAGAAAATCTCAACAGCACAATTTGCATCACGGCTAGATTTGACCGTAGGTGATAATCCGGGAAGGATTTATAAAGGAGACTTCAATAGCGATGGCAAGCTGGATCTTTTACTGTATCATAGTAGCACGGGCGCGAACCCTACCTTACTGACTGTTTTCCAAAACACCAGTACGCCCGGCAACTTGAGTTTCACGCGCATCGACCTCACCAACCCCAGCGCTACAACAGTTGCCACCGTTGCTGACCTGGATGGCGATGGCAAACCCGAGATACTCACTGTCAGTGAAACCGGAAACCGCTTTTCTATATTTAAAAATATTCATTCAGGCGGAGCGTTAACGGCCGCTTCGTTTGCTGCGCCATTCAATACCACCGTTACAGCACCGCGCGGCATTACCACGGGCGACTTAAATCTGGATGGCAGGCCGGAAATCATTCTCACACGCGCTGCAGGGTTATTGGTAGTGTATGAAAACCTGACTACGCTTGCCTCCGTTCAAAACTTCATTACGCGATGGAATCTGGCTACGGCTGGCTCCGGAGCAACTCAGCTCTCTTTTGGCACCGCCACCAGTGGCGTTGTGAACTACGCCTGGCAGGAAATTTCTCCGGGCACCGCATCAGGTGGTGGCTCGTGGAGTGGTACAACACTCACCATAACAGGTTTGCCCGCAGGCGCTACCATTCGCTTACAAATAGCGCCCACTAACTTTCAACGAATAAACGTAAGAAGTGGCGTTGATGAAGACCGGCTTATGCAGGTAGAACAATGGGGTACCACTACCTGGACAACTATGCAAAATGCCTTCGGTACTTGCACCAATCTTCAAATAACCGCTACCGATGTACCCAATTTATCCGGTGTTACGGATATGTCGTCTATGTTTGAAAGCTGTAGAAACTTGAATTCACCCAGCAACATAGGAACGTGGAATACTTCCACCGTTACCAACATGCGGTTTATGTTCTATGATGCCACTGCTTTTAATCAGGACATTGGAGCCTGGAACACGGCAGCGGTTACCGATATGAATACCATGTTTTCAGAAGCACTTGCCTTCAATCAGAACATCGGCTCCTGGAACACTGCGGCTGTTACCGATATGAGCGACATGTTTGGGTATAATACAGCCTTCAATCAAGACATAAGTGGTTGGAATACCGGAGCCGTTACCGATATGTCATTCATGTTTAGAGGAGCCACTGCCTTCAATCAGAATATCAGTTCCTGGAACACCGCAGCCGTTACCGATATGAGGAGTATGTTCAGGGACGCTAATGCCTTTAACCAAAACCTCGGTGCATGGACGCTCAGCGCTGGCGTTAACATTAGCTTGATGCTTGACAATAGTGGAGTAAATTGTACGAATTACTCTGCCACATTAATCGGCTGGAGTGCGAATCCTTCAACCCCAACCGGGAGAACGCTGGGTGCTGCCGGAAGGCAATACGGCA
This sequence comes from uncultured Ohtaekwangia sp., assembly GCA_964602295.1. GTDB lineage: Bacteria > Bacteroidota > Bacteroidia > Cytophagales > Cyclobacteriaceae > ELB16-189. Next base: position 18,876 of record CAZRQK010000006.1, read on the forward strand.
CCAATGCAGTAGCAGCCAGAAGTAATCTAACTGCCACCAAGGGTTGGATTATTACGGGAGATGCACCGTCTGGTACGAATTGTTCAGTGCTACTGCCTACCATCGCCAGCTTCACGCCCGCTTCGGGCCCTATTGGCATCACAGTTATTATTAATGGTACCAATTTTAGTACTACGCCTGCCAACAATATTGTGTTTTTTGGGGCAACCAAAGCAACAGTAACCGCAGCAACATCAACACAATTGACGGTTACTGTTCCTGTAGGTGCTACCTACCATCCAATTTCAATTGCCGTAGATGGATTAACTGCTCAATCCAGACTTCCTTTCACAACTACTTTTTCTGGTGCAGCGTTGCAACCATGTTCCTTTGCCCCAAAAGTTAATTTTGGAACAAGCAACTTCCCATCATCCATACAAATCAGTGATCTTAATGGAGATGGAAACTCCGATCTTGTAAGTTCAAATAAGAACAGCAATACAATATCCGTTTTGCTTGCAGATGGAAATGGTGGGTTTGGTGCCAAAACAGATTATGCTACAGGCGTATTTCCTTTACATCTCGCGATTGGTGATCTGAATAGTGATGGCAAACCAGATTTGGTCGTTGCCAATGATAATCCATCATCTCCACCCAATTACATTTCTGTGCTGCTGGGCAATGGTAACGGTACATTTGGTTCTAAAACAGACTACCTGGTCGGTGTTTCTCCTCAGAGTCTTGCCCTGGGCGACTTAAATCTTGATGGCAAACTTGATGTTGTCGTAGCCAATTCCAACGAGACAACCGTGTCTGTTTTGCTTGGCACAGGTAATGGAGGCCTTGCCCCAAAAACAAATTATACGGTGAACCTTGGAACAACCGACATTACCGTTATGGATGCCAACAAGGATGGTAAGCCTGATATTGTGGTGGCTAATTTTTTTAGTAACACGGTGTCTTTGCTCCTCGGAAACGGTCTCGGTAATCTTGGGCCAAAAACGGATTTTGGAACAGGTGCCGGCCCGGTAATTCTTTCAGTGGCCGACTTAAATGACGACACCAATACTGACCTTGTAATTGCCAACTACAATGCCAATACTATTTCAGTGTTGTTGGGTAATGGCACGGGTGGATTTGCCCCGAAGGTCGATTATGCAACAGGAGCTAAACCAAGTCGGGTTGCAGTGGGTGATTTAAATGGAGATGGTGTGTTGGACGTCAGTGCAGTGAATGAGAGCAGCAACACAGTCTCTGTCTTTCAAGGCTCGGCAAGTGGCACGTTGAGTCCAAAAATTGATTTTCCCACTGGCGCAAGTCCACGCGGTCTTTCGATTGGTGATATCAATGCGGATAACAGACCCGATTTAGTTATTACCAATTCACTGGACAATACTGTTTCTGTTCTGAATAATTTAGTCGGAATTACTCCCACCATCACAGGTTTTGCGCCTTTGTTTGGTGCAGTAGGAACTGCGGTCACGATTACTGGCACAAACTTTAATACGATGCCTGCCAACAATATTGTAAATTTCAATGGAGTAGCAGCAACTGTCACCGCCAGCACGATTACAAGTATTTCTACTACTGTGCCCGTGGGCGCCACTACAGGAACTCTTAGCATTACAACAGGGTGCGCTACGGTTACCAGTGCCAGTAACTTTACCGTAACGGCAAGCCCTGTTATTACCATCACTGCCCAACCAACAACAGCTAGCGTATGTGAAGGCATCACTGCTTCTTTCACTACCGCAGCAACGGGCGCTACCAACCTTACCTATCAGTGGCAATTCTCCAGCACTTTTGCCGGCACGTATACCGATATTAACAATGGCGGTGGGTATACCAATGCAACCACCGCTACCCTCGCGGTCAATACCACATCGGGGTTCGGTGAGGGTTTTTACCGCTGTGCTGTCAATGGCGATTTTGCTGTCACTGTTTATAGTTCACCGGCCGAACTGGTTGTCACTCCGGTACCTGCAGCACCTGGCGCAACCGGTGATGCGAGTTGCCCCGGAAATGCACAAACACTTACTGCCACCGGTGCCATGGATGGCAACTATCGTTGGTACACCGTTGCCAGCGGGGGTACCGCTATCAGCGGACAGACCAGTAGCACGTACACCACCCCTGCCCTCTCCACCACCACCACTTACCATGTGTCCATTAACGATGGCACGTGCGAAAGTGCACGCACTCCGGTTGTTGCCACGGTCCTCGGTCCTGCAGCCCCTACTGTTACCGATGCTGAACGCTGCGATGCAGGCAGTGTCGTGCTGACGGCCATGGGTGGCACGGCCGGTAACTACCGTTGGTACACAGTAACCTCAGGAGGAACCGCCCTGCCCGGTGAAACCAATGAGACCTTTACAACGCCAGCCCTTACCACTACCACCACTTATTACGTGGCAGTGGACGATGGCACCTGCGAAAGCGCGCGCAGCGCAGTGACTGCCACTATTTCGATTCCTCCAGCTCCACCCACTGCTACCTCCAACTTCACGTGTGGAGGAGGTACGGTGACCCTCACCGCCTCCGGCACCACCGATGGAAACTACCGTTGGTATACGTTCGCCACGGGCGGCACCGCGTTGCCAGGCGAAACCAACGCCAGCTATACCACACCCACCCTCAGCACCAACACCATGTACTATGTTTCAATAAATGACGGGGTGTGCGAAAGCCCACGCACCACTGTAACGGCTGAAGTGCTCACTCCACCCATTCCGCCCAATGCCAATGATGTGTTGCGGTGCGAGGCCGGAACGGTAACGCTCACGGCCACGGGTGGCACCGATGGTCAATATCGCTGGTACGTAACAGCCACTGGGGGTAGCCCAGACGCCAGTCAACTCAACAGCAGTTTTACAACGGGCGCGCTCAGTACCAGTACACTGTTTTATGTAGCGCTGAATGATGGCGCTTGCGAAAGTGCCAGAACAGAAGTAGAAGCAGCCATAGAAGTGCTGCAACCTCCGGTTGTAACCGCATCAATAACCCCTGCCGGGCAAACCATTATTTTATGCGAGGGTGAAACGGTAACTCTTTCTGCACCGGCCGGCTTCGCAGTTTATGGTTGGTCGAACGGAGCCACCACGCAACAAGTAACCCTCAATGAGGCGGGCAGTTATTTTGTAACGGCTGAAACCAGCACGGGGTGTATTTCTCCACCTTCTGTTTTGTGGGAGGTAATTGTCAACACTTGTACAACCAACCAGCCACCGCTTATTTCGGCCACCTCTGCCGCCACAGAAATAGAAGGAACCACCGTTATCAACCTGCTTGCTTTGGTATCCGATCCCGACAACAATGCAGACATCAGTACACTGCGCATCGTTGAACCACCCCTCAGTGGGGCTGCTGCCTCTATCGATGCCTCCGGCAATCTCACCATCGACTATGCAGGTATTGCATTCAGCGGCCAGGACCGGCTCACCATCGAGGTTTGCGACAGCGAAGGCATCTGCGTGCGGCAGCAGCTCTTCATCGAAGTAACAGGCGACATTGTGGTGATGAACGGACTCTCGCCCAATGGCGACAATGCCAACGACTTCTTCCAAATTAAATACATTGATGCACTGGAAAGCACCCGCCAAAACAGGGTCACCATCTTCAACCGGTGGGGCGATGCGGTGTTTGAAGCCACCAATTACAATAACCGCGACAATGTGTTCACAGGTCAAAATAAAAACGGCAACGAACTGCCTTCAGGCACTTACCTGTACCGCATCGAATTCAGCGGGGGCAGATCACCCTTAACCGGCTATCTGGTGCTGAAACGGTAGTTCAGACCACTTATCTGATTCGTTTGGGTGCTGAGGGCAGACCAACTATCTTTGGCTACCCAAACTTTTATTATGCAAAAATACCTGTTGTACCTGCCCGCGCTGTTGATGGCAGCCTGTGGCGCACCCTCCGAAAAAGCGAAAGATGCAATAACCCCTCCCGTTGCGGAAAAGGTGGCCACCAAGCTGAGTGGCGACCGCACTGACAACTACTATTGGATGAAACTGACGGACGCGCAGAAAAATGCGGAACAAAAAGATGAGCAAACACAAAAGGTGCTGAACTACCTGAATGCAGAAAACGACTACTTGAAAGCAAAACTCAGCCATACCGAAGCGCTGCAGGAAAAAATCTACAATGAAATGGTCGGCCGCATCAAACAGACCGATGAATCGGTGCCCTACAAAGACAATGGCTACTGGTACTACACCCGTTACGAAGAAGGCAAGGAGTACCCCATCTATTGCCGCAAGAAAGGAACACTCGAAGCGGCCGAAGAAGTGTTGCTGAACGTGAACGACATGGCCCAAGGCCACGACTACTATTCCATCGCGGGGCTTTCTGTGAGCGATGACAATAACCTGCTGGCTTATGCGGAAGACAGCGTGAGCCGCAGGCGGTACACCATCTACGTAAAAGACTTGCGCAGCGGAAAAATTATAGACACACCCATTGCCAACACCGAAGGCAATGCCACCTGGGCCAACGACAACAAAACCTTTTTCTACACGCGCAAAGACAGCGTAACCTTGCGCTCGCGCTGGATTATGAAACACAAGCTCGGGGCCGATCCTTCCAAAGACGGAAGCGTGTACGAAGAAACAGACGATACATTCTACACCGGCATCTACAAATCGAAGTCGAATAAATTTTTGATCATCTGGTCGGGAAGCACGCTGACCAACGACTACCAAATTCTGAATGCCAACACACCCGATGGAAAATGGCAAAACTTCAGCCCCCGCGAACGTGGCCTGGAATACTCCATCGACCACTATCAGGATAAGTTCTACGTGGTAACCAACCTCGATGCGCTGAACTTCCGCCTGATGGAAACACCCGACACCAAAACAGCTAAAGCCAACTGGAAGGAAAAGATCGCTCACCGGGCCGATACGCTGCTGCAGGGTGTAGAAATATTTAAAGACTACCTGGTGCTAAGCGAACGCGCCAAAGCCAACTCGTTGATGCGTGTAATCGACCAGAAGACAGGGCAGAAACACTACCTCAACTTTGGCGAGCAGGCCTACACGGTGTATCCCTCCATCAACCGCGATTTCGATACCGAGTTGCTGCGCTATGGTTACACCTCGCTCACAACACCCAACTCCACGTACGATTACAACATGAAGACCCGCGAGCGCACGCTGCTGAAGCAGCAGGAAGTGGTGGGTGGCTACAACCCTGAAGATTTTGTAACCGAGCGCCTGTGGGCCACAGCCGATGACGGCACCGAGATACCGATGTCGATTGTATATAAGAAAGGCACGCAGAAAGACGGCAACAACCCTACCCTTTTGTATGCCTATGGCTCTTATGGCTCCAGCACAGACCCCACCTTCTCGAGTCCGCGCCTCAGCTTACTGAACCGTGGCTTCGTGTACGCCATTGCCCACATACGTGGTGGCCAGGAAATGGGCCGCCAGTGGTATGAAGACGGCAAGATGTTCAAAAAGAAAAACACGTTCACCGACTTCATCGACTGTGCCGAGTTTTTGATTGAAGAGAAATACACCAACCCCGAAAAACTGTTCGCCATGGGTGGCAGTGCCGGAGGTTTGTTGATGGGTGCCGTGGTGAATATGAAGCCCGAACTATTCAAAGGCGTTGTGGCCAAAGTGCCTTTTGTGGATGTGATTACCACCATGGAAGACGAAAGCATACCGCTCACCACGGGCGAGTTTGATGAGTGGGGCAATCCGAAAAATCCGGAGTCGTACATGTATATGCTGGAATATTCACCTTACGACCAGGTGAAGCCACAGAACTACCCCAACATGCTGGTGACCACCGGCCTGCACGACAGCCAGGTGCAATACTGGGAGCCTGCCAAGTGGGTGGCTAAGCTGCGCGAGCTGAAGACCGACAACAACACGTTGCTGCTGCGCACCAATATGGAAACCGGCCATGGCGGCACCACGGGCCGCTTTAAGGCGTACCGCGAGATTGCGCAAGAGTATGCTTTTGTGGTAGACTTGGCTGGTATCAAGGAATAGAAGAGTTATTGATGTTATGCATCACAAAGCCGGGGTCTAACCTCCGGCTTTTTTGTTTTAGAATGCATTGACGCCAAATGCCCTTCCAGACAACGTGTCATGCCAGATGGGACCAGTGTGCTGGCAAGGCGTGATCCACCCGCCTGCCGCGGGCAGGGAATCCAGTGGACCTACCCAGGTATGGAAGATGGATTTTTTGCTAATTTGCCTTCGATGAGGACGTGGTGTGTAACCGTAATTTTCCTGGTGATAGGCCTGTCGGCAGCGCCTTGCTGCACCGATGATACGTGCATAGAAGAAGTAGAGACAGCATCGACCGACCACAGCGAAGAGGACCGTGGTAATTGCTCCCCCTTCCTCGCCTGCGGATCCTGTTCCGGCTTTGTCTTCGAGGCCCACACCCTCGTTTTTCAACCACCCCTCGTTGCCACGCCCGGTAACTCAGCTTCACACCTACTCAGCCGGATAGACCCCGGCTTCGCAGAAATCTGGCAACCGCCCCGAATAGGTTGATACAACAGATCGCGTTTTCAGCAACCTTTGGTGAACACCGATGGCTGCTTACTACCATTATCATCTCTATTACAGCTCATGAACAAGAACATCATTTTTATATTAGCTGGCCTGTTGGCCACTGCCGCACAGGCACAACATGCGCTGCGAGCGCACATCAAAGACGGCAAAACACTTGAACCACTGGTGGGGGCCACTGCCCAGGTGCTGGGAACCACCCTGGGTGCCACCACCGACACCCGGGGATTCGTAGAAATAAACCAACTACCCAACGGGCCGCAAATAGTGGTGTTCCGCTATACGGGCTATGAACCCGCAACGGATACCCTCGTATTTCCACTGTCAGTAGAAACTATCCTGGAAATCTTTCTGACACCGCACACCGAAGAGATGGAAGAGGTGGTGATCACCGCCACGCGCACCAGCCGCACCATTGCCGACCTGCCCACACGCGTGGAGGCCATTTCCGGAGAAGAGCTGGCTGAAAAAGGAAACATGAAGCCTGGCGACATTCGAATGCTGTTGAACGAAACTACCGGCATCCAAACACAGCAAACATCCGCCACCTCATACAATTCGAGCATACGCATACAGGGGCTGGATGGCAAATACACGCAGATACTCCGCGATGGGCTGCCGCTCTACTCGGGTTTTTCGGGTGGCCTCAGCCTGCTGCAAATCGTTCCGCTCGACCTGCAACAGGCGGAGGTTATCAAAGGAGCTTCCTCCACGCTCTATGGCGGAGGGGCCATTGCCGGGTTGGTGAACCTCGTCTCCAAAACACCTTCCGAAGACCGTGAACTCAGCATGATGCTGAACGGAACGTCAGCGCTTGGATTAGATGCCAGTGGATTTTATTCTGAGAAGTTCAAAAAGACAGGCGCCACTGTATTTGCATCCTACCACCATGGCACCCCTTACGATCCGGCCCGTATCGGGTTAACGGCCATCCCCAAGTTCAGCCGCGTTACGCTTAACCCCAGGCTGTTTGTCTACGCCAACAACCGCACCACCTTGAACCTGGGCCTGAACGCTACCCGCGAGGAACGCACCGGTGGCGACATAGCCTATATAGAAGGGAAAGTTGCCGCTACAGATGCCTACTTCGAAACCAACAACACGCTGCGCCTCAGTACACAAGCAGGCATGGAACATGCGTGGAGCACCGACCGCAAGCTTACGTTTAAGAACAGCGTAAGCTACTACAACCGCACCATCCAGTTGCCGGCCTACCGCTTTGCAGGCATTCAATGGGCCTCCTTCAGCGAACTTTCCTTCAACGAGAAAGGGGCACGCACCGAATGGGTAGCAGGCCTGAATCTATGGACTGATCAGTTTTCGCAAAAGGAAGTGAACCCAGCCCAGGCAGTAGACTATCGTTATACCACCATAGGTGCATTCGTTCAAAACACCTTTCAGGCCTCCGACCGGTGGACGCTGGAGACAGGGCTACGCGGAGACCATCAAAATGAGTATGGGTTCTTTCTGTTGCCCCGCCTGTCGGTAATGATGAAAGTAAACCCCAAACTAACGGCACGGCTTGGGGGTGGATTGGGCTATAAAACACCAACGATCTTCACGGAAGACGCAGAGAAAATACAGTTTCAAAATGTGCTGCCCCTATCCACTTCCACCACACAGGCAGAAAAATCGACCGGTATAAATATGGATATAAACTACCGCACCCCATTGACGGACGACATCGCCCTGAACGTGAACACCCTCTTTTTCTATACCCGGATAGACAACCCCTTGGTGCTGACACGCGGTGCGAATGGTCTGTATGAATACCTGCAGCCGGAAGGATCGATCGACACCAAAGGAATAGAAACCAACGTCAAGCTCACCTTTCACGATTTCAAGTTCTTTGTGGGGTACACACTGGCGGATGTGAGTGAGCAGTACAACGGCAGCCGTACCACTTTTCCCCTAGTAGCCAAACACAGATTAAACCAGGTGCTGATGTATGAGGTAGAGGAAAAACTGAAGGTGGGACTGGAAGCCTATTATTTCAGCCAGCAGCTATTGAATGACGGTGCTACAGGCCAGTCTTACTGGATCTTCGGCTTGATGGTGGAGAAAATGTGGGAGCGGTTTTCATTGTTCATCAACTTCGAAAACTTTACAGACACGCGGCAAACACGCTTCGATACCATTTATACAGGCACACGCACCTCCCCCACCTTCCGAGATATTTATGCACCCGTGGATGGCTTTGTGGTGAACGGAGGGATTAAACTAAGATGGTAGTTAGTTAGTTGTCGGCCATAACATTTATCACAACCCATTCTGTAATTTAATAATCTATTATCATGATTCAGACATTATCAGCCCAGCCTCGTAAACTTTTCCTCGTAGATAGCATAGGGGCCTTACTCACTGCAGTTATGCTTTCCGTAGTGGTGCGCAAGTTTCACACCTTCTTTGGTATGCCTCCCCTGGTGCTCACATACCTCTCGGCCGTGGCAGCTATTTTCTGCATCTACTCTGCAGGATGTTTCATTTTCCTGAAAAGGGGTTGGGCGTCATTTATCCGCGCCATTGCCATCGCTAATTTATCGTATGCCGCTTTGTCATTGGTACTGGTGGTAATTAACTACTCTTCACTTACCGTGTGGGGTGTTACTTATTTTTTGGCCGAGGTTGTGGTGATTTGCGCGCTGGTGGTGGTAGAGTTTCGGGTGGCATCTGCCGGAAGCCTGCCAGATCAAATCGCTAAATAATCTTGTTCTCGAATGCGGCACGCACCAGTGCAGCCGTATTCTTTACCTGAAGTTTTGAGAGTAGGTTTTTCCGGTGCGAGTCGATGGTGCTGGCGCTTACAAACAACTTGTCGGCAATCTCCTGGTTCGTCAGTCCTTCGGCAATTAGTTTCAACACCTCCACTTCCCTGCGTGTGAGCAACATTTCATTATGCCCTTTCAATGTTTCGCGCACATTGTCGCGACCCAACCAGTATTCCTTGCCATTGACTACAGCATCCAGTGCTGCTTCGATCTGACCGAGCGAAGCATTTTTTAACAGGTAGCCTTTGGCGCCTGCCTGTTGCATATTCTGCAGGTAGGTAAGCTGATCGAAATTGGAAAGGGCTATGATTTTTACTTCGGGATGTTGCTTCAATAACTGTCGGCACACTTCTATTCCGCTGTTGTCAGGCAGGTTGATATCCAAGAGCACCACATCGGCCCTGTTTTTCACGAAATAGCCGAGGCAGGAGGCTGCATTCGTGGCATAACCGCACACTTCTACCTGGTTGATCTGCCGCAACATGCTGGTAACACCTTCAATTACCATGGGGTGATCGTCTACCATGAACACGCGTATCATAAGGAGTCGATGGTAATGTAAACGGAAGTACCCTTGCCCGGTGTGGACTGTACATCTAACTTACCCTTCAGGTAATCGATACGCGAACGGATATTTGCCCACCCAGCCCCAGCGCTGTGCAAAACCTGGTTAGTATCAAAACCCTTTCCGTTGTCTTCCACAGTAATTGCCAACTGCTGCCCCTGCCGGGCCAACTGTACCAGTACGTGGCTGGCACTGGCATGACGGGCTACATTGTTCAGCAGCTCTTGCACAATGCGGTATAGCAAAATCTCCTGCTGCGAATCGAAGCGGCCAATATTTCCCAGGGTTTGAAAGTCGATCTTAAACACACCCGATTTGTCCAGCTCCTCGCAATAGCTCTTGATGGCTTCATCCAGACCGAACTTAACTAACACTTCGGGCATCATATTGTGTGCCACGCGCCTTAGCTCGGCAATGGAATGGTCGAGCATGTTGAGCGAACGTTCGAAGAGCAAAGCATGCTCCGCATCGAGTACAACATTAGATTTCATATTTGCCAACGAAAATTTTACGCCAGATAAAAGTCCTCCCAGGCCATCGTGCAGATCTTTAGCCAACCGCCCCCGCTCATCTTCCTGCCCTTTAATAACCGCCTCGCTGGCCAGCAACTGCTTTTCATTTTCCAGTTCTGTGATTTTCTGTTTTTGTATTTGTTCATGCTGTTCCAGCAGGTGTTGCTTGTGTTTCAGGTTTCTATACACAACGGTGCCGCTAAATGCCAGCAATACCATAATGCCCGCCAGTGCATAGGTAATAGTGGTATTTTGCCTGGCCTTCAGGCGCTGAATTTCATTGTCTTTGGTAAGTTGGGTTATTTCATTCTGTTTCCTCTCTGCCTGAAACCGTGCATCGTTCAGCATAATGCGGTTCTGGTTCTGCTGCCTGATCAGGCTATCGTAGTAGCTGATCTGGCGGTCTCTGTATTGTAACGCCCCATTCAGGTTACCTTGTTTTTTCTCTGCGGCACTGAGGTCTGAAAAGATGGTAAGCACCTGAGGCATGTAGTTGAATGCCTGCGCCACTTCAAGCGCTATTGTCAAAAACTTTTTGCCTTGGGCAGCATCGCCTTGCGAAAGGTAGAACAGCCCCAGGTCGCGTGCCTGCACCGCCACCCAATAGGGATCTTTCTGCAACGTAGCCTGCACATAGGCGTTGGTAAACATACGCTGCGCCCATGGTATGTTCTTTCGATAAGCATAGTATTGGCCCCACGTGCCAAAGTACACCAATTGCACCAGGTGTTGATAAGTAGAATTCGTATCGAACGTTTGGAAACTCAGTTCAGCTTTGTGAAGCATTTCTTCTGCCTCCTGCCGTTTGTTCAGCTGCAGGCAAAGGGCGGCTACCCTGCAATAGTTTACAATATTATGATAGGAATCTTTAGTTGAGTAGGCCAACGACTTACGCGCATATTCCAGGCTTTTCTCCCACTCTTTCATGTCAGAAAAAACATAGCTGATGTTGAAGTAGGTAATGGCCAGCGATGTGGAGTCATGGCTTTGTTCCTGTCCGGGCACAGACCTCAGGTAATATAACTGCCCCTCTTCCAACTCGTTGATGAGCGTATACAGAGCCCCCAGGTTTACCAGCAGGCGCGCCTGCAACAGCTTTCTTGTGTCTGGTGGTTCGCTGGAAATTTCGAGGCTTTCGTAAGCCGCCTGGTAAGCATTAATAGACTTAACATAATTGCCCATGTCGTAATGAATATTGCCCTTACCCCAGTGGGCATCGGTGATAAGCTGGCTCGTTTGGTAATGAGCAGCCAGCACCAGCACGGAGTCGTAAAAAATTTCTGCCTTGTTAAAATCGCGCACCTGTTGCAGGTAAAAATGTGCCAACGTCAGGCAAGCGGCTGCCCGCAGGCTATCGTTGGCAGATTGCCTGATGAGGTTTTCGATGCTGTCTTTTGTTTTGAGAAGGGGTTTATCCAATGCAATGGACGCGGGTGCATCTTTGATGGACTTGATCAAGAAAGATACAATAGTGTCTGATTCATTCTGGGCGAAACCCATTCTGCCCAGAAAAAGTAACAACATCAGAACCATTCCCCACTTCATACAATAAAATTAACTCGCAAAGAAAGATACATGAAGTTACGACTATAGACGTGGTGCCTCGATTCCTATTTGTTTAACAAACGTAGTGAAGAAGCGCATAAAATTGCGCCAATCAACAGGCTCACTTATCAAAATCCCCTTTTTCGGGGAGGCGATGGCGCTGCCAAAGGCAGAGCTTTGGTTCATTAAAATCCGAAGTTGTATGAAAAGCATCTTTCTTGTATTGGTTGGCAACCTGATATCACTTTTTTGCATGGGCACGGTGCGCACCGTGAGTAACGACCCCAACAACCCGGCCCAGTTCAATACCGTGCAGGCGGCCATCAATGCATCGACCCATGGCGACACGGTATATGTAAACGGCACCCAGTTTGCGTATGGCGACTTTACTATTAACAAAAGACTTGTGGTGATTGGCGCAGGCTACAATGTATCGAACCAGCTGAACCTGATCAGTTATGTCAATCAGATATCGCTCTTCCGCGATGCCGGGGTGAATGATGCATCGGGATCCTTCATCATGGGCTTTTCTATCTTTTGCAGGGTAACGCTGGCGAGTGGCAGCTTGCCGATTTCTGATATCAGGCTGCACCGAAACCTTATTGGAGGTGGCGGTTGCTCACCAGGGTTATCGATGTCGAGTGCCAACAACTGGTTAGTGTATAACAATATACTGAGAGGTGCCGGTCTTGATGGCTCCTGCACCAACATACTTATTCAGAATAATATTGTCACGTCTACCATTTCCGGAGGAAACCAGAGCAGTGTAATTATCGACCACAACGTTTTTCAGAACAGCGGGTTGAGTAACATACGTTTTGCCACCATTACCAACAATATTTTCGTGCGCACTTCTGGCACCACGATCGATGCAGGCGTAACCTCGAACACGTTTAACAATAACCTTTCTATCCTTACCACCATAGGGCCCAACGCGCCCACCAATAGTTTTTTGGGTGGCCCCAACACAGGGGCAGGCAACTTTGTAGGGGTGGACCCGCTTTTCGAAAGTGTGGCAGATTTCAACACGTTTAATTATACCAACAACTACAGGTTGAGGGCCACCTCCACCGTGCGAAATGCCGGAACAGACGGAACCGACCTGGGCATTTACGGAGGTTCTTACCCTTTCCCCAGCGGAGGCACCCCAGGCAGCGGGTATGATACCAGCCCCTTACCCCCCATACCACAAATCACCGGTGCGAACATCCAGAACTCTTCGCTTCAGCCAGGCGCACAATTGCAGGTAAACATACAGGCAACAGTAAACAATTAAGGCATACTTAGCTGATGTGTGGAGTATGAAATGGCTCACATCTTTTTTATTGCTGTGCTGCACCACGGTATGTGGGCAGACATTGATACGAGGCGAATATTTCTTCGACATCGATCCCGGTCAGGGAAACGCCAACGGATTGGCTTTTACTTCTGGCGCCACGCTCAACCAAACTTTTAATATCAGTATTGCAGCCTTAAGTCCGGGATTTCATACCATCAACACGCGTGTGCGCGATAACAATGACGCCTGGAGTCATTTTGCATCGCGTACATTTTATATCGTGCCTCCACCTGCCTCTCCCCAACCTGCCACGAGCATAACGCGATTGGAGTATTTCTTTGACAGTGACCCAGGCCCTGGCAACGGAACAGCCATCTCCTTCACACCCTCCGCTTCAATCAATCTGGCTGTACAGATTCCCACTGCTTCACTTACCACAGGCTTTCACCGGCTGGCAGTGCGCGCACAGGACGATCAGGGTCGTTGGTCTTTGTTTGCTCATCGTACCTTCTACCTGGTACCACCCGTAACAGGCATTACGGCCGTTAACCTGGTGCAAGCGGAATATTTTTTTGATGATGACCCAGGCCCCGGTCTTGCTACTGCGTTGCCCATCACTTCTTCCAGCGCACAAAATAACCTGTTTGCTTTAGACATTAGTGCCCTTACCACCGGCTTCCACCAACTGGGTATCCGCTACAAAGACAACATTGGCCGCTGGTCTAATTTTACGCAACGAACATTTTATGTAATGCCCAACCTGGTTGGCCCTGCCACACAACTAACCCGGTTGGAATATTTTATTGATACAAACCCGGATGAAAACCCAGGGCAGGAGGGCACCTCACTTACTTTTGCTGCCACAGCTCAGCTAAACGAAAACTTCGCGATTGACCTGGGCGGGGTGCCGAGCGGTGACCATATTCTCTACCTTCGCACAAGAGACAGCAACGGCTACTGGAGCAAAACCTCGCAAGCTGCTTTCACCATTTTGCCGTGCAGTCCTTTGGCACCACCAACTGTACCAGACGTGAGCCGATGTAACACCGGCACGCTTCAACTTACGGCCTCGGGGGCGGCAGGCGCGCAGGTGTATCGTTGGTTTGCTGACAACAGTACCGCTACCATTTTATTTACCGGCCAAACCTTTCAAACACCTTCGCTCACAGCCAGTAGAAGTTACTTTGTTTCTATTTTCGATCCGGCAACTCTTTGCGAAAGTAGCCGCACAGAAGTGGAGGCACAAATTATTATTCCTGAGGTTCCCCTTCTCAACACCAGCAACATCACGCTTTGCAGTGGTACCTCCACCCAACTAACAGTGCTCAATGCCAGCGCATTCCATTCGCTGCAATGGTTGCCCGGCAATCAAACAAGCAACAGCATTACTGTTTCTGCAGCCGGAAGTTATACCGTGCGGGGAACTTTCAACGGATGCACTGCTGACGCATTGCCCGCCTCCGTTACTGTTGTTGAAACTCCTGCTGCGCCTACCATCCAGACTCCGGATGGGACCGTGCTTTGCGCCACGAGTACCCTGATACTGGAGGCGGTGGCACCAGGTGCCAGCTCCTTCCTTTGGTCTACAGGCGAAACAACGGCTACTATTGAAGCCGGTGCCGGTGCTTTTTATGTAATTGCTAGCAATGCTTTGGGTTGCACAAGTATTCCCTCTGCACCGGTGCTGCTTACCACCCAGGCCCCATCAAAACCTGTTGTTACCTCTGGTGGAGGCTCCGTGGTTTGTGAAGGAAGTTCTTTAACACTGTCCGCACCGGCAGGCTTTTCGCAATACCTATGGTCTACCAACGAAACTACACAAAGCATTACCGTTACGTCAGAGGGGAACTATAGCGTAGCTGTTGGCACAGCAAGTGGCTGCTTCAGCGAAATTTCGGAACCTTTTTCAGTTACACTTGTCGCGCTGCCAGCGCAGCCGGTTATCTCTGGCAACACTGCTATCTGCGAAGGAGGTTCCATTACACTGCTGGCACCTGAAGGCTTCTCCACCTACACGTGGTCGAATGGAACCACCACCCGACAGGTAACCATCACCACCGCAACGGCACTTAGCCTGGTCGTTTCAGATGCAAATGGTTGTGCAAGTCCCGAATCCGAACCTGTGACAACCACTGTTGTACCCACTCCACCTAAACCCGTGATCGAACTAACGGGTAGCGCTACGTTGTGTAACGAGTCAACCGCCACGCTTACCGCACCAGCCGGGTTTGCAGACTACACCTGGTCTAACGGAGCAACTGCCGCCACTATCACCGTGGGCGAGTCGGGCATTTTTACCGTACGCGTGGGCGATGCGAGTGGCTGCGAGAGCCCACCCTCTGATGCAACGATCATCCAGAGGGTAACGCCTCCCGCACAACCGATCGTGCAAATTATTGGCGATCCTGTTTTATGTGGTGCCAACCAATCTGTCATTCTGCGGGCGCCCTTCGGATTCACTTATTATCAATGGTCGAATGGAGAAACTACGCAGGATATTACAGTAACCGAAGCGGGTAGCTATGAAGTGATTGTAGGCTTAAACGAAACATGTCTCAGCGCTGCCTCCGATGCCGTAGCCATAACCGTTCGGCCTACGCCCTGTGCCGGCACCATAGACCCTAATAATCGTCCGCCAGAAGTGGATTATGTGTTGGCGAAAGGGGGTATCCAAACCGTTGTAATCATTCCTCTAACCGTTCTGCTGAGTGACCCCGATGAGAATCTGGACCTGAGCACGCTCCGGGTATTAGGTCTGCCAGGCAGTGGCGCCTCCGTTTCCATAGACGCTGATCTGAATCTGGTCATAGACTATTCCAATACAGAGTTTGCGGGCACCGATCAAATCACTTTACAGATTTGCGACCTGGCAGGAAGCTGCACCCAGCAGGATATACAAGTAGAAGTGTCGGGCGACATTGTGGTGTACAATGGCCTCTCGCCCAATGGCGATGGGCGAAATGAAGCACTGATTTTTGAATTCATTGACCTGCTGCCCGAGACTGCAAACAACCAGGTAATGATTTACAACCGCTGGGGTCAGGTTGTTTTCGAAATCAACAACTATAACAACACTACGCGGGTATTTACGGGAGTAGACAAAGACGGTCGCGATCTGGCTGCGGGTTCTTACTTCTACAAAGTAGATTTTGCCAGTGGCAAGAAATCAAAATCGGGGTTCATCACCCTCAGACGCTAATGAAAAAGTTGTTTCCCTTTCTCGTTGTGCTTTGCGGTTTAGCCAACCCCACACTGGGGCAGCAAGATCCGCTGTATGCGCTGTACCTTAACAATCCGCTTACCATCAACCCTGCTTATGCCGGCAGCAACGACCGCTTTCATGCAGGGGCACAATATCGCTCGCAATGGGCAGGCATTGAGGGCAATCCTGTTACACTGCATTTCAATACACATCTAAGTCTGTTCGATAACCGCGTGGGCGCGGGAATGATGGCAGTGCAAGACAGGATTGGTGATGTAACACTCACCGATATGAGTTCCGTCTTTGCCTACAAACTAAGAGTAACCGAGGGCACTCTTTCATTCGGCATGAACTTCGGCTTCACGCGTTATGCCACTAATGCCAACTTGCTGAATGTACGCGATAGTAACGATCCTTTCTTCGTACCCTTCAACAGCAGTCAGTTCACAACTGGTGCAGGCTTCTTGTTGAAAAAAGAAAAATATGTAGTGGGCTTATCTTTGCCACGATTGATCAAAGGCACGGTAAGGCAAGGCCCCACAAGCATACAGGTGTACGACCAGCACTTGTACCTGATGGGGCAATACCGGCTGCTCTTAACTGAACGCTTGCGATTAAAACCCGCAGCACTTGTTCGCTATACTCCCGAAACACCCCTCTCGTTCGATCTGAACGCCAGCATCAACCTGGACGGTTTGTACTCAGTAGGTTTATTTACCCGCAATTTTTCCACGGTGGGGCTATTGGCTCAACTGATACTAGCCGAATACCGGTTAGGATATGCGCTGGAGCTACCCTCTGGCCCAGCCAGCCAGCAACGATTTACCACGCATGAGTTCAGCCTGGTGGTATCTGCCAGCCTCCTGAAATTCCACAGCCGTTCCCCTGAAGAATTTTAAGGACGGTCACAAAAGTTCTTACCGACATCTTTTTATAGGGGAATCCCTGAGTGAAATGCTCAAAAAAATGCATTCCCACCGGTTTCATCGGCTTTGCGAAGGCAACCTTCTGCATTCCCCTATTTTCCAAAATCCGGTTATTCACCGATGTATGGCGGCTTTTGGCTTCAGACCTTTGATGCATCAAAAACAACAAAATTATGAGCATCGAATCAAGAATGAGAATGGCAGGGGTGAAGGCAATCATCCTCTTTTCTTTAATCACACTTATGCAAATCTTCAACGGACTGAAACCGCAGGGTACCGTTAGTGCCAAGGCTGGTAGCACTGCACAAGTGCGTGCCTTCCATCGTTAACCTCAAAAAATTGTCTTATGAACCTGATCAAAGAAAAAGAAAGAATGGATACTGATTTTTATGTTCAGTTAAATTCGCAGCACACCTTCACACAAGCTGTACTGATTGCAGGTATCGTTGGCATAGTAGTTATTCTGCTGGCTGTTGCTTAGGTCGCGAAGGCTCGTACAAACTGATTCAGTACTGCCGTGGTAATCCACTCACCATGTACGGTTTTAAGTCTTGTTTCTCTCGTGGGCAACCTGTTGGGATAATCTGCTCCCTATTTTGACGCATTTACCCCTCTGTTTTGTCAGTTTGGCCAGCCTGGTTTTCATTCATCGCCAGTTAATTTTGAGCGCTACCTTAGAAGCAAAAGGTTGCCCAAACTGTTGCCATGAATAAAACCAACGAAGTAATTACCTACCTGGAAAATCTGCCAGCCAATGACAGACGTGTGTCAACAACCTTGCGCCAACAAATTCTAAACACAACGCCTGGGCTGGAAGAACGCTTGAGCAGGGGCGTGCCTTTCTTTTACTACCGGGGCAAAAGAGCTGTTGGCTTCCGCTCATCTAAAACACACTTGTCTCTTTTCATTATGGAAGGAAATGTGTTGAAAGATATGCACCGCGCCATTACCGACTATGATCATGGGCCCACGGTGGTGAAATTCTCTGCGAAAACACCTCTTCCGGAATCCCTCATTAACAAACTGGTAAAGGCAAGAGTCTCAGAAATTGATCAATCGATCAGTAAAAAATCATAGGCCCATCTAACGCGATAAAATATGACTAAACAAATTTTTCTCAACCTGGCTGTAGCCGATGTAGAAAAGTCGATGCGTTTTTACAGCCAACTGGGATTTACCGCCAATGACGAATTTACGAGCGACAATCAGAAGTGCATGGTGTGGAGTGAGCATATTTATGTGATGCTACAATCGCAAGCCATGTTTCGGTCATACATTAAAAAAGCCATGCCCGATTCCAAACAATACCAGGCAGCATCTTACACACTTCCGGTGGAAAGCCTGGAGCGAGTGAACGAAATAGTGGGCAACGGTCTGCTAGCGGGGGGCACAGAACCCATGCCTCTGATTGATGAAGGTTATATGCAAATACGAACCATCGAAGATTTTGACGGGCACACCTGGGGCATTATCTTTTTAAATAGGGAGCAATTTCGCGCCAGCAGGGCGAGCCGCCCATAGTACGCTGGTACATCAGCTATAGCATTCAGTTGGCGCAAAGCCTATAAGGGCAAAGGTACCCTCAAAAACTTTCCAGCAGCTTACGGTTAATGAGCTTCACAAAGCTGGGGCCTTCGTAAACAAAGCCGGTGTAGATCTGAACCAGGTCGGCACCGGCTTTTATTTTTTCCACTGCGTCTTCCGGTGTCATAATACCGCCCACACCAATAATGGGAAAGTCTTTACCCAACTGTTTGCGCAGGTAGGCAATCACCGCAGTGGATTTATCGCGCAACGGCTTGCCACTGAGTCCGCCCATACCAATGGCCTCGATTTGTTGAGAGTCGGTAGCCAGTCCTTCGCGAGAGATGGTGGTGTTGGTGGCAATCACGCCATCGGTTTGTGTTTCTTTCAGAATGGCCACAATATCATCCAACTGTGTTTTGGTAAGGTCGGGGGCAATCTTCAGCAGCACCGGCTTGGGGTTGGGCTTTGCCAAACTCAGGTTCTTTACCTGCTGAAGTAGTTTCTTTAGCGGCTCTTTTTCCTGCAACTCGCGCAAGCCCGGTGTGTTGGGCGAACTTACGTTCACCACAAAATAATCTACGTAGGGAAACAGCGCTTCGAAACAAAAATTATAATCTTCAAAAGCCTGTTCATTGGGTGTAACCTTGTTCTTGCCAATGTTACCTCCCACCACAACGGAAGACTTTCTCCTCTTCAACCTTTCCACTGCTGCCAGCACACCCCCGTTGTTGAAGCCCATGCGGTTGATGAGCGCATGGTCTTGTGGCAGCCGGAAGAGGCGGGGTTTGTCGTTGCCGGGTTGCGGGCGAGGCGTTAGCGTGCCTATTTCAATAAATCCAAAGCCGAACGTGGCCAACTCATCAATCAGCTTGGCGTCTTTATCGAAGCCCGCAGCAAGGCCCACCGGATTTTTGAAGGTGATACCGAAAAGTGTACGCTGTAGTCGGGTATCCTCCAACGAAAAGAAGAAACGCAACGCGGCCATTTTGCCTGGAATGTGGCCAATCAATTGAAGAAATCGGAATGTGAAATGGTGGATGGCCTCCGGGTTGAACAGGAACAACAGCGGCCGAATGAGCAAACGGTACATCTAACCTATTTCTTCTTTTTCTTTTCTTTCTTCGGCTTGAGCGAAAACTTCTTGAAGCCTTTGGACACCACCTCGCGAATCATGTTTTCAGCATCGGGGGTGGTGGTAGAGGTTACACCTTGTATGCGCCAGATTAAAATATTACTGCGGTCGTTCAGATCGATAATGAGGCTGCTCTGCTGAAAGTTACGCGACCAGGTCTGATCGTTAGAGCCGGGTGAGGTACCCATGGGCCCCAGGTTCTGCATGTCCGACCGTTGCAGCGAGCCGATGATGTAGGAAGCGGTGAGGTCTGCCTTGGCAGAATCTACATACACCAACCCTTTTTCAGTCAACTCTTCCCTGATGGCATTCTTCACCCACTGGTGCATGGTGGCATCTTTGATTACGCGCTGGTCTTTGGGTGTAATGATTTCGCCTTCGCCAAAACGAAACGTTTTGTAACCTGTTAGGTCGCGGTTCTTATCGTATTCCACTTGTATATCCTGCGCCCACAGCGATGTGGTGAGGAAGAAAAAAACAACCCAAAGCCTCATGTGGTAAAGGTACGAAAGAATTTTTCGCGAAAAGCTAACTTCTGGGATGAAACTCCTGTATCACCTGGCGCAGGTAGTCGCGGTCGAGGTGGGTATAAATTTCCGTGGTGGTGATGGATTCGTGCCCCAGCATTTCCTGCACGGCCCGCAAGTCGGCCCCACCTTCGATAAGATGGGTGGCAAATGAATGGCGGAACGTGTGCGGACTGATGGATTTCTTAAGTCCGATCTTAACGGCCAGGTTTTTGATGATGGTGAACACCATTACGCGGGTGAGCTTTTTTCCCAACCGATTTAAAAACACATGACCTTCAAACCCTTTTTGCACAGGCACATGCACGCGTATTTCCTCGAGGTAGATTTTTAGAAACTTCATAGCATCGCGGCCGCAAGGCACCAGCCGCTCTTTGTTGCCCTTACCGATTACACGCATAAAGCCGATGTCGAAATACAGGTTGTTAATGCGCAACTCCACCAGTTCAGACACGCGCAAGCCCGAACTGTAGAGCACTTCCAACATGGCGCGGTTGCGCGCTCCTTCGGGTGTGGAAAGGTCAATAGCCTCCAGCAGTTTTACAATTTCAGGGTAGTCGAGCGTGTCGGGCAGTTTGCGGCCCAGCTTGGGGCCCTCCAGCAGTTCGGTAGGATCCAGTTGCAACAGATCTTCAGTGATCAAAAATTTATAAAATGCCTTCACGCCCGATAGAATGCGGGCCTGGCTGTGAGCACTCAATCCCAGCTCGTTTACATAACCCACGAAAGTCTGCAGGTGTTTGCCGGTAACCTTCATGGGGCTCAGGCCTGGGTGGTTCATTTCTACATATTGGTTCAGCTTCTCCACATCGCGCACATAAGCTTCTATGGAATTACCCGAAAGAGAGCGTTCCAGCTTCAGGTAGTTGGCGAATTGTTTGATGTAGGTATGCCAGGTCAAGCCTCTCAAATTTGCTGTGGCTTAAAATTAAGTAACTTGGCGCAATGAAGATCCAAATCATCAACGGCCCTAACCTGAACCTCCTGGGCCAGCGCGAAACCGGCATTTACGGCAATCAAAGCTTTGACGACTTCTTCGGTTCATTGAAAAAGCATTTTCCGGAGGCCGATCTTCACTACTATCAATCAAACATTGAAGGCGAGTTGGTGAACAAACTGCACGAAGTGGGCTTTTCGTTCGATGGCATTGTATTGAATGCAGGTGCCTATACGCATACCTCCGTTGCCCTTCACGATGCCATTGGCGCCATCAAAACTCCGGTGGTAGAAGTACACATTTCCAACGTCTATGCCCGGGAAGAATTCAGGCACAAAAGTCTCATCACTTCCAAATGCGCGGGCATGATCACCGGCTTCGGACTGGAGGGCTATGCCATGGCCATCCGTTACCTGTTAAAGAAATAATCACTGCTTTTTATGATTTCCTTTTACCCCGGGCCTTCACGCGTGTATGACGAGGTGCCGGGTTATGTAAAGAAGGCGCACGCCAAAGGCATTCTGAGCATGAACCACCGCAGCGAAGAGTTCATGAACCTCTATCGGAAAACGGTTGAACTGCTGAGGAAGAAACTGAAGGTACCAAAAACCTACACCGTTCTGTTTGCCTCGTCCGCCACGGAATGCTGGGAAATCATTGCACAATCATTAATTCAAAAGCAGAGTGCACATATATATAATGGAGCCTTCGGTGAAAAATGGTTTCAATACACACAAAAGATAAAACCCACAGCTCAACTTGTTTCTTTCGGGTTGGAAGTTGATTTGCCCCTACAGACAATTGCCAGCGCAGACGTTATCTGCCTTACACAAAACGAAACCTCTAACGGCACGCAGGTTAACAGCGGGCTGATTGCACAGGTGAAGAAAAAGAATCCACATGCGTTGATTACCGTAGATGCCACCTCCTCCATGGCAGGTATTACACTGCCCTTTACCTCAGCCGATGTATGGTTTGCCTCAGTGCAAAAATGTTTCGGTCTGCCTGCGGGCCTGGCACTATTCATTTTATCACCCAGAGCGGTAGACCGTGCCGTGGCGCAAAAAGAAGGCGACCACTACAACAGCCTTACCTTCATGAAGCAGATGGCTGATCGTTGGCAAACAACCTGCACCCCTAACGTGCTGGGCATTTACCTGCTGCGTTGCGTGCTGAAGCATCAGCCATCGATACAAGAAATAAGTGAACAAACGCAAGAGCGCTACCTGGCCTGGGCTCATCTTTTTGCCGATTCCAAAAAATTACGCCTGCTGATAGCCAACGAAAAGGTTAGGTCGCACACAGTGCTTACCGTAACCGGTGAACCCACCTACCTGACGAAGGTAAAAAAGCAGGCAAGAAAGGAAGGCTTTCTGTTAGGCGAAGGCTACGGAACGCTGAAAAGCACCACCTTTCGCATCGCTAACTTCCCAGCTTTACAAGATCGGGAAGTTAAAAAGCTGATGAAATTTTTGGTTCACTATTTGTAAACCTGTTACGCAAACGTATCCGAAGAAGGATTTGGCAATCTGCCCGCTTTTTTGGCAGGTTACCGTGGTGCAAATACTCCTATCTAACGGAAACACGTTAGCTTTACCACTAATTACTGGTTATCAATTATGATTAAGAAAATTTTGTCCTTGGCCCTGGTGGCCTCCATTATTACCTTCTCTTCTTGCAACGAAGGCGATGATCAAAAAATAAGCAACGAACAAAGTAAGGCCGTAGAAGACCAATCGGCAACGGAAGCCTACTTTAACGAAGCAGGCGATATGTCTACCACAGCATTGTCGAGCCCGGAAGATGAACAAATTAGCGGTGGCCGCACGAAAGAAAACATCACCATTACGGTGGAAGGCGATACGCGCTTCAAAGGTGCCACCGTTACTTTAACGATTGGCCCCAATAATACTCTGCTTGTTCCGCAAGGCACCATCACCATCGACTTCGGTGCCGGACAGACCGATGCCAGCGGAACCGTGCGCAAGGGAAAAATTATTGTGGCCTACAACGGGTGGCGTTTCTTGCCAGGCTCGAAAATTGAAGTAACCTTCCAGGGCTATGAAGTAAACGGGGTGAAGCTGGAAGGTAAGCGAACCGTTACAACAACTGCCTTAGCGCAGGGATCAATCACCTTCGAAGTAAAAGACGAAAATGGCAAAGCCACCTTTACCGATGGCACTTTTGTAACCCGACAGTCGTTACACACCAGCAAGTGGACCATCGGCAATTCTACCGCCACCACCACCTGGACACTGGAAGGCTCAGCGAGTGGACAAACCCGTGAGCAACAACCTTACACCGCCACCGTGCAGAGCCCGATCATCTTCAAGCTAGATTGCGCGTTGAGCAGTTTCGTAACACCGGCACAAGGTGTGCTGGTATTAACAGTAGGCACTACCGCCATTCAGGTAGATTATGGCACCGGCACTTGCGATAACAAAGCAACCATTTCGGTAGGCGGCCTCACACAAGAAATTACGATAGGCGGGTAGGCGCTGCTCCAAATCCACCAACACTTACATGGGCTGCCCGAAAAAGGCAGCCCATTTTATGTACGTTGTTCATAGTAAGTTCCGTTGCTTCGCGGAATGCTACCGGTATTGGCACGATGCAAGCGCCAATTAAACAATGGTTGCCAACTTGTTTAACCGAAATGCAGGGCAGACGCCCGCGGCTTTTCCGATTGTTGTGGTAAAACAGCTATACTTGCCGCTTAATTTTCAGAAAACACAACATAGCTAAGCCCCAAAGGCTATGAAAGCAATGGAAGTTCCGCGCGATGGACTGCAAGGGTTAAGGCAAAACTGGAAAGCAGACGCATTGTCGGGCTTTTTGGTTTTTTTGCTGGCGCTGCCGCTCAGTTTGGGCATTGCAAAGGCCAGCGAGTTTCCTGCTGCTATGGGCGTTCTCACTGCGATGGTGGGCGGGCTGGTGGTCAGCTTTTTTGCAGGCTCGCGCTTAACAATCAAAGGGCCGGCTGCAGGTCTCATCACCATTAGTGCCGGGGCAGTGATGGAGATGGGGGGTGATACCCAAGGTTGGCATTATGCCTTGGGGGCTGTGTTCGTGGCAGCCATTATTCAAATTGTTTTGGGCTGGCTCCGGTTTGGCTCCCTCAGCGATTTCTTCCCTCCCTCTGCCGTACACGGCATGCTGGCCGCCATCGGGCTGATTATCTTCTCCAAACAAATCCACATACTACTGGGCATTGACCCTGCCCTCCTGAAAGGCAAAGAGCCACTGGAACTGTTCGCGATGATTCCAGATTCCATCCTACATGAAGATGTAAGGGTGACGCTGGTAGGAGTGATCAGCCTCGGCATCATCTTCGGCATGCCTTTGCTGAAAAGTAAATGGGTGAAAAAAATACCCGCACCGATGGTGGTCTTACTGGTAACCATACCGTTGGCATGGGTGATGGATTTTAAACATACCGAGCCCGCGTTCGATATGGTTAAGATCGGCAACTTCTGGCAAGACATCGGCCTGAACGTAAGCTTTGGCATGATCAGTACGTTTGTTTTCTGGAAGTATGTGTTGATGTTCTTGTTTGTTAACAGCCTGGAGTCTTTGCTTACGGTAAAAGCCATCGATGGCCTCGACCCCTGGAAGAGGATTTCCAATGCGAACAAAGACCTTTCCGCGGTGGGCGTAGGCAATGCCGTAGCCGCCATGCTAGGCGGCCTGCCCATGATATCGGAGGTAGCGCGCAGCTCGGCCAACATTTCTTTTGGCGGTCGCACGGTTTGGGCCAATTTCTTCCATGGCTTTTTTCTGTTAGCAGCCATGTTGCTTTTTATTCCTGTTATTGAAATGATTCCCAACAGCGCTCTGGCTGCATTACTTATCGCTGTGGGCTACCGCCTGGCATCGCCTAATGAGTTTTTCAAGACGTACAAAATCGGGTCTGAACAACTGATGGTGTTTGTGGTGACCCTGGTTGTAACGGTTAGCAGCGACTTGTTGGTGGGGGTAGCTGCCGGCACGCTCACCAAATTTGTCTTCAACGCGCTCAATGGAGTTTCCTTAACAAACCTTTTCAAGGCCCGCTACGACATGTCGCAACAAGGTGAAGAAACGGTGGTAATCATACAGGAATCGGCTGTGTTCTCGAACTTACCCGGCTTCAAAAAAGCGTTTGCCACTATCGACCCATCCGGTAAAACCGTGGTCGATTTCACACAAGCGCACCTCCTCGATCATACGTTCATGGAGTTCCTCCACCACTTCGAGGAGAAATGTACGCATGAGGGCGGCTCAATCGTTTCTGTCGGGTTCGATCGGTTTAAACCTTTCTCCAACCACCCGCTTGCCGCGCGCAAGGTTGCCAAAGATGCCGACAATCGGTTGGAGATACGGTTGACACCGCGACAGGCTGAGTTGAGGAAACTGGCCGATATGGAAATGTTTGCCTTCTATCCGCAACGGGTGCGGAACCTGCTCAAATTCAAAGCCTTTCCGATGGAGGCGGGCCATCGGATACAATACGAAGAGAATGTGCTGGTAAAATATACCGAAGTAGGGCGCATTGAAGTATCGGACGTAAGGATGACGCAGGGTGCAGGAGACGCACAAAACGACACACAAGCCACCATTCTCTACGTGGCCGACATTGATACACGCATACCCGATTTTGCATTGGAGCCAGAGCACCTGTTTACGCGGCTCAGCGAATTTGCCGCGGGCAAAGACATCGACTTTTACGACCAGCAGCAGTTCTCCAAAAAGTACTACCTGCGCGGTGCAGACGAGCAGGCAATCAGAACTTTCTTTAACGATGACCTACTCCGGTTTCTGGCGAGTCATGACGATTTGCACATAGAAGCTCACAAGAACAAGCTTATTCTGTTTATCAGACGCGATCTGCTAGCGGCCGATGAAATAAAAAAACTAGTGGCTTTGACCGATGAATTTCTCGCAGTAGTCAGCCAGAAGTCACCTGCCAAACCATAGTGCATGCCCAGTAAGGTTGTGTGTATGTGCCTTTGAAATCAGGCATTTTCATAACTTGCCAACAGTTCTTTACTACCATGTTCAACATCAAAGAAGTTTTCTCAGTTACACTGATTTTGTTTTCTGTGATTGATATTCTCGGATCCATTCCCTTCATTATTATAATCCGAAAACGGGAGGGCCGCATACAGGCAGAAAAAGCCACCATTATCTCGGCTGTGCTCATGGTGGGGTTTCTCTTCCTGGGGCAATCCATCCTAAAACTCTTTGGCCTTGATGTGGCCTCGTTTGCTGTGGCCGGTGCTATCGTCATTTTCATTGTGGCCATGGAAATGATCCTCGGCATTACGCTGATACAAGACGACCCCGATGCCAAGGGCTCGGGGTCGGTAGTGCCCTTGGCCTTTCCCTTAATTGCTGGCGCGGGTACACTTACGACCATTCTTTCGCTGCGCGCGGTCTACCAGGAAGTAAACGTGCTCATCGGTATACTGGTAAACCTGGTATTTGTTTACTGGGTGCTGCGCTCATCGGTATGGTTGGAGCGCGTTTTGGGAAAGTCTGCATTTGCCGTGCTTAGAAGGGTGTTCGGTGTAATTTTGTTAGCCATTGCCGTAAAGATTTTCAAAGACAACGTGAATTTTACAGGTTGAGATTTCATTGAATGATTAAAATCTATACAGACGGTGCCGCACAGGGCAACCCCGGGCCAGGAGGCTATGGCACTATTATGAAATACGGTGCCCATGAAAAAGAACTGAGTGAAGGCTTTCGCCTGACCACCAACAACCGCATGGAACTATTGGCGGTCATTGCCGGCCTGGAAGCCATTAAAAAAGACGGCATTGGTGTTACTATTTACTCCGATTCCAAATATGTGGTGGACGCAATAGAGAAAGGCTGGCTATGGAACTGGGAAAAGAAGAACTTTAAAGACACAGCCAACGAAGATTTGTGGAAGCGTTACATTCCCTTACACAAAAAATTCAAGCCAAAGTTCGTGTGGATTAAGGGCCACGCTGGCCACCCTGAAAACGAACGCTGCGATCAACTGGCGGTAGCAGCAGCCAATGGAGGCCACCTGAAACGTGACGAAGAATACGAAGCTAAATAGTTATTTGGTTTCGCGTTCTTCCAGCACAATGCCTAGTTTGGAAAGTTCATGAAGAATGGGCTCATAAATTTCGGGAACCATCGGTAACGCTACTCCTCTCGTTTTTATTTTATTCTGAAGAAGGTACACCGCAGCAATACCTAACGGAAGGCCTACCGTTTTGGCCATGGCCGTGTGGATGGCATTATCACCTTTTGCCACCAGCGAAGCCTGTATCTCTTTGTGGCTGCCATTCTGCTGGTAGCCAAACCGGTGCCACATCACAATCATATCTTTATCGTTGGGTGCCAGTTTCCACTTCTTGTTGAGAATATGCTCCAAAATCTGTGCGGGCGTACCTTGCTTCAATCCCACCGGCTCCACGTTAAACAGTCCCGACCATTTTAATTTTTGCATCTCTGGCGAATCGGGCTGCCAGCCCATCACCGCAGCCAGTTCTAGTTCGACCGTGCGTTTGCCATCATCATCCAGAAAGGCATTCAGGAAAGCACGGTGTGTCATGGACTCTACGCGCTCCAACGGGTAGGTGTCATCGCAGCAGCCCAACTGAACTAACGCATTCCATGCAGAGCAGAAACCTTCGTTGCGTAAAGTGCCGCGCAGCATGGTTTGTATGCCCTGCAACCCGTAGGCTTCTATGTACTTCAAAGAATCGCGGTTGGCGTACCCCTCGTAGCTGCCATAACCGGGTACCATAACTTTCGTGGTGCGGCTGAACAGTTGTTGATAGGGAATGTATTTGTATTCGCCATTTAAAAGGTATTTGGCCGTACTCTGTCCGGCCATCACCACATTGCGCGCATTCCATGTAAACTTGTAGCGCCACGGGTTTTGCGGATCGGTTTCGGGTGCAATTAATCCACCGGTAAACGACTCGAAAGAAGTAATGTGGCCACCTTCCTTTCTGATGCGATCCATCACTTGCACAGCACTCATGTGGTCGATACCCGGATCGAGGCCGCACTCATTCAGAAACAACAGGTTGTTATGCAGTGCCTCGTCATGAAATCCTTTCATCTCATCGGACACATAACTTGCCGTGAGCAGGTGCTTTTTTTGTTTGAGGCAAAGTGCGGCTACTTGCGGATGCAAATGTGCCGGCAGCAGCGAGATCACCACATCGGCCGCAGCTATTTCTTTTTCGCTGGCCTGCTTTTCGTTAATGTCGAACACAATGGCGCGACCTGCGGCATGGTTGCCCACCCTTTCGGTGGCAGCGGCCTGAGAAACATCTCCCACTGTAATTTCTAACTGCTGCGCAGCTGCTTCCTGTAAAAGGTAGCCGATCAAGGCGGAAGACGAGCGACCTGCGCCCAAAACCAAAACACGCTTCATGCTGGCAAAATACATCTAATCCGCTTAATCGTACCGACTCAGGATTATTTTAAAGTCGGGCGACTTCTTTACAAACCATCGGCCTTTTTGTAATTTTCACTCCGCTCAATTTCACAAGAATGCAAGAACCCCAATACTTTCACGACATAGAGGAGCTGGACTCCGAATCGAAATACCTGGTACACAAAGCCAAAGAAGCCACCCACCATGCCTATGCGCCCTACTCCAAATTTCACGTAGGTGCCGCGCTGATTCTGGAAGATGGAACATTGATAACGGGTGCCAACCAGGAGAATGCCTCCTACCCGCTGTGCATGTGTGCAGAAAGAGTGGCGCTTTATACGGCTGCCTCGCAACACCCTGACAAAGTGATTAATAAAATGGCAGTGGTGGCGCATAAGAAAAACCACAAAGAGCTGGTACCAGCCTCCTCGTGTGGTGCTTGTGCTCAGGTAATTCTGGAGTTTGAGCATCGGCAAAAAAAACCGATCGAGATTATCGTACTGGCGCCAGGCCATCGTTGGATGAAGTGCCCTTCGTCTGCCACCTTTTTGCCTTTCGGCTTCACCAAGGACAATCTGGAATAATTGAATTCGACCGTTAAAACTACATGCCCTCACCGCAGGATGTAAAAAAAACTATTTTTGAGGGATGAGTACTGGCTTAACCAAACGGAAACTGAGTGGCTTGCTGAAGCAGGCACTGGCGGCCTTTGGATTGGTGTTAGTGGCCGAGGGCATTTTGGTAATTTATATGTGGAGCCTGGTGGGAGTGCGGTTCAACCAACTACAGGTGGCAAAGGAAACCCGGCTGCAAGCCCAGCAAACGGCTCTGCACCTGCAGTACTTTCTGCATGGCGACAAAAGCAAATTACCTATACTTACGGAAGGCATGCAAAACACCCGCGAACTGCTCGCCACTTTGAAAGCGGGTGGCCGCTGGAAAAAAGTAGAAGTAGTACCTGCCTCTTCCATTTTGTTATTAAGTCTCGATAAGGGCACCAGCGCCTGGAACGAATACGAAAATCATTTACAGGTACTAACCGTCAACCAGGTTTGGCGCGACAGCACCTTAACCAACAACCGGGAATTGCTGGAAGACTCCACCTACAGCGAGCCGTTGGTTATTCAAGTGATGGATCCTAAAGTGGCGCAGGCGCGCGCGCTGGTGGAGGGCGGCTGGTTGCGCGTTTCAGGTTTGTTGGCCGAGTTCGCAAACGATGTGACCGACAGCCTGGCACAACGGCAACAGACATTTAATTTAACTATTGCCGCAGTGGTGTTGGTAGACCTGGGCCTCATTACACTGTTTTACTTTCGGTTTCGGCAGCGAATTCTGGAGCGGCTCCGCCAATTGAAGAAAGTGGTGGACGAACGCACCGCCTGGCAAGCCACCCACCACGATGAAATTGACGAACTGGGTGAAGGGCTCAATACACTGACCAACCAGTTTCACCATGCATCGGATTTTGTTCTGAAAATTGGCGAGGGTAACCTGGGCGAAAAATTCAATGTGGATGGCGCAGAGAAAAGTAAACTGGCCGAAGCACTGGAGGGCATGCAGGCTAAATTGAAAAGCATTAATGAAGAAGAGCAGAAAAGAAGATGGGCCAACGAAGGCCTCACAAAATTTGTAGATATACTTCGCTCCGGCAACGACAACCTGCACCTGCTGGGCGATAAGATTGTGTCTACGCTGGTGCAATACACCCAATCGAACCAAGGTGGTCTGTACCTGGTGGAAGAAGAACATGGCACCAAATTCCTGGAGCTGATTTCGCTCTTCGCATTCAACACCAAAAAGTTTGAACAACAAAAGTTGAAGCCGGGCGAAGGTCTGGTGGGGCAATGTTACCTCGAGGCTGAAACGATTTTCCTTACGGAGATTCCGCAAGACTACATTCGCATTACATCGGGCCTGGGCGATGCCAACCCACGATCGTTGTTAATTGTACCGCTTAAAATCGACAAAGAAATTTATGGTCTGGTTGAATTGGCTTCTTTCCAGGTATATCAACCACACGAAATTGCTTTTGTAGAGAAGCTAGGCGAAACCATTGCCTCTACCTTGTCGTCCGTAAAAACCAATCAGAAAACACGCAAACTGTTGGAAGATTTTCAGCAGCAAACCGAGCAGATGCGGGCCCAGGAAGAAGAGATGCGGCAAAACATGGAAGAGCTAACGGCCACACAGGAAGAGATGACGCGCAAAGAGCAGAACTATATACTGAAAATCAGAGAGTTAGAGGCGCGTAAAGCCGAAGTGGTGAAGGGCGATGACTGGCAGGCAGCCACAGAGATGGAGAAAACCCTTCGCATACATCTTGCAGCGCTGGAGGTGGCCCGCAAAGAACAGCCCTGACAAAGGCTAAAATCCCCAAAATATAAACACCCGAAAGATAGAAAGCAGGCTGAAATTCTTAATTTCAAAGCCCTATTTGGCTGCTTCCGGGGAGATTTCACGTGTGTAATATTTCCCCGGCATTATGCCGTTTCGCGTAAGCCGAGCAGCCTATTTTTGGGAAGTTTTTTTCTGGTTGGCCTAAATCAAACCCCGTGACGCAAGACATAGACATTGCAGATCTTAAGCGCATCACAGAACTCATATACACGCGATATGGATATGATTTTCGAAACTATGCCATGTCGTCTTTCAAAAGGCGCATGTTGCGCATTCTCGACCTGAAAGGTCTTTCGGTTGAGACTCTTCTGAAAAAATTAAACGAAAATCCCGCGTTCATTGAAGAATTTCTGGATGAACTGACGGTGAATGTAACGGAAATGTTCCGCGACCCGAGTTTCTGGCGCATTCTGCGCGATGAAATCATTCCGGGTATTTTGCTGAACCACAAGCAATTTAAAATTTGGCATGCCGGCTGTTCTTCAGGCGAAGAGGTTTTCTCTATGGCCATTATGCTAAAAGAAATGGGCATTCTGGGCGATGTGCAGTTGATTGCCACCGACCTGGACGTGAACATTCTGGAACGGGCAAAGTCTGGCTCCTACCCCATCAAAAACATGGAGCTGAACGAAAAGAACTACATCCGATACGAGGGCAAAAAATCGCTGAAAGATTATTACCGCGAAGAAAACGGCAGGGCCATTTTCGATAAAGAACTGGTGAGGAATGTGTCGTTTAGAAAACACGACCTGGTGATGGGGGAAATCTTCAACAAGTTCGATCTGATTCTTTGCCGCAACGTAATGATCTACTTCAACCAGACGCTGCAGAACGAGGTGCTGAAGAAGTTCCACGAAAGCTTGTTCAAATATGGCTACCTGGCCATCGGCTCGAAAGAGTCGCTGATCTGGTGCGACATCGCCAACAAGTTCATTGTGGTGAACAACGAAGAAAAGGTTTACAAGAAAATAAAGGATTAGGGAAAAGCCGCCCCATGAATAAGTTCAATGTAAATAACAGCTACAAAGCCGTTGTCATTGGAGGGTCGGCCGGAAGTTTTCAGGGCATCGTAAAAATTCTTGCGCAACTGCCTAAAAATTTTCCTCTTCCCATCATCATGTGCCTGCACCGGCTGAAGCATGTACGTAACGGCTTTGTGGAGGCGCTGTCTATTAAAAGTGTAGTGCAGGTAACAGAACCATACGACAAAGAACCGATTAAGAAAGGAGGCGTTTACCTCGCTCCTTCCAACTACCACATGTCGGTAGAGTTGGGCAACCACTTTGCTCTTTCTACCGAAGAAATGGTAAACAACTCGCGACCGGCCATCGACATAACACTGGGCACTTCTGCCTATGTGTATCGCGATAAGCTCATTGGCATCTTGCTGTCGGGTGCCAACCGCGATGGTGGGTTGGGCATGAAGTACATAAAAGACAAAGGTGGGTTAACCATTGTGCAAGAGCCCAGCGAGTGTATGATTGATACCATGCCGCGCGCAGCCATGCAACTAACACAGATAGACCATGTGTTGCGCATAGACCAGATTGTTGAATTTCTGAAAGAACTAGATAAACAGTTTAAGTGATGAACATTTTGATTACGTTGAAAGACCCCGCCCGACTCAGCCAGCTATTGGCCGTGTTCTTTCTGGGCGGCATTCTCTTCTCGGCTTATTCGCTTTACCAACTGCCCAACCAACTGAGTTTGGCAGGGCAAGATGTAAGTCTGGCGTGGCCTTACTTCACCAAATCTTTTTTGGTGATAGGCTTTACCTTCTTAAGCGGCCTGGGTGCTTTTGCCGTAGCTGCGCAGGTAAAGCGAGAAGTGGTTGTTTATCTTGAAAAGAAAAAAGAAAACGAACAAAACCAGGCAGGCAGCACAGATGCAGAAACAGGCGAATCCAACGATGTGTCTTCGTTTCGCCAGGCCCTTCAGCAGATCAAACCCAACGAAGTGCTGCAAACCGGGCTCAACAACCTCTGTCAGCAAGTAGAAGCCGGCCAGGGTGCGGTGTACCTTGCTTCGCGCGATGACAGCCGCAGGCTACTGGAATTGAAATACGGTTTTGCCCTGAGCATTGGCGAAAGCCAAACCATGCGCTTTGAGTTTGGCGAAGGATTGGTAGGCCAGGTGGCTGCCTCTGGCAAAAGCATTTATATAGACGAAGTGCCGGAAGGCTATATCAAAATAGTAAGCGGCCTGGGCCAGTCGAGTCCACGGTACCTCTTTATCTTCCCGCTGCGCGTAGCCGATGAAGTGAAGGGTGTGGTGGAGTTAGCCGCTTTCCACGTGCTAAAAGAGAGCACACGCAAACAGTTGGAAGAAATGGGGCAAATTTTAGCAGACAAGATCAGTTAGCATTATGTTCAGAAATATCAGAATAAGCGCCAAGATTACTTTACTTGTACTGTTGCTGGCCATGGTGGCAGTAGGCGCCATCAGCTTTTTTACCTACAAGATTAATCTGCAGGCAGAGCAAGACAAGATCAATACTAACCTCACCGTTATTGCCGACCATCGGGCTGCGTTGGTAGCAACAGAAATTGAAAAAATTACCAATGGTCTGAAGGTATTGCAGTCGGCAGAAACATTGCAGAACCACCTGAACGGGGTGCCTGTGGAGGAAGATGATGGCGGAGGCATGGACCTGATGGCCCTGATGGGTGGCCCTGAAGAAACGGACTCAGCTGCGGTTGAAACCGATCCCTTCACCAGCTACCTGGTAGGTTTGCGCGATGCTTATGGCTACAAAGATCTGTTGGTAACTGATGGCAAAGGTGCGGTAAATGCTTCCACCAATCCAGAATACAAAACAGGTAACAACTTCCCCGCTCCAGATGGATTCTTTTTCGATAAGTCTTCTAACGACATCTACTTCAGCCATGTAAAGAAAGAAGGCAACAACTACACTGTATTCGTAGGTGCACCAGCCGGAACACACCTGCTCATCGCGAAGGTAGATATAGGCCCGGTTTTCAAACCGCTTACCGTGTCGCAAGGCTTGGGCAAAACAGGCGAAGCTTTTGTGGCTAAGCAGGATGCGGGTACCAAAAAAATAATTGTGCTCAGTCCGTTGCGCAGCGAACCCGGTGCAGCACAGAAAGTGCTAAACCCCGAAGACCCTGCGGCCAGACCCGTATTGATGGCGTTGGAAGGAAAAAACAGTGCAGGTGAAGCCATTGACTACCGTAACAACGAGGTGCTGGCTGCCTGGCGCAAAATCGACAAAACAGACTGGGCGTTAGTGGTGAAAGTAGACCAGGACGAATTTGCAGGGCAAGGCAGTGCTTTAATTCAAAGCTATGCGCTGGCCGGTTTTACCATAGTGGTGATGGCGGTGGCTATGTCTATGATGTTTTCACGCTCGCTTACCAAACCACTCAACACCATGCGCAACACACTTGACATGGTGTCGAAAGGTGTGCTACCCGAAAAAACAGAAGACTATTCGCGCGATGAGTTTGGCCTGATGGGCGAAAAGGTAGACGCGTTGGTAAACATGCTGAAAACCAACGCCAGCTTTGCACAGAAAGTGGGCGAAGGTAAGTTCGATACGCAGTTCAGTGCGGCCAGCGAAAACGACACGTTGGGTCTGTCGTTGTTGAACATGCGCGACAACCTGATTGAAAACGAACGCAGGGACAAGGAAAGAAACTGGATTGTGCGCGGTGTAGCCGAAGTGGGCGAAATTTTGCGCGCCCATGATTCGCTGGATGCCTTGGGTGATGATGTGATCAAATTCATACTCGAAAAGATTGGCGCCATACAGGGTGCATTTTATGTGGTGAACGATGAAGGCGATGAGAAATTGGTGGAGATGCGCGCCAGCTTTGCCTACAACCGCAAGAAATATTTACAGAAAACCTTCCGATTTGCCGAAGGCCTGGTAGGGCAGGCCGCGATTGAACAGGATACCATTCTGCGCACCGAAATTCCAGATGACTACATGAGTCTCACCTCCGGTATTCTGGGCGATCAGAAGCCGGGCTGCATTCTGATTGTGCCGCTGATTACGAACGAAGAAGTATACGGTGTGCTGGAGTTTGCAGGCTTCAAAAAATTCGATCCCTCGCAGGTGAAGTTTGTGCAGGAATTGAGTTTGATTCTGGCCCGCACCATCTTCAACATAAAAGTAAACGAACGCACGCGTAAACTGTTGGCCGAGTCGCAAGCCATGAGTAATGAGCTGAGCGAGAAGCAGGAAGTGTTGCGCCAGAATGCTGAAGAGATGCAGGCCACACAAGAGGAGTTGAAACGAACCAACCAACGCCTGGAAGACCAGATAGAAGAAGTGAACCGCACACAGCGCAGAATGCAGTTGCTGTTGGAGAATGCTTCGGAGGTGATTACTATTTACGAAGAAGACGGAACCATTCGCTACATATCGCCATCGGTAGAAACCATTTTGGGCTACGGCCAACGCGAGTTGCAAGGCAGCAAAGACCTGGAGATGGTACACCCCGACTATCGCGAGGCTTACCAAAAACTTTTCGAACAACTGCATGCCAAACCCGATGAGCGTGTTACGCTGCAGTACGAATACAAGACGAAAGAAGGTAACTACATCTGGATTGAGTCTACCGGTACCAACAATATGGCCAATCCCGCCATACATGGTTACATTATCAACTCGCGCGACATTACCGAACGCAGAAGAGCTGAACAGGAACAACGCATGCGCTCCAAGATGCAAGCACTCTCCGAAAACTCGCTCG
This sequence comes from uncultured Ohtaekwangia sp., assembly GCA_964602295.1. Lineage (GTDB taxonomy): Bacteria > Bacteroidota > Bacteroidia > Cytophagales > Cyclobacteriaceae > ELB16-189. The sequence continues at coordinate 54,834 of CAZRQK010000006.1, forward strand.
ACCTCATTACGCGTATCGAGCACGATGCCTTCTCTTACATCAACCCGGTTATCGAACAATTTACCGGCAAGAAGCCTGCCGCGTACCTCAACAAGAAAGTGCGTGAGGCCGATCTGAACACCGCCATCCTCGACAAATGGCTCGCTGTGGTGGAACAAGTTAACTCATCGAACGAGTTGGTATCTACCGAAATGGATTTCCCCACCGAAGACGGAAACCGCATCATGCAGGTGAATGCCATTCCCGAATACGATGAGCAACAGAACATCGAATCAGTGCTGGTGGTATCGCACGATATTACCGAACGCAAGTTGATTGAGTTGGAGATTCAGAATAAGAATAAGAAGATCAACGACTCCATCAATTATGCCAAGCGCATTCAGAATGCCATTCTGCCGAACACACGCCTCATCAACAAAGCACTGCCCGATTCATTTATACTCTACAAACCACGCGATGTGGTAAGTGGCGACTTCCCATGGTTCGTGCAAATCAAGAATGATATATTCATTGCTGCCGTAGACTGCACTGGTCACGGTGTGCCGGGTGCGCTTCTTTCTTTGATTGGCTACTTCTTGCTGAACGACATTGTGCGCAGCCGTAAAGTAACCGATGCCGGCAAAATTCTGGATCTGTTGGATGAAGGCGTTACACAGACCTTGCGTCAGGATCAGGACGATTCGGCCACGAAAGATGGTATGGATATAGCGCTGTGCCGCATCAATACCGAAACACGCGAAGTGGAATATGCCGGTGCGCACCGCCCGCTGTGGATGATGAAAGGTGGGCAGATGGACGAAATCAAAGGCAACAAGTTTCCCATCGGGGGCGGTATCTTTAAAAACCAGACCAACTTCACCACCCATAAGCTGCAATTGGCCGAAGGCGACTCCATCTACTTTAGCTCAGATGGCTTCCCCGACCAGTTTGGCGGCCCTGAAGTGCGCAAGTTTGGCCCCAAGAAAACCCGCGAAATTGTGGAGCGCGTACACCAGATGCGCATGGAGGATGCGGCCATCATTTTCGACCAGGAATGGGAGGCATGGAAGGCCGACCACAAACAAACAGACGATGTGCTGCTGATAGGTATTAAATTTTAAACTGCCGGTTGCGTAAAAATTAACCCAAGAAAACGGTAGAAAAACCAATAATTAAAGACAAAACTCTAAATTCGAATTTCAAACTCTAAAGCAATGAACTTTATCTACGACCTGCATCGGACCATGATGGCGCAGAAGCTGATCCTGGTGTATGAAGGAGACTTCACCCAGGAGACTACCAAGTCTATTCTCGCCATGGCCGAACGAAATCTCGACTCTTCGGGAGAGGAATCGAGTATTAAGCGGAAGGTTTTTAATGTGATGGTGGAGGCGCTACAAAATATAGTGAAGCACAGTAGTGAGCAGGGAACAAAGGCCGGTTCGCTGGTAAGCAAGAGTGCCATCTTTATGATTTCTAAAGACGACAACCGCTACTGCATCTTAACAGGCAACCCCATCTTAAAGGAGAATGTGGGTGGCTTAACCAAAAGCCTGGAACAACTCAACAGCCTGGATAAAGACGGCCTGAAAGAACTCTACAAAGAGATTATCAAAAACACCCAGATATCTGAAAAGGGCGGTGCCGGTTTGGGCTTTGTGGATATGGCCCGCAAATCGGGCGAGAAGTTGGAGTTCATGTTTGCCAGCATAGATACCGACTATGACTTCTTCTGTTTGAAAGTGAACATACCACGTGAAAAAGAATAATTGACTAACGTATAAACTGATCGATCATGGAAATATTAAACCTGGAAGGAACTGAGGATACCCCGAAGATCATCCTGAACAAACAAAACGGAATTTTTGAAATATCCGGTCGCTCGTTACCTGAAGACTCGGCCGAATTTTACCGCCCCGTGCTGGAGTGGATTGCCAACTACGGAAAAGACCCCAACCCAACCACCGAATTCACCTTCAAGCTGGAATACTTCAACACTGCTTCTTCTAAATTGATACTGGATGTGCTCTCCGCCCTGGAAGACATCAAGGGCATGAAAATACTCTGGTACTTTCATGAAGACGATGAAGACATGGAAGAAGCCGGTGAAGAGTTTTCTGAACTGGTAGAAATACCGTTCGAATTCAAAACGTACTAGTAGTTATTTACACCCACACTTCGGAATTCAAGATTCAAAATACCACCCGGATTTTGAATCTTGAATTTTGAATTTTAAAGCTGCCTGAATGAGTGAGGAAATTCTCAAAGCCCTGACCCAACTGTTCGCCATCATCACCAAACAAGATGGTGGCGTTACAGAAAACGAAAGACAGTTCGTTATCAACTTCTTTCAAACCGAACTGGACCACGACTCTATTAAGGAATACCTGGAGTTGTACGACAGCTATTCGGGCTACAATAAGCAGGGCGAAGACGATGAGAAAAACAAGCTTACCTCCGTTAAAGACTCAGTAAAAACGCTGGGTATCTGTAAAAAGATCAACAAAACGCTTACGCAGAAACAAAAAGTGGTGGTGTTGATCAAACTGCTGGAGTTGGTAGGTTCCGACAAGAACTTTACTCCGCAGCGCATGGAAATCATCAACACCGTTTCCACCGTTTTTAATATTGTAAAAGACGAATACAAGCTGATTGAAACCTTTGTGGTTTCAGAGAACCTGGCCGACCTGAACTTTGCCGACATTCTGCTGGTAGACAAGGCCGATGGCAAAATGGCCGAATTGCAGAAACACGCCCACGCACACATAGAAGGGCAATTGGTGTTTATGCGGGTAAGCAGTGTGGAGATGTTCTTCACCAAATACCTGGGGCACGAATCGAACGTGCTGAATGGCTTCATCATGATGCCTAACCGGGTGTACCTGTTCTCGCACGGCAGCACCATTAAAACCCAGGCGGGCGATGCGCTCTATTACAGCGACCTGGTAGCAGACTTCAACGAAGAAATCAAAACCACCAAGCTCTCGTTCAATGCCAACGTAGAAGAGTTCAAGTTTCCCAACGGAGCCATTGGTTTGCGCAATGTGCTGATTGCCGAAGGCCCAGGAAAGTTAATTGGCATTATGGGCGCCAGCGGTGCAGGTAAAACCACTTTACTCAATGTGCTGGCCGGCTTGGAGAAACCCAGCAAAGGGGAAATCCTCATCAACGGGTTCGACATCCACAGAGAGAAAGATAAGATACAGGGTGTTATTGGTTACGTATCGCAAGACGATCTGCTGATTGAAGAACTGACGGTTTACCAAAACCTGTATTATAACGCCAAACTTTGCTTTGCGCACTTCAGCGAGGAAGAGTTGCACCAGCGCGTAATGTCAGTGCTGGAAAACCTGGGGTTGGATCAGCGTAAGGATTTAAAAGTGGGCAACCCCTTGGAGAAAACCATCAGCGGTGGTCAGCGCAAACGCCTCAACATAGCCCTGGAGTTGATACGCGAACCCGCGGTGTTATTTTTGGATGAACCCACCTCGGGTCTCTCTTCCCGCGATTCCGAAAACGTCATTGACTTACTGAAAGAACTTTCGCTGAAGGGCAAGCTCATTTTTGTGGTGATCCACCAGCCCTCTTCCGATATCTATAAGATGTTCACCAAAATGATCATCATGGATACGGGCGGCTACCCTTCTTACTACGGCACACCGGTGGAAGCCATTACTTACTTTAAGAAGGCTACTCATCAGGTAGATAGCAACCGCGGCCAGTGCGAAACATGCGGTAACGTGAACCCTGAACAGATATTTAATATTATCGAAGCAAAGGTGGTAGATGAATATGGTCAGCCTACCAGCAAGCGAAAAATTACACCGCCCCAGTGGCACGATATGTACAAAGAGCGGTTTAACATCAACCGTGTAGAAGACATCAAAGAAGAGCCGCCCAAAACATTGAACATCCCCAACTGGCTCAAACAAACTTTCATTTTCACCACCCGCGATTTCTTTGCAAAAATCAGCAACACCCAATACATGCTGATAAACCTTCTGGAAGCCCCGCTGCTGGCCATCATTCTCGCTTTCATCATTAAATACAAAAGTGCACCGGGCGGGCAAGAGTATGTTTTCCGTTTCAACGAAAACCTGCCTGCCTTCATGCTCATGTCGATCATTGTGGCGCTGTTCATGGGCCTTACGGTAAGTGCCGAAGAAATTATTCGCGACCGTAAAATTCTAAAGCGCGAATCGTTTCTGAATCTGAGCTGGAACAGCTACCTGCTTTCTAAACTATTCATTCTTTTCGCCCTGTCGGCTATACAAACCCTTACGTTCGTTATCATCGGCAATCTAATTTTGGAAATAAAAGGAATGAACATGGCTTTCTGGCTGGTGCTGTTCACTACCTCTTGTTTTGCAAACGTACTGGGATTGAACATCTCATCGGCATTTAAAAATGCGGTTACCGTGTACGTGTTGATCCCGCTGCTGCTCATTCCGCAGATGATTCTGAGTGGCCTGCTCTTCAGCTTCGATAAACTGAACAACCTCATCAGCACGAAAGGCAAAGTGCCCATTGTGGCCGACATGATGGCCTCGCGTTGGGCCTATGAGGCCATGGCCGTGCACCAGTTCATCAACAATAACTTTACCGCTCCTTATTACGAATACGAACGCGAGCAGGCCAAAGCCGACTTTAAAGCTGCTTACCTGGCAGACGACCTGAAAAGACGCAATGCCTTTGTATTGCAAAACTTCGAGAACAAATCCGACTCCGTGCAGCGCCTCGTGGCCGATAACCTGGCCATCATCAGAGGTGTTTTTCGTACCGAGCCGGTAAAACCGGGCTTCGAAAAAGTAGACCTGGATGCGGAGTTGACGCCCGAAACCTATTCCAAACTGCGTGGCATGGCCTTGGACAATGCCATCGAGCAATACCGTAAGCATTACCAGAAAGTGTATAACGACAACGTGCTGATTGTGGAGAAAGCCATGGCCTACTACGAAAAGAACACACCGGGCTATACTATCACCGGATACAAGGATCAATATTTCAGCGAGAGCCTTTCTGACCTGGTGAAGAACATTACCACCAAAGAGCGCCTTTTGGAGTACGAGGGCAAACTGATTCAACAAATTAACCCCATTTACCAAAGCCCCACTCCTGCCCACCTTTTAGACTACCGCACCCAGTTTTTCTTCCCCGAAAAGAACCTTTTGGGAGCCACGGTAAGTACCTACCTCTTTAACCTGCTGGTTATTTGGGTGATGACGCTCTTATTATACCTCTTCCTCTACTTCGAGGTGTTGCGCAAAGGGATAGAGGCCTTTGGCAAGGTCAACATCCCGAAAAGGAAGTAACAGATGTAAGGTTTTTTGGTAACCTACTGCGAATTTTTAATTTTGTAGACCCTAATTTTAGGCCATGAGATATTTGATTGTTCTGGCATTTGCCGCTTGCGTATTAGCCTGTAGCTCAGGAAAAAAACCCGATGAGCAGGCCTTCTTAAACAGCCTGGATTCTGCCCAAAATCAGGGGCCTACCATCGATGAGGAGGTAATCGGAAGCATTCTTCAGCAGATTCCCAGCCCCCTGGAAATTTCCATGCTGTTGAAGCAATCGGGCACCAAATACGACTTTGCGTTGCTTAATAGCCCCGATAACCTGGCCAAGTATAACAGCAACTACAAAAAAGCCATGAATCTGGGTGTTTATGGCACCGATTTGGGCTACACCAACATTTACGAACAAAACCAGGATGGTATCAAATACCTGTCATCTATCAAATCGTTGGCTGACGACCTGAATATTGGCCAGTTCTTTGATATCGAAACGATTGGCCGCCTGGCTACCAACAGCAAAAATCTTGACTCTCTGCTGCTGATTACCACGCAAAACTTCAACAACATTAACCACTACCTGCAAACGCAAAGCCGCTCGAACCTGAGTGTACTCTTTTTGATTGGCGGCTGGGTAGAAGCCATGCAGATTACCTGCCAGGTAGCTGCCAAAGACCCCGGCAACGCAGGCTTGCAGGAAACCATTGGAAGCCAGAAAATCATTCTGGAGCAAATTGTGCTGTTGCTGTCGTTCTACAGCTCTGACGAAAACATGGCATCGTTATTGACAGACATGCAACAGTTGAAAGAAGCGTTCGACAAAATCAACATCACTTACACTTATAAAGAATCTACCATGGAAATCGTAGACGGTGTGGCGGTGATTAAGGACAACAGTACTACCACCATCGACATTACACCCGAGGATGTGAAAAACATTCAGGGCCTTACCAATAATATCAGGAATAAAATTATCAGCTAATAAACTAGCACCGTGACCATGAAAAAAGTTTTTACTGCAGTATTGATCATTGCGCTTGCTACCTTCGGCTCATCTAACTTGATTGGACAGTGCGATTCTGAAAACTTTAGCAACGCCTGCATACCTAAGCTGGCGGCCGGCTTCAACTTTCTGAAAAGCTATAAGATCGATGGCGAAGGTGGTGCCAAAGACAAAGTAGAATACAGCTATGTATTCACCAAAGGAACTCAGTATATGATTAATATTTGCGCAGCTGGTGCCGCCACGGATGGCATAGTGGTAAGCCTGTTCGACTCTAACCGAAACAAGGTAGCCACCAGCAAAATAAATGGTCAGTTTATTTCGGCCATTGCTTATCCGTGCAACGCTACCGGCATCTACTACATTCAATATACGTTCGATGGCGCAGGTGCCAAATGTGGCGGCAGTGCCCTCGGTTTTAAACGATAGTAATCAAAAAGTTTAATCAAGAGCCCCGGCCAACACCGGGGTTCTTTTTTAGGCATGGCCACAAACTTCGAAGAACGCAATCTTTCCTTCACGTACAACGCGCGATACTACACGCTGGGCGCACCTGCCACCGCACAAAAGGTTTGGTTTGTACTGCATGGCTACGGACAACTGGCGCAATTTTTTGTTCGCAAGTTCAGCGTGTTGCACGCACATGGCATTGCCGTGGTAGCACCCGAAGGGCTGTCGAAGTTTTATTTGGAAGATGTGGTGGCTCGTTCGCGGGGAGGCAGCCAGCGCGTGGGGGCTACCTGGATGACACGCGAAAACCGCGAAGCCGACATTGCCAATTACCTGCGTTACCTGGATGCGGTTTATGAAACGGAATGCCCTCCCGGTTCAAAGCCTGAGGTAACGGTTTTGGGGTTTTCGCAGGGGGCAGCCACCGCCAGCCGGTGGGTGCTTCATCATCCTCTCACTGTTTCAAAACTGATTTTATGGGCCGGCATTTTACCTCCCGATATGGACTTCAGGCACGCAGTCGAAAAACTAAAATCTGTAAAAGTGGTAAGTGTGGTGGGGTTGCGCGATCCATTCGCTACCGATGAGAAACTAAAAGAGATGACTGAACTATCGAAGAAGTTGGGTATTGAGCCTGAGTTACACTACTTTGATGGTGCCCACGAATTGAATGAAGACTTGCTTTTGCGATTAAGTTAACCGCCTGTAAGCTCGCCCTCAAAAACTTCGATTTCTGTTCTGCGATTGATTTCGCGCCCACCCTCTTCGTCATCGTTAGATACCAACGGGCGTTCTTCGCCAAAGCCCACCGCGCGTAAACGCGCAGCTTCAATACCGCGTGACATCAAAAAATTAACCACCGATTGAGCTCGCTTTAGGGATAGCGCCTTGTTCAGATTTTCATCGCCCACATTGTCGGTGTGGCCGTTTACCTGCAACTTAATGCCCGGGTTGTTCTGCATCAGATTCAGAATGCGTTCCAATTCAGCCACAGATTCGTTTTGAATGTCGGATTGACCCGTTGCAAAAAAGATATTCTTCATCACCACCTTAGAACCCACTTTGGCTTTCACCATCAAAATATGTGTTTCCAGTTCCTGCGGCTCAGAAAAAGTAGGTACCTCAAAATTCAACGAATTGAACAGGTAACCCTCTGCTGAAGTATTGATACCATAATTGCCACCGTGTGGAATGATGATTTTAAAATCTCCAGTTTCTGAATTAGAGTAAACCCGTTCCAACACTTTGTTCACCTTGTTATCTACCAACACAATTTCTGCACGTAAGGGTTGCGTGGTTTCTTCGTCAATTACCTTACCTACCAGTTCGGTGGCAATGCCCAAATCGCGCTGCAGGCTGATCATCGAATCCATAAACTCATCATCGATGGCAGTGGCCTCTTCGGTGGGAACAACTTCTGGTTCTGGCTCGGTCAACACAATGGGCGGAGGAGGATCAAGAAAAGTTACTTCGCAAATATCGGAGTAACCTATCCCCTCATGTCGCACCGAACTAAAGTAGCCCCGTTTTTTGTCGGCCGATAAAAAGAAAAAGCTATCCGACTCAGGTGTGTTGATAGGGTAACCCAGGTTGATCGCCTTTTGCCATTGCCCGTCTTTCATCTCGCTTTTAAAGATGTCGGTATTGCCTAAGCCGGGGTGACCGTCAGACCCAAAATAGAGTGTGCCGTCCGCATGTATAAACGGAGCATCTTCGCTGCCCTTGGTGTTTACTCCCGGCCCCAGATTTTCTGGTTTGCTCCAGGTGCCGTTGTCTAACTTTTTACACATGTAAATATCAAGGTCACCATACCCGCCAGGGCGATCGCTGGCAAAGAAAAGCCTGCGACCATCGGGCGATACACACCCCGAAGTTTCCCAAGATAAACTGTTGATTTCTCCTTCCAACGGAACAGGTACTGACCACTCGTTGCCATCGAAAAGAGTTTGGTAAATGTCACCGTTTCCCTTTTCATAATACAACAACATGGTTCTGCCATCGGGAGACAGATAGGTAACGGCATCGTGGTATTCGTCATTAACCGCACTTACTTTTTCAGGAACGCTCCATTCACCATTTACTTTCTGCGAAAAAAGTATGTCTTCAAAAAATGTATTCTTGTAGCGAAAGTCAGTTTGAGTGGTATCGCGTGCGGAGGTAAAAAAAAGTTTGGTCTCATCCTGATTTAAAACAGAACCATAATCCTGAAAGGGGGAATTGACCGGCCACTCCAATACTTTGATCACACACAGCACCGGATTGCGCATAAGCGAATCGCCCAGCTCGCACTCCTTTATTTTATGATTGGCGATGGCCGTAAAGCGTTTGTTCTTCTTTTTATATTCTTCAAAATGCCGCTTGGCCCTATTGAAATGAGAATGAAGTTGATGTGCGGTGCCCAGGTAATAGTGAAGATCCGCATCTACCTCAGGGTTGGCGGTATACGCTTTTTCCAGGTAGGGAAGCGCGGTGAACTTTGTAAAAGTAGATAGGTGCGCCACGCCCAACCTAAATTGAATGCGGGCATCATCTGGCTGTTCTTTTTCCAACTGCAAGTAGAGCCTCAGCGCCTCGTCCACATCGCCTTTAGAGAATAACTTATCCGCCTGGTCTAACTTAGATTTATTTAACTGAGCCCATCCCTGGCCGCAGGTAGCCAATAACACGATAAACAGCAGGAAAAGCTTCGCTTTCTGCATAAAATAGAGTTTGGTTTGGTGGTGCTAAGTTAAGAAACCACCTACCAGGTGCAAGCCGAAGTCAGGGTTCTTTGTGCACCACGGCCGCACTGGCCTGGGCGGTGGGCAGTACTACCAGGTCTGCAATTACTACATGCGGTGGGCGGGTTACGGTAAAGAGAATTAAATCAGCAATGTCAGCGGCCACCAAAGGGTCGAAGCCTTTGTAGATGCTCTCGGCCCGCTGTTGGTCGCCTTTAAAACGCACCAAAGAAAATTCAGTTTCCACTAATCCGGGGTGTATGCCTGTAACTTTTATACCGAAAGAGTTCAGATCGATGCGCATACTTTTGGTAAGCGCATCTACCGCGTGTTTGCTGGCGCAGTACACATTGCCATTGGCATAGGTTTCTTTGCCAGCAATAGAGCCAATATTGATGATGTGACCCGATTTGCGTTGTACCATATCTGGTATGATCTCGTGCGATACGTACAGCAAACCCTTCACGTTGATATCCATCATGGCGTCCCAATCTTCAATCTTGCCGGTATGGATGGGGTCAAGTCCATGCGCGTTGCCAGCATTGTTTATCAATATATCTACCTGCTGCCATGCAGCCGGCCGCGATTGCAGCTGAGCTTGCACCTGTTTCTGATTTCGCACATCAAAAGCAAGTGTGAGTACCTCTGTTGTGGAACCCAATTCCTCTTTCAAGTTATCTAACCTTTCCTGCCGTCTGCCACAAAGAATAAGTCGGAAATTATTTTGTGCCAACAAACGGGCAGCAGCTTCGCCAATGCCAGAAGTGGCGCCCGTGATCAAAGCGGTTCTTTTAGTCGTCATTGGAAAATAAAATAGACAGAAACAGTATTGGTGTTTAAACGGCTCAACGGCTCCTTGAATACACTTGGGTCCGTACCCAACATATCGCTCACCCCACGTGAAAAACGAATCTCTTGCGAAAACTTGAACAACGGGAAATAGAAATCGAAACCCACGCCTCCATCCAGGCTGAAGTTACTTTTCTTCACCGACAGGTTGGTGGTACTGCTTTCCACGTCATTCTTGCCCGACAATTCAAATGCCGGTGTGATACCTGCTACCATGTACATGCGCACATTACCTCTGCGTGCCGATTTATATTTCAGCATTAGCGGAAATTCCATGAAGGTGGTTTCCACCAACTGCTCCTGGAAATCATCGTTGGTGTATTGATAGATTAATTTGTGATCATAAAATCCGGCTTTGGGCAGCAAACGCAAATCCAACTCATCGAAAATGCGCAGGTTAACCAAGAAGCCCAGAGAAAAACCCGGAGAAAAAGGGGCCATTACCGAGTGTACCGTGTCGAAACTCTGCGTAACAAACTGGTCGGAGTACTTTACCTGGTAGCCAGAAGTGTGTAAGCCTATAACGAAGCCATAGCTGATCTGGCGTTGATCATAATCGGGGTTGTTTTCGCGCGCCCACTTGTAGCGCTGTGCTTGTGCCGGCAGCGTAGCCACCAGCAAACACACCAGCACAAAAATTATTTGGTGCCTATGTAAAGCGAACTGATGCCGAATGTAAGTGGCTTGCATGAAGTGTTTTTATAACCTAAGCGAATCAGTATGTCTGTAAATTGTTGCCCGTCAGGAAAAGCCTCTACTGACTCAGGCAAGTAAGTGTAGGCAGCTTTTTCGCTGGATACCCACCGCCCTATTATGGGCAGGATGAATTTAAAATAAAAGTTATACAATTGCTTGAACGGAAAGCGGGTAGGTTTAGAGAATTCTAAAATCACCACTTTACCGCCCGGCCTTACCACGCGCAGCATTTCCGAGAGTCCTTTCTCCAAATTTTCAAAGTTGCGCACACCAAACCCAACGATCACCGCATCAAACTTATTTCCCTCGAAAGGAAGATTTTCGGAATCGCCACTGATTAACTCTACGCGGTGGTCTTCTCTCTTTTTTGTTACCTTCTTTCTTCCTACCAGCAACATGCCTTCAGAAATGTCGACACCGATAATTTTTTCCGGTTTCAGCGAAAGCGCCTGCAGGGCAAAATCGCCTGTGCCAGTGGCTACGTCTAAAATTACTTTGGGTTGAAGGGAGACCAATTCTTTGATGGCCTTTTTACGCCAACCTATGTCGATGCCCAGGCTTAGGAAATGGTTTAAAAAATCGTAACGGCCACTGATGCGATCGAACATGGTGGCCACCTGCTGCTTTTTACTTGCCTGCTCTTCTTTGTAAGGTACTACCGTCATAAAAAATTAACCAACGATTTTAACAACCGTTGGTTAAGGAAGTTCAAAGGTAACGAATATTACTTACCGGTTATCTTAAATTCCACTCTGCGGTTGATCTCGCGCCCCTCCTCTTCGTCATCGTTCGAAGCCAAAGGCTTTTCTTCACCAAAGCCAACGGCAACTATTCTTCGGGCGTCAATGCCCTTAGAGGTAAGGAAGTTCTTTACCGCATTGGCCCTCAACTGAGATAACTTTTTGTTGTAGGCATCCGGGCCCACACTGTCGGTATGGCCTGATATTTCTACCTGCACACCGGCATTTTGTTTCATCATGTTTTCCAGCTTGCTCAGCTCTGCATACGATTCTTCCTTGAAGGTAGCCTTACCAAAATCGAAATAGATGTTGCGCAATATTGACGATACGCCCACCGAAATCTTCTTGAGTTCAATGGTTCTGGCAACTGCCTGAGGTTGCGGGCCCGCTCCGGCTAAATTCACTGTCAGGTTCTGAAAGATATAACCTTCGCGTTCCACCGATAAGCGGTATTCTTTGGCGGCATCGGCTGCAATTGAAAACTCAAACTTGCCCTGCCCCGCATTGGTTACGCCAACCACCACATTATCGCGTGCACCCTGCAACCGTACCTTGGCATCAACGGGCGACTTGCTGGCGGCATCCACAACGGTTACGGTATACTTCAGCGGTATAAGCTCCTTCCTGGGCTCCTCTTTCTTCGGTTCTTCTTTCACCGGCTCCTCTTTCACGGGCTCTTCCTTCGGTTCTTCTTTAGGCTCCTCTTCCACAGGCTCCTCCTCTACAGGCTCAACAGGCTTGGTTTCGGTTTTCTTTTCTTCTTGAAAATTGATGCGATAGATATCGGTGTAACCTAAGCCATCTTCGCGCACCGAAGCATAGTACCCCGTTTTGCCATCGTTCATCATCACAAAATACACGTCATCGTCTGGTGTGTTGATGGGGTAACCGAGGTTTTCTGGGGTAGTCCACTCATTGCGGTCGGCATTCACCAGGGTAGATTTAAAAATATCGTGACCACCCATGCCGTTGTGTCCGCGCGAACTGAAGTAAAGTGTTTTACCATCGGCATCTATAAACGGCCCTTCTTCATCGAATTCGGTATTGATAGACGGGCCGAGGTTTTTGATTTTGGTCCATTCGCCTTTGGCGTCTTTGGTAGCCACGTAAATATCGAGGCCACCGAGGCCACCGGGCCGGTCGCTGGCGAAATAGAGCATGTTTTCATCGGATGTCATGGACACCGAATTTTCAGGGTAAGAAGAATTGATCAAACCTGGCAGCGGTTCAGGGTCGGTCCAGCGATCGCCTTTGCGTTCAGAATAAAAAATATCGCCTTTGCCCTCATCGCGGTAAATGAACAGTGTATTACCATCCTTTGAAAAGGCCACGCTCGACTCATGAAATGCGGTGCCCACAGGCGCACCGATGTTTTGGGCGCGCGACCATGCCGTACCATTTTTCTTTGAGTAGAAGATGTCTTCCCATGGCTTGTTGTCTTCAAATACGTTCTCGTTCAAGTTGCCGTCTTTTCTGCGCGTTGTAAATACTACTTCATTGTCGCCATTAAAAACGGGCGCGTAGTCTTCGTATTCCGAATTGATCTCCCTCCCTATGTTGATGATGGAGTAAGGCTTGGGCGAGGCCACAAACTGTTGTCCATTCTGGCACTCCATTATTCTGCGTTCCACTTCCTTCAGCGGCATTTTGTCTTTGCCCTGGTAGCTGGCACGTTTCTGCACTTTGTCTTTGTAGCGTGTATAGAAGCCGAGGGCCTTGTCGAACTCCATGCCATACTGGTAACTCTGGCCGATCCAATACTCCAGGTCGAAACGGTAGTCGGGCATCTGGCGGTAGATGCGCAAGAAAAATTTGGTTGCCTGTTGTTTGTTGATGGTGCGTATGTACAAATGGCCCGCTTCGAAGTTGGCCTTCACGTTGGTAGTGTCGAAATCGGCAGCAAAGACCATTACATCGCGTATATCGTCATACGCCTGCGAAGCCTCCATCATCAACTGGGCCGCTTCAAGGTATTGCCTGGACTGCTCCTTGTCTTGTTCCTGCGCGTAGAGGCAGGTTGGGGTGAAGAAAAGGGCAAAAACAGCTAAAAAAATCAGTATTCTTCGGATACTGTGCATCTCAAAAAATGGTTTTACAGGTCAATTAACGATACAACTGAAATCGTAAGTTTGGGCAATTTAACAAAAATCACCGATTTACAACCAGTATCTTGCGGTCATAAGTTACACTAAAATTACATCATTAGGAGCATCGCTTCAATCAATACTTTAAGTACATGAAGATTCAATCGGCCGTTTTTGTAATAAGCAATACCGAGGTAAGCAAATGCCCCGCCACCACCCAACCCGAATTTGCCTTTATCGGCCGCTCCAACGTGGGGAAATCGTCCCTTATCAACATGTTGGTAGGCCAGAAGAACCTGGCCAAAACATCTGGTAAACCTGGTAAAACGCAAACAATCAACCACTTCCAAATTAACAGCGAGTGGTACCTCGTGGACTTACCCGGCTATGGCTATGCCAGCGTTAGCCAATCGGCCCGGGCAAAATGGGGCGTTATGATAGAGCAGTACTTGCTTAAAAGAGAGAACCTGCACTGCACATTTATTTTGGTAGACAGCAGATTGACGCCCCAAGCCATAGACCTGGACTTTATCAACTGGATGGGCAAAAAAGGGCTACCCTTCTGTATTGTGTTTACCAAAACTGACAAGCTTACGCGGAACGAACTGAACAAATCGTTGGCCACCTGGCAAAAAAAGCTGGGCGAAACATGGGCAGAAATACCCACGCAATTCATTACCTCGGCAGAGAAAAAACTAGGGCGCGATGAGCTGCTGGATTTTATAGAGAAGGTTTCACGCACGGAGGCGTAATTGATTACTTTTGCACGCTAAAAAAAATTATTCAAATGAAGCTGAGTGAACTGGCATCGGTATCGGGCAAAGGAGGATTGTTCAAAGTGGTAGCTCCTACCAAAACAGGGGTTATTCTCGAGTCGCTCGATGAGCAAAAAACAAAACTGGTTGCTTCCGCCAACCAACGCATTTCGCTGCTTCACGAAATTTCCATTTACACCACTACCAAAGAAGGCACTGTTTCATTAGAGAGTGTGCTGCATAAAATCAACAAAGAGTTTGGCAACCACTTGGGTGTGGATGGCGAGTCGGACGGAACCGAGTTGAACGCATTTCTGAAATCGGTGTTGCCCGAATTCGATGAAAACCGTGTTTACGTGTCCGACATCAAGAAGCTGGTGAAGTGGTACGGCATCCTTACCCAATACGCACCCGATGTTTTGAAAGCGGAAGAAGAGCCGAAAGCTTAAATCTGCTCCGCCTTCTCTACCATTTTTTTTGAGCCCACATAGAAGGGCACCCGCTCGTGCAAGTCGCGTGGTTCAAGATCCAACACGCGCTCGCGACCAGTAGATGCCTTGCCCCCGGCCTGCTCGGCAATAAAAGCCAGGGCGTTGCACTCATACATCAGGCGTAGTTTGCCATTAGGGTCTTTGGCTGTAGCCGGATAAATGTAAATGCCACCCTTCAACAGGTTGCGATGGAAATCGGCCACGAGCGAACCAATGTAACGCGCGGTATATTTTTGGTCTTTGCAATACTGAACATATTTTTTCACCGCCTCGCTGAATGAGTTGGCAGAACCTTCGTTGATGGAATAAATTTTTCCCTCTTCGGGCATGCGCATGTTGGGGTGCGACAAAAAATATTCTCCCAGGCTGGGCTCGTAAGTAAAACCATTCACACCAAAGCCCGTGGTATACACCAACATGGTAGAAGATCCATACAAAATATAACCGGCCGCTACTTGCTCACTTCCCTTTTGCAGGATGTCCATGTCTTGAATGGGTTCGCCTGCAGGGCTTTTTCTGCGATAGATAGAAAAGATGGTTCCGATGGAAACGTTCACATCGATGTTGGAAGAACCATCCAGCGGATCGATGGCAATGACATAACGGCCTTCGTTGTTCAAATCCACATACGATTCCGACTCTTCGCTGATGAGAGCACAAGCCTCGCCCCCCTTCATCAGCGCACGCGTAAACCGAATATTGGCTAGTACATCCAGCTTCTGCTGGCTGTCGCCCGCCATGTTTTGCGAGCCGAGCGACCCCATGATGTCAATCAGGCCTGCTTTGTTTACTTCGCGGTTCACCACCTTCGAGGCCAGCGCGATGTCGCGCAGCAATTGCGAAAGCTCGCCACTGGCGTATTGAAAATGATCCTGGTTATTTTTGATAAAACGATCCAGGGCCGCCCCAATGGGCTGCGCAATTCTCGACTCTTCCACACGAATATTCTGCATAACAAAAGGTAAACTGGACTGTGGCCTCTAAATTCGGCCTTGTTTAGAAACTTAGCGCTGCAAATATATCGCAATCGTTTGAAATGACCGAAAAACCAATGAAAGTTTTCAAATTCGGGGGTGCCTCCGTACGAAATGCCGGTGCCATACGCCAGGTGGCCCATATTCTTTCGCAAAACACGAGCACACCTTTGCTGGTGGTTATATCCGCCATGGGCAAAACTACCAACGCCTTGGAGCGGGTGCACGCTGCTTTTCAAAACCACCAACCGGCCGATGCGGAGATAGCGCTAGTGATGAGTTACCACCGCAGCATTGCCGAAGAACTGATGGGCGCTTCCGCGGAAGCGAAGCAGATATTGAATGAATTTGAACAAGCTCTGCATCGGGAGGCATCCCGAAAAGGCAGTTGGGATGAAACCTACGACCAGTTGGTGTCGTGGGGCGAATGGATTTCTACCCAGTTGGTGAGCTGTTATCTGCGCACCCAGGGTATCCACAATCAATGGCTGGATGCACGCACCTGCATTGTAACCGATAGTAACTACCGCGAAGCAAATGTAGATTGGGCAGCCACCACTTCACAAATACAAAACCTGACCTGGAAAGCACCTGTAATGATCACACAAGGTTTTGTGGGCAAAACATCCAATGGCCACACCACTACGCTCGGGCGCGATGGCTCCGACTTTAGCGCTGCCATTTTTGCACACGGACTCAATGCCGAATCGGTAACCATTTGGAAAGATGTGCCCGGAGTGATGAATGCCGACCCCAAGCGTTTACCTGCTGCCACTGTGTTTGAGGAGCTACCGTTTAAGGAGGCCGCAGAAATGACCTACTATGGTGCTTCAGTTATTCACCCCAAAACCATCAAGCCATTAGCCAACAAAGGCATACCGTTGCTGGTTAAAAATTTTGATGATCCCGCTTTACCTGGCACCCGCATTACCGAGTGTAAAGTAGACGACCTGCCTCCCCTTATTGTGTTTAAAGACAACCAGTGCCTGGTAACCTGCAAGGTTACAGATTATACTTTTGTGAATGAGGCGCAAATGAGCACGATTTTGCACGCCCTTGCCGAACACGATGTGCACATTAACCTGCTGCAGAACTCAGCCATCACGTTTTCGTTTTGTGCCGACTACCGCGAAGAAAAAATAATGAAGTTGATTGGACACCTCGGCAAAAGTTTTGAAGTGTATTACAACACGGGCCTTACGTTGATTACCGTTAAGAACTACGATGCTGCCACTTTTCAGGAATACAGAACACGGCCCGGTGTTTTACTGGAGCAATCTTCGCGCTCTACCCTGCAAGTGTTGGTAAAGTCTTAGCGCAATTTTTCGATCAGTTGTTCCACTGAACGATCGAGGATATCGAACACTTCCTGGAAATCATTCTCATTGCCGTAGTAAGGATCGGGTACATCGCGTCCTGGCCCCAGCGGGTCGTAGGTACGCATCAGTTGTATTTTGTTATGAAATTCCGGGGGTGCCAGCCGAAGCGCGTTTTGTAAGTTGCTTTGGTCCATCACCAGAATATGATCGTACCGGCCGAAGTCATCGCGCGAAAGTTGGCGACCCAGGTGGTTGATGGAAACCCCATTTTTGGAAGCATTGCGGATGGTACGCGGGTCGGGCGGATCGCCAATGTGGTAATTAGCCGTTCCGCACGAGTCGGCCTCAAAAAAATCTTCCAGGCCCTTCTCCGCCATTTTATGTTTAAAGATAGCTTCCGCCAATGGCGACCGGCAAATGTTGCCCAGGCAAACAAACAGCACTTTTTTCTTCATGGCCTAAAAATAACTACCGGCCGGTTACTATTTCATTTCTCAACTGTATTCACACCCGCATAGCACATTTTTTTATCCGCCTTTTGGTTAGAGTGGGCCTTCATAACGTTGAAGGCCCTTCTTTTTTCCCTTACGGGGATTCGGTTTAGATTTGCCTATTCAAAAATTACCGAACCCATGGATTTCATTAAAGTAACTGACCAGAAAGAGCCATTTGTTGCCCTCATTGAACTCAACCGACCCAAAGAACTCAATGCGCTCAATATTCAATTGATGCAAGAGCTGCGCGATACGCTGCAGCGCTTAGACAAAGACCCCCAGGTGCGAGCCATTGTACTCACGGGCAATGAGCAGGCTTTTGCGGCTGGTGCCGATATTAAACAAATGGCCGACAAAAGTGCGATCGATATGCTGGTGATCGACCAGTTCAGCACGTGGGATCAGATCAGGAAAATAAAGAAACCCATCATCGCGGCTGTTTCCGGATTTGCATTGGGCGGAGGTTGCGAACTGGCCATGATGTGCGACATGATCATTGCATCGGAGAGTGCCAAATTCGGGCAGCCTGAAATCAAGATAGGAACCATACCTGGCGCGGGCGGCACGCAGCGCCTTACCAAGGCAGTAGGTAAAGCCAAAGCCATGGAGTTGATTCTGACGGGACGCTTCATTTCTGGTGAAGAGGCTATGACATATGGCTTGGTAAATAAAGTGGTACCGGTAGAAATGTACCTGCACGAAGCCATGCAATTGGCCAAAGAAATTGCGCAGATGAGCCCGGTGGCGGTGCAATTGGGCAAAGAAGCCATCAATCGTTCGTACGAAACTCATTTAGATGAAGGCCTGGCTTACGAGCGCAGAAATTTTTACCTCACCTTTGCGTCCGAAGACCAGAAGGAAGGCATGAAAGCATTTGTAGAAAAACGCAAGCCGGAGTATAAGGGCAAATAGAAAAAAAGGTGCCTTAAAATCTAGGGGTTAACGTCATTCTGAGCGTTAGCGAAGAATCTCCTTATTTAAAATTCGAATTTCAGAGATGTTTCGCTAACGCTCAACATGACGATGGCACTTAATGCATCCTTCGTATTATGAAATGTTAACGCACGTTAATACCAAAACCAACCGATAGCGCATTGTATTTCTGCAAGGTGTAATCGGCATGGAAGGCAAACACGGCCAGCTTCAATCTAACACCAGCCGTTGCTCGGGGACCATTGTTGGCTACATCCAAAGAAAAGGGGTCGCGAGTTTCGCGTATTCCGGCTACATCCTGATCGAAATCATAAGCGCCTTTCACGGCCAGTTTGGTCTTCGCCAGGTTATAACCTAATCCGCCATAAACGGTAAGCACGGAAATTTTCTTAGAAATAACACCCTGAATGGTAGTTGCGGTAGATTCAAAAATACCCCTTTGATCAGGATATTGTTCATCGAAGCCTACATCCAATTTCATTCTGGTGAATCCCACAAAACCTGATAAATCGAATGGCAAGTTTTCAATGCCGGGGATGTATTGCTTTACATCGTGCATAACACCTACACCAAACAAACTGAATTCGCCATCTACTTCGCCATCTGTGATGTTACCCAAATCGATAGTAGGTATGAAGCGGAATTTCAAGTCAAAACCTTTAGGCAAGCCGATACCCAAGCCCGCCATGGGCACGGGCAAAAATTTCAAACCCACACCGGGAGGGCCTTGAAAGGTAGGGTTGTTGGTAGCATTCAATTCATAAGTAGGTCTGCGATCGGGGCCAAAAAATGTTGGCACTTGGCCTTTGCCATTGGCAATGGGACCGCCACCGGGACCTGTGTTAATTAGCTCTATGTTTGATAGTCTTGAATTATCTACCTCAAACAGTTTGTCTGCATCGGGCACATACACGGGCGACACGGTGATGGTCAAATCAGCACCTGGAAATTTGTGGGGCTTGGCTGTGTTGTACCAGCCTTGGTTCAAACCGGCACCAAAAGCCTTCATGAAAGGGGCGATGTAGCCTTCTGAAATGATTTTGGCATCGTTGGCCGAGCCTTTGATGATGTCTCCCAAGTCGTCCTGGGCCTTAGTAAAATAAGGAATCGCCATTACGGCCAAGAGTAAGATAATTGCACGTTTTTTCATTGTTCGTATTTTTTCAAGAATCAAAATAATGGAAATTTTATCAGACAACCTCGAAGTAGTTCCAATAATGCAAAAGGAGTACCTGGGAAAAAACTAATTTTGAGCTTTAATAAAGTTACCTTGATTATCTATAACATAGCCATGCACCTGTTGCGGGCAGGTATCTGGCTGGCATCGTGGATACATCCGAAAGCACGCGCTTTTGTAAGCGGCAGAAAAAAAATCTGGAACCACATTTCAGAAAAAATGAAGGGCAATGTGCAACCTGTGGTGTGGGTTCATTGTGCTTCTCTTGGCGAATTTGAGCAAGGCAGACCGATCATTGAGACGATACGCAAAGAATTCCCGGGCAATAAACTTCTGGTCAGTTTTTTCTCGCCATCAGGCTACGAGGTTCGCAAAGACTACACTCAGGCAGATTATGTTTTTTACCTGCCCCTAGATTTGCCGGGCAATGCCAGGCGATGGGTCGAGTTAGTGAAACCGCGACTGGCCATTTTTATCAAGTACGAGTTCTGGCTGAACTATTCGATGGAACTGAAAAGCAGAAACATACCACTACTATCGGTCTCCGCAATATTCCGTCCTTCACAGCCTTTCTTTCAGTCGTACGGCAATCTGTTTCGAAAAATACTAAGTCACTTCGATTACTTCTTCGTACAAAATAACCAGTCAGCCAGCCTGCTCAAGTCAATAGGTTTTACCAACTATACCCTTACTGGCGACACCCGTTTCGACCGGGTTTACCAGATCACACGGCAAGCGGAAGAAATTGAGGTTGCCCACCGATTTAAAAACGATGAGAAGTTGATGGTGGTGGGTAGTTGCTGGCAAGAAGACATCGATGTGTTGGCGCCTATGATCAATGAAGGGCAACTGAAATTTATCCTGGCACCGCATGAAGTTACTCCCGCATTCCTGTCGCATATCGAGAAACAACTGGAAGTAAAGTCCGTACGTTATTCACAAGCCGTGGGAATAGCCAACCTGGAACAATACCAGGTGTTACTTATCGACAATGTAGGCATGCTGTCACGTCTGTATCGTTATGGAGAATTTGCCTACGTAGGTGGAGCATTCGGCAAAGGGCTTCATAATATTCTGGAAGCCGCCTGTTATGGTGTACCTATCTTTTTCGGAAATAAAAACTATCAGAAATTTAACGAGGCGAATGATCTGATTATGCGCGGAGGTGCTTTTGAGATTGGCGATTTCGCAGATCTGAAACAAAAGTATGAGCAGGTGAATGTACCCGAAACTTTTATGCTCGCCTGCGAAGTAACCAAATCGTATGTGGAAGAGAACCTGGGCGCCACCGAAAAAATTATGACCTACTGCCGGAAAATATTGCAGGCATGAAGGGGCTGGTAATGAAATCCACCGGTTCGTGGTATGCCGTATTGGGTGAGGACGACCGAACCTATGCAAGTCGTGTGCGAGGCAAAATCCGGCTCGATGGCATCAAAGAAACCAATCCCGTTGCCGTGGGCGATTATGTGGAGTTGACAATTGACGGCAACGAAGCTTCTATTGAAAAAATTCTTCCGCGCGAAAACTACATGGTGCGGCAGTCGGTAAAGAAAACCGGCCACACCCATGTTATTGCAGCCAACATAGACCAGGCGTTACTGGTGGTTACACTTGCCTTTCCACGCACCTCTTTGGGCTTTATCGATCGATTCCTGGTAGCCGCTGAAAGTTTTCGCATTCCACAGGTTTTGGTTTTTAACAAATCAGATTTACTGGACCGCGAATCGTTGGATGCCGTAACCGCACTGATTGAATTATACCAAAACATTGGTGTCCACTGTTTTCTTACTTCGGGTCTGCTCCACCAGCAGGAAGACCTCAGAACTATCCTTCAGGGAAAAAAAACTTTGGTGGCCGGTCATTCAGGCGTGGGCAAATCCACTTTGCTTAACAAGCTCTCGCCCGGCATAATGCAGTCGGTGGGCGATGTGTCGGCCTTTACTGAGAAAGGCACACACACCACTACTTTTGCAGAGATGTTTCAGTTGAATGATAATACATTTATCATCGATACACCCGGCATTAAAGAGCTGGGGTTGGTAGATATGTCGCCCGAGGAGGTATCCGATTATTTTCCTGAAATGCGTGTATTGAGGAGTGACTGCAAGTTTGGCGCACGCTGCCTGCACCTGAATGAACCAAAGTGCGCTATTCTACACGCACTGGAGGATGGCCAAATCGCGCAAAGCCGCTACGAAAGTTATGTGAGCATAGTGAAGGGAGAAGACAATAGAAAGTAGGGACCTTTAGGTGACCCAAAAAGTAACAAGGAAGAGTATCGATCGATAGAGAAAGTGTGTGGCAACAAAAAAGATCATCATCAAAATAGATTTGCCGATCGTAATCAACCAACCTTGGCCATGAAGTGGCTGGGTGTCCACCATTATACGTTGCGGTTATTCCACCAAAGTAGAGAATATTTGTAGGCCAATAAAAAATCGGTGCGTTGAATCGACTTTGCCAGCTCATACCTGATGCGTCTGTCTAATGCCCGTTGTTCCTGCCTGCTTCGGTTCATCTGCAAAATTTTCTGGCAGACGGTAAACGTAGTTACCTGCTGCGGGCTGCCTCGTCTAAATTGTTGTTGCGACATGGAGCCCGCCACTTTGCGGTTTTTTACCAACACTTCTGGTAAATAAAAAAAGTAAAAATGACGTGCGGCTCTTACCCAAAAATCAAAATCCTCATAAGCCAAAGTTTCATCATATCCATTCAACTGTTCAAACACAGCCCTTCTAACCATCATGCTAGGACTATTGATAAAATACCTTTGGATGACCTCTGTGTAAACATCGCCTTGCGGAATAGTCTGAAACGGATACCGGTCGCTATGAAAGCCTAACGACTGGCCTTGTTCGTCTACCCACTCTGCATCGCCAAACTGCACGCCATACAACTCACTTTTATCCGCAAAAGCGTTCACTCCCTTTTCTACCCGCTCTGGCAGCATCACATCATCGGCTGCGAAATCAATAATGAATTGACCCTTGGCAAGGCGCCAGGCTCTGTTGAAGGCGCGGCAATTACCTTCATTTTTCTCCAGCGAAATAAACGTAGTGCCTGGTTTATTTCGCAAAAGGTTTTCTATAACACGCTTGCTTCCATCGGTGCTGGCATCGTCCACTACAATCAGCTCAATATCTGTATAGGTCTGGGCCCAGACAGACTCCAGCGCCTCTTGCACAAAACGCGCATGGTTATAGCATAGACAAACCACCGTTACCAGCGGCCTCATGAATTCAGTATTTTTTCGAAGGTAAGCTTAGATGAAGGTTTGGCGCCCAGATGCAGTTTAAAATCAAGCAACGGAAAATTCGGTTCATCATCCAAATGAGAAGTGCCGAGGTCAATCAACTGAAAGTTGTGCTTCTTTGCCCATTGATAAATATACTGCATCAACGAAACAACCGGACTAACCGAGTCATATTGAATTGCGTGGGCGTAATAAAATGTATATAACACCTGATGGCCGGTGTGAATTGTGATGGCAGCTGCGGCTAGTGCTTTGCCCTGGTAGTTGGCAAAAAGATGAAAGTGTGAAGCATTAGCCTGAACAACCTCCATCAACTCACTTTCAGTCATGCTGAGGGGCTGCCGCTTCTCTTCACGGCAGCTTGCGATGAACCGATAGACCTCCTTCACCTTCGATAGTGGAAGGTGCTTGCACTTGATTCCTGCTTGCCTGGCTTGTTTTAACTTTCTTTTTTCCCAAGTGTGAAGCCCGCCCTCAAATCTTTTGGTGGTAACAGAAATGGCAGCTCCGATTTCTGCATGCCTAACCGAATACCCCCGGTTGAGTAACATTACTTCTAAAGCACTTACATCAGATGGCGAATAAAACTGGGGAGGGTTTTTAATCACGATCATTTTTACGCCACGGTTTAACAATGCCTGCTCCACATTTTGTATAAAGTGGTATCGTTGCTCCATATTTAACAGATTATGAAACTGGAACGAACCGAACGGAGCTTTATGTGGACTGCGCGCCTCTTCATTCAGCACACAAAAATGCACCTCCGCCCAGGCATGGCTTGATTGATCTTTAAGCAGGTAGTAAGAATGCCAACCAGTAGCAGATTGCTCCATACGGTGGACGGCCGTATTGAAAAGCACTTGGTGAAGTACCGGCTTATAACTCGGAGGCAGTTCACCCTCATGAAAAGAAAATTTGTTGATCTCTTTCACGTATTTCTATTGCACTTTCGTTTTCACTTTCTGCCAATCTTTCACCTGCCAATGTGCTTTGCCACTGGTCAGTTTGTTACCGGCCTTGTCCACAATCTCCACTTCAGTGATCACTTCAACGGATTCGCTTTGTTTCAAGGGGCTATAAACATGCTGTTGCAACCAGTCTTCCGTAACCTGCAGGTAGCCAAATGCTTCAGACTTTCCCTGATAAAGGTAATCCATCTCCAGCCTCCTGAGTATCAAGCGGTATTTTTTGGGGTCTAATTTCAGCGCCAGCAAAAAACCTCCGGTTATTTCCGTAAGTGTTGCCAGCGCACACGCATGCAAGCCCTTCAGATGGTTGAGGTTGTTTCGTTTATAAGGCAAACGCGTACGAACCGCATCATCGCCAATCTCTACTATCTGAAAACCGTGCGGCCGGTTGAAGGGAACAAATCGATTGAAAGAGAAATTGAGCAGCCACAAGTAGAAAGAAGAATTCCGTGCTTTCGCCACCAACGATACCAGGTCCATAAGGAATGAATTTTAATTCGGAAGTTAGATATTTTCTTCTTAGGGTGTGCACAGGTGGAAAATCAACTGCTATTCTAAAAAAAATAGTATTCTTGCGCGTACGAAATATATATCTGACATGAGGAAAAAAATAATTGTATTAGGCGCGGGGTTAGTAGGCAAAGCCATGGCCATAGACCTGGCTAAAAGTTTTGATGTCACTTCCGTGGATATAAATGAGGAGGCCTTAAAGGCAGTGGAGGCACACGGAATCGAAACCAAAAAAGCCGACCTCACCGACCTGAAGGCGCTGCAAGCGCTACTCGCTCCTTTCGATTTGGTGATTGGCGCAGTGCCCGGTTTTATGGGCCTATCGGTGGCCCGCACCGTCATCGAAGCCGGAAAAAACATGGTAGATATTTCCTTCTTTCCGGAAGATCCTTTTCAATTAGATGAACTGGCCAAAAAGAAAAATGTAACCATCGTTACCGATTGTGGCGTGGCGCCCGGCATGGGCAACATTATTCTGGGCTACCACAACCAACAAATGACCATACACAACTACGAATGCCTGGTGGGTGGTTTGCCTGTAGTACGCGAGTGGCCTTATGAATACAAAGCTGTTTTCTCGCCCATTGATGTAATTGAAGAATACATTCGCCCCGCCCGATATGTACAAAATGGATCGATGGTTGTACGAGAAGCATTGTCAGACACCGAACTGGTTCATTTTCCTGGTGTGGGCACGTTGGAATCGTGGAACTCGGATGGTTTACGGTCGCTCATAAAAACCATGCCCCATATCCCTAACATGATTGAAAAGACATTGCGCTACCCCGGTTGCGTGGAGTACCTGCGCGTACTTCGCGAAACCGGCTTCTTTTCTTACGATGAAATAGACGTAAAGGGAGTTAAAATCAGACCTATTGATGTAACTGCCAAACTGCTGTTTCCCAAGTGGAAGTTAAAGCCGGGTGAAGAAGAATATACGGTTATGCGCATTCGCATAGACGGAGAGGAAAACAATCAGCCTCGCTCTTACGAATACTTTTTGAACGACCACACAGAAAAATCAACCGGCACTTTGTCGATGGCACGCACCACGGGCTATACCTGCACGGCCGTTGCCCACCTGGTGCTCGATGGTAAGTACGATCGCAAAGGCATCAGTCCGCCTGAGTTTTTAGGCGATTCGCCAAATAACTTTCATTTTATCGTTGAATACCTGAAAGCAAGAGGCGTCCATTACCATGTAACCGAAAGGTAGGCAAGAATCTGCCTGAACTATTTTTCCTATCTTGCCCGGAAGTATTGTTTTCGTTCGATTGATTTTTTACCGATGACGTTGAAAAAAGAACCTACCCTTTGGTTGGCATTCATTCCAATCCTTGCACTCATTCTTCTACTCACGCTCAATGTTGTCCTTTTTGGAGCCGATGCCACAGGCGGCCCCAACCAGGTGGCGATGGTGCTGGCAGCGGGAGTGGCCGCCATCATTTCATTTCGATTGGGCTACTCCTGGCACGAAGTTGAGCAAAGCATTGTAAAAAGTATCAGTTCGGCCATGGGTGCCATGTTGATTTTGATGGTGATCGGTGCGCTTTCAGGAACATGGTTGCTAAGTGGCATTGTGCCGGCTATGATTTATTACGGGCTGAAAATTTTGAATCCTACCATCTTTTTATTTGCAGCCTGTGTGGTGTGTTGCATTGTTTCACTGGCTACCGGTAGTTCGTGGAGCACGGTTGCAACGGTAGGCATTGCACTTCTGGGTATCGGCAAAACCCTGGGTATTTCAGAGGGTGTCATTGCAGGTGCCATTATTTCTGGCTCGTACTTTGGCGATAAAATGTCGCCCCTGTCTGACACCACCAACCTGGCTCCGGCCATGGCTGGCACCGATCTGTTTACACACATTCGCTACATGGTGTACACCACCACACCCACGATTATTGTCACGCTGGTCATTTTTCTCGTTTGGGGATTTACACTGAATACATCAGTTACCGCCACGGAAACCGAAACGGTATTGGCCGCCATCGACAAGGCTTTCAATATCAACCTGCTTCTTTTTATAGTGCCCGCACTGGTGCTTTTTATGATCATTAGAAAAATGCCGGCTCTGCCTGCCCTGCTTATCGGCTCGCTGCTGGGTGGCATTTTTGCGGTCATCTTTCAACCACAGATTGTCAACCAGATTTCGGGTATAGAAGGAGACTACATTAAGTCGTCTTTCATAGCCATCATGAAATCCATGTCGGCCGACACCAGTATTCAAACAGAGAATGCCATGATTACCGAACTGCTTTCAGCAGGAGGCATGTATGGCATGATGAACACCATCTGGCTGATTATTTGCGCCATGATGTTTGGCGGAGTGATGGAGTCGTCTGGCTTGTTGAAAGTAATCGCAGAAAGAATCATTCAGTTCGCGCATTCCACCGGTTCGTTGGTGGCGTCAACGGCAGCTACCTGTATCTTTTTCAACCTCACGGCATCCGATCAATACATGGCCATTGCCGTTCCTGGAAGAATGTATGCAGACACTTACAGAAAAAGAGGTTTGAAGCCAGAAGTACTCAGCCGTACGTTAGAAGATTCGGGCACTGTAACCTCCGTTTTAATTCCCTGGAATACCTGTGGTGCCACACAAGCTAAGGTTTTGGGTGTAGCCACCTGGTCGTATGCGCCATTTGCCTTCTTCTGCATCATCAGCCCGTTGATGACGGTGCTGCAGGCATACATGAACTACAACATCAGAAGGTTTACCGATGACAAATCAGAACCCTCCTGATCGAAAAACGATTACCAAAGAAGAAATCAATGCGCTGCCGTTAGGTGCGTTTGATGGTAGAGTGGCATTGATAACCGATCGGCATGCGTTGAACGAAGCATTTCAAGAACTGGCCGACCAAAAAGTGGTTGGCTTTGATACCGAAACAAAGCCAGTATTTGTGCGAGGACAACGCCACCAGGTTGCCTTGATGCAGATTGCCCTGGAAAAAAAGGTTTTCCTGCTACGTATTAAATCCATGGGCCTCACCGATGAGGTTGTGGATTTTCTACAGAGTCATCACATAGAAAAAGCAGGCGTGGGTATTCGCGATGACATACAGGCCCTGCAGCGACTGAAAAGTTTCGAACCCAAAGGATTCATTGAACTATCTGACATGGCACGGCAGGCAGGTTATGAAGTGGAAAGCGTGAAAAAATTAACCGCCTTGCTACTTGGTTTTCGTATTTCCAAAAGTGCCCAAACCAGTAATTGGGAAGCTGAAAGACTTGACTCGAAACAGGTGAGCTATGCAGCCACCGATGCCTGGGTATGTCTTGAAATCTACAGGCGGCTTACAGAACAGCTCTTATCAACTTAAATTTTTCTTTCGCCCTTCTCGATCGCAATGGTAATAGATTCCACCACCTCGTTCAGGTTTGCAGAAGAGCTATCGAGGTGCTGAAGTATTTCTTTGGCATGGGCGGGTAGTGGCTCTTTTTGCAGCAGATGAACCAAACCCAAAATGCTGGCCACTGGTGCCCTTAGCTTGTGCGCATTAATAAACGCATATTCCTCCAGCGCTTTGTTTTTTCTTTCCAGCTCGATGGTTCGCTGCCTTACCAGAGCCTCCAGGTTGTCATTCATCATTCTTATTTTTTCTGCCTGTTCCTGTATTTCTTGTTTGCTCTCCATCAGGGCCAGACGCGCTTTGATTTCTCGCACGTTCAAATCGTAGCGTGTTTTGATAAGAATGGTCATAAAAATGCCTGACGAAACCAGTAGTAGACCACCTTCAACGAAAAATTGTTCGGCATCAATAGAAGGGTTGTTTATTACAAAATAGCCTGTTGCGCCTATGGAAAGTACAAGGGCCATGACCGAATACACCCAATGCCACAACAAAAACATACCCGCACCAATAAACAGCGCCATGTAATTTAGATTGTGACCTAATAACTGATCGTTGCCAATGAATTGATAGGTATATGCATTCTGAAAAGATATCAGCACCAATGGTATTACCACGATGATGAAAGAAGGCAGGTTATACTCGCGCCAAACCACATAGGCTAAAAGCGTAATAGTGGCAATGGTGATACGAAAGGCAAAAATAGTTGCCCATGCATTTGGAATATTGAAATAATCTGTGATGCCGAACAAGGGATCGAAAATGATGGCCGCCCATGCTGCCATAATGTGGTACCTCCTGGATTTGTCATCCAGTTCTGCTTTCCATGCGGAGGTTTTTATTCTTGAAATACCGTCTTGAATAATCGCTTTGTAGCTTTTTAGCATGATAGAGATGCGAACACAAAAGTAAACACCGCTGCAGGCAAACGACTCCTAACGGAATCGAAAAAATACCGTTTATCAATTGGTAAGTGTCGATTGGTTATCAAGTGCCGATGCGGGCCTTCAATGTTCTTCTGGCGAGTAAGGAACTGATGATCATTAACAATGCGCCCAGAAGCATGGCTGCACCAGGAAAATATACGGGTGCAGCGGTATCTGTAAAGAAAGCAAAGAGGTTGTTCATAATCAGCGGACCAAAAATAGATGTTACACTCATCAAACTGGTGAAGCCCCCTTGCAGCTCGCCCTGCGCATTGGGGGGCACTATGCCCGACATAATACCCTGCAAAGCCGGGCCCGCGATGCCACCCAGGCAATACACAACGGTGATGGCGTACATCATCCAACCTTGTGTGGCAAAGGCATAGAACGTGAGGCCGACAGCGTACAACCCCAGGCCTACATATACGCTCCTTTCGTTACCCAGCCGGGGAATAATTACCCTGATAAGCCCGCCCTGCACCACAGCCGAAACGATGCCTACAACTCCTAGCGAAATACCGATCAGTGTTTCCGTCCACGAAAATTTTTCAATGGTATAGTAGGCCCAATTACTCTGCACGGCATGTGCAGAAATGTATACAAAGGCCAGCGATACAAACAAGCCTGCAATTACCGGATAGTTGAAGAGTTTGGTGAGTGTACCAATGGGGTTGGCGCGCGTCCACTCGAACCTGCGCCTGTTTTCAGGTTTCAAAGATTCTGGCAGTATGAAATAGCCGTAGATGCAATTCAGCAAACTTAAGCCAGCCGCTACCAAAAAAGGAACGCGTGTGCCCAACCCGCCCAACAAGCCACCAATTACAGGCCCTACAATGAAGCCCAAGCCAAATGCCGCACCAATGATTCCAAAATTTTGTGCGCGATTTTCGGGCGTGCTGATGTCGGCAATGTAAGCCCCTGCCGTTGTAAAACTGGCACCTAGAATGCCGGCTACTATTCGCCCCACAAATAGCCAACCTATGGTGGGGGCAAACGCCACCAGCAGGTAGTCGAAACCGAAACCCAGCAACGAAGCCAGCAACACCGGCCTGCGACCAAAGCGATCGCTCAGGCCACCCATAATGGGGGCACATACAAACTGCATGATGGCATAGGCGGAGATCAACCAGCCGCCATACTGAGCCGCATCGCTCACCGATCCTCCCGTCAACTCCTGTATCAGGCGCGGTATAACGGGAATAATAATTCCCAGGCCGGCCACATCGATAAGCAACGTAATGAAGATGAAGCCCAACGCGGGCGTTTTTTGTTTTGACATACGCAGAAGAGGAGGAAAGAATTCGAAAAATAGAAATAATTATGATGCCTGTTGATAGACCCAGCTACATTCTGCTATTCCTTTTTCAGCGGTAGTCCCAACGCAATCAACAAATCTACCTTCATAACGAATGCTTCTTTGTTTCTTAAGGGCAATTCTGCCTTCAACAGGCAATCTTCTTCAAACAGTTGTTCGGTAATCTTCAACTCGTAGTCTTTCACCAATTTCATTACTTCGGGTGTGGATGGGTAAGGATAACGTAACTTGACACTCTCCATTACCTCGCGCTCCTCTGTAGCTGCATTTCTTAAGGCTTCTTCGGCCGCAGCTTTGTAGGCCGTCATCAACCCCCCCACACCTAGTTTGGTACCGCCAAAATAGCGCACCACTACCACCAGCACATTCGTTAAGCCACTCGCGCGAATCTGGCCCAGAATGGGGTCGCCTGCAGAATGGTTGGGCTCACCATCATCAGAAGCGCGTATACGGTTTTTATTGGCACCCAAAATCCAGGCGTAGCAATGGTGCCGCGCATCGAAATACTCCTTTCGCAGCAGCTCTATTTCGTGTTTCACCTGCACTTCATCCGCCACATGCATGGCAAAACCCAAAAACCGCGAGCCTTTCTCTTTGTAGAGGGCAGAGCCTCTGTGAGCGATGGTTCGATACGAAAAGGTGACTTTATCCTCCAAAGACATGTTTTAGAAAAAAGCTGCTGTAATGTGCAACCTTTCTTTGAGAACAGAAGTCTATACCTCACCCCATTAGTTCAAAAACAATGAATTTGTACATTGCCCGAGATATTTAAAAAAAATAACCGTACACGTATGAAAAAGGCTTTTTCGCTGATCGCTATCACCTTATTGATTTTCAACGCGGCCGTAGGTCAAACCCGTGAAGAGCGGAAAGTATCCACCTTCACTAAGATTTCGTTCCGTGTGCCTGGTAAGCTGTACCTGCGTCAGGGCACGCCACAAAAAGTAGAGCTGGAAGGCGACCGCGACTTTCTGGAAGAAGTGGAAACTGAAGTATCGGGAGAAAAGCTGACAATTGGTAAGGAAGGTAGCTGGACGAATTGGAACTGGGGTACAGATGATAAAGTGAACGTTTACATCACCGTGGCCAGCATTGAAGCATTGAGCGTTTCCGGGTCGGGCGATCTGATTGGCGAAACCCGAATTACAGCCGGCAACCTGGATTTGAATGTAAGTGGATCGGGCACGTTAAAAATTGAGGCTGATGCCAATGGCGATGTGGAGGCCGATGTGAGCGGATCGGGCAGCATAGATCTTACCGGTAAGTGCAGAGGATTTAACAGCGATGTGAGTGGCTCTGGCAGAGTGAGAATGACGGAAACCATTGCCGGCAGAGCTTCCTTTGGCGTTTCAGGGTCTGGCAAGATTGAGGCGAGTGGCACTGCCGATGAGGTACGGACTTCCATCAGCGGATCGGGAAAAGTATACGCAGCCAACTTGGAGACCAACCGTTGCGAAGTGCGCATTTCAGGGTCTGGCGATGTAGAGATCAATGTGAAATCAGAGCTGGATGCGACCATTAGCGGCAGCGGTAGTGTGAGTTACAAAGGCAATCCCACGCACGTAAACAGCCATGCCTCGGGCAGCGGCAAAGTACGGAAACTGTAGTTCATGCTATTGGGCGGCAGCGAGATAAGAAGGTAAGGTATACGTATTGATAGTGACCAGTCCTCGAAAGAATAGATAGGCCCCCTTGGAAGAAGCACGCAAGGAAGTTGGCGGGTGGGGTGCGTCCAGCTATTATTTCGCTTGTGCAGGTCCTAAGCGCGCTGCTTTCTTTACGTAGATTCCTCGGTCGCTTGGTCATTAAGTTTCATGAGACCGACACTTCCCCCTCCCTCGGAAATCGGCTGAACTTATCTTTTATTAGTCTTTTTGATTCACGCTTGTTACTTCAGCACGCTTTCAAAGCGCAGGAACCAGTCCTGCATGACACGCCAGAGATAGGGCGTACGTGGAAGGCACTTGTAATGATGCGTTTCTGGGATCACTCCCTTTCTCAATCCTTGTGCGCCAGCAACCCTTCCACAATCAAATATTGCGCAGCCATGTAAGTACTCATAATCAGCAGACCACTATAAGGAACGGGTTGTAAGAATTTATTGATGGCCAACGTAGAGTCTGAGAGGAGAAAAAGAACAGCGCCTGCTAACACCCAGCTAAATGAACGTGTTGAAGTGAACCCAAAACGAAACAAGGCGGCCAAGGCCATGGCCACCAACACCACGGCATAGGCAGTTACCGGAATTTTCATGGGACCCAGCACCGGGTATAAAATAGTGAGTAAACCCGTGCCCACCAGTAGAAACGGAAAACTATACCTCGCCTTCTGTACACCTAAAAAACCAACACCTTCGGTGCGCTTGTGTTGTCTGTAAGCCACCACATAAAACACATGCGACAACAGAAACCCGGAAAGGCCCAGCATGAAGAACAAATCACCGGTGAACATCAGCAGCACATCGCCTGCCCACGAAAAAATCAATGCAATAATTAGCACCAACGACCTTCGACCTGTTGGTTGAGCGCTGAGGTAATAGGCCAGTAGTGTAACCATTATTAATGGCTTAGATATCTGGTAGAATAAAGCGGAGGATATTAACTCTGCCACCAATACAATAAATGCCACAATAAAAAAAGAATACCGCAGGTAGGTCTTCATACTACAGGTTTACGAACATAAGAAGAGAACAAAAACATAAATGCACTGAAGCAAAGTAAAGCACATACGCCAAAGGTAATCGGGAAGTTAGCGGTTTGGTTGGCAAACAAAATACCACTACTCAATGCCCCGACTCCTATTCCCAATTCCATAAAAATATATAAACTCGCCAACCCACGGCCTTTGTGTTTTTCATCGCTTAAATCCGTAGCCCAGGCAAAAAGTGTAGGCGATGTCATGCCATTGGCCATGCCATACAAAACCACCCCTAGTTGCAATTGCCATTTAGCCGAAGCCCAACCCATCACCAATGCGGCCACTACCATTAAACTCACAGAGACTTTCAGTACGGCTACTCTTCCAAAACGGTCGGATGCCTTACCGGCCAGCAGGCGCATCATCAAAGAAGCCACGGTTAAATAAGTGAAGAGCAGTCCTTTGTTGCGAATGCCCACCCATTCGCCAAAATCTGGGATAAGGGTATACAAAGTGCCATAGAGGTAGGCGGAGAGCCCCATTACAATGCAGGCACGCATCACGCGAGGTTCGATTAAGTCGCGCTTATGTATCTTGAACATATTGATCGATAGCGACTGGCGGGTTGCCAATGTCTCCTTTACTCCTATCAAAATCAACACAGAGGTAATGGCAAAGACAGACGAACAATAGAACAATACTTCGAGGGAGAAATGATTGGCAATAACGCCACCAATGGCTGGCCCGCCTGCCATGCCCATGGTACTTACCGTTCCCAAAAGCCCCATGGCTTCGCCCCTACGTTGAGCCGGAACAATGTCAGCCAGGAAAGCGGTCTGCCCGGTTGGTGTGAAGCCCGTGGAAAACCCGTGCACCAATCGAAGAAAAAGAAATGCACCTACTGATGAAAGCACGGGGTATAGAAAACCACAAACAAAGCACACGGCTGCGCCTACCATCATCACCGGCTTTCTTCCCCACTTATCGGCCAACTTACCACTGAACGGACGCGAAAGCATAGCGGTAAGCGTGAACAATGAGATGATCAGCCCTTTATATTCCGCTCCACCTAAGGCAGTAAGGTAGGCAGGCAATTCGGGAATGATCATGTTGAAACTCGCAAAGAAAAGAAGCGAGCTTAAACAGGTAAGCCAGAATTGAAGCGAGTAAACCTTCTCAGTTCTTTTCACTTTCTTTCAGTAACAATTCAAAATCCTGATGCAGCAATGGGTCGCTGGGTCGCTTCGCATCCAGCGCATAAAAACTTCCGTCTTTATTTACCAGCACGTAGCGCGGTATGGTTGTCACTTCAAAAAAGCTCAAAAGGTCTGCTTCGGGGCCAAAGCGATAGTGCTGAAAGCCGGGCAAATTAAGTTTATATTTTTCGCGCGCATTTTTCCAGGCCTTTTCATCGCGGTCTATGGAAATCAGAACAAAAGTAATCTTGTCGCCATATTTTTCCAGCAAGCGCTTTTCAGCTACCATTTCTTGAATGCACGGTGCGCACCACGATGCCCAGAAGTCGATGTAGAGAATACGCCTGCCCTTGCTTAAGTTTCTAAATGTTTCAAACCTCTGTTGATCTAGTCGTTCTGCTGAATAGGCGATGCGTTCCATGCTATCATACTTCACAAATTGTTGTGCCAATGAAAGGCTGCCTCCCAGATCGGCCACGATTTTGTCTTCCAGAGGCGTAGATTTTAAAATCGTGTAGTTATTCCAGAAAGAAGAATCGTACTTCACCTGCTGCAATATTTCGCGGGTAGGCTCTTTGCCCTTGAATTTCTCAAAATCCTTCAGTACCACTTCGTTCACCATCATATCCAGATGGTAAACATGTTTAAAGTTGATTTGAGGTATGTAGGTGCGGCCCTCTTTGGAAGTGTGGTTCCAAAAATATTTGTCTCCTACTTTTCGGTATGATGTGATGGTGTTGACCGTATCAAAAGCATGGCGGGTCCATTCAGAGCGAACGATGGCCAGGTTCTTCGTATCTATGAACAGGGTTCCCTGCTCTTGTTGTTTAAACTGAATGCCTGTGGAGAGTAGGGAGGTTCTGTCTTTAGACCGGTAATTGATTTTGTAGACTTCCTGTCCATCATATTCGGTCAAACCATCCAATTCAAAATCAAAATACTTGGTGTGATAGCGAAGGCGGCTCACGTTGTATCCAAAAATTCCCAGGAAACTATTAGTAGTGTTGGGGGCCTGGTAAGAAACCGGATCGGGGCCCATGGCCGAAAAAAGAGCAATGGGTGCGTGGCCGTTACCAATTCTGGTTTGGTCGAAACTTCTGCGTAGTTGCGTAACGCGTAACTCTTCTTTGGTGCCAGGTGCAGGTGCCTGCCAACGGTGGCCTTTATTTTTATAGACATCTACTGCTGCTTCAATCAGCCGTCCGTAGAGCGAATCGTCTTTGCAGTAGTGGCGATAAAAGGTTTTGTAGACGAATGACTTCGTGTGATAGTTCTTGCGAATACGCGCAAAACTTTTCTTAACAATTTTTTCTGGGCGTAAATCCTTGCCGGTCACCAATACATCTTTCAAAACAGTTTTGCCGGGTTTTAACAATACTTCCAAGTTGCCCGCTTTCGCAATGCTGGTAAAACTTTCGTAGCCTACGCAAGATACCTTCAACTCTTTACCTTCTAACTCAACCGGCACCTTAAAACTAAACTCACCTACTGCGTTGGTACTGGTGCCTACCGCGCGACCCGTTATGCCCACAGAAGCAAAGGGAATGGGCTCTCCTGTGCCTGCATCGGTTACTTTTCCTTCTACCAAAAAATAGCTCACTTGCGCCAGTAGTGCATGCGAGAAGAGAAGAGAAAAAAAGAACGACAGAAAAAATTTCATATCAAAAAAGAGGCTTGCCTCAAAAGTTTTGTCGTCATGTTGAGCGTTAGAGAAACATCTCTAAACCTGAATTCTAAAAGAGATTCTTCGCTAACGCTCAGAAAGACGTAAAAATCTATAGCTTTTGAGACAGCCTCTTACAAATTTATTTACTCACCTGCGCTTCTTGTGCGCCCAACAAAAACGCTTTAATGAAATCGTCCAGGTCGCCATCCAAAACATTTTGTGCATCCGTACGCTCCACCCCGGTGCGCGCATCTTTCACCAGCTTGTAAGGATGTAGTACGTAGTTACGAATCTGCGAACCAAAATCAATTTTCATTTTGCCTGCCTCAATCTTATCGCGTGCCGCGTTGCGCTTCTCCATCTCCATCTGATACAACTTCGACTTCAGCATCTGCATAGCCTTCTCGCGGTTGGCATGTTGCGAACGTTCTACCTGGCACACAATCACAATACCGGTGGGCTTGTGCGTAAGCTGCACTTTGGTTTCCACTTTGTTCACGTTCTGTCCACCTGCCCCACCCGAACGCGATGTCTGCAACTCCACATCAGCTGGGTTAATCTCAATATTAATGGAATCGTCTACTTCGGGATAGACAAACACAGAGGCAAAGGAAGTGTGCCTTCTGCCGTTCGAGTCGAAAGGAGAAATGCGCACCAACCGGTGCACCCCCGTTTCCGACTTTAACTTGCCATAAGCAAAGGGTCCTTCAATTTCCAACGTGGCCGATTTGATGCCCGCCACATCGCCCGGCAGGTAATCTACCTGCTTCACCTGGTAGCCGTTCTTCTCGCCCCACATAATGTACATGCGGTTCAACATATCGGCCCAATCCTGGCTTTCAGTACCACCTGCGCCCGGGTTAATTTCAATCATCGCGCTTAGCTGGTCTTCCTCCTGGCTCAGCATTTTTTTGAATTCCAACTCCTCAATGGCCTGGAAAGACTTTTTGTATTCCAGTTCCAATTCTTCTTCGCCTACATCGCCTGCTTCGTGAAATTCATAAAGCACTTCAAGATCTTCCAGTTGCTTATTTACTCTTTCATAAGCATCAGTCCACACCTTTTTGATACGGATGTTTTTAAGAATGGATTCCGCCTGCTTGGGGTTATTCCAGAAATCGTTTTGTTGCGTAATGCGCTCTTCGTCTTCTATCTCTACTTTCTTACGATCGTAGTCAAAGATACCTCCTCAAAGCCGCGACACGGGCCTTCAAGTCTTTCAATTGGTCGCTGTTCATGTGAATAGTTTTTTTTTGAGTGGCAAATATAAGGATAAATGATTATCGGTGTGGTACGCCTTTGTGTTAAGTGCCAGGGAACCGGTAAAAGGGCGAAGTGTAATCGATAGTGCGTGGCCGGTACTTCCAGGTTTTTCTGTATTTGGGTTTGATGAACAACATACCCGCGCCAACGGCTGTTAATGCCAAAGATGATTTCACCACGTTGTCATCGATTCCTTTTTGTCCATCCACGAAAAGTGTATTGAACTGATCGATGGTGAAATACAGTATGCCTCCCACAAACAAGGCTCCGCCAATACCACTGGTAACATTCACTGGTTGGTGTTTAAAGCGCACCTTGCCAATGCGAATAAAGTCAAGGGTATCGTTGGTGGTAATGACCTGAAACTCGCGTAAATCGATGATCTTACCTTCTTTGTATTCGCCATTCTTCAGCTTGCACCGAAAATAGTCGCCTACTTCGTAGCGGGCAGAAACGGTTTCACGCTTCATAAATATCAGTTGCTTCTGTGCAAACACAGAAAAACAACCTGTCAGCAGCAGCCCAAAAATGAATGTTCTGATCAAATTAACCAATTACAAAGCAAAGCTATTCAGACTTCGCCACATAACGATGCAAATACCCGGAAAGTATAGGGTCTTACATCTTCACAATCCAACCAAAAGGATCGGGTGCAAAGCCACGCTTCATGGCATCCAGTTCTTTGTATACCCGGTTAGAGAAGGTTCTTTTTTCGATGGCGGGTAACACATAGTCATTACCCTCGTGGCCAATTAACTCAATAGGGGCAATGGTAGCAGCCGTGCCTGCGCCAAACGCTTCCGTTACTGTTCCTTTTTTCAAACCCTCCACCAACTCCTCCACAGAAATACGTCTCTCCTCCACCTTCATGCCCCAGTGGCGGGCCAGCTGCAACACGCTATCGCGGGTAATACCTGCCAGAATGGAGTCGCTCAGGGCGGGCGTTACCAATGTGTCGTTCATCACAAACATCACATTCATAGTGCCCGATTCTTCAATGTATTTATGCTCTACGCCATCGGTCCATATCAATTGATGATAGCCCTGGTCTTGCGCTAATTTGGCAGGATAAATAGCTCCCCCATAATTACCTCCAGCCTTGGCGTAGCCGGTACCGCCTGCAACGGCACGGGTAAAGTGTGTTTCGATTTTTACTTTCACTGGCGTGGAATAATACGCGCCCACCGGACTAGTGATAATCATGAATGTCCAGTTTTCTGACGGGCGGATGCCAATGTATTCATCGGCCGAAAACAAAAATGGCCGGATATACAATGAACTCCCTTCTGTTTCGGGAATCCACCCCCTGTCAAGGTCAATCAAAGTACTCATGCCCTCCATAAACAATTCTTCGGGCAACGCGGGCATGCACATGCGCTCGGCAGATATGTTCATGCGTTTCCAGTTATCAAGCGGGCGAAAAACCAGGGCTTCGCCTTCTGCATTTTTGTAAGCTTTCAAGCCTTCAAAAATAGACTGACCGTAATGCAAGGCTGGAGTAGCCGGACTGATAGGCATGTAACCATAAGGCACCATGCGGAAATTCTGCCACGACCCATTTCTATAATCGGCCATGAACATATGATCGGTATAAACTTTTCCGAAAGGGATGTTTTTGAAATCAACTTCGCTTAAACGCGATTTCGCCACCTTCTGCACCTCAATTTTCAGCGTATCTACCATGATTTTGTAAAATTTCAGGCAAGATATTCAATTCCCCGCAATTAGGCTAACATCTGTTAGTGCCTGATTTTATTGGCGCTGCTCTCCCGATACCCGCAGAAAGTGGTAAATTCCCCAATCTCAATGAGCCAACCATGAAACTAACCACCCAACAACAAGTCAGCTATCGTGAAGAGGGCTTTTTGGTTTTGAAACAGTTTTTTAAGGCCGATGAAGTGAACCGGCTCTATGAAACAGCGTTGCAAGACGATGCCATGAAAAAAAACGCGCTCGATCTGAACGACCAAACAGGTAAAAAAACAAGGTTGTCGCTGTGGTTTACTCCGGGCAACGATGTATTTGGCTACATGACGCGCAGCCAGCGAATGATCGACCTGGTTACTCCGTTATTGGATAGCGATAGCCCCGTGTGTCATTTTCATTCGAAGTTGATGCAGAAGGAGCCGCGCGTGGGTGGTGCGTGGGAATGGCATCAGGACTACGGTTATTGGTATAAAAATCAGTTCATGTTTCCCGATCAGTTGATCAGTGTGATGGTAGCACTTACACATGCCAACCGCGAGAACGGCTGTTTACAAGTCATCAAAGGTTCGCACAAACTGGGCCGTGTGAACCATGGCTTTGCCGGAGAGCAGGTAGGTGCTGATAGTATAATGGTGGAGAACGCGTTGAAAACCATGCCGCTGATCTATTGCGAATTAGAACCGGGCGATGCGCTCGCCTTCCATCCTAATCTGTTGCACCCGCAGCGAAGCCAACTTATCCAACCGGCCTCGTTGGTCGGTCATCAGTTGTTATTGCTCTCAATCGAACCTGGCTTACAACGAAACGTCTACTGCCTGGAAAGTGCCTGTTGAAATAGTGCCCGATGAGGCCATTCTTTCTTGGGAGGCGGAATCTTTATCTAAAGCAGATTTCCTGAAAAAAGAGAACGACCCGGCTCTAAAAAAAACAGGTTGGGAAACGGAAGTGAAAGTGAAATAACGGATGCCCTACATGCGTGGATGCCAGGGCGTTTCTTCTATGTTCAACTCCTTCGCCATCCTTCTACAGAGAACAAAAAGATAATCGGAAAGCCTGTTGAGGTATTGGATTACCAAGGGTGCAATAGGCTCCTCTTCGTTCAACGCAATTACTAACCTTTCGGCCCTGCGGCAAACCGTGCGCGCCACGTGGCCGAACGAAACCGACTGGTGCCCGCCAGGGAGTACAAAAAAGCGCATGGGCTCCAGTGTGGCGTCCATTCCATCTATTTCTTTTTCTAAAAAAGTGATATCGCCTTCAGTGAGTGTTGGGATTTTTACTTTGGTATTGCCCGGCTCGGTGGCCAACATGGAACCGATGGTAAAGAGTCGGTCTTGTATTTCGGTAAGTACTTCTTTCCTTTTTTGATTTACTTCCTGGTCGCGCAGCAACCCCACGAAAGCATTCAGCTCATCTACCGTGCCGTAGGTATCAATACGCAAATTGGCCTTCGACACGCGTTTGCCGCCAAACAAAGAAGTGGTGCCGGCATCGCCTGTTTTAGTGTAGATTTTCATAATATTATAAGTAAGTTTAACGTTCAAGAAGTCAATAAAGCATAGAACTTAGATACAAATTCCTTGGAAAGTGACCGCATTTCGAGCCATTTTTCTACCTTAACATCGCATTTTATTGAAAAAAAACGCCAAGACGATGAAAAAAGTTGTTCGCAAAAAGAAGGCAAAAGAAGTACAGAAACGTGACTTTCATGTTGAATATGGAGAAATAATGAAAGGAGCAGGAGCTTTGCCAACCCCCCAATGGACCAAGCAAGGAGATTCATTTACACAATTCTCCATTTATACTGAGTATTCAAGCACTACCTCATCAAATAGCCTATTATAATTTCTTGTTTTGAAACAATCGTACTGATGGAGTCGAAAAATTGGAGCGAAATTCTTAAAGAGATTAACGAATGCCTCAAGACGGATCGCCAAGCCATAGACAATGTTAGAAGGAAGTACTTGAAACAGCTTTCAACCTATACTGGCCGCAACACTATTGCTTATTATAGCGGTTGGCTTCAAAAAAGGGGTAACGCTGACGTTGCAGTAAACGACAAAGATAAAAATGCTTTAATGGCCAATGTGCATCGTCTTGACAAAAATCTTGGCCTTGATCTCATTCTTCATACACCTGGTGGGGATTTGGCAGCCACTGAAAGCATCGTTGACTATTTGAAGTCAATCTTTGGCAGAAATATTCGAGCAATAATACCTCAAATATCAATGTCCGCAGGAACGATGATTGCACTTTCATGCAAGTCAATATTGATGGGTAAGCAGTCAAATCTTGGTCCGATTGATCCCCAAATCAATGGTATTCCTTGCCAGGGTGTAATTGCGGAATTTGAGCGTGCAAAGCTTGACATTAGATCTAATCCAGCTTCAGCTCCTTTGTGGCAAGTTATAATTTCAAAATATCATCCAACCTTTCTTGGAACGTGTGAGCATGCAATTAAGTGGTCGGATTCACTAGCAGAAACCTGGCTCACTGACAATATGTGTAATGGAGATATTGTGAAGTCAAAAAAGATTTTAAAAGAGTTTAGCGATCATAATGCTAATAGATCTCACTCAAGACATATTTCTAAACAAAAGTGTAAAGAGATTGGCCTGACAATAGAGGATATGGAGAATGATCAAACTCTTCAAGATGCAATTCTTCGGGTCCATCATTGTTTCATGCATGCTTTCGCCCAAACTACTGCAATCAAAATTGTTGAAAATCAAAACGGAGTTGCCTATGTTGAGCATGGCGGTCAGATGCAAGCTGCTCACAACCCAATGCTTTTTGGAAGCCAAGGACTACCGGTACAAATACCGAACTTAACTTAGAACCTAAATAATTTTAATGAGCTGCTACTGGCACACCGCGGTTCACATTTTCATTCTTTCTATCCCACTCAATCAATCCGTCTTTCAAACGAATAATGCGGTGCGCATAATGCGCAATGTCATCTTCGTGCGTAACCATAATTATCGTATTGCCTTTGTCGTGCAGCTCCTGAAAGAGGTTCATGATGTCGTACGAGGTCTTGGAATCGAGGTTACCAGTTGGTTCATCGGCCAGAATAATAGAGGGATTGTTCACCAATGCCCGCGCAATGGCTACGCGCTGGCGCTGCCCACCCGACAGTTCGTTGGGTCGGTGGTGATAGCGGTCGGCCAGGCTCACACTTTCAAGCGCAGCCATGGCCATCTCTTCGCGTTCATCGCGGCTGTAGCCGGCATAAATCAACGGCAGCGCTACGTTTTCCAATGCCGTAGCACGAGGCAGCAGGTTGAAAGTCTGGAACACGAAGCCAATTTCTTTATTGCGCACTTCGGCCAGTTCGTTCTCCGTCATTTCGCTCACCATCTGGTTGTTCAGCATGTAAGTACCTCCCGAAGGTGTATCGAGGCAACCCACAATATTCATGAGGGTGGATTTTCCAGAACCCGATGGCCCCATAAAAGCCACGTATTCGCCTTTGTCGATGGAAATGGAAATATCCTGCAGGGCGCGCACAATGTTGTCGCCCATTTTGTATTCACGCGAAATGTGTTTGGTCTCAATGATCTTAGGCATAACTGATTTTATCGGTTAGATGGTGCCGGGTTTTAAATAGTTCTGTTACGGTTTACTTTAAAACGACCGGAAAGTTTCAAAGTTGAGTGAATAAGGTGAAAAATTAAGCTCAACGGTGTTTTTTTTGATGATTAGACGCGAA
The DNA here is from genome assembly GCA_964602295.1 of uncultured Ohtaekwangia sp. GTDB lineage: Bacteria > Bacteroidota > Bacteroidia > Cytophagales > Cyclobacteriaceae > ELB16-189. The sequence goes on from CAZRQK010000006.1 coordinate 97,298, forward strand.
TTTCCGTTGAATGTTACTAAATCAGGCCTGCTTTACAAATTCAAGACATCGAGCTATCACGGCTTCATCTTTCAAAATGCGGTTGTGCCCCAAACCCTTGGTTATTACCAGTTCAGCCGCAGGAAAAACCTTCTTCAGCGCCAGACCGTGTTCTGAGGTTACTTCTTTGTCGTCTTCATCGTACCAAAGTAGCAGTGAAAAGGGCGTTTTTATCTGCTGGATGAGATGAAGACCTGAGAACTCATCAAAAGTTTTTTGATAAGTTTTCACCATCCAGTCCTTAAACGCCTGGCCGGTAGGCGCACTTCCGTTGATGGCACGCAGGTAGGTGTTGATCACCTCATCGCCAATGGTTGGGCTGGCAATATTGATGAGTTTATTAACCGGCAGACCTTGGGCCATGGCATAGAGCATGGCCACGCCACCAAATGAATGAGCCACAACGGCAGCGGGAGCGCCCAATTGTACGAACAGCTGTTGGAATACCTGCTCGAACTCCAAAATATTGGTGCGCTTCCCTTCTGAAAGACCGTGGGCAGGTCCATCGAAGCCGACCACTCCGTAGCCAGCGTCAGTAAAAGCTGAAATAAATTTTCTGAATTGCGTAGCCCTACCTGCCCAGCCATGCACTACCAACACATAGGGTTGGGCAGCATTACCCCACCGGTAGCACTGCACCCGTTTGTTGTTTACCACCAAATCAAATTTTTCCGCAGACTGAACATATGGCACTTCTTTTTCAGGCCGTGGGTAACGAAAGGGAGAAAAGAAAAGGCGTATAAAAAAACGGGTGGCCAGAGGTGGCGAGATTTTTTCCAGTTTAGGGAAGAGCCAGCGGATGGTTAATAAGGGCAACGGTATCTTATTCTTCTGTCCCAAGCTTCTCTATTTCAAATTCAAAAACCTGAGTTGCACTTTGAAAGCTAACAGTGTCATACACCCGCTCTGAAAACAAAACGTGATTGTTCTTATCGACTAATATTACAGTGGAACACCTCGAGCCGTAATTGTGGGTTTTGATAAACATAGACGACAAGGCCCGTTCGCGCTCCAGGCCAATACCGGTGTCTGGCAGTTTATCATCGGGAGCGCGCTGTTCATCATAAAGCAGTTCGAAAAGTACCTTGGGTTCTATGCGGTCATGGGCCAACAGCGTCTTCATTTTTTCTTTTCCTCGTTGCACCTTGGGCCAGGGCGTTTCCAGCAGGTGGTTGCTTAAACCGTACAAGCCACTGGTGAGTTTTTGCGTGCCCGAGGCATAGTTGGAAAGGTACCATAGCGCATCGGGGGTGCCTGCCAGCAAGTTAAATCCGTTGTATTGGGTGGAGATAGGCGCAATCTCACGAATGTATTCTTCGGCTGAAAGACCATTCGCCAAAAAATCGGACACGAGTTGCCCGCGCGAAGGGGCTGCAGGGTTGATGTGCTTCGGATCGCGGTAGTTGGTGAGCAGACTTATCTTGCCCCCTTTTGTCATACCCAGCCAGGTGCCCTGGGCTTCCAAATCGCGGCCCGCCAAAATGTGGGGTTGCTCCGCCCAAAACGATGCCGGTGCCGTTTTGCGTTGATAAAACTCATCGCGGTTGGCTGCCACCACCAGTTTGTAGGTGGGGTGGTTATTGATAGAGAAGAAGATGAGGCACATTTATTTACGGCACAGCTGGCTGCGTGTAAAAATAGTTTTTACAAGTCAATTCCTTTTAAAAAGAAAAGCCCGGTCGACCTTCTGCCTACCGGGCAATTTCACCTTACCCAAACCTTATGAGATGCTGCAAAGATGGGCTATGGAGGGGTTTCCAGCGACCGCTAATGAGCAAATGGTGGGCTTGGCTGAGTAAGTGGACGCCTATATGATTAGATAGTCCAAACGGTAAGGTAGAAAAGCGATTTTCTATACCACTGAACGCTCTCGGTAAACAAGTAAAGCAGCAAAATAGCTCGTGGCAGTGCCCAGTACCACTTTTGGGCATAAAATTGCCGCTGCGCACGCAACAAGAAGTAAAGAATAAACCCGAAAACCAACACCGAAAAATTCTGGTCTTCCAACATAACATTCCAGTCGAGCCCGAACCACGATGCTACCCGAATTAATAAGCCCATTGTAAATGGAAGCAACAGCATGTTGAGCACCAAATGAAAGCTGTAAAACTCCAGAGACAGCAGCAGGTGATCGAAGAAATAGTGCTTTTTAGAAAAATTAACGATAGCCAGAAATACAGCCATGACTATCACCAACACTATCAGAAAAAGTTTAGAAAGATTGGTTGACTGGCTCTGATACAATTTCTGAAAATCTTCCAGAGAAATACTACGGGCTTCAGTTTCGTGCTTCACCCTTTCGCGGACTACCTCGCTGTGGACACCCATCAGGTTCATTTGTGAATAGAGCGAGGAATTAAACGAATCGAAAAAGGGGAACAAGAAGTAAAAAAAGTTGGCCACAAAAAACAGCGATACCGGCTTCATGTAAGGCACCTGTATGCCATTCGCAATTTCTTTAGATAAAGTACCCGGGTGGAGCATCAGCAACTTTACGCTCCGCACAAACTTGTTGTCAAGAAAAGTAAACGCGTTGATCAGGCTTCCCAGAAATACTGACAAAGACTTTTCATTTGGATCAGTTACTTTCTCGCCACAGATATTACAAAATCTGCCTCTAAAGGTATGCTGACAAGTTCTACAGGTTTGCTGTAAACCGTAGTCGAAATTTTTGTGTCTCACTTGAAAGAAGGGCGGCATGGCTATTGAAACAATTCCAACTGACTCGGCAATAATTGAAATGTTCTTCTATGGTAGGGCGTAATGCCCAACTGCCGAATGCCATCGCGGTGTTCTTCGGTAGGGTAACCCACGTTGGTGTTCCACCCATAGCCGGGATACTGCACTGCCAATTTTTCCATCAACTCATCGCGGTAGGTTTTGGCTAGCACTGAGGCAGCCGCAATCGACAAGTAAACACTGTCGCCTTTAATGATGCACTCGAAGGGCACATCGCCATACGGCTTAAACCGGTTGCCATCTACCAACACCATTTGAGGGCGCACCTGTAGTTGATCTAACGCCAGGTGCATGGCTTTGAAAGAGGCATTCAGTATGTTGATCTTGTCGATCTCTTCGTTACTCACCTCTGCTACAGCCCATGCCAGTGCATCGCGCTCGATGTCGCTCTTCAAAGTGTCCCGTTCTTCTTTCGTCAATTGTTTGGAGTCATTCAGCAATTCGTGTTGATATTGCTTGGGCAAGATGACAGCTGCAGCCACCACCGGGCCAGCCAAACAACCACGACCTACTTCATCGCAGCCGGCCTCTACTAAATCTACCGTGAAAGAGGAAAGCAACATCCACCAAAAATCAAGATTCAGCAGCCAAAATTCAAGAACGCGGCACTCAATTGTCGATTAAATTTTGAATCTTGGCCGCCAAAGATGCTACTATGAAAAATCCGTGGCAAACGCTATCGGCTGAAGAAAAATACGATAACCCGTGGATCAATGTTACCGAATACCAGGTGCTGAACCCGGCTGGCAAACCGGGTATCTACGGCAAAGTGCATTTCAAAAACAAAGCCATTGGCATTGTGCCTCTGGACGCACACGGCAACACCTGGCTGGTGGGCCAGTGGCGCTACACGCTAAACAGTTGGAGCTGGGAGATTCCGGAAGGTGGAGGCCCTTTGCATACCGATGTGTTGGCTTCGGCCCAGCGCGAGTTGAAAGAAGAAACCGGGTTGAGCGCAGAAAAATGGACGCTGTTGCAACGTACTTATTTGTCGAACTCGGTAAGTGATGAAGAAGGTTTTATTTTTTTGGCCGAGGGTTTAACCGAAGGCGATAAGCATTTGGAAGATACCGAAGCGGACATGCAGGTAAAAAAAATTTCTTTTGCCAAAGCACTGGAAATGATTCAGCAAGGTGAAATTACCGATAGCCTAAGCGTAATGGGATTGCTGAAAGTGGCTTTCGTAAAAGGCTATTCTTTGCCAGTCTGAGTTTTTTCAATTTCTTTATTCATTCGTTTTGACACCGCTCTCCACCTACCGCGCAGATATCAGGCAAAGCTTTTTGCTTGCCTACCCCGTTATGCTCAGTCAATTGGGGCATGTAATGATGGGTGTGGCCGACAATGTAATGGTGGGGCATGTAGGTGCGACCGAGTTGGCAGCAGCCGGACTGGCCAATGTGGCCTTTAACATGTTGTTGCTGTTTGGCATTGGCGTGTCTTACGCCATTACACCCCTTGTCGCTGCCGCAGATGGCGAAAAAAATGATCTGCAGGTAGTGGAAACGTTGCGTCATGGGCTCGTCATCAATCTAACCACAAGCATGGTGCTCTGTGTGGTGGTATTCTTTGGCAAAAATATTCTCTACTACATCAACCAGCCACCAGAGGTGGTAGCGCTCGCCATCCCCTATCTTGAAATTATTACCTTCTCCATTATCCCGGTAATGGTGTTTCAGTCTTTCCGCCAATTTTCCGAAGGATTATCGAATACCTGGGTGCCAATGGTGGTAGTGCTCGGCTGCAACTTGTTGAACATCGGCCTCAACTATTTGCTTATTTACGGACACGCTGGTTTTCCAGCACTCGGATTGAATGGAGCAGGGTGGGCAACATTTACCTCAAGAATATTGATGGCGCTGGGTATAGCCGTTTTTGTTTACTGGTATAGGCCATTTAGAATGTACCGCACGGCCTTTGCGCTGGGCAATTACAGTCGGAAACTTTTTAACAAGATGTTGCACTTGGGCATACCCGCAGGCGTGCAGTTTATTTTCGAGGTGGCAGCATTTGATTTTTCGTTGGTAATGATGGGCTGGCTGGGCACCAAAGCATTGGCCGCGCACCAGATTGCGATTAACCTTGCCACCATCAGCTACATGACCACCTCGGGTTTGGCTGCGGCTGCCACCATTCGTGTAAGCCAGGAGTTGGGGCGCGGTAGCCGAAAATCAATGCAAAGGGCGGCCTATGTGTTGTTGGGTATGGCGCTTGCGCTGATGTTGTTGTGGGGAATATTATTTATAGCAGGGCATTCTTTGTTACCACAACTGTACATCACCGATACTGAAGTGCTGAAAATTGCCGGCCCGATCATCATCATTGCCGGTTTGTTTCAATTGAGCGATGGCATGCAAGTGGTGTGTATTGGTGCGCTACGCGGCCTGCAAGATGTAAAAGTGCCTTCGCTTTTGATCTTCGTGGCCTATTGGATCATTGGGTTGCCGCTGGGTTATGTGTTGGGCTTCCAACTGAATTGGGGGGCACCCGGCATCTGGACCGGCTTGTTGATCGGGCTTACCCTCACGGCACTCGCCATGCTGTGGCGTTTCCGCCAACTGAGCCAGCGCATTCCACTGGCGTCTATTTGAAGAAAATCAGCGGGCAGCAAAGCCGATCTGGAAGCGCCCTTTAGGCTTCTCCGTACCCGATTGGGCCTTCAGCGACAAAAGGCAAAGTACGGCCACTGCCACGCCCACCACCATGAGCGAGTAGCGCCATTTGCTTGTCTTTTTTCGTTGCTGAACCGTTTTCACAATGCAAAGAAACGAAAGTGGTTACGCCCGTGTCTATTTCAACGCGTGTACAAAAGGTTAACACGGCAAAAAAAGTTAGTAAAAATGCCAACGCGTCACGTTTTCGGCGCCCTGTCAGTTGCTACTCGGCAACCACTGCTTCATTTTCGATTTTGAACATAAAGTCAAATAGCGCCTCTTCTTTGGCCAGGTTGAGTTTTTTGCGAAGGCGGTAGCGGGCGGTTTTTACACTATCGGGCGAAATACCCAGAATTTTAGCCGATTCCTTCATGTTCATGTTGAGTTTCAGCAAGGCACATAACTTCAGGTCATTGCCGGTAAGGTCAGGAAAGCGGAGTTTTAGCTGGTCGAAGAAATCGGGGTGTACCTTCTCGAAGTGCCGTTTGAAATCTTCCCATTCTTTATCCACCTGGTAGTTCGAATCGATGATTTTGTTGATTTCCAGAATCTTTTTCGAAACTTCGTTGGCCGGTGTTTCCTTGAGGTTGCTGAGGGTTTCTTTCATTTCTTCCATCAGCTTGCTTTTCTGTATGAAGTTCACTGTGTAGGAAGTGAGTTCGCGGTTTTTGTAATCCAGTTCCTTTTTCAACTCCTCTTCCCGCAATTGGGCATTCACTATTTCTGCTTTCGCCAAAGCCTGCTGCGCCTCAAAGTACATTTTGTCCTGCTTCTGCTTTTGCGAAAACCACAACCACCCCATGGCTATAAATGCAACGAGCACGGCAATAAGTGCTATGGAAATCATCTGTCTCAGGTTTTGGTATTCACGCTCGCTTTCCAATCTGGTTATCTCCTGCTCTTTTTTCTCCACCTGGTACTTGGTTTCCAACTCAGCTATTTGCTTGCTTTTGGCTTCGTTGAAGAGGCTGTCGTTCAGTTCAGTTTTTTTCACATACCACTCCAGGGCTTTGTCGAATTGGCCTTGCTCGCGGTATAATGTTGCATAGGCATCGTATACCAATATCATGGGCTCGCGTGTGCCCATCTGCGTCACCATTGCTTGGTTGCTGGCAATCAGTTTTTGTGCTTCGCCAAATTTCTTTTGTCGGGTCAGCAGATCTGCTTTTGTATCCTGCGCCTGAACCAATCCCAATTTATCGCCCAGCCGGGTCTTGATTTCAATGGCGCGGTCTACGTAGTCAAGCGCTTTGGGAAGTTCATTCAGCCACTTGTAGATTACACTCATATTTTGATAGGTCGCACTGATGCCATTCTCATCGCCCAGTTTCTTTTTCGACTCTAACGACAATTCGTAATACCTCAACGCTTCTTTATAATCACCCTTCTCCCGAAGTATGAGCCCCGCATTGTTGGCGGCTCTCCCGGAGATGTTTTGAGCACCCACCTCATCGGCCGTTTGCATCGCTTTCTTGTAATAATCCAATGCCCGGTCGAATTCTTTCAAGTCGTGGTATACCAGTCCCATGTTGTTATACACGTTGGCTAATCTCATTTTATTGCTAGACTGCTCTGCCAGACGCAGCGCATCCAAAAAAACTTCCAACGCCTGTTGGTAATTGCTCTGATGATAGTAGCCCAAGGCAAGGCCATTCAACAAAGCACCATACAACTCCTTCACGGATGGAGTCTGCATATTTAATTGCTGTATGCGCTCGATCCCGGCCTGATTGGCATCAATACCTTCCTGATAATTTCCACGTATGTCGTGCGAAATGCCTAGCACCTGGTAACCGTGTGCCAGCCCGCGGGTAAAGTCGAGGCGATCTGCCAGTTCAATTGACTCCTTTGCCAGTAATTCTGATTCGGCCGGTTGGGTAAATACCAGCTCGTAGGCAAGTTTGTTTAGCAACACCACACGGGTTGTGTCATTTTGCTGATGGGCATTCAGTACCTGGCGCAGACTGTCCGCCTTCTGTTGTGCCCAAAGTGGTTGAACCGAAAACAGCACACCCGCCAGCGCGAGTTTGATCCAATGCGTCATAAATGGTTGGGTAAGTTCAATGCATTACGAAATTCCGCACGTCAGGTTTAGGCAAAAGTGGTAGAACTGCTCAAACCGTTTAGAAAGCGCCAAATCTATTTTCATATCGCCTACCTAAACAATTGGCTGGCGTAACTTTTTAGGTTAATTTTAAAATAACACTTGTTAGCCCATGCCCGAATCTGCCAAGCCGGTGCGCCAGTCGCAAACCACCATTACAGAGTTGATGATTCCCTCCTACGCCAATTTTGGCGGCAAAATTCACGGAGGCATTTTGCTTTCGCTGATGGACAAAGTGGCCTACGCCTGCGCCAGCAAACATGCCGGCAGTTATTGTGTAACGGTAACGGTAGACCGGGTAGAATTTCTTCAGCCTGTAGAAGTAGGCGAGTTGGTATCGTTGCACGCATCGGTGAACTATGTGGGGCGTACTTCTTTGATTGTAGGCATCAGAGTAGAAGCACTGAATGTGAAAACCGGAGAAGTTAAACATACCAACTCTTCGTTTTTTACCATGGTAGCGAAAGGGGACGACAACAAACCCACGTTGGTGCCTAAATTGATTTTGGAAAATAATGAAGACATCAAGCGCTTTATCGAAGCCATGCGCATGAAGGAGATACGAACCAAAGTGCGCGAAGAAATGAACGATGCCCGCAGCAAAATTCACATCGAGCATGCAGCGGAACTTTTGAAGAACGAACGCTGTGTGCTGGCCGTTACGCCCGTTTAGCCACTTCACCGGCCATCAAAATTGTATCCATAAACAAAAAGACATCTTCTAGATTACCGCTACAAATCATTCTTTATGAAAAAACTGTTATTGTTTTTCCTTCTTCTGTTTGCTGTACTGCAAAACCATGCCCAGTTGATTCTTTCGCAACGCGACCAGGCAAGGGTGGTCGATGAACTGCTGGAAGACCGCCTCCGGAATTTGCTACCGCAATTAATGCGAAGGGAAGGATTCGATATGTGGATCATTATTTCGCGCGAATACAACGAAGATCCTGTTATACGCACGCTGTTACCCGCCACGTGGCATGCAGCCAGAAGAACCACCATGCTGGTTGCGTTCGACAGGGGTGTAGATAAGGAGATGGAGTACCTGGCAGTAGCCCGCTACGATGTGGGTAAGGTTTTTAAACGCGCGTGGGATCCTGACGCCAACCCCGACCAATGGGCGCAGTTGGGAAAAATTATCAGCGAGCGCAATCCCAAAAAAATCGGTATTAACAAAGCGCCACACTACGGCCATTCCGATGGGCTTACTTCCAACGACTACGACAACTTGCTGCGGGTACTTCCAAAAAGCATACAACCAAAAGTAACCTCCGCAGAAAAACTGGCGGTAAGTTGGCTGGAAACAAGAACAGAAAAAGAAATGGCCATCTATCCACAGATTTGCAGAATTGCACATGAAATCATCCAGGAAGGGTTTTCTGATAAAGTAATTCAACCCGGAGTTACCACGACCGAAGATGTGGTGTGGTGGTACCGCGAACGCATCAAAGAGTTGAAGTTGGATACCTGGTTTCATCCCTCTGTGTCAGTGCAGCGCAATGAAGCAGATGCTATTACCCTGAAGCGGCCACAGCCATTGGTGATACTTCCGGGCGATTTTCTGCATGTGGACTTTGGCATTACCTATTTGCGTTTGAACACGGACACGCAACAGCATGCCTATATACTGAAGGCAGGCGAAACCGAAGCGCCCCTGTTTTTGCGAGAGGCATTTAAAAAAGGAAACCGACTGCAGGATATTCTAACCAACAATTTCAAAGAAGGCCGCACCGGCAACGAGGTGCTAAAGGCAAGCCGTGAACAAGCCATTGCCGAAGGTATTACACCCTCTATTTACACACACCCCATCGGGTTTCATGGCCACGCAGCTGGCACCACTATTGGCATGTGGGACATGCAAGGAGGTGTGCCTCATACAGGCGACTACCCGTTGCACTACAACACCGCCTATTCCATCGAACTAAACTGCACGGTAAACATACCCGAATGGAAGAAAGACATCCGCATACAACTGGAAGAAGACGGCTACTTTGATGAAACAGGCTTCCGCTACATCGATGGCAGGCAGAAGGAAATTATTTTGATACCCAAGAATGGTGAAATCAATAGACAATAAAGTTGGTCGGGTCGGTACGCAAAGATTTGTACCTTTATAGCCTAAACGGGCAATACTAAAATTGATCTGCCTCGGTTCGCAACCTAGCTTATGAGGATACTACGTGCGCTGCACACGGCCCATAGCGCCATCGTATTTTGTGTTTTGTTCTTTCTCTTTTTCTGGCCGCTGCTTATCCCTATCGTATTCCCTTCGCAGTTTCGGCTGGTAGGTATGCTTAATCGCTGGTGGGCACATGCTTTTTTTACATTCTCTTTTCTTCCTTTCCGTGTGGAAGTTCGTGCACCACTCGATCCTAAAAAGCAGTATATCTTTTGTCCCAATCACTTCTCTTACCTCGATATACCTACCATGGGCCTTAACCCGCACAACAGCATTTTTGTGGGTAAGAACGACATGGAGCGTGTGCCCCTTTTTGGTTTCATGTACCGCAAGCTGCACATTACGGTAGATCGCTCACGCCTCAAGAGCAGATTCAATACCATGCTGCAATCGCTAAAGGCGCTTGAAGAAGGTAAGAGTCTGGTGATTTACCCGGAGGGTGGCATCGTAACGCAACATCCGCCACAGATGGCCCGATTTAAAGATGGCGCGTTTCGTGCTGCCATAGAAAAACAAATAGCCATTGTACCCGTTACCATTCCTGATAATTGGATAATTTTGCCGGATAAAAAAAAGCTACGGTTAGCTTTTGGCACGGTGAAAGTAATTTTTCACGAGCCCATAATCACAAGTACTTTAGGTTTGGAGCACATAGATGAATTAAAGCACCAGGTATTTCACGTGATACAGACTGAACTGAACAGGCACCATGAACATAGACCAACAAACGCTGCATAAAATAGCACACCTGGCCAGGTTGGAACTCAACCCTGCAGATGAAAGTAAACTGCTGAAAGAAATGACGGCAGTAGTGTCGTTCGTGGAAAAGCTCAACGAAGTAAATACAGACGGGGTAGCACCACTCACCACCATGAGTCATGAAATAAACTCAATGCGCGAAGATGAAGTAAAGCAGCACCTGCCACAAGCAGAGGCCTTGCGCAATGCTCCGAAAAAAAACAACAACTTCTTCCTGGTTCCGAAAGTACTGGAATAACAAGTCCACAGTTCATGTTAAAAAAAGGTTTCCTTTTCTGGAGCGACTGGTCACCGGCACATCGAAATCTGTTGTTGGCATTGGGGCTGCTATTGGCCTTTGCCTTTGTAAGTTTCTGGATATTCTATCTGCCTTCTCCATCACCTGCTATTGTTCCACAGTTGGTTCAAGAGGTGGAGTTAATGGAAATACCTGCCCATCGATTTCAAAAAGGAATTATCGAGCTGGCAGTGCCTGCAAACAATTATGTGCTGTTCGAGCGGTGGCTCGGCAGCCCTTTGCAAATTCCACTGTGGAGCGGCTATGTTTACTTTTTCTTCATACTTGTTACGCTCACCGTTTTTCCTGCGGTGTTTACCACACTGGGCAGATTCTATTATCTAATCTGCACAGGAATATTCATACTTTTTATTGTAAGCCTCAGGCTCGAAACCCTTTTACTCTTTGGCAATTCCACCAAGCTCTTTACTATTGCAACGCTTACTATTTATGTACTGGGTGGTTTCTATATTCATTACTTCGCGCGGTGGCTGACTTTTATCACCCGGCTAACGATTTTTGGCGTTGTCTCATTGATTTTTGGTGTTGTTGTTTTTCTGTTTTCCCACGCAGAGTTGCCCCTATTGCAGATAGCTGTGAACGGGATGCCAGCGGGAATTATTCTAACGGTATTGCTTGCGCTGATGGTTGCTCATGAAATACCGGCTTCCTTCATTTTTATCGTTTCGCAAGGCACGCGCTCCTCCAAGAGTCTCAACCACTTCCTCATCATTAGCGTCATTTATTTAATCAACCTGGCACTGGCCTACGCTATTAAGTTCCGTTTCATAGAAACGTCTATCTTATCGGTTGATCTTTTTTTACTTTTTTCTGTGTCAGTAGTTTTGGGTTTGTGGGGCCTGCGGCAGCGGCAAAAACAATTTGAGTCGATTCTGGAGATAGAACCCTACGGGGTTCTTGCCTACCTCAGCCTGAGCGCTTTGTGCTTTTCTGCGTTGGCCTGGTTATTTCACACCGCTAACGATGCGGCTACCGATGCGCTGGCCGATGTGATCATTTTTAGTCACCTGGGGTACGGACTTATTTTTATGCTGTATGTCATTTCCAATTTTATTGGCATGCTGGCAAAGAATATGGCCGTCTATAAAGTACTGTACAACCCCACCAACATGCCCTATTTCACGTTCAGACTGGGCGGGTTAATAGCAACGCTTGCCTTTGTTTTTTATAATGAATGGGAAGTGCCGGTACAAAACGCCATGGCTGGCTATTACAACGCTGTGGGCGATTTACATCTTAGTAGTGGTGATGCCGATCTGGCAAAGGCATTTTACCAACGAAGCGGCCGCTTCGGTTATGGTAACCACCATGGGCATTATGCGCTGGCAAACATAGAAGGAGCACAAATGAACACCGCTCTGGAGCGAACTTATTATGAAAGAGCATCGCTTCGCAGACCCACGCCTATGTCGGTTTTGAATTGGGCCCAAACGTACCAAACCGAACGAAACAACCTGCAGGCACTTTTTACTCTAAAAGATGCATTGGCATTACAACCTGACGAACCATTGATTCAAAATACGATCGGTTATCTCTTCATGAAAGGAGGCGCTTCCGATTCGGCTCAAGTCTATTTTCAAAATGGGTCGGCTGGAAATAATGTGTCAGTGGCGCAATCGAACCTGATGGGGCTGAGTGTTTATCAGCGGCTTCAAATTGCCATAGACACCCTGTCGCATGCTGAAGTGAGTAATTATGCCACCTTTCGCAACAATCTCCAGGCGTATTACAACCTGAATCAAAAAGACAATCGCCTTGCCTTTGCCCTTCCCACCGACACGGTACTGACTCGCTCGGAAGCCGCATTTATCAATAACTACATCGTTGGTCAGCCTTCGCAACTGGACACTACTACCCTAAATAAAATTGAGCAGTTAGCCAGGCGGCCTGCCAATATCGGGCAACGCGAGGCGTTACTCTTTGCTGTCTCAATGGGTTTTTACGAAAAAGGAGAAATACACAAAGCTTACCGCCTGCTGGAAGAAGTAACCATTAACAGCAGTACGCCCGGTAAATACAACAATGTACTCACGCTCTGGACGCTCGAACAGAATGAACCGATGCGCGCGCTTGGTTATGCTGATTATGCCATCCAACAGGAGTACGATGCCGCCCGGCTTACACGCGCGGTGGTGCTAACGGAAACGGGCAATCTTAACGAGGCAATAGCTGCCTGGGACAGCGTGCTGCATACAACAGATACCATTAATGTATTGTTGGCATCGCGCATGAAAAATGTATTGACATGGCCCGCCAACTGGAAATTGACGCTATCCGATGAGGACAAGTACCTATTTGGGCGTTACCGTATTCCACTAACTGATTCGCTGGTATTTGAAGAACTGGCAAGTACCATCGAAAACGAAGACCTGCGTGCGCGTGCCTGGCTGGAGCGTAGCGAAATGCTGTACGCAAAAGGTCGAACCAAAGAAGCCATTTCGCATTTTCAGAAAATTGCCGGTTTGGCCATGGGTGACAAAAAAATCTACGACCGTTTGCGCTTGCACGAACTCATGCTGCTGGCCGAAGAAAAGAATTATGCTCTGTTGGAGGAACGATTAATTAAACATGCAGATCTTGTTCTGTCTTTGACGCACAAAGCCTATTTCGAAGGATTGTTGGCAGAAAGCAAAAACGACACAACCAATGCCACCAGGCTTTACAAGTGGCTGGCTTATTCCAATCCATTTTTTGAAGAAGGCGTGGTGGCGGCCACTGCCTATTTGGTCAAACAAAATGCAGGCACGATGGTACCCTACACTGCACTCGCTGAAGCCCTGCAGCACCATCCTTCGGGTGTGAAGTTGAGAAAAGCTTATTGCCTGGAGGCTGCTCGCGCGGGCTTTACCAATTTTACAGAAAGTGCGCTGGAAGATTTAAGACCACTGGTTACACCAGCAGAGTGGAATATTTTCGCAGCGCAACTCAGGACAGCCATCGCGCAGGCCGAAGATGAGGAATAGATTCTGTTCACTTAAAGAAACAGGCATAAGTTAGGTGAAGTTAACCCACCCCTAAGGGTCTGGCTTTCAAAATAATCCTTAGTTTTGCGATCATTTTTTAACACTATGGAGCTGAAAAAAGTACCCCTGAACGACATACACGAAAAGCTGGGCGCCAAGATGGTTCCCTTTGCTGGTTATAACATGCCCGTACGCTACTCTTCCGACATCGAAGAGCATATGGCGGTGCGCAATAGTGTGGGGGTTTTTGATGTTTCGCACATGGGCGAGTTTAAAGTAGAGGGCCCGAATGCGCTCGATTTGCTTCAGCGCGTTACCACCAACGATGTGAGCAAACTAGTAGACGGCCAGGCACAATACTCTTGCCTGCCTAACGAAAACGGTGGCATCATTGACGACCTCATCATTTATAAGATCAAAGACAACGACTACCTGCTGGTGGTAAATGCCTCCAACATAGAAAAAGATTGGAATTGGATAAGTAAGTTCAACACACAGGGTGCCATCATGAAAAACATTTCTGATGACATCTGCCTCTTTGCTGTGCAAGGCCCAAAAGCAGCCACCGTATTACAGCGCCTTACTTCTTTAGACCTTTCCGCTATTAAATATTATCATTTTGCCATCGATACCTTTGCGGGAGAAAAAGAGGTGGTAATCAGCAACACTGGCTACACCGGAGCAGGTGGGTTTGAGATTTACGTAAACAAAGGCGCTGCCGAAAAAGTATGGAATGCCATTTTCGAGGCAGGTAAACCCGAAGATATCAAACCCATTGGCCTGGGCGCACGCGACACACTGCGACTTGAAATGGGTTTCTGCCTGTATGGTAACGACATAGATGATACAACCTCTCCCCTTGAGGCAGGTTTGGGTTGGATCACCAAGTTCACCAAAACGTTTACCAACTCTTCCAACCTTAAACTTCAGAAAGAAGCAGGTGTGAAGAAAAAATTGGTTGGTTTTAAAATGGTGGATAAGGGCATACCCAGACACGACTACCCCATTAAAGACGCACAGGGCAACACCATTGGCAAAGTAACTTCAGGCACTCAATCGCCTATGCTTAACTTAGGCATTGGCCTGGGATATGTAACAACAGAATTTGCAGCCCCCGGCACAGAAATATTTATTGAAGTACGCAACAGAAGTTTGAAAGCACAGGTAAGCAAGTTGCCGCTGATATAAATCTAATTTGTGTCAAAAACTGTTCTCACCATACTTCTATTTTGCTACCACCTTTCATGGTCACAAACTGATCAGGAAAATAATGACCGGGCAGTAGCTTTAATGGATAACAAAAGATATGATGAAGCATTGGTTATATTTAATCAGTTGGCTGAGTCCAATCCAACAACAACCGTTTATCTTAGCAACAGAGCGGCTTGTTATTTTCACCTGAACGAATTTGCACTTGCCATTGAAGATTACAACTTGCTTACAAGTTTCGATCCGGAAGAAAGTGAGTACAATTTTCAGATAGGCAATTGTTACGAATCTATGGATAGCCTTTCGCAGGCAATAGAGTATTTTACAAAAGCAATCAATCAGGATCCCAATAATTACCTCTATCGCTTCAAACGAGGCACAGTGCACCTAAAACAAAATAACTGGAATCGGGGGTTAACCGACTTCAATTCAGCGCTCCGAATTAATCCATCTCACAACAATTCTTTGCATAACCGGGGATTGGCTCATTATCGACTAAATAATAAACAAGCTGCCTGTAAGGACTGGTGTGCTGCCCAGCTGGCAGGAAATTCAGTTTCTTCTTTGCATCTCGAAAAAAATTGCAAAGCGTATTTCACTAACTGCTCTGACAATGGGAAATAAAACAATAGACGTATGCCTCAGTCCGGATTTGATGCATCTATACGATGTTTCGAACCGTACGGTAGTAGTGGTGGATATTCTGCGTGCCACCTCTTGCATGGTAACTGCATTTGCCCATGGTGTGGATCACATCATCCCTTTTGCAGACCTGGAGGAATGCCGAGCCATGAGAAGCCAGGGCTACCTCACCTCCGGAGAACGTAATGGTGAAAAAGTAGAGGGCTTCGACAAAGGAAATTCTCCCTTTGAATACATGGGCGACCAGGTGCGGGGAAAAAAAATTGCTTTCACCACCACCAACGGCACACAAGCTATCGAAAAATCAAAGGGTGCACGTGAGATTGTGATTGGTTCTTTCTTAAACCTGAACACCGTTGCCAAACACCTCTTGCTGAATGAGAACAATATTTTGATTGTTTGTGCCGCATGGAAGGGCCGAGTAAACCTCGAAGACACCCTTTTTGCTGGCGCTTTGGTTGAAAAACTGAAAGATTACCTGGGGCCTGATTGCGATGCGCCACTGGCCGCGCAGCACCTCTACAACATGGCAAAAGATGACATGGTGAAATTTCTCAGCAACTCATCGCACGTGAAGCGGTTAGGAAAACTAAGCGTAGTTGAAGATATTAATTTTTGCCTCACGCCAGATCAGTACCAGGTGCTACCTAGGATGAAAGGAAATAAGCTGGTTATCAACTAACCGCTTCTACAGGTCGTTTATGTTTCCACCTGCGGTGGCTCCATAGCCAATAAGCGGGCACTTGCTGAATGTCGCGCTCCAATATACGCGTGGTTGCCATGGTGATTTCGCCTTCTTCTGTGCCTGCAGGGTTTTCACAAGCCAGTTCCATTTCAAATTCGTAATGGCCTCTTTTCAGTTTGCGAATGCGGCCAAAAACAACAGGGTAGTTATACTTTCTGGCGTATTTCTCCGTTCCCGTAAGCACTGCCGTATCTTGATTAAGGAAGGTCATCCAAAGCGGTGGTGCGTATTGAGTAGGCGACTGATCGATGGCAAAAATGGTTGCGGTAAGTTTGTCTTTGTCAGCCTCGAAAGATTCTTTCACTTTTCTATGGTGCACTAATTCCAAACCATATTTGCTTCGGGTTGATTGCATCATTTTATCGAAGTATTTATTGGAAAGCGGTTTGTAAATGGCTTTTGCCTGGTGCTTAATGGCCTCGTCAATCGCTACCGCAAACAATTCCCAGTTGTTATAGTGGCCTCCCGCTATAATAATGCTCCTACCCTCTTCAAAAAAGCGATTGGCCAACTCGGGGTTCTTTATCTTCATGCGTTGGTGCACCTGATCTGCCGAAATCGTGAAAGCTTTCAAACTCTCTAAAATCAAATCGCAAAAATGACGGTAGAACTCTTTTTCAATGGCCACCCATTCTTTTTCAGACTTGTCTGGAAAACTTCTCCTTATGTTTCCCCTGATTACTTTTTTACGATAGCCTGCCACGTAATAAAAGAGTATGTATAAAACATCAGAAATAAAATACAAAGCTGAGAAAGGCAGGTGAGAGACAGGAAGAATAAATCCGTAGTAAAATAGCCGGTTTAAAATATTCATGCAGTTATTTTCTGGCTCGCAAAGCTATCATTTCTTTTCAAATACCTGGCGACCACTCACCAACACGCGCCAACACCCTTACCTCTTTGATTCGTGCCAGGTCTATAGAGGTAATTTCCTCTTCGAGCACCACAAAATTGGCCAAATTACAAGGCATCGAGACGAAAGCCACCGTCAACAAAATCGCTACGCCTACCAACCAGATCTGCCGGTATCTTAGAGGTACACCCTGTCAAAGTCAGATGGGCCACCGCATAGAGAAGGTGCCTCACTTCAATTTTGGATTTTGCTGATGACGATTGATATCACGTAGGTTCTTCTTTTCCATATTGCGATGAAAGGCGTCAGTAAGATTTACGCCCGTCTGGTTGGCCAGGCAAATCAACACCCATAACACATCAGCCATTTCATCGCCCAGATCTTTGCTCTTATCCGATTCTTTCTCCGACTGCTCTCCGTATCTGCGCGCCATGATGCGTGCTACCTCACCCACCTCCTCGGTAAGAATGGCCATGTTGGTAAGTTCATTGAAGTAGCGCACCCCGGTTGTATTGATCCATTGATCAACCTTCTGCTGTGCTTCGTTAAGCGTTATTTCCATAGTACACCTAAATTAATCAAAAAAAAAGAGCAGACTGTACGCCTGCTCTTTCACAACTATTAAATTGTAATTCGGTTATGCCGCCACTGGCCGTTGACCCAATTGTTTTAACAAACGAGCATGGCCAGCCAATGCACCAACAAAAGTCTTGGATGACTTATATGGAAGACCAAACTCTTGCGCGGTAGATTTCACTATCTCTGCTATCTTCCGGTAATGTACGTGGCAAACATTGGGGAAGAGATGGTGCTCAATCTGAAAATTCAGACCACCAACATACCACGAAAACCAACGGCTCTTGTTGCCAAAATTGGTAGTGGTAAGTAATTGATGAATGTCCCAATTGTTCTCCAACTGATTATTGTCGTCAGGTAAAGGAAACTACGTTCCTTCAAT
>CAZRQK010000006.1:115449-115919 GCA_964602295.1 uncultured Ohtaekwangia sp.
ATGAACCGACCAGTTATTCTCTAAGGTAAGATCGGCATCCGGCAAGGGATAAGCAGTTCCTTCAATAACGTGCGCAGGTTGAAAAATAATTGCCAAAATAAATCCGGCAATGTAGTGCATTATTAAAATGCCAAGTACCACCTGCCACCATACCAAATCCGTAAGCGCCAATGGCAATAGCGCGATGTAACCAATATAAACAACTTTGGTGGTGAGCAAAATAACCCACTCGCGTACCACATTGGCCTTTTGCTTTTTGATTAACCCATTTTTTTGGTAACGAACAATGCGTACAAAATCTTTAAAAGTAAGCCACACAATAGTTAACAAGCCATACAGAAACCAGGCATAAATAAATTGAAAGCGGTGTACTTTTTTCCAGGGTGTATGTGGCGTAAGGCGCAGGGCACCCCGTGGACTGATGTCTTCGTCTTCTTCGTGCACGTTTGTGTAAGTATGGTGAAGTACAT
>CAZRQK010000007.1:0-34011 GCA_964602295.1 uncultured Ohtaekwangia sp.
GCATGTTAACAATATCAAATCAAAAAGTCACCAACCATCTTTCAGTACATTACCTTTACTTCCAATGCTGGCGCAGGAAGCGCAGCCAGTTACCACTCGTTACCTTTTCGATGTCTTCGGTCGAGTAACCTCGCTTGGCAAGTAATACGGCCAGCTTTTGCAGGTCGGCTATGGTCTCAATATCGTAAGGGCTTTGCTCTTTGCCGAAAGCCCCATCCAGGTCGGAGCCGATTCCAATGTGGTTGGCATTGCCGGCAATTTGGCAGATGTGGTCATAATGGTCAATCAACTTTTCGAGTCCGCAGTTCATACCCACCGGGGTAGACTTGCCTTTCTCCCAATTGGGCACCATCATCCACGCATCCAGCACGCCACCGATTACCGCACCGCGTTGAATAAGCACTTTTAGCTGCTCATCGCTGAACTGGCGGTTATGGTTCACAAGGTGGCGTACGTTGTTGTGGCTTGCCCAAACCGGTCCATGGAAATGATCCATTGCCTCCCAGAAACTGTCATCACACAAATGGGTGGCATCGAGTATAATATGGAGCCTCTCCATTTCTTTCAGCAGTTCCCGCCCTGCCTGGCCTAAGCCACCCGTTGCATTGGTGCCCTGTGCATACCGGCCGGGGCCGTAGTGCCCTGGTCCAACTGCTCGTAGACCATAAGCGTACGCGAACTCCAAATGCTGAACTGTCACCATCGAGTCGGCTCCTTCCAGGCTCAGTATGTAGCCTATAGGCTGCTTGCCTCCTTGCTGCCAGCGATCCAGGTGGTTATCTAAAGTGGTACGGTCGGTGATGGGTGTCAGCTCTCCTTCTGCTTCCATGGCTTTGTACCACGCCAGTTGCCCCAGCGTGTGGGCCCACGCCTGCTGGGGCGAGTGCCAGCCTGGCAGCGGGTTGTCGGGGGCCACATAGCGCGCAATCTGAGTGGCTACCACCAGGCCAATGTTTCCTTTGCGCAGTTCTTCGAAGCACACCACTCCGTTGCCCCGATCAGGCTTGTCAGTCAGTTTTTTTTCGCGATCGCGGATCGTGGCAATCGGCTGACGCAGATCGCGGTTCCACTCCATGGCGTTCATAGCCAAATCCAGGTGCGCGTCAATAATCAAAGGTAGACTCATGGATTAAAAGTAGTAAGAAAGACGTCAGCACAGTATTACCGCTTCACCAAACCTTTGCTGTTATCGTCCGAATGGCGGTCTATTAATTTATGCAGCGGGTCGATACCGGCCTTGCGCGGACTGCTCTTCACCACCAGCCTAAAGCTGTTTTCCTTCCGGTTGATCTTGTGCTTTTGCAGATAAATAAGGCTGTCTTTGCCGGCTTTATTTTTTCCATACACGCCCACGTCTATCCAGTCGTTAATGGCAATAGGTGTTTCCATGCCGGTACTGTCGGCCCGCATTTTTTCTGACGAGGTGTATAGCGTAACCTCGAACTCGTTATTCGGCAATTCTTTGAAGAAGGCCGAATCGGTTTTGTTTTCGAACAGTGTAATGGTTTCGAACATATCGGTGATGATGTACTGCAAACTGTCGGGCGTAACCTGGCGAATGTGCTTCAGCAGGTCGGCCGAAGTAGGATAGGGTGCATCTTTGAATCTCCATTCTTCATTGAACCTGCGGAACGCAGCATTCACGCTGTCTTCGCCAATGTAATCCTGTAAGGCAAAGAACACCAGCGAAGCTTTGTTGTAGTGAATGTACCCCTGGCCTTCCACAAACTGCAGTGGCTGCTCTTTTTTGCGCTCGCTGGCCCGACCTTGCAGGTAGCGGTCGAGTTCATACTTCAGGTATTTCTCGATCATTTCTGGCGTAAGGTCGTTCTTCATCACCATCAAAGCTGAGTATTGCGACATGCTTTCGCTCAGCATGGCGTTGCCTTTCACCCCCGCCTCCATCACCTGGTGGCCCCACCACTGGTGGGCTACCTCGTGGGCAGTTACATAATACGTCATGTCCAGGTCTTTCTCCGGGTCGTCTACTTTTTGTATGAAGCCAATGCCTTCAGAAAAGGGTACCGTATTGGCAAACGACTGTGCAAAGGTGGCATAGCGCGGAAACTCCATGATGCGCATCTGGCGGAACTGAAAAGCATTGAAGTTTTTGCTGTAGTAGTCCAGTGCATCTTTCATACTCTGCATCATCCGGTCGAGGTTGTATTCGTGGCCGGGGTGGTAGTAAATCTCCAGGTTTACATCGTTCCATTTGTCGCGCTTTACGGCATAACGTGCCGATATGATGGAATAAAAATTGCACATGGGCGCGTCCATCTTGTAGTGATAGTATTTGCGGTTGTCTTCGCTCCATTCTTTCTGCAAATAACCGGGTGCAATCGCAATCTGATCGTTATCAGTGCTCACCACCATTTCGAAGCGAATGTGGTCGGCATCATCGCCAAACAGGCTTTGGGCCAGTCCGCGCGGGTCATTGCGTTCCAACATGCGTTCTTTGGGTTCTAACTTTTGCTTCCTGCGGTCGTCATCGTCACTCAGCTCGGCATTGTCGTTGTAGCCCAGCGTGGGGAAGTAGTAGTTGTTGAAGAAGGTGCCGTTGAAAACGATATTGGTATTCGATCCGCCTTCCACAAAGCCACGCGTAGTAAATGTCACTTTGAAGTCCATTTTTACTGAATCGCCCGGTTGCAAGGGTTCGGCCAGCTCATAGATAAAGTAACGAAACTGTTCGTTCGACTCTTTCACTTTGGCTTCGCGATCGAACTTCACATAGTTAACCGACAGCTCCTGGCTGATGTTGTGTTGAATGTGTATCTCTGGAATGGCTTCGTTGCTTTTGTTTTTCAGATAGTAAAAACCTTCTGCTTCAAAGTCGCGCCTCGAGGGATAAATGTCCACCTTCAGGTTGGCCTCTACAATTTTGGGCAGGTTAAGGAATTCGTACTTCTTATAGGTCTTTTCGTATTCGGCCGACATTTTTTCCTGGTCGTCTGACTTCACAAACTTGTTGATGATAGCCGTGTTGTAGTAGATGTAAAATCCGCTGAAAAGAAATACAGTTAACAAAGCCAGGGCAAAAGTTACCATGGGCTTTGTAAGGCGGAGCTTGCCCGTTTTCCAACGCATGTTCATAACGGCTTCCGAACCGCGCACGGAAAAGATAACAGCCACCGCAAACAACAAGCAGGCAAACGCAAACCAATACAATTTGAACCACGAGAAAGGAGTAACGAAATGGCCATACGAATTCATGTCGGAGTAAGGGCCAATGCTGCCACTGGCGAACTGCCACAAGTTATGTTCCAGCCCCACCTGGCTAAGCACAGCGCGGATGATGAAGAACACCACACACAAGGCAAAGCCCAAAAATTTGTTGTTCACCATTACCTGAATAAAAATGGCGAGCAGTGTATAGAGCACCAGGAACGATAGTGTGCTGGTATATAGTGTGCTGAAGTAAATCGGCAGTTCGAACTTGAAGTATCCGTAAGAAGCCTGAATCACCACGCCACAAATAATTAATATGAAGAGTGTAATGAGGTAGATCCACAACAATCCCAGAAACTTAGCCGCCAGCCCCACGAAGCTGGGCATGGGGGTAGTGTCTATAATGAGATTGATTTTTACCTGGCGTTCTTTCCACACCAACTCGCCTGCGTAGAAGATGGCTATGATGAGGAAGAAAAGATCGAACACATTCAGCAAGCCGATGACGTTGTAGGTGGTAGGGTAGGAGCTGGTGCCATACAGTTGGTTGATGTTGATGGCGTTGACAAACAAAAACAACACTCCGCTGATCATGATGGCAATGAAGGGGATCTCGCGGATGGTGATTTTGAAATAGAACCACGAAAACGAGAACAGTTGCTTCACATAGGTGGAGAAGTTCACCACCTGCCTCGCCAAAGGTATAAGGATGCTTTCGGGGCGCACGGTAGATTTTTTCTGCGCGACTGCTTTTTTACGAATCACACCCGAGCGAACTACATTGAAAGAGAATGCAAAGTAGGTGATAGCCAATAGCAGCACGGCAAAGCCTACCCAGATCAATCGGTTGTAGAGCATGATGCCTTCCAGCGGCACCAGCAAAGTGTTTCTTTCGGAGGGTGTCCAGTAGCGGGTAACAAATTCGAAGGTGTTAAGTGCAAATGGGTCGAGCAGGGCGGCCAGCTCTTTGTACTCCATATCACTTACAAAAGTGTTGGCCAGTTCGTAAGCAATGATCAACAAAATACCTTGCGTGTAGATCATGATGGAGTTGCGCGCCAGCGCACCTGCCACAAAAAAGATGGTGCCCGAAATGAAGAGGTTGGTAAGTGTAAACACCAGGAACGGCTGGAAGTAATGCCAGGCGTTGAAGGCCAGGATTTCTTTGTCTTTCCACTCCACATCCCACGGCAGCACTTTGCCTACGGCAAAACCCGACATGAAGCCGAGCCAGATGCCGCAATAGATCAGCACCACCACCAGGAAGGAGCCAGCGAAGCGGCCCATCAGGTAATCGAATTTTTTGAGCGGTGTGCTGAAGAGAATGGCTTCTGTGTTGTGGTCGAAGTCGCGAAGTACGGCCACGCCCATCACCGCAGAGGTGATCATGGTTAAAGCAAACGACATGATGAGTGTCATCATGGAGAGCACGTAAGGCGCGTTGGCTTTGATTTGCCCGGCCGCGCCACCGATGCGCACCACCGGGCTGGCTACAGCGAGAAAGCACAATAGAAAAATGATACCGAAATAAATATAGTTGGCTGCCCGCCCTTTGCGGTAGTGCCACTCGAACCGAAAAACTTCTTTGAACATAAGCAGACCGGTTTAAGCGTTAACAGTGGAACGTGTGGAGGCAGCAATGTGCGCGAAGTACACATCTTCCAGGTCTACGGCCACACGCTCGAACTGCGGGTCGGGCTGGCTGTCGCTGAACACATGGATTTCCGGCACACCGGCAATCAGCCTGTCGGATATGACATTGAATTGTTGTTTGTGCTCTTCCAGCTCCGCTTTCTTCAACTTCTTTCTCCACACCTTGCCCTCTATTTCTGCCATGGCATCAGAAGGGCTTCCTTTGAACAAAACCTGGCCCAGGTTAATGATGGCCATGTCGGTACAAAGCTCCTTCACATCGTCTACAATGTGCGTGGAGAGAATGACGATGGTATTTTCGCCCAGTTCTGAGAGCAGGTTTAGAAAGCGGTTGCGTTCGGCAGGGTCGAGGCCAGCGGTGGGTTCGTCTACAATAATCAGTTGGGGGTTGGCCAACAACGCTTGCGCTATACCGAAGCGTTGTTTCATACCACCCGAATAGCCGCCCAGGTTTTTGTTGCGTGCCGCCCACAGATTGGTTTTGTGCAGCAGGGCTTCCACCACCTCTTTGCGTTCTTTCTTATTTACTATGCCCTTTAATACGGCCAGGTGATCGAGTAATGTAACGGCATCTATTTTAGGATATACACCAAACTCTTGTGGCAGGTAGCCCAGTATCTTTCGCACCTCTTCTTTCTGGGTGAGCACGTTGAGGCTGCCCAGCATGATGCTACCCGAGTCGGCCTCTTGCAGTGTGGCGATGGTGCGCATGAGTGAAGACTTGCCGGCACCGTTAGGGCCCAGCAGGCCAAACATGCCCTGGCGGATGGTGAGGTTTACATTCTTAAGGGCTTGCACCCCGTTGCTGTACGTTTTGTTTAAGTCCTGAATGACCAATTCCATAGTGTTTTGAAGGGGGTTAGGTGGAATTTTTGCGAATAAGTAGCGTATGAAGTCCGTTTGTTACAGAAAAGATAAATAAAACAGGAAAAATGAAACGTGTTTTCTTTATTTTCGGAATATGAAGCGGGTGGTTTTTTTCCTTTCCGTGTTTCTTTTGGTTGCAGGTACCTTGTCTGCACAAGTGATTGTGCGAAATGACTTCGTGATTAACCGGAAGGCCAAACGCCTCGAAAACAAGGGTATTACCTTCATCTCCATCAACCTCGATACTTACCCCAACTGGAACCAATTGCTGAACGGAAGGGGTGGGCGCACGCTGGTAATAGACGTGCGCGCGTTGCGGCACCCCAAACGTACTTATAGTTACCAGGAAATAGCGGAACGTGTGTATGTGCCCGATCAAATAACAGGCGTGTCTTTCAGCAGCGTGCCATTGTTTCTTTTGCAGGCGCCACCTTTATTGAGAAAGAACCCGACCTTGTCGGTGCGTGGCAGGCAGGCCATGTAGTGGCAGATACAAATCATCTTAGTAGCTACGGTTACCAGGTAATGCTTGCCGTGTTCAATCGAGGCAAGCGATCTAGAAGTGTGGAATTTATCTTATGGATGAATAGATAGAACTACAGGTCTTACGGAATCAAAACTTCTATGTGGCTTGCTTGTTCTTTCGGATTGTCACTCCGCCCTTATCTGTGGTTCGACATGGCAAATGTCAAACAGCTAATTCCCAAGAGCACAGCTTAAGTAGGTGAACTGAGTAGAACCCAATCGCCCTGTAGGAACGAAACATTGGGCACCCCTCATTCGCTCTTACAAACCTCCAACCCCAGCTGTCTGCCGTTGGCCAGTGTTTTGGTAAATGCGGCTCCAATGTTGCCACCGGCCAATATCACATCGCGCCCTTCGCCCACATCCGACAGGTGTATCTTGATGCACGCTTCCAGTTCGGCCAGGTCTGCATAACGCACCGGTGTTTCATCTGCCAATTGCGTCAATACTGTTTCGCTTTTGCCGGTGCCGGCATCCACCGGTGTAAGCAAGGCAGCGATATCTGCATTGGGAGTGCCAATGGTGCCCTTGTGCAAATGCACGGGGTGTTTGGCCAATCCATCTGTGCCTGTCAACGCGATCACCACAGAGGTAAATCCGTCTTTGCGTTCCTTCAGCGTAAGTGTACCGCTGATGGCATAGCCTGAGCCAGCCGTTAATTCGTACGTGGTTTCATTGCCTGTAAATTCACTCACCGTCTCCTGTTCCTGGCAGGCCGCGAAGGTTACGGCCAGTGCCACTGCTATCCACTTCTTCATCTTCCGTTATTTTTCAATCCCCAATCTAAACAAAATTAGCCTAACTGCCGTTCCAACCCGCGGGCCGAAAGGTCGTTTTTTCCATCAATTGGCATGAAACTGGCATTGACGTAACGCAATACCCTTATATTTATTCTGTGAAACGCATCTTTATACTCCTTGTTCTGTTTGCCTCGTGCAGCCCCCAGGTTCCGTCCAGCCTCCAAACCGAGCTGCAAAACCCCAAACCCTCGTGGCTGTCGGCCAAGCCTTACCAGGAAGCCTACTACATAGGCATTGGCCACAGCGTGAAAGATGGCACCAATAACTACCTGCAGTCGGCCAAGAAAAGCGCCCTCGATGACCTCGTGTCGGAGATCAAGGTAAACGTATCGTCTACTTCGGTGCTCACCCAAATGGACGTGAACAAAGAGTTTTCAGAAAAATACGAGCAGATTATTCAAACCACTGCCGTAGACGAAATACAGGAGTTCGAGCAGGTAGACGCCTGGGAAGACGACCGCAACTATTGGGTATTTTATCGCCTCTCCAAGCAGCGCTACCGCGAAATCAAAGAACAGCAGAAGCGCGATGCCGTGACCCTGGCCCTCGACTTTTTCACCAAGGCCAAACAGTCGGAGCGGAATGGCGAGAGTGTGCAGGCGCTCAGCTTTTACTTTCAGGGCTTCCATGCCATCGAGAAATACCTAGCCGAACCCATCCGCATTGTTTACGAAGACAAAGAGATACTGCTCACCAACGAAATCTACGCCAGTATGCAGCAGCTGCTCGACCGTATGCAACTGGTGGCCACGCCTGCGGCCATTAACCTGAACAGGCGCGTGGCCCAGAGTGCCCAAACCGTAGTGGTGAAGGCAAGCTATAAAGACAACGGCAAAACCATTGCCGACCTGCCGTTGCGTGCCGCGTTCGACAAAGGCGCGGGCGATGTGTTTCCCGAATACAAAACCGATGGCAGCGGTCAAACGCAAATCTTGCTCACTAAAATCAGCTCGCGCGATCTGGAGCAGAGTGTGGGTGTGTGGGTAAACCTGCTCGCTTTCGCGGGACAAAATGCCTCGGCCATCGACCAACTGGTGGTGCAAAAATTAACGGTGCCCAAAACCGATATCTTAATGAAGGTGCAACGGCCCCTGGTGTACCTCACCAGCATCGAGAAAACGTTAGGGGTGGATAAATCCAGTCGCCAGCTTTCCAACCGCTTGAAGAACTACTTGGCCAATGCAGGTTTCGAGTTTACTGACGACCGCGGCAAAGCCGAGTTGTTGATGGACGTTACGGCCGACTCGGAAAAGGGGGCCGTGTCGGGAAGCATATACATTACCTATGTGACCGCAGTCATTAAAGTGGCCACCGCCCAGGATGGCAAGGAGATCTACACCACCACGCTCGACCGTATCAAAGGCTACAGCCTCGACTACGACCGCAGCAGCCAGGAGGCGTATAATAAGTCGCTGGAGGTGCTGGAGAAAGAGAAGCTACCCGAGCTATTGAATGCCATTCTTCAATAAAAGGCCCGAAAATGGCAGAATTACCATGAAAATGAGAGCACCCAAAATGTGGCCTATTAATTGCATTCCTGTAAATTGCATAACCAAATCTCAAAATTGAATATGAAAAAGTTAACCCACCTATCGCTGATCGTGATTGCAGCTGCAGCCGTTCTGATCGAAGGTTGTAAGAGCAAAGAGAAACTGCCCAAAGGAGAGACAGAAGTGAACGTGCCCTGCTCAGGCCCCGACTTCTTCACTACCAATAAGTTCTTCCGTGCCAACTCCATTGGCGAAAGCCAGGACCAGGTAACATCGAAGAAGAAGGCGCTTACCAATGCCCGCAACGAACTGGCACAGGCCATTCAAACTACCGTGAAGACCGTAACCGACAACTACGTGAACTCGCGTGAAATGAATAACAAAGAAGAAGTAGAAGAGCGCTTCGAAAGTCTGAACCGCGAAGTTGTAGACCAAACCCTTTCGGGGATACGCACCATCTGCGAAAAGCTGATGAAGACCGAACAGGGTGCTTACAAAACCTACATCGCCATAGAACTGTCGGCCGATGAGTTGGTAAGCAAATACAACGAACGCCTTTCGAAAGACGATCGTTTGAAAATCGACTACGACTACGAGAAGTTCAAAGAAACTTTCGATAAGGAAATGGAAAAGATGGGCAAGAACTAAGCTTGCACCGTCATACCACGGCAAAGAAGGCTGCCCAACGGGTGGCCTTTTTTTTGTTTTCCCACACCGCCTTTGCGAGGAGCGAAATCTTGATCGCTTTGACGTTTTATTTGGATCGTCTTTGCGAGGAGCGAAATCGCGAAGCGGTTGAGGGACGAAGCAATCTGAATCAGTAAGATCGGTTATTCAATGGGCAGATTGCTTTCCCGCAACCACGCGTGGGCGGGACATGTGTCGGCCCGCTGCGCGTGCCTCCGCGCAATGACGGGAAAATCGTCTTTGCGAGCTGAAGGGTGGGCGGTGTGCAGGCGCGAAGCAATCTACATTTACCAAAGGCGCATATTTTTATAAGTCAGATGGCTTTGTCAGCCCGCTGCGCGTGCCTCCGCGCAATGACGGGAAATCGTCTTTGCCAGCTGAAGGGTGGGTGGTGTGCAGGCGCGAAGCAATCTGCATTTGCAAAAAGGCGCGTATTTCTATAAGTCAGATTGCTTTGTCAGCCCGCTGCGCGTGCCTCCGCGCAATGACGGGAAATCGTCCTTGCGAGCTGAGGGGTGGGCGGTGTGCAGGCGCGAAGCAATCTGCATTAGTAAGATCGGTTATTCAATGGGCAGATTGCTTTCCCGCAACCACGCGTGGGCGGGACATGTGTCGGCCCGCTGCGCGTGCCTCCGCGCAATGACGGGAAAATCGTCTTTGCGAGCTGAAGGGTGGGCGGTGTGCAGGCGCGAAGCAATCTGCATTTACCAAAGGCGCGTATTTCTATAAGTCAGATTGCTTTGTCAGCACGCTGCGCGTGCCTCCGCGCAAAGACGAACTTATTTTTTGAATGGGTTCTGCAAAAAAATCATGACCTTCACTTATCAAAAAAACATGGCAGGCTATTCCGCAACACCTCTATTGAAGAAGCTGGGTATAAAACCCGGCCACCGGTGCCTCGTACACAACGAGCCCGCTGCCTATTGGGATTGGCTCAGTCCGTTGCCCGAAGAGGTGCACGTGGCCGCCAGGGGAGAGGCAGACTTCATTCACCTCTTCACCCAAACCCGCAAAGATTTCGAGAAGCAATTTACTGTGCTAAAGAAGCGCCTGAAGAAAGACGGCATGTTGTGGGTATCGTGGCCCAAGAAAGCTTCGAAAGTGCCTACCGACCTTGATGAAAACATCATTCGCGACTTCGGCCTGAACAACGGACTGGTAGACGTAAAGGTGTGTGCCGTAGATGAAGTATGGTCGGGCTTGAAGTTTATGTACCGCCTTACCGACCGGTAGTTTTAGAAGCCGTGCTGCTCTAACATCTAAGGATGTTGCCCGTATCCACAAATACACAACGTCATCCACTGGATTCCGGCTCAAGGTCCACCCGCCAGCTCGCCTTCGCTGTAGCTTCAGCGGAGCAAGGCCGCAGCAGGGAGGCATTTTCATAGGAGGGGGTGTGCCACTTTCTACGTGCGCCCTTTACTACATCATTGTCATGCCGGACGGAATGTGGGTGGGAAGGTGCCTGATCTCATGTTCTTCTACATTTTATTGGAACGGATGTCGAACTGTATCTGTAGGTCGACATTACAAAAGCGGACCTGTAGATTTTGGTGTATGCCTACGAACTTTGAGGGGGCCTCTCACTGCGTTCGAGGACTTTTAAGTTCTAAATGAGTGCGCTTCTCGCAACGAAAAACGAACGCAGAAAAAAGCATGCCGTCCTCGGGCGTTTCGCGAGAGGCCCCCATATTATGGGAAGGGGGCGCTGTGTTCTACCTGCGCTCTCAGTTTTTCCCTTGTCATGCGGGCGGAGTGCGCGGGCAGGTGCGTGAAGCGCAGCTGCGCCATCTCGCTTCTGAGGAAAACAAGTGGGCACCAGACCCTGAACCACCATGCGTTTGACCTGAACAAGTACGTACCAGGCCTGACCCACCTCGCGTTTGACCTGAACATGTGAGCACCGGACCTGAACCACTACGCGTTTGATCTGAACAAGTACGCACCAGACCTGAACCACTACGCGTTTGACCTGAACAAGTACGCACCAGACCTGAACCACTACGCGTTTGACCTCAACAAGTACACATCAGACCTGAACAACTTCGCGATTGACCAACCACTTCTGCTGTTGTGCAAGCTGCCGTTGAGCGCATCAACAGGCGTAGGAAAAAAATAAAATATTTTTTTAAAAAGAGCAACTGAACCAAAGACGTTGCGTTGTTAGGAATATAAACAACCAAATAACATGAAAACACATGTTAAAATAGTGGAGGCCTTCGAGGGATTCGCAGGCTTCTGCTCCGGGTTGGGAGGTAAGTACAAACCCGGTGAAGAAAACCTCCAGTTAACCGCGTTGGCAAGTTTGCTGGCAAAAACCAAGGCAGCCTTGCATCAAGTAGACAACAGTAAGTCGCGGCTGGATCTGGCCCAGAGCCACAGGGCTTTGGTCTACCAGGATTTGGCAAAGCGCACCCGCCAGGTGCTCGACAGCCTGGCTGCCAGTGGCGTGAGCGACTACGTGGTTCAGGATGCACGGCACTACGGGCGCCAGATTCTGGGCTACCGCGCTTCTGCCCGCCCCGTTGCTACGGTGCCGGTAGCGGACGTTGCGAACGGGGAACCCACGACCCGTTCGGTGTTACAGTTGGCACATGTGAGCCGGGTGCAAACCTTTGGCCGCTTGCTGCAACTGGTAGAAAAGGTGCCGCAGTACCGCCCTGCGGAAGACGCGCTGAAGGTGGCCAGCCTGATGGCCTTCCTTGCCACCTTGCAGGAAAGCAATGCCGCAGTGTTGCAGGCGCAAGAGGCGTATGCGCAGGCGTTGCGTGCCCGCAATGAGGTGATGTACCTCGGTCCGCGCTCGCTGGTGAAGACGGCCCGCAGGGTGAAAACCTACGTGCGCTCGCTCTTTGGCCACACCAGCCAGGAATACCGCACGCTGAGTGGTTTGCAGTTCCCTCAACTGGTGCGCTTATGAGGCACCACGCGGCAGATTAAAAACCCCGACCAGCAACGGCCGGGGTTTTTTTATGCGCTCTCCGTACCCCCGATTGACCGGGCGAAGGAGGCGGGCTACCCAAAACCCTGACACTATTCACCAAGAATCTCGCAACGTCAAGGTTGCCGCCCTAGCGAAAATAGTTGCAATTGAATATATTCGAATGTTAGCGGCCATATTTAGAAAAAAATGAGACACTTAGGACTTTGGACAATTTTGACAATGGCAATTATAAGTTGTGCTGACAAGAACAATGAAATCGTTGAACAAAAACTTTCTGAATGTTATCAAGAGAAATTTGTGGGTGAAACATTAGACAAGGCTGACCCAATTAAATATTATGAGAGACTTGAGACGTGGTCGGGTAACGCAGTGTTTTCTAGTGTAATACCTCCATTCATTGACAATTTTACATTATCCGTAGGCGCTAGCCACTCTTTCGTTGACAGGGGATAGGACTTGGTAAGATTCAATTCAGTAATAATCATACCTTGCACAATTAACAGAGAATACAAAATGATAAGAACAGCAATCATACTGACCCTGATTTTTACTACCCATCTTAGTATTACAACTGCTCAGGAACGGAACAAACAAAAAATTGACTTCTCAGGCGTGGAAGCATTTTGGAAGATTGGTGAAAAAATCACAACTGAAAAAGTGACGGAAGCGGATTGGGATTATCTGTTCTCAACAGGATACTATAAGTTTTATGAGAATTGGGGGCAACGCAATAATATTAAAAAAATGTTGGTGACAGCGTTATCACCAAAAATGAAATCGGAGCTGGACAGCCTGATGAAAGTGCCGGATTTTAACTCCTATATTCTAAAGCAGATAAACTCCACCTATGCCGATAAAGTGAACCTCCAGGCATTTCAGAAGAAATTAGCAAAGAGTGACTTGCAAAAAGAGATCATCGTGCGTGCAAAGGAATTCTTGCCGGGTGATTTAGATGCAAAAGCATACGAACCTTTCATTTACTTCGGGGTTTTTCAGCCAGATGCAAATGCCTCAGAAACAAGTATCGCTATCGATCTAAAACTTTGTTTCGAATTGGCCGATCCTATCGGACTGATTGCTCATGAGTATCACCATTTCCTGACCATGAATTACAGAAAGAAATTTAAGGAGATCAAGAATGATAGCACAGGTTCCATTATGAAATCAATATCTCAACTACAATTGGAAGGAATTGCAGATATGATAGACAAAGATAAATTTTTGAACAGTGATGGAAGGGGCTTTCCCTCGGTTCTTAGCAGAAACTTCAAGAAATTCCACGCAGAGCCACTGCCAGCCTTAAAAAAAATGGATTCCTTGTTAGTAGCCATTTCAAAAGAACCTGTGAGCGCCAAACGTAACTCTGAAACAATATTAAATTTACTACCACTTGGCGGACATCCACATGGCTTTTACATGGCAAAGACCATTGTAAATGCCTACGGAAAGGAAACTTTGTTAACTACCGTCAGAAATCCTTTTGACTTTATACGAGTTTACAATAGTGCCTGTCTTAAACTGAACGGTACCGCCATTTTCTCAGAGGAGACCATGAAATTCTTATCTCGCATTGAAAGTACGCACGCACTTTGAGAGTTGACGTAAAATTTTAGGCAAATACAGGTGAAGTTAGAAGCGAGGTGAAACTCACCGCTGGCAACGAAAAATGTGTATGCAAGCAAACCCAACGCGACACCAATGTAATGGCAAGAGCCACACCTCTAGCGCCACCCAAATTTTATGGAGATATTACTGACCTTTGATCATTCACTTCTTAGCAAATTTGACGGATTGGACTTGGCCGTTTTAAGTGCATGAAATCCAACCGATACCATCAAAATTAAAGCGACCGCTACGCAAGTGATTGCAAAGGGAGTTCCTGTGATGCTAGTCTGATAAGCAAATGCGCTTAGCCAGTTTTTTAATACAAAGAATGAAAGGACGGAGCCTATCGCAAAAGCGATCATAGTTATTTTCACGAAGGAACTACCGAGTGTATAGACCAACCGTAGCGTAGAGGCACCCAACACTTTTCGGATTCCGATTTCTTTTGTCCGGAGTTCTGTAAGGTAGGACGAAAGACCAACAAAACCCAAAATAGAAAGTATCACACTAACAGCAAGTAAGACACGACTGAAAACTAAAAGCCTATTTTCGTTTTGATAGTACTCCGCTAAGGATTCATCGAGCGGCCGTAACGTAAGCGGAATGTTATCCACAGTTTCAAGTGTTACCTTTTTAATATGGGCTTCAGCCTCTCGCCTGTTTTTCGAATCGACTTTGATCAATATATTTTCATTAGGGTATGCTGAAGCCGTCCTAAGTGATATCATCATCGGTACCATGGGCTGATGAAGTGAGAAGAAATTGAAATCCTTAAATACACCATTTACAACACGTGTAGCCTCGTAGTCTTTACCGGGATATAATACAACTTCTTTACCGATACAATCCTCACCCATCAACTTGGCAAATGTTTCATTCACCAGAACAATTCGGTCGGGTAGATTCTCAGCGGATTGGTCGTAGTCTGTTTGTAGCAGCTTAATGCCCAAAGTGCTTAAATATTCCTTGCCGGCAGGAAATGCAATAAGGTTATTGTTAACTTCTGAGCCTTGTAATTTGTAAGGAGTTCCGTAATCTTCATCACCCGGAACAAGCCCATGAGAAACACTGAGGATAGCATGATGACTTAAGAGCTGGGTTTTTAGAGTAGCAAATTGTGTAGAATCAATCATGCCACTGCGTTCAAGCTTTAATACACTTTTGTGGTCAAAGCCAAGGTCTTTATCCTGAATAAAGTTTAATTGGTCTTCAATTATCCAGCTGCCACTAAGCATAATTACCACAATTAAAAGCTGGAAGCCTATCAGGGCTGATCTTGTGCCTATGCTTCCAGCGCCTTTTAAGAGACCACTCTTGAATAGAAAAACAGCGTTAATTCTTGGCAATATCCAGGAAGGATAAATGCCTGCAATAAGGCCAACACCAATCGTTGTTATTATCGAACCTACAAACCAATCAAGGTTTTGAATTAATCTGTTTTCGATAAGAATACCCATATAGCCATTGAACAATGGAATAAGAAACTCGAGGAGAGCGAGAGTGATCGGGAAACAAAAAAGCGCTACTAATGATGACTCTAATAAGAGCTGCACAAACACTAATTTTTGACTAGCCCCCACCACTTTTCTAACCGCGATCTCTTTTGTGCGCTGAGAAAGCATTGCGATCGAGAGATTGATAAAATTAAAACAGGTTAAAACCAAGATCATCGAACCAATGATAACGAAGATCAAAAGATAGGTCTTATCACCAGGCGGCTTCATTTCAAAAGTCATGTTTGCCTCATAGTGTAAATCCTTTAGTGGAATAATCTTACAATCTTGTAAATACTCAAACTTCCTTTCGGAAGTAGGTAGGGCCATCAATTTTGCTTTGATGTCTTCCGGGTTTGTGCCCTTAGAAAGAAGGCCATAGGTGAAGTGGGCTGATGCAGCCTTCATTGCCTGATCGTTGCAAATCAGTACTGAAAAATTCATGTGAGTATTGGAGGGCAGGTCTTTAATAACGGCCGTTACTGTTAAGTTTAAGGTGTCATAAACGATTGGCTCGCCTACGGCATTCTTATCGCCAAATAATTTTTTAGCAACTGTCTCTGTTAGAACCACCGAGTTATGGTTCTTCATTGCAAGGTCTTTGTTTCCGTGAAGCACTGGAAAATCAAACAAATCAAAAAATTTAGATCCAGTGTCTGTAATCAAAACGTTTGATTCAAAAAACTTGCTTTGCCCTACACTTATATATTTGGGTGGAAACCTCCTTAGTCTCACTGTCTTTTCAACCGATGAAAGATTGTTTTCCAATAGATAACTTGAATGCGTTGGAGAGAACGTTGCAAACCAAGTGTCACCACGTTTGCCAGAGAAGCGAACAATCTGATTGGATTGGGTATGAAAACTATCATAAGTTTTCTCATGAAAGACATATAAAGAAACAATCGCTACAACGGATAGCCCAACAGCAAGCCCGAATATGTTTATGCCATGATAAAGCCCTCTACGGGAGAAATTTCGTAGCGCAACAAGAATGTATGAATAGATCATTTACCCAATTTTTTGAATAGACTTGTCAACAATAATACCAACAATCCATGGGAACCAAAATAGGGTGAATCAGGCTTAATCAGTTGAAAGCTCGTCCCAATAGCGACCAAACCCGTTCAAATTCGCTCAGTTAAGTATCTTTTATGAATTTAGGTGATTACACTATAAATGACAGAACTGACTGGCAGCAAGGGAAACACTGTGGCTAAAAAATGTCTCCGCGATGATGCCACTTTATGAGTTGGCTTTCAATTTTACCTTCGTGTAATAGTTTAGCATGTGGGACGGGACGTAGTTTCAAAGTGTCACCGTTCCGAAAAATTCAAAGTTTGGCTGTTGCATGAGAGCAATTTGGTTGGATGAAAAAATGAAAATAAGACTAGTCATTATTTTGTTGGCTATTTGGTTCGCCTCGTGTAATGAATGCGGAGAGGTTGACTGCTTTGAACGTTTTCCAGAAGTTTCATTCTACCTAAACAGTGCATGCTCGCAACAGCATGCTTGTGCAATGCAGGGGTTTTGCGGCTCATTTGTAAATCAGTTTTCAAATCACGTTGGTCTCAGTGGGCCGTGACCTGTAGGTCCCGCGAAAGATTTCCCTAACCACGGTTCGTACCTGCAGAATGGCAGTTTACAACGGCCTGGTTGCTTGCAAATAGCGGGAATGGAGACGATTGAGTATATTCGAATGTTGGTAGTAACGGGGCTCGGGCAAATTTGTGTGCCAAAAAGGGTGTTAATTTCTGGCGAAGATTTATTACAGGAACAACTCAACGGCTTGGCAGACACCTTGAGTTGGTGATATGAGAAACTACCATATCTTGTTCATCTAAATTAATTCCGAAAATGAAAATATTCTTAGTTGTCGCGTTAACACATTGTCTTTTTGTAGGTAGCGCGCAAGACTTTGAAGGATATTATACCGGCAATTTGCTTACAGAAAAAACTTTACTGGTTGTTGATAAAGACAAAAAGGGCAATGATTTTGTGGAGTTACACAGTTCCGAGAGGCATAGTTTTAGACTAGATGCTTTTGTTTCAGACACTATTCTGAAGTTCTCACTGCCAACTTTAGACAGTAGCGGTCTTGAGATAACATCAATTAGGACTGAGAATGGCTTACAATTATCTTTCATTGTATCAGGAGAGAAATACACGACCAATTTTGAAAAAATTAGACTACCAGGTAAAGATCCTGTAAAGTCCTATTTTGAGATGGTTATTATAGACAGAGGAGAAAAATTTGATCCGAACTTAGTTGGAGAATGGCAACTTATTGGAGCTTTTGATGCTAAAGACAACGCAATAAAGGATGAGTTTTACAAGAAAAATTACGTTACCACTTTTCTAAAGGATGGAATTTGTTTTGAAGACCCGAGATACTTTTTTGACCAGGATAAGAAACACGGTAGGCCCGATCTTTTTCGGCCAGGTGATATTCCAAAGGGTAATTGGAGCACGTCTGATAGTAAAACATTAAAAAGAACGGTTGGTGCATACGAAACAGAGAATAGTTACAAAATATCGAATGACACGTTAAGAATATTTTCACCAAATGATATCAAGTTGATTTACATTAAAAGAAGATAGACCTTTGGCTATGCGCGACTTGTTGACTTGCGCCTACAGCCGCTAACAGCATGCTTTTGCCCGCCCTCTTCTGTCCGCATGTGCAAATGGCCATAGGTTGGATGCAGGCCGTGAGAAGACAGGCTAAACGACAAAACTTAAACCAAAAACAATGAGAGTAACTTTACTACTGGCAGCGATTTTTTTTATTTCTGGCTTAGCCATTGCACAAGACAAAAGAATAAAAGGCATATGGGACAATGAAAAAGGTCAGATCCTTGTATTCAAAAAGGACGGCCAGGCACTTTGGATTTTTTACACTGAAAGCAAACGTGATACTTTCAGGATAAAGTACATCACTGACTTTAGATCAAAACCCTACCGACTCGATTTGACTGACTTTGCCGCTGGGCCTTTGAAGGGTAAAACCTTGTTTGGTATTTTGGAGTATGTGGACAAGAAGACCATGAAGTTTGACTGCGAACCTGGGACATCTGACAATGTTAGACCAAAAGAATTTAACCCGACACAAACCCAGATGTATAAAAAGTGGCAGCGATAACAAAGAGGTAACCGCTTACCGTTTCGTCTCCATCAGACATATTTGCCCACCTAGGCTGGTTCGACCGCGTAGCCTTCGACTCGCACATCTGGTGTAAGCCTCGCGCGTGGGCCCTGGGAAATAAAGCATGATTAAATGATGACCTAACCACGGCTTGTGTCCGTTCGAAACCTTCCATTTTCTTTATGGTTGGTTCCCAAAGACAATAGCCAGGGTGCGTAACTGGCCATGCAACTGCAGTCTACACTGCATGGAATCGGCACTTCCCTGCAAGAAACAAGTGCCTCGCTGCAATCTGTAAGCATAACCTGCCGCACAGCGTATGCTTGCAGAAAAAAGCTATGCAGAAAGTATTACTAATGATCGTTGTTAGTGTGAGTGGTATGATGCGGGTGCACGCACAAAATTCCCTGAAAGGCCTTGTAATAAACGAACAAAACGAATCCATCGGGTTCGCTACGGTTACATTGCGGCACGCGGTGGACTCAGTTCTTTTGATGGGAGCCATCACAGACGAATCGGGCATGTATGCATTCAGGGATGTAAAGCCGGGAATGTATGTTGTCACTACCCAATTTGTTGGATACGTTACTTCATCTTTTTCAGTCAAGGTGCAAGAAGAAAACGATTCACAGCCCTTGCCCACCCTTGTTTTAAGAGAAGATGCCCGAATGCTGAATGAGGTGGTGGTGCAAGGACAGAAGCCATTGGTAGAGCAGGAAGGCGAAAAATTGATTCTCAATGTTGAGAACGCCATTGTTGCGAGTGGTGGTTCGGCCATAGACTTGTTGGAGCGGGCACCGGGCGTGGGCGTTGACCAGAATGACCAAATTACGCTCAACGGCAAGGCAGGTGTTACGTTGCTGGTGGACGGAAAGACCATTAATTTACCTGCTGCAGAGCTGGCCGCTATGCTTCGCGGCTTGAATGCCAATAATGTGGCATCGCTGGAAATAATTGCCAACCCTACCGCACGTTACGATGCAGCCGGTAACTCCGGCATTATCAATATCAAACTGAAGAAGAATGTGTGGGATGGTATTAACGGATCGGCCACTGCAGGCACAGGTTATGGGCAATATGGAAAGGCCAATGCCAGCGTAAACGTGAACTACCGCACCCAAAAGTGGAATCACTATTTGAACTTTGGCTATACTTTCAATCGCAGGTTTGTAGATGTGGAGATTGACCGGAATTCGTTTCGAAATAATGAAACCATTTATTTCCAGCAATACAGCGATCGCGTGCAAGACCTTTCTGCCTACACCTGGCAGGTGGGGTCTGAGTACCAATGGGATGATCGCAACAGCCTGGCCATCGGCACAACAGGCAATTTGAATGATCGCGTTACAGACGGCCACACTTTCACTGGCATATTTTCAGAAACAGGCAACCAGCCAGACTCCTCTTTGGCTATTGCTAATAGCCAGCAGTACAACTGGCACAATGTAACCGCCACGGTGGGATACAAGCACCTCTTCGCTGAAAAAGGGCATGAGTTAACGGTAGATATCGACTACTCGGATTACAGGTTTGCACTGAACGAAAACATTTTCATTGCATCATTCGATCGGCAAGGCACAAATAGCAGTCAGTACACCGTACTGGCGCATCAGCCTTCTTCCTTCGCGGTTTACGCAGGGCGGGCCGACTACACCAAACCATTCAACAGCGAAAGTTCGTTGGAAGCAGGAGTTAAGTACAGTCGGGTCCATAACGTGAGCAATGTGCTGTATTCCAACAACCAATCGGGAGTGTATGTGGGTGATGACTTGCGTTCGAACGACTTTGACTATACAGAGGAAATCAAGGCGGCATACCTGAATGTCAAAGTAAAAGTGGCGGGATTCCAGGCACAATTCGGACTGCGCGGTGAGCAAACCAGCTACCACGGTATTTCTAAAAAAGAAGGTCATACCATCCAACGCAACTACTTAAGGCTATTTCCAACGATAAGTTTTAATCGTGAGTTGAATGAAAACTACCGCGTAGGTTTGTCTTATAGCCATCGCATAGACCGGCCTGCCTATGTCGACTTATCGCCCTTTGTTTATTTTCTCGATCCTTTCAGCGGCCAGCAGGGTAATCCATTATTGCTTCCTCAGTTTACGCACAACTTTCAAGTGTCGCAAACCATCGCAAGAAACTACAACCTGAACATAGGATACAGCAAAACTACCCAGTACATGGCTTATGTTATTGTTTTGCACCAGGATCGTGTGTCGGGTTATGCTACCCGCAATAACCTCGACCATCACAATAACCTGTATGCGAATATCATGGCTCCCCTTCGTATCAGCAATCGCTGGTCTATCAATGCCAACATAAATGCATTCTACAACCGATTTACAACCCAACTGTTTAACGAGTCGTATAAAATTGAACGCCTGAGTGGCCTTGCAAACATTTCTCAAACGCTTACTTTGCCCTGGGGCCTTACTGCAGAAGTTACCACTGTGTACATGGCCCCGAATGCAGTGGGGCTTTTTCAAAACCGTGCCATGGGCTCGTTGAATGCGGGTTTGCAGAGAACCTTTTTCGAGAAGAAACTTTCGGTGCGACTGAATGTAACGGATATTTTGCAAACGAACCGATTGCGTAGCAACATTGCTTACGCTGGGTTCGATATGAACGTGCTGAACCAGGTTGAAACACGTGTGGCGAGAGTAAACCTAACGTATAACTTTGGTAAAAACACGGGCAAGTCTCCGCGAAGAAAAAATGCGCAAGAAGAAGAGCAGCAAAGAATTGGCACCAACCGGTGAGCGTACTTACCATAGGCGTGCGGTTCGAAAAGTATCCTATCTTTATAGCGAATGATGAAGACGCTGAATCGGTTCATCCGTTATCCCTGGCTTGCCAGCATACTTTTCTGGCAAGTCAGTGCCTTCATCTTCCTGATGCACAGGTTTTTTACCAACCTGGTGGATCAGTTGCCGGTAAATTGGCCGGCCTATATCGCTTCGATGGAGGCACTGCATTTGGCCTGGGGCATACTTACTGTGCCTGTGTTGCGCTGGTTGCGGAAACGTCCGATTCACACGTTCGGCAAAGGCGCGCTGTTATCTGTTGTGCTCGCGTTGATTCATAGTGCACTCACCACCTTGCTGTTTTCGTTTTTCCTCCTGGCAAGTCCGGGCCATCTCGGCTTTGCAGAAAACGAAGTGTGGTTTCGCATTTTTCGTGTGTTGGTGGCCTCGCCCGTTATCAGTTGGATCGTTTCCGTTCTTATTTTGCTGGCCTGGTATGGCTGGCGTTTTTTTGAGAGATATGAAGAACAGCGCACGCACACCGCCCAATTGCAGAGCGACCTGGTACAGTCGCAACTCCAAATGTTGCGCATGCAACTCAACCCCCATTTTCTCTTCAATGCCTTCAATACTATTTCTATGATGATGCGAACCGGCCGTTTACCGGAGGCAACTGCTACCTTGAGCCGAATTGCAGACTTATTTAGAACTTCGGTATTGAAAGCAGGTTCG
The DNA here is from genome assembly GCA_964602295.1 of uncultured Ohtaekwangia sp. Classification (GTDB taxonomy): domain Bacteria; phylum Bacteroidota; class Bacteroidia; order Cytophagales; family Cyclobacteriaceae; genus ELB16-189. The sequence continues at coordinate 21,854 of CAZRQK010000007.1, forward strand.
CAAACCGCCTCGTTGAGCGAGGAGATTTCTTTTTGCAAGCAGTACCTGGCCATAGAAGCCATTCGGTTTTCCGACCGACTCAGTATCCATTTTGACCTCGACTCCCGGGCAGACCAGTGCACGGTACCCGGTATGATACTTCAACCGTTAATCGAAAATGCTTTCAAACATGGGTTGATGAACCAACTGGACGAGAGCCCTGTCTTGGAAATCAAAACACAACTTCACGATGACAAGAAATTGATCCTTCAGGTAAAAAACACCGGACACCTGAAGCCGGAGCCTGGTAAATATAGCATCGGGCTAAACAATGTGCGCGAGCGGTTGTACCTATCGTACCGGGAGCGGGCACACTTTACGCTTCGGCAAGACGGAAACTTTGTGGTGGCCCAGATCGAAATTGCAATATGACAAAGTTTAAACTTGTTGTGGTTGACGATGAGCCTGCTGCCCGCGAAGGCTTACAGGCATTGCTTGGCAAAGATGCTGAAATTGAAGTGGTAGCAGTTTGCAAGAACGGCTTGGAAGCCATTGAGGCGATTGGTACACGCCACCCCGATATTGTTTTGCTGGACATACAAATGCCAGAGATAAGTGGCTTTGAGGTGCTTCAATCCATTGCCACGCCTTGGCCTCAAATTATCTTCATCACTGCATACGATCAGTATGCTCTACAAGCCTTTTCGTACCACGCCCTGGATTACTTGTTAAAGCCGTTTAGCGATGAACGCTTTTATGAAAGCCTGGCGCGTGCCAAGGAAATGGCGCAGCACCGGCACACCACGGATTTGTCGATGAAAGTATTGGAATTTCTACGTTCCGTTTCAAAGGACGAAGCAACGTTGGTGGGCAGCCCCCAGACAAATGCAGGTCTCCAAAAATTGGTGGTAAAAGATTCAGGTAAAATTATTCTAATTCCATGGGATGAAATCGCCTACATCAAGGCGGACGACTATGTGGTACGCATCCAATATCTGGGAAAGGTTACAGTGGTTCGTGATAGTTTGAAGAACCTGGAAACCATTTTGCCTGCCGATCGTTTTTGCCGTACCCACAAATCATACATTGTTAATCTCAGCAAAGTACTGGAGGTTGAAAATGATATTTCCGGTGGCCTAATTTTAAAGCTGACCGACAAGACATTGATACCTGTGAGCAAGCACCACAAGGACACGTTCGCTCAAAAGCTGGGAATTTCGTAAGCTACTATGGCGTACCTGTCGCCACCTCCGCGTTCAGCTCACCCACCGGTTTCTTCGACAAATACTCATAGCCTTTGTACAGCACAAGCAGTTCCACAATTACCGCTGGTATGGTAACCACGTAACCAATAAAGAACAACAACACCGTAATAAACGCTACGCCCACTACAATTTCCAGCATGCCGGCTACGCGCGATACCTCGCCCATGCCATCTTGCAGGCGGATGAGGCCGATGCCGAATACCAGCGTGAGGGAGCCATATATAACAGATGCGCTCACATAGGGTAGCCACAACGCTGCCTCATCTTCCGCATACAGCGTGGTGATGTCCAGCACCCCGGTGGCAAACACGGCAAACATCATCAGCACGCAGGCAATTTTTAGCAGCCCGTTTTCAAAAACATTGCTCAGCACAATGAAGCCGCTCATAAAGAATGCGTAGGCCAGCATCATGGTGAAGGTAAGCCCCATGTAGGTAATATTCAGCCAGTGGGCCCAGTCGCGCTCGCGGGTGAGCCAGGCCAGATCGAGTGCGTTCAGTGCAATATCGGTGGCCAGGTAAAGGGCACCGGCAAAGATGGCCACCAGCAGTAGGGTGGTATCCTGATCTTTTGGGCGTGTAGAGTATGCATGCATGGGAGTGGGGTTTTGTTGAACAAAAGTTTGATAATCCTGACCGAGGGCTTGCAGCAATATCTTTACCGTGGAAAGTCGGGGCACCACTTCACCGGCCTCTATGCGCTGAATGGTGCGCACGCTTACATGGCTTTTGGCCACCAGTTCTTCCTGGGTAAGGTTCTTTTCTCTGCGCAGGGCCGTTAGTTGTCTGCCTAGTTCGGGTTGTTGCATGGAGCAAAAGTTTATGCTGCAAGTTTAGCACTGCAACGGGTAAAATGGCTGCCACGGTTGCGCATTTTGCCCGTCATTCACCCGTCATTTCAATTTTTATCGCTTTTTAGAGTGAATTCGTCACCCAAAACCGGGGCGTATGGGAATCTAAAAAACAGCTATTCTCATTTTACCAACACGGCCTGGCCTCGTATCATCGTTAAATTACGGAATGTCCCAGCCCCTAACCCCGGAACAGATTACCGATGCCATGCGCGGAAGCAGCCGGGCCTTTCGCGCCATTGTGGAGGCACACCAGGGGTTTGTGTTTGCGGTGGCCTACCGTTTTGTGAACAATGCGCAAGATGCGGAAGACATTACCCAGGATGTATTTGTGCGGCTGTGGAAAAGTCTGCCCAATTACCGCCACGAGGTGAAGCTGACCACGTGGATGTACAAAATCATTGCCAACCGCTGCCTGGACTTTCTGAAATCGGCACACGGACGGCAACGCAAAAACAGTGTAGATGTGTCCTTACAAACCGGCCTGGCAACAGTGGCCACACCCGAGGGGGAGTACAAACGCCAGGAGTTGTCTGCCCAGGTGTATGTTGCCGCCCGGTTACTTACACCCAAACAGCAGGCGGTGTTCATCTTGCGCGATTTGGAAGGCCTATCGGCCGATGAAACGATGGAAGCTTTGGATATGTCGCGCGATCAAGTGAAGGGCAATCTTTTCCAGGCACGCAAAAAGGTAATGGAGTATTTAAAAGAAGTGTACCAGACCAACGAACCCGACTTGTTATGACGCACTGTAAAGAGGAAGACCTCTACCTGTATGATGAACTGGATGCCGATGTTCGGAAGGCAGTGGACAGTCACGTGGCCACATGCCCTGCCTGTAGTGCTTTGCGGAACCAGGTGAGGGTTGGGCAGCAAACTATCCGGAAGGTGGCTGCTGATGTTCCACAGCCTGCCAACGCCAGCGCGCTTACCAGCCGCATCATCGCGAAAATATCGCCAGAAGGCGCCACACAGGCTACCATGTCGGGTTGGCTCGACCGCATGTGGGTACGCTGGGCCATGGTGGCCACCTCGCTGCTGCTAACGGTTGGCTTTGTGTACGAACAACAAATGCAGGCCACCCTGTCTCCCCATCGGCAGGCAGCCGTGGGGGTGGTTGCCCTGCAAACAAAAACCTTGCGGCAGTGGCAACAAAAAAGGCAGCGCAAAGAGACTTATTCTTTGTATGCCTGCGCCCAAAGTTTGTATTGCGACAATGTTTTGATCAACACTTATAAATCAAAAAAAGAAACATGGTAAAAATGAGATTACTTGTATTGGTGTTGTTGGCGCTGCTTTTTGGTGCGTGCGAACATACCATGCGAACCGAAACAACGGTTCATCCCGATGGCTCGCTCGACAAGGTAATCACCTTCGAAGGTAAAGATTCGGTGCGCAACCTCATGGGCTTGCAGGAAGGCAACGGCTGGAGCCGGCAGATACACAGACAGAAAGATACCGCTGCCAAGGAAAAAGACGCATGGGTGGTGCGCTACGAAAAACATTTTGCGAGCACGGAAGAAGCGAACCAGGAATTGGCCAGCCAAAGCGATACGCTTTTGAGGGTATCGGCTACTTTTGAAAGACGGTTTCGTTGGTTTTACACTTACTTGCGTTACGCGGAAACTTACCATGCGATCAACCGGATGAACCTACCACCCGATGACTACCTCGTGCCAGAAGATTATGCCTTCATCGACCGGCTGCCGGCCGAAGGCACACCCATTGCTAAGGCAGACCAGTTTTTTCTGGACAAACTACAATCACGCATTTACGATGACTATGGCATGCTCGCCTATTTTGAGGAATTTTTTGACCTGCACATGGCGCTGTTGCGCAACCAAGGTGTTGAACAACGGTGGGTAGATACATTGAACACATACAAGGAACATTTTTTCGAACTGACGCAACGCAAAGACATAGAAGATGACTTCTTATTGGATGCCATAGACAGTGTGGGGGTGCCACTGAACCGCGAAGCAATCAGGTTGCCTTACGAGGCGGGCATCAAGCAGTTCGAGGCGAAGATGAGTTTTATTTCTGGCGCCAGCGATGGCAAATATCACAACCGTATCAATTTGCCTTGGACGGTGGTGCAGAGCAATGCCGATTCTGTGGCGGGAAATTCTTTGTTTTGGTCGCCACCAAGCATCAAATTTTTACTGAAGGATTATACGATGTATGGAGAGTGCAGAAAGCTTAATGTGTGGGCGGTACTGGTATCGCTGGGATTTGTGGGTATAACGGTTTGGCTACTAAGTAGAAGGAGGTAGCAGACTAAGGGATTTGTTTCCTGTTGCCGGTTACCTGTTTCTGGCTGCCGGTAACAGGAAACGATTTCACTTATGGCGCTCACGCAACACGCTTACAACATCGCTCAACGAATGCCCTTTCGCTTCCAGCAGCACCAGGTAGTGGTACATCAGGTCGGCTGCTTCGTTTAGAAAAAGGTCTTCGTTCTGGTCTTTGGCTTCTATAATTAACTCCACAGCTTCTTCGCCTACCTTTTGGGCTATTTTGTTGATGCCTTTATTAAACAGTTCGGTTGTATAAGATCCTTCCTTGGGATTTTGTTTGCGGTGGGCAATGATGTCGGTAAGGAATTGCAGGCTCAAGCTTTCATTTTGGTTTTCAAAACAAGTGGCGGCTCCGGTGTGGCATACGGGTCCTAAGGGTCGTGCTTTGATAAGCAAGGTGTCGCGGTCGCAATCTATTTGCATGGAAACCACTTCCAGGAAATTACCTGACGTTTCGCCTTTTGTCCACAAGCGGTTTTTCGAACGACTGAAAAACGTAACTCGTTTTTCGCGAATGGTTTTGTGCACGGCTTCCTCGTTCACGTAGCCCAGCATCAATACATTCAGGGTCTTGGCATCTTGCACAATGCAGGGCACCAACCCATTGTCTTTTGCAAAATCGATTCGGGTAACATCAATCATAAGCCATTCATGCGCATGGGCACGCCATTCAATTTTAAAAACGATTTTAAAACGGGCACTTCTATTTCGCCAAAGTGAAATACACTCGCAGCTAATGCAGCATCAACGCGTGCCATTCTAAAGACTTCGAGAAAATGCTGGGGATTTCCCGCGCCCCCCGAGGCGATAACCGGAATGGTGAGTAGTTCGTGTAACTTGCCCAGTGCATCCACAGCAAAGCCGCTTTTGGTGCCATCGTGGTCCATACTGGTGAAGAGTATTTCACCTGCACCACGGTCCTGGCCCTCTTTGGCCCACGAGAATAATTTTTTATCGGTTGCTTGTTTGCCACCGTGTGTGTGCACCGCCCACTGGTTAACAATTTTACGTGCATCGATGGCCAGCACCACGCACTGCGAGCCAAAGGCTTTGGCGAGTTCGTCAATCAGTTCAGGGCGCTTTACGGCCGATGAGTTTACGCTTATTTTGTCGGCACCCGCTTCCAGTAGCGGCCCTACATCGGCTACGCTGTTGATGCCACCGCCCACCGTAAATGGTATGGAGATGTGTTGCGCAATTTTCTTTACCAACTCAGCCAGTGTTTTACGTTTTTCGTTGGTGGCTGATATATCCAGGAATACCAATTCATCGGCACCTTGTTGTGCATACATTCCGGCCAGCTCCACAGGGTCGCCCGCATCGCGCAGGTCGATGAAGTTTACACCTTTAACGGTGCGCCCGTCTTTGATGTCGAGGCAGGGAATGATGCGTTTGGTGAGCATGTGTTAGGTGTGACAGAACTCTGTCAGTTCTTCGAGTTTGATTTTGCCTTCGTAGATGGCTTTGCCGATGATGGCGCCATACACTTCCATGTATTTCAGTTTTTCCAGATCTTCCATGGAAGCAACGCCACCGCTGGCAATTATTTTCAGATCGGGAAAGCGGCTCTTCAATTTTCTGTACAACGCAAAGTTAGGGCCTTGTAATGTGCCATCTGTGTGGATGTCGGTACAGGTAACGAACTTCAAACCATGAGGTTCAAACTGTTCAATCAGGTCATACAGCGAAACGGCCGCTTCATCTACCCAGCCGTTGATCTGTATGCATTCGTTCTTCACATCGGCACTGAGAATAAAATTATCCGGACCGTACTGGTCGAGCCAGCGTTTGAATTTCTCAGGTTCGCGTACTGCCAAAGAGCCGATGTTAATACGGTCGATTTCCATTTCCAGAAGATCTTCCACATCTGCATCGGATTTTACACCTCCACCAAAGTCGATGCGCAGGGCAGTGCGTTCGCGTATTTTCTCCAACACACGCCAATTCACTACTTCACCTTTCTTGGCACCATCCAGGTCTACAATGTGCACATACTCCAGGTCTGCGTCTTCAAAATTTTCGGCTACCTCTACCGGGTCGTTGCTGTAAACTTTCACCTGTCCGTAGTCTCCTTGTGTCAGTCGCACACACTTGCCTCCAATCACATCAATCGCGGGAATAATTTTCATAATACTTATATATCCAAAAATGATCTTAAAATCTTTTCTCCAGTTTCAGCCGACTTCTCCGGGTGGAATTGCACCGCGTAGAAGTTGTCTTTACGCATGGCCGCGCTGAAGGGCAAGGCATAATGGGTGGTAGCAACAGTATAAGGGTTTACAGGCACGTAATAGCTGTGAACAAAATATACGTATTGGTCGTCCAGGTTGGATGCAAAATCCCGGCATTGTTGCAAGGTGTTCCATCCCATGTGTGGAACTTTCATTTCCGTATTGGGAACGAATTGCTTCACCGTTTCCGGGAAAATACCCAGGCAGGGGGTATTATTCTCTTCTGAATAGGCGCACATCAGTTGCATGCCCAGGCAAATGCCTAACACTGGCTGCTTCAAAGAAACAATGATTTGGTCCAATTGGTTTGCTTTCAGGTATTGCATGGTGCTGCTGGCTTCGCCCACGCCCGGAAATATCACTTTATCTGCTTTCAATATTTTTTCAGGCTCCGAAGTAACCTCAAAATCAATGCCTAACCGCTCCAGCGCGTATGACACGGACTGAATGTTGCCAGCGTTGTATTTGATGAGTGCTACTTGCATGAGGAGGAATTACGAGTTTTATTTTGGTGTTGATTATTTTGGTTTGCCTATGTCCCTTCGAAATCTCAAATCATTAAATCTAAATTCTAAAATCTCTAAATCATTCCCTTCGTGCTGGGTAATTGGTTCGAATGTGGGTCTTTCTTCACGGCCATTTTTATTGCTTTCGCGAAAGCTTTGTAAATAGCTTCTATCTTATGGTGCTCATTTTGTCCTTCGGCTTTGATGTTCAGGTTGCACTTGGCGGTGTCTGAAAAAGACTTGAAGAAATGCAGGAACATTTCGGTCGGCATTTCGCCAATGCGTTCGCGTTTGAATTCTGCTTCCCACACCAACCAAGGCCTGCCACCAAAGTCGATGGCCACTTGCGCCAGGCAATCGTCCATAGGCAGACAGAAGCCATAGCGTTCGATGCCGCGCTTATCGCCCAAAGCTTTGGCAAAGGCTTCGCCCAGCGTAAGCGCTGTATCTTCAATGGTGTGGTGTTCGTCAATGTGCAAGTCGCCTTTGGCTTGTATGTTTAAGTCTACCATGCCATGACGCGCCAACTGGTCGAGCATGTGATCGAAAAAAGCAAGACCTGTTTGGATATTCGACTTTCCTTCTCCGTCTAGGTTCAAGGAAATCGTGATCTCCGTTTCTTTGGTTTTACGGTAGACACGTGTGATGCGATGTGAACGTAGCAGCAGGTTCGCGATTTCCTCCCACGATGTAGTGATCAGCTTGCACGTGTGTTGCAAATCGAAGTCGTGCAGTTTCTTCACCAGGCTGCCATCGTTGATCAAAATGCCCTGGGCACCGAGGTTGCGCGCCATCTCCATGTCGGTAAGGCGGTCGCCAATCACCCACGAATTTTTTAAGTCATAATCACCCGTTAAATAGGCATTCAGCATGGCCGTGCCCGGCTTACGGGTGGGCTTGTTCTCGTAGGGTAGCGAGCGATCTACATAAATACCATCGAATACCACACCTTCGTTTTTCAACGTCTCGAGCAACAGGTTTTGCACCGGCCAGAATGTTTCTTCCGGAAAGGTAGCGGTGCCGAGACCATCCTGGTTGGTGACCATAGATAGAACGTAATCGCCTTGCTTCGCAATTCTTCCCAAGCCATTGAACACACCAGGATAGAAATGCAACTTGTCGAGGCTATCGATTTGTGGATCGGCAGGCGGCTCGATAATCAGCGTTCCATCGCGGTCAATAAAAAGTACCTTCTTCATAGCGTTGCGAGCACGTTGATGAGTTGATCGTTTTCGGCAGGTGTGCCCACCGTAATACGCAGGCAACCTTCACAGCCAGTTACATTCGAGCGATCGCGCACCACAATGCCTTGTTGCAGCAACTGCTGGTATTTGTCAGCGGCATCGGTTACTTTCACTAACAAGAAATTGGCATCGCTGGGGTAAACATGGAGCACGCTGCGAAGGCCACTTAGTTTTTCTGCCAGTCTTTTTCTTTCGCTCACCAATTCAGCAACCCATTGCTTGGTTTGCCCGGTTTTTTCCAACGCGCTTTCCACCTTTTCTTGGGTAATGCCATTGATGTTGTAAGGTGGTTTGATTTTGTTCATCATTTCAATAACGAACGGGTGGGCGAAAGCCATTCCCAGTCGCAACGATGCCAGGCCCCACGCTTTGGAAAGGGTTTGTAACACCACCAGGTTATTGAATTCAGCTAGCCGGGTAGTCCAGCTAGGTGTATCTGCAAAGTCGATATAAGCTTCATCTACCACCACGATTCCATTGAAGCTGCGCAATACTTTTTCTATGCTGCTTACCGATAGCAAATTACCAGACGGGTTATTTGGGCTGCAAAGGAATACAATTCGGGTTTCGGAATCAACATTTTTTAACACCAGTTCTGCATCCAGGTCGAAAGAGGAAGTGAGCGGTACAGACCGGATGCCCGCTTCGTTGATTTCTGCACTCACCTTGTACATGCCATAGGTAGGCTGAGGAATCAGCACCCTGTGAATGCCGGGCTGGCAAAATGTACGAATGATCAAATCGATGGCCTCATCGCTGCCATTACCTAGAAAGATTTGGTTGGCTGGGATATTTTTGATGCGGCTCAGTTGGTTTTTGATGGTTTTCTGATGGGGATCGGGGTAGCGGTTGAGGCCGGTGTTGTGTGGATTCTCGTTGGCATCGAGGTAAACCGATGCCGTGCCCTCAAACTCATCGCGCGCGGAAGAGTAGGGGCTGAGCTGTAGCACATTTTTTCGAATAAGAAGGCGTAGTTGATCGGGTGTCATGTTTGCGGATAGGGGCGCTGTTTAGAAAAGATTAGAGTTTAGCATGCGTCTATGGGTTGTTAAGTCGTATTTCAATGGCTCGCTGGTGACCCGTCAGTTCTTCGGCTTCGGCCATGCGCGCTACGTGTGGACCCAGGTTCTGCAACCCCTCGCGCGTCAGCTTCTGAAAAGTGATGTACTTCATGAAACTCTCCAGCGACACGCCACCCTGACTTTTGGCAAAACCATTGGTAGGCAGCGTGTGGTTGGTGCCCGATGCGTAATCGCCCGCAGCCTCTGGCGACCAGCCACCAATGAATACCGAACCTGCATTGCGAATGGACTCAGATAATTTATCTGCATCGCTGGTGTTGATGATCAAATGTTCAGGTGCGTATTCGTTCACGAAGGCCAGCAGCTCTGCGCGGTCATCAAACGTAATGGCCAGGCTGTTGGTCAGACATTCTTCTGCAATGGCTTTGCGCGGAAGCGTGGTCAATTGTTTGTTGATCTCATGCTTTACATCGGCTACCAATTTTTCTGCGGTGGCCACCAGCACCACCTGGCTGTCTTTGCCGTGTTCCGCCTGCGACAATAAATCGGCTGCCACAAAAGAAGGATTGGCAGCAGCATCTGCAATCACCAGCACCTCCGATGGCCCCGCAGGTAAGTCGATGGCAATACCATCCTGGTTCACCAACTGTTTGGCTTTGGTTACAAACTGATTGCCCGGCCCAAATATCTTGTTCACTGCAGGCACAGATTGTGTGCCATAGGCCATGGCGGCCACGGCCTGCGCACCTCCGCATTTATACATTTTGGTAATGCCAGCCATGGAAGCGGCATAAACAATGGCTGGATGAATTTGTCCGTTGGCCCCCGGTGGAGAGCATAAAATGATTTCGCCACACTCGGCCAACGTAGCCGGAATGCCCAACATCAACACAGTAGAAAACAAAGGTGCCGTGCCTCCGGGGATATAGATACCCACTCGGTCGATAGCCACACCTTTGCGCCAGCACTGCACACCGGGCATGGTTTCTATCACCTCCACACTTCTTCGTTGTTTTTCGTGGAAGGTGCGGATATTGGTGGCGGCCACTTCGATGGAATTTTTTAATTCTTTGCTCAGCTGCTTGCTGCTTTGTTGAATTTCATCTGCAGTTACCTGCACCGCGGTAATCGAAGCTTTGTCGAATTGCAAAGCAAACTCTATCAGCGCGGCATCGCCCGCCTTCTTTACACGGTTCATGATGTTGCGCACCGTACTTTCCAGGTAGTCCAGTTCAAAGCTGGGCCGTTGGGTGAGTGCTTGCCATTCTTTGCGTGCGGGGTTTCTAAATTGCTTCATAAGTTTCAGGCAATCATTTTTTCGATAGGTATTACCAATATGCCTTCGGCTCCAAAAGATTTCAATTGATCGATCTTCTGCCAGAAATCATTTTCATTCACTACAGAATGTACTGACGACCAGCCCGGCTCACCCAAGGGTAAAATGGTGGGGCTGCGCATGCCCGGCAACACAGAGGTAATTTTCGGAATGGCCTCGTTGGGGCAGTTTAATAAAATGTATTTATTGTTTTTAGCCGACTGCACCGCTTCGATGCGGAAGAGCAGTTGCTCCAGTATTTTTGACTTGCCTTCAGAAAGCGAAGTGTTGGCTACCAACACCGCTTCAGAGTTCAGCACTACTTCCACCTCTTTCAGGCCATTGCTCATCAATGTGCTGCCTGTGCTCACCAAATCGCATATTGCTTCGGCCAATCCAATGCCGGGTGCAATTTCTACAGAGCCGGATATTTCATGGATGCCCGCCTGGATGTTGTGTTTCGCTAAAAATTGTTGTGTGATGTTAGGGTAGGAGGTAGCAATATTTTTGCCTTGAAGAAACGAAAGCCCTGTATAGGTTTCGCTTTTAGGTATGGCGATCGATAAGCGGCACTTGGCGAAATCGAGCTTCTTTACCAAACGGGTGTTCTTCTGTTTTTCGGCCAGCACGTTTTCTCCCACTATGCCAATATCGGCCACACCATCTTCAATGTATTGCGGTATGTCATCATCACGCAGAAAAAGTATCTCTACCGGAAAGTTGCGTGCCTGTGTTTTTAGTTGGTCTTTGCCATTGGAAATCGCCAGTCCGCTTTCTTTTAGCAAACCCAGTGAGCCTTCTTGCAGGCGACCTGATTTTTGTATGGCGATACGTAGAATTGGTTGCATGTTGTACTGTTTACTATTTATTTTATTTGTCTTCCTTACTTATCCGTCCTCTTTCTGGGTAACCTTCGTTTCAATTACGACTCACCTTCACTACAGCTTCGGTGAAACCCACCTTCGCCCAAACTTCAGAGAGACCCACCTTCGCTCAAGCTTCGGTGGGTAAACAAAAAAGGCTTGCCATTTTTCAGTGGCAAGCCTTTTACAAGTCTTTTACGTTATGGTTAGAACAATAACCTGCCACCGCACAAAGCGTTGCTGTGATGGTGGTGCAGATGTATGTTGGCTATTTTTCTCATTTGATGGCTCAAAGTAACAGGCCCCTTAATTAATTTGCAACACCTTTCATCAATTATTTCTGTTTTGTTCAACAAACGTAACCTCTGCTTGTTCTTTTTCCGATTTAATTCAATGAGTATGATCAGTAAAATGCTTCTGCAAACGTTGGTGTTGTGGGTGATGTTCAGCGCTTGTGGCGAAAGCAAAGAGACCAAACTTCAGAAATTTCTGCTGAAGGGTAATATTAGTATGAAAGAGGGTAACACCGATCAGGCCGCCTATTATTATAAAGAAGCGTTGAAGATAGACCTTTGTTTTACCGATG
>CAZRQK010000007.1:34021-55931 GCA_964602295.1 uncultured Ohtaekwangia sp.
GCGTTGCTGCGTTATGATGAAGCCCTCAATTGTAATCCTCAGTTTTTACCCGCTTATTTTAATCGTGCCAATACCTTGTACGAAACGAAAGAGTATTTCCGGGCTTTGGCCGATTTAGATCGCATTGAAAAAGAAAAACCCGACACCGCTGCTGTCTATTTTTTAAGAGGTCTGGTGCTTACCAAAATGCGCAACTATCCCGATGCTTTGCAGGCCTTCGAAGCAGCCATGGAGAAAGATCCTGCCAACAAGGTTGAGTGCCTGGTGAACCAGGCAACAGTAAAATTTTATATGCGGAAATACGATGAAGCAGAGCAAGAATTGAATGCAGCCGCCTTATTGAAAAGTGATGAGGCCAATATCTTCAACACCCTGGCAATGATCCAGGCGGAACGCGGGCAGTTTACAATAGCGTTAGACAATGTTAACAAGGCTTTGCAAATCGAACCAGAGCAACCTTATTTCCTGAATAATCGCGGGTATATCAACATGGGTTTGAAAAAAATGAGCGAAGCCGAGGCAGACCTGAACAGAAGCATGTCCATTGATCCGTACAACGGATGGGTTTACCGCAACAAAGGAATTTTTTATCTGCAGCAGCAAGATGGCGCTTCTGCCGAAAGGCTGTTGTTACAGGCACTCGACCGCGATGGCTTTACTGACCAGATCCATTTTTACCTGGGCAGTGCCTACTTGCTACAAGGCAAGCGAAACGATGCCTGCGCCCAATTCCGCTTGTCGGTGGAAATGGGAGAGCAGAAGGTAACAGACGCCATGCGGAAAGATTGTAATATCTGAGCCATGGAGTTAGCGCGACTGGTAGCTTTTTTGGAGCAGCGATTGAGGCAGCCTTTGCCGGGTGCCAGCGCCCATGAAATGATGCGTGCCGTTCCCAGTGGTTCCGTGATACCCAGGTTTGAACATAAGCTGCCACCCAAGCCGGGAAGTGTGATGATTTTGATTTACCCGAACGATGCCGGGGCACTCCATTTTCCACTCATTAAACGACCGGACTACATTGGCGCGCATAGCGGGCAGGTGAGCTTGCCCGGTGGCAAAGCGGAGCCGGGAGAAACCATTATTGAAACGGCACTGCGCGAAGCAGAGGAGGAGGTGGGCGTGAAGCCTCGTGAAATAAAGGTGTTGGGAACCCTCTCGGATTTTTTTGTGGTGCCCAGCAATTTCATGGTAAAGCCAGTAGTGGGTTATGCTGAGCGTGAGCCACTGTTTGTTCCCGATCAGGTAGAGGTGAGCCGCATATTAAAAGGTGAAGTAGAAAACCTGCTGCCGGACCAGGCGGTAAAGAAAAAAGAAATTCTGGCTGCGGGCCGCTACAACATGATGGCCCCTCATTTTGAAATTGAAGGTGAAGTGGTGTGGGGCGCCACGGCCATGATGCTGAATGAGCTGCGCGTGTTGCTGCGCGAATTATTAGGCTAACCTTTCGACTTAGACTTTTCCTCAACCGATAACCAAGCTACAGTTTGCTGTGGCGAATGAGGTTGCCCGATTATTTCCTTATATAAATCGGGTCTTCTGGCATTACGGTAACGGAAGCCTCCGGCCTGTGTCAACTTTTCGGGAACCATGGTGGCAGTAACCACCTCATCGCCCAGTGATCTGCATTCTGCTATGATGTCCCCAAAAGGATCAATGATCATGGAACAGCCATTTTTCAATTGGTCATCGTCCATGCCAATAGGATTTGAGAAAACAGCATAGATGGCATTATCATAAGCACGAGCTGGCAGCCACTTCATGAGCCAGGCTCTGCCTTTCAGGCCGTCAAATTCCAACCGCAACGAGGTGGGGTCGGCCTCGCGATTGTGCCACAGTTTCGGATCTACAAAGCCTGCACCCGGTCGGGTGGAAGGTGTGCACATGGTTACGTGTGGCATAAAAATAATCTGTGCACCCAACAGGGTAGTGGCCCTTACATTTTCGATTACATTGTTATCGTAGCAGATCAGTATGCCGCATTTCCAACCTAACAGATCAAACACGCAATAAGCATCTCCTGGCGTGAGGTGTGGATTGATAAATGGATGGAGTTTGCGATAGCGTGCCACTACTCCCTCCTTACTCACGGCAACGTACGCTTTGTATAGATTTTCCTGCTCATCCTTTTCGAACAACCCTGCCAGCACAACCAGGTTATGGCGAGCGGCTATATCCACTAATTTCTTAATCGAAGGCCCTCCGGGAATGGGTTCCGCCAGTGCCAACATCTGCTCTCTGTTCAGGTGGCGGGCAAATGTATAGCCGGTAACAGAGCACTCGTGAAAAGCTACGGCCTGTGCACCTTGCGCGGCTGCCAGTTTGCTCAGTCGGTCTATTTGCTGCAGGTTGTAATTTTTATCGTTGCTGCGGTGCTCAAACTGGGCCGTTGCAATCTTTATGGATTCCATTAATCTTTCACAATAGTAAATTCAACCCTGCGGTTAAGGGCACGGGTTTCCTCTGCATCGTTGTCGGCAATAGGCTTCGTACCGCCATAACCCCTGCCGCTAATTCTTTTCGAATCAATACCCTTAGATACCAGGTATTTCTTTACTTCCTCCACGCGTTCGCGCGATAGTTTCATATTAAGCTGATGGTAGCCCCGGTTGTCGGTATGGCCAGCCAGTTCAATTTCAACCTTGGGGTTTTGCTTCATCAAATCGGCCACCATGTTCAATTCATCGTACGATTCTTTCAGTAAAATGGCCGTGCTTTGTTGAAACAGCACACTTTTTAAATTAACGGTGGTGCCCACTGCTACAGGCCGTAGCTGAAAGCTCATCTCCAGGTTATCCAGCACCTGTTTTCGCAGGTCCAGTTTTTCCATCACGCCAATAAAACCTGGCGCCTCTACTTTGATGTGATACTCCTCGCGTGCGTTCAATGTGGCTTCGTACTTGCCATCTGCTTTACTCGCACTGGAAATCTGGCTATCTGCCAGCATTATATGAATGTCCGCCTGAAGAGGTGCCTGCGTTTGGGCATTCAACACACTTCCCCAAACACGGAAGGATTTGGTTTGAGATGTCGAGTCGTGTGAATAGTCGATAGGCACTATTTGTGTAGCAACCGAATCTGCCACCTTTGCGGTTTGTATTTCCGATAGCAGTGGAGAGGTTACCTGTACCGAATCTTTGGGCGAAGGTGGTTGATAGAATCGGATGTCGCCATACCCATCGCTGTTACGTGTGCTCGTATAAAAATCACCCCCGGCAGTGGGCCGATAAAACAATTCACGGCCTTCCGAATTAACCTCAGGCCCTGCGTTTACTGGCTTCGACCAGTTCAGCCAGGTGTCGTCCAGCCGGTCGGCATAGAAAATATCAAAACTTCCATACCCACCATGACCGTTGGAGGCAAAGTACAGGTGCTTGCCATCGGGCGACAGGGAGGGACTTACATCCTGGTAAGGTGTATTGATAGTGTTTCCTAAGTTTTTGGGTTCCGACCACTTGCCGGCCGAGCGCAGGCTGACATAAATGTCTTCTGCCCCACGCGTAGCATACGACTCTGCCGAAAATACCAGCACATTTCCATCGGCCGAAAGGCAGCCACTTTGAAAAGGCGTGCTGTTTTTAAAGTAAGGTATTTTGATGTTGATGGGAGAAGCCCACGACTGGCCATCCCACCGGGATACAGAAAGTCCTTGCGATTGTACCTGCTCGCCCGGTGCTGCATAGTGGCCCATCAAAAAGAGTTGCATGCCATCGGCAGAAAAACCAGCTACGGTATTGTGAAGGGTGTTGTTGATTTGCATGCCGCCATGCGTGGGATCGCTCCAGCCCTGTTCCGTTAGTGTGGCAAACCAGATGTCGCCCAAGTCTTTGGCACCGCCAGCGTTTTGCGGATGATTAGATATAGTGAAGTACAGTGTTCTTCCATCGGGCGATAGCAGGGGGTTTTGTTCGTCTAACGCAGAGTTGGTGTTATTGAAACGCGCAGGCAGAGGCTGAGCCGAAAGAGGTAGCCATCCCACTAAAATGAGCCAAATAAACACACGCATATAACAAATATCTCTCCGGTCAAAAATCAAAAATAGAGAATCCCCTCTACTTGCGGCTTACCCAGGGGTTGTCTTTCACATAAAATCGCCAGGGCAGCAAAGCATCCGGTCCTGCATAATCAATGCCAATACGCGTAGTTTGCACTGCTTGCGCTTTGCTCACCTTTATGCCTTCCTCCAGCCAGATCGTATTGCCTCCCAACCAAAGTCCGTTATGGCTCCGGTTTATGTGCAGTGCTTTGGTCAATTTGCCTGGCCCAGAGGTAACGCGTGGGGATGGTATTCCGGCTTCTGGCACGGGTTGCAGTGCCCGAATCAGCACTGCATCGCCCTTCCCCTCCGGACCTGTTACCACATTAAACATCCAGTGGATGCCATAACAAAGGTACACGTAGGCATGGCCCCCTGGTAGAAACATGGCTTCGTTTCGGGGCGTCTTTTTGTTGCCAAAAGCATGACAACCTCGCTCGCGGTGCGAATAGGCCTCTGTCTCTACAATCCAGCCGGCCTGTAGTGTGCCATTTACGCCACTGGTTACCAAACGTTTGCCCAGCAAAGAGCGGGCAATGTAGCTCACAGGATGGCCAACATAGAAGGAGGGCGGTAGTTTCACAACCTCAAAAAAATGCAATTTAGACCGATTTTGCCGCGGTTTTGTGCCAAACTGTGTTAGCTTTGTAACCCATTAAAACGATTGCACCCCCAATTGTAAACTATGAGCAGAGCAATTTTCACGTGCTTTCACTATGCCTGTTTGTTGGGCGCTCGCTTCCTCAATAGAAATTTTCAACTAAACTTCATTCTCATACACTATGACTAGAATTGTAGCATTACTTCTTTTTCTCGCTGTTTCGATAGCCGAAGCACAGATTCAAACTCCCGCAGCCAGCCCTGCAGCCGTAGCCAGCACCCAAGTGGGGTTGACTGATGTAAAAATTGCCTACTCGAGGCCCCGCAGCAAAGGCCGCAAGATTTTCGGTGCCGGTTCTGACTTTCTGGTGCCTTATGGCCAATTGTGGCGTACCGGTGCCAACAACGGTACGGTGATCAGCTTTTCTGATGATGTGGAAGTGGAAGGCAAGAAGGTGGCCAAAGGCGATTACTTGCTGCTTTCCACCCCCGGAGCTACCGAGTGGAGCATTGTTTTATATAAGGACGTGGCCATGGGCGGAAATACCACTGGTTACAAGCCCGAGAACGATGCGGCCAAGTTTACCGTGAAGGCCGAAAAACTTACCGAGAAGGTAGACATGTTTACCATGAACATCACCGATTTGTCTGACGACAATACTTCGGCCAAGATTCAATTGGCCTGGGAAAATACCTCGGTGAAGTTTGGTATTAAGGTATCGTTCGATGAAAAGGTGATGAAGGCCATTGAGGCCAACACCAAGGTAAACCCCAACAATTACATTGCGGCAACTCGTTATTATTACGAAACCGGCAAAGACCTGAAGAAGGCCATCGAATGGATGGACATGGGTTTGGCCGCCAACCCCAACGCTTTTTGGAATGTGCACCTGAAAGCCCAGATACAAAAAGCCGCTGGCGACAAGGCCGGGGCACAGGCGACAGCTCAAAAATCTTTGGAATTGGCCAAAAAAGCCGAGAACGATTTTGGGTACATAAAACTGAATGAAGACTTTATTAAGGGCCTGAAATAAAGGATTTTAGGTGCCTTACAAAGGCTTTCGGCAGGTTGGCAAAGAAAAAAGGCGTGCACCTAAAATACCACTAAAGAGGTATTGATAAAGCTGGCAAATGCCCCAATTTTTGTACGCTAATAAAAGGAAATCGACTGAATGGATATTTTTCAAGATTCTTCTTAAGACCGAGTTAACTAAGTTGTAACAGTTAGAAAATTGCTGATTGTTGCCCTAAACCATTGTGTTTTTCTTATTTTCGCGAAACTTTTAAATAAACCTCATACTAAAATGAAAAAGTTGTTTAAGCCGATTGCGGTGTTTTTCTCTGCCGCATTACTCTTAACCTCGTGTATCGACAACGAAGTGTCGGACCAGGTGAACAGAATCAGAGAAGCCCAGGTAAATTTATTGAATGCCCAAACCCGTCTGCGTGAAGCCGATGCTGCCTTTCGTGAGGAGCAAACCCGCCAGCAAGCTGCAATTGCAGACATAGCCGAATTCAATGCCGCAGAGGCTGAGAGTGATTTGGCCGTTGCCCTAGCGTTGAACGAGGCTGCTCTTATTGACGCACAGGCTGCTGTAGAGGAAGCAGAATTGAACCTACAAGTACAGATCGATGCCCTGGCCAAATACTTAGCCGAGCAAGGATTGGCTGATGCGACAACCTATTTGACCAACTATAATATTCAAATGGGCAATGTTTTCACTACAGCTGCTGAAATTTATGACAAGGAGGCTACGATTGCCAACCTTGAGCTTTTCTTGATTCCAGATGTTGCTGACTTAGATGATCCTGCTACTTACCAATTATTGCGCGAGACTTTGGAACGCCAATTGGCCGATGCGCAGGCAAAATTGGCTGCTGACGAAGCCGCTTTGGCAATTTTGGAAGCAGTTGCAGCTGATCCTTCGTCTGCTCAGCAAGAAGCTGCTGAATTGGAAGCAGAACTACAGGATATTGCCAACCAGTTAGCTGCTTTGGATGTAGAAGTAGCGAAAGCCACGAATGTTCGTGATGCAGCGCAAGATGCAGTTGAAGACAATGAAGATGTTATTGGCGAGTTTGAAGAATTGGAAGGCGAAGTGGAAGACCTTCAAGACGCTATAGAAGAACGTGAAGCTGATATTGAAGAACAAGAGCAAGAAATTGCAGATCAGGAAGAATTCATTGAAGACCTTCAGGATCAACTTGCTGATGCACAAGACGCCCTTAACACGGCTGAATCCCGTTTGGCCGATGTTCTCGATGAGTGGGAACCATTAAATGGTGCTGTTGAAGATGCAGAGGCGGATGTAGACGCTGCTGAAGAAGAGCTGGAGGATGCTCAGTTTGCATTGGCAGTTGCGGAAGCAGCATTGGCTGCTGACCCTGGTAATAGTGCCCTTGAAGATGCTCGCGATGCAGCGCAAGATGATGTGGATGATGCGCAAACTGCACTGGATGATGCAAATGATGCTCTAGGTGATGCCGAAACAGCACTTCTTAATTTTGAAGGAACACTTCCTCAATCTATCGAATCGTACGAGGAGGATGTGGAAAGTGCGGAAGAGGCAGTGATGAATATTGAGCTTAACATCGCAGATGCTCAGTCTTCCCTTGAATCCTTGCAGGAAGAATTGGATGATCTCAACAACAATGTGAGCGATGAAGGTGAGGAAGTGGAGCTCTTTGATGGAAAAGGCTTGGTTCAATTGCAAGCTGAACTAGCAGCCAAGCAAGCTGCGGTTACAGCAGGCCAGGCCGCGTACGATGCTGCAAAAGCAGCACAATTAACCTTGATTGCCGCGCGTGATGCAGCACAAGATGCCTTGGATGCTTTAAGCGATGAAGAAGGTGATCTTGAGACCATGGAGGAAGCACTTGAATCTGTCCTTGAAGCAATTGAAGGTCAGTTGGAAGATATCAACGAAGCCATCGAATCTAAGAAAGACGATGTGTTCAACTCCAAAAACTCAGTAGCTGGCATTGAGGCTGACTTGGCAACCAATGACGCTGATATTGCAAAAGTTGAAGCCATGATCGCTCGCGAAGAAGCTGACTTAGTTCGTTTGCAGGAAAGATTGGCTGCTTACCAGGCGTTGGCCGCTCAATGGTTGGCTCTGTTTGAGGCTGCTATCGATTAATTGCTTTAGGATATAACCCTGGGGCGAGCGCCCCAGGGTTCTCTTAAGATTTAAGTTTTAATCCTAAAGACTATTAGAATGAAAAAACAAATATTAACGTGCGTGTTTCTACTGGCCGTGGTTGGGTATGGTTATGCCCAGGACAGTGGGTCACAGAGTTCCGGTGGGGGCGATTTTGCGCCATCCGCGGGAGACATATCTGCTTCGTTCTTTTTCGGCAGGTCACCTTATCAAACCAGTGGTTTTAACTTGCCTTCAGCACCATATAACAATACAAGTTGGCAGGTGTCGGGACAAAATCCCTACATAAATTCTATTGGAACAGATAATTCATTGACCAATATGGCCGGTGCCGAAGCGAGGTATTTTGTCACTAATCGAATAGCTGCGAAGCTTTCAGGTGGTGCAATTTTTCGTAACAGCCCTTCTGTTGTGAATGTGCCGGGTTTTGCCGACCCAGATGGCAATAATGCTGCTTGGGTACCTGCAATTGTTGCTGTTCAGGCAGATAATAGAGTTGATGCGTTTATTAATTTGGGGGGTGAATATCATTTCACTACCAAGTACTCAAGATTGTTTCCCTACGTAGGATTAACAATTCCATTTTACTATGGTCGTCAATCGGCTTATGATCCCACTATTGTGGATGTGTTGCCTCCTTTTGGAACACAAGGGGGCGCACCATCCTTTTATTATTGGGATGGTACACAATGGATTATCAATAATCCAAGTCCCACATCTCCGGCAGGAGGCACATCAACCCCTTATTTGGCAGATGTTGGCAATCGCCATTCTGAGCAGTATGGTTTTGGTTTACAAGCTGCTGCTGGGTTTGACTATTATATTTCTGAGGGACTTTATTTCGGTTTTGAAATAAAGCCGATTTCTTGGATTTACTCTGGAACAAATAATATTCCAGGTCCAGGTTTGCAGGGATGGAGTGCAGAAACGTCCACTTGGGCATTCTTCGCTCAGCCTTTTGTGAAATTAGGCATTCGTTTTTAACCATAACAAGTTAAAATTTAAAAAGGCCACCGTACGGTGGCCTTTTTTTATGCTTACCCAAACACCTGCCTGGCCAGCAGTTTCATTACATCGTTTTTGTAGTTGCGGCCAATGGGTATGTGGAATTTGCCGATCTCTACATCGATGGCCGAGTAGGCATCAATCCTTTCTATGTTTACCATGAACGAGCGATGCACACGCAGAAAATGCCGCTTGGGAAGGCTTTCTTCCAGGTAGCTAATCTTCTGTTGGGTAATGATCTCCTTATCGGGGGTGCGCACCTTTACATAGTCTTTGATGCTCTCAATGAAGAGAATATCGCTCATGCGCGTTTTCACCATCTTCTTGTCCACCTTAAAGTAAATATAGTTGTCTGCAGGAGCAGAAGTCACCACCGGTGCAGGTGTTTCAGCTGGGGCGGCAGGAAGCACTTTGGCAACAGCTTTTAAAAACCGCTCGAAGGGGATGGGTTTCAGCAGGTAGTCGGCTACTTCCAGTTCAAAGCCTTCTATGGCATAGTCGCGGAAGGCGGTGGTAAAAATTACCTTGGGCGCACGCTTCAGGGTTTTTAGAAAATCGATGCCGGAGAGTTTGGGCATCTGTATGTCTAGAAAGATCAAATCCACCTGGTTTTGCTGCAAGAAGGTAAACGCAGCCAACGCATTTCGAAAGGTACCAACCAGTTGCAGATGGTCTATGCGTGCCACATACGATTCTAATATTTCTATGGCCAGGGGCTCATCGTCTACAATGATGCATTTCATCCTATTCGGTTTCTTTTTCGTTGATCGATAAAATCACCAGAAAGGTTTCCTCGCCTTTCATCATTTTCAAATCGTGGCGGCCGGGGTAGAGCAGATCTAACCTTCGTTTTACGTTTTGTATGCCAATACCTTCTCCGTTTCCTTTTTCGGGGCCGTGGGCTTTGTTGTTTTCCACTTTAAACACCACCGAATCGGGTTGCACGTCTACATCTATTTTTACCCACGCTTGCTCCAGCCCTTCGCTGGCGCCATGCTTGAAACAGTTTTCAACAAACGGCAGCAATATCAGGGGAGCTATTTTTCTGTCGGCCAGATCGCCATTCACATGAATGTCTACCTCTAATTTGTCTCCATACCGCATCTTCTCAATGTCCACATAGTTGCGGATGAATTTGATTTCCTTGCTCAGTAACACTTCATCGCCTTTGCACTCGTACAACATGTAGTTAATCAACTCCGACAGTTTCAACACCATGCCGGGAGCCATATCCGACTTCTTCAACGTAAGTGCATAAAGGTTATTCAAAGTGTTGAAGAGGAAGTGAGGATGTATCTGCGTTTTCAAAAATTTCAATTCAGCCTGCAACTTTTCTTGAATTAACACTTGCTGCGCGTGCTGGTTGGCATACCAATACTTCAACAGCTTGATGGCTACGGCCACAAACGTAGCGGGATAGATTGCCGCGAACATCTTAATGATCTTGGGCAGGTAGAAGAATGAATCCTGCAAGGCTTCGGGATAGTAGATGGGATAGTCGAAATTGAAAGCGAGGTAACGTTGCACGATGCCGGCTGCCAAAGACGAAATTACCATCCACGAAAAAAAAGCAGTGTACTTGCCAACTAGCAAATGCTGCGGCAGGAGGTAATACATCACAAAATAAGTGAACGCAATCTTTACCGGCAGATAGATGGCCTCTTCCAGAAAAGTTTGCCCGTAATTGTCTGCAAAGCTGCCGTAGAGCGTGGCATAGAAAACCAGGTGGGTAGCCCAAAACAGTATATGCTGCAAAAGGCGGTTGCCAAAAAGCCAGTTAAGTCGCGCCTTCATTGCATGGAATTATCGTGTTGCGATGGGTCATTTCACCTTGTACAGGCAAAGATGCCATTTGGTTGCGTACAGGAGTTCAAAGGTAACCCTCTTCAGGGTATTCTACTGGCAGTAGTTACCGGAATAAGGCGTAGGCCTCCTTAAAAGCAGCTTCCGCCTGATGAATCGCATTGGAGTGCGGCAGAGGTGCTTGCGAGGCGCAGAAGCTACTGTTGGGTATGGGGCCGAAAACCCGCTCAACAACCACCGTATACGCGGTCAAAATCCCACCTCCATGAGAACAATGTTTGCCTTGCTGTTGGTAGTGATCGGTTCGCAAGCCTTGAGTCAGAGTCAGCCTTCGCCTAACCGGGACGCTTTTACTATTACCGTGAGGCGTGCCACACAACCGATTAAAATAGACGGGCTGACCGATGAACCTGCATGGGAGGCAGCCCATACCACCACACCGTTTCTAAATAAATGGCCTTTGGATTCGGGTGAAGCAAAAGTACAAACGCAGGTGAAGATGCTTTTTAATGAACAGTTTCTTTACATAACAGCCACCAGTTTTCAGAATAAGAATGATTTGGTGATACAATCGCTGAAGCGCGACATGATGGAGGCCTTTTGGAGCAGCGATGCATTTGTGGCCGTGCTGGACCCGATTAACCAACGGGCGAACGGTTTTCTTTTTGGTGTAAATGCGGGAGGAGCGCAGTTGGATGCCGACATCAACGTGCAGGGAAGTTGGTCGCGGGCCAACGAGAACTGGGACAACAAATGGTACAGCGCCACCAAAGTGTACGATGACCGGTGGGTGGTTGAAATGGCTATTCCATTTTCTTCGCTCCGGTTTAAGGGCAAAGCCACTGATTGGGGACTTAATTTTATTCGGGCCGATATGAAGAACAATGTATTCTCTACCTGGGCCCGTGTGCCACTTCAGTTCAATGGTATTGATTTAGGGAGCCTGGGTACGTTACGTTGGGAGGAGTCTTTCATTCCGGATCAAAGCAAAGTTACGCTGATACCCTATACTTCAGGTGGTTTGACAAGAAACCATGAGGAAGGTACACCCACGGAAACAACGGGTGGCATTGGATTAGATGCCAAGGTGGCGGTGAGCTCATCGCTTAACCTTGACCTTACTGTGCGCCCCGATTTTTCTAACGTGGAGGTAGATCAGCAGATGACGAACGTAACCAGGTTCTCGTTGTTCTTTCCGGAGCGCAGAAATTTTTTCCTTGAGAATGCTGACCTCTTTACCAACTTCGGATCGTGGCAGGTAATGCCTTTTTTTTCAAGAAAAATTGGTATGCACGAAGGTACCCCGGTGCCTATTGTGGCGGGTGCACGGCTAAGCGGAAACGTTACGAAGGGCATGCGGATCGGTTTGATGGACATTCAAACGGCTGCAACCGATGAGTTGAACGCCAATAATTACCTGGTGGCTTCCGTGCAGCAACGGGTGTGGAGCCGGTCGTTAGTGAAATTCTTTGGTGCCAACCGGCAGCAGACAACACGCGTGGAAGGTGGCGATCAAACTGATTTCAACCGAACCTACGGGGGAGAGTTTCAGTATGTTTCTACCAATGGCACCAACAGCGCAACCGTACGCATGCATGGCGCACAAACACCAGATCGGTTGCACGATAACGCGTATTACAGCGCGCAATACAATCGCAATGTTAAAAAATACTACACAGGGCTGATGGCTGAGCATGTAGGTGAAAATTATGTGAACGATTTTGGTTTTGTACCCCGGCTCTACAACCACGATGCATTGCGCGATACCACCGTCCGGTTGGGCCATTACACGCTTAATCCATGGTTTGGCTGGCTTCATTATCCTAAAAACGGTAAGCGAATTAACCTGATTGAGCCCAATACGTGGAGTGTTATCAACTACAAAGCAGATGGTGGATTTTTGGAGCGCAATACTTCCGTGAATCTCTTTATTGGCCTGCGTAACACTGCCTCGCTATACGTGGAGGCTTTTCAAACCGATGTGGCCTTGCCCTTCGCCACTGCCATTATTGGAGAAGAGAAGCCACTGCCTGCGGATCGGTATACGTTTACCCACTACCGTGCCCGTTTCCGCACCGACACGCGCAAGTGGGTGCGTGCGGAAGTAAGTGCCGGCATGGGCAGGTTCTATGGCGGAATACGCAAAGAGGTGGGTGGCGCGGTGAATTTGCGCAGGCAACCCTGGGGTAGCTTTGGTGTTACTTTTTTGCAAAATCAAATTGAGTTGCCACAACAGTATGGTTCAGCTTCTTTTGTACTCATTGGTCCGCGCAGCGAAATCAGTTTCCGTCATAACTTATGGTGGACAACCTTTCTGCAGTACAATACACAGGCCCAGAACTTTAATATCAACAGCCGGTTGCAGTGGCGGTTCAAGCCCATGTCTGATTTCTTCCTGGTCTATACCGACAATTACACCGATCAGAACCTGGTAGTGAAAAACCGTGGCCTTGTCTGCAAACTCACGTATTGGCTCAACCTCTAAACTGCATACGTGAAAAAGAAATTAATGATAGTATTAGGCGCAGCCGTGGTGTGGTTGATTTACCTGATGTTGCTGCACAACCTGTTTTGATTTTTGATTTTCGATTTTTCCTTAGATCAACGGCTTTCTCCCGTTAATACCCATCGGCCGTGTCATCACCACGGGTGTGATCAGCGCCCCCTTCTAAACGACCATCGGGTAGTACGAGTATGGCATCTACTCTTCCCAGTCCTTTCCGCGACCGAAACACGTGGCCCATTTCTACCAGCCTCAGGCTGTCTTCTTTTGATAACGTGTTGTATTCGGGTGCCACCATATCAGGCAACCATTGGCTGTGGAAACGTTTGGCATCCACCGCCTCTTGCATGCCCATGCCGTGTTCCAGTACGTTCAGGATTACCTGAAATACGGATGTGATAATGGTAGACCCGCCTGGTGTGCCCACCACCATCAGTAGTTTGTTATCTCTTTCGATAATGGTAGGAGTCATCGCGCTCAGCATGCGTTTGTTGGGCTCTATCTTGTTGGCTTCACCGCCCAAAACACCAAACATGTTGGGCACGCCCGGCTTGGCACTGAAGTCATCCATTTCGTTGTTCAGTAAAAAGCCAGAGCCCGCCACAACAACGAATGAGCCATACCAGCCATTGAGGGTGGTGGTAACAGCCACTGCATTGCCCCGGCTATCGACAATCGAGAAATGGGTGGTTTCTTCTGACTCATAGCCGGGTATCGTCCCTGGTGCCACTTCTGTGCTGGGTGTTGCTCGGTTTTTGTTGAACGTGCTCATGCGCTCGGCCATGTATTGACCATCGGTCAATTGCTGTACTGGTATTTTGTAGAAATCGGGGTCGCCCAGGTAGCGCGAACGATCCGCATATACGCGCCTTTCGGCCTCTACCATCAGGTGTACCGTTTCGGCTGTGTTGTGTCCATACTTCTTTACAGGGTAGGGTTCCACAGCTTCCAAAAGTTGCAGCAGGCAAATACCTCCACTGGAAGGAGGTGGCATGCTGATGATTTTATGACCTTTATAAAACCCTACCGTTGGGGTACGCCAAACGGAGCGGTAGTTTTTCAAGTCTTCGTGTGTAATGAGCCCATTTCCTCGCTTCATTTCCGCTACCAAATCATCAGCTGTTTTCCCTTCATAAAAACCAGCACGGCCTTGGTCGCGAATACGTTCGAGCGTGTGGCCCAGGTCTTCCCAGTAAATGGTGTCGCCTTTGCGCCAATGCGTTCGCAACAGAAAATCCGGTTGAACGGTATTGTACTTCACAAATGCATCGCGCATGTCGTTCAGTGAATTGGCTTCCCGTTCGGTAACGGTAAATCCATTCAATGCCAGATCGATGGCTGGTTGCAGCAAGTCTTTCCAAGGCAAAGAGCCGTACCGGGCGTGTGCCGCTACCATGCCATCTACTGAACCAGGCACCCCCGATGCCAGGTGTCCTGCCGTGCTGAGGCCATCGACTACATTGCCAGCCTCGTCTAAGTACATGGTGGTGGTAGCTGCAGCTGGGGCTTTTTCGCGGTAATCCAGCGCATTCACAGCTCCATCTTGGGTTCGCAAAACCATAAAGCCACCACCGCCAATGTTGCCCGCGCCCGGAAAAGTAACCGCCAGTGCAAAATGCACGGCCACGGCCGCATCGATGGCATTACCCCCTTTTCTGAGGATTTCTACGCCTACGCGCGAGGCCAGCGGGTGGGCCGACACCACCATTACAGAATCGGTAATAAGGCCGGTAACTTTTTCTTTTTTGGGCGATGTACACGCAAAGAGGGAGGCGACCAATAGAAGAGAAAGAAAGCGCTTCATGGAAGACGGGTTGGTTTATTGCTCCCAAATGTATTATTTGAAAAGTACATTCACATGAGCCTACGTAAAGAAAAAGCGGCACGTCTGAAGCTGAGCATTCTGGACTGCACGCTAAAGTTAATCGGGAAAAAATCATTCGATGACCTCTTCGTAGACGACATCTGCGAGAAGGTGAAAATATCCAAGGTAACGTTGTTCAAGTACTTTCCGCAGAAGGAAGATATTCTGCTCTATTATTACCGCATTTGGTGCTTGCGCAGAGCGGTAGAGCTGAAGGAAAAACCTCGCGAAGGCGTGCAGGCCATGCAATACATATTCGACAAGTGGAGTGAAGAGGCGGAAAACCATCCAGGCATTGTGTTGAGTTTGGTAGCCTACTTAACCGATATGAAGCGCACACCCAGGCCGTTTCCGGTGAAACCTGAAGAGAAGAAGTTGCTTTTTCCGGCCATACCCGATATTCAAAACACGGAGATACAGTCCGTAGATCAGATGTTGGAGAAATTTTCGTTGGAGGCCATCTTCAAAAAAGAAATCACACGCACCACCTCCACGCGCGACATCATGTATTTACTCACGGCCGTTTTCTATGGCTCCGCACTCACGGCACATGTCAACCAGATATCAACCATCAAGATGTTTTATCGCAAAAATCTGGAGTTAACGCTGAAGGGGCTTCAATAGAAGGTTACCCTTTCATCTTTACCTTCCTGGTGCCCTGCTTTTCAAACGGTTTTACCTGAATACGGCCCACTTTCCACTTCTTGTTCCACTTGTGGTTTTTATACCAGGATTTATGGTAACGGGGCTTGGCTACTTCGGTACCCCGTGAGGAACAGCCGCAGAGAAGAGCGACTAAGGTTACAATCAGGAGGGAACAACGCATTTCTAAAGTTAAGCGAAAGTTACAAATACCATTTTAGCGGTATTGATACCGGCAGCACAAAGTTGTAATTTTCTGAACCAATCTTACCCCATCTATGCAACGATTTTTCCTCGTTTGTATTTTGTCTGGCTTTTCATTTCTGGCAGCGGCACAGTACAGTGGCACAGCTTATGAATCGTTAAAGAAGCAGTTCGAAGCGGAGGCGTTTGAAGAAGTATTGGCGCAGAAAAACGGGGCGCTTGCTTTTGCGCAAAACCGTATGGATTCTGTTGCGGCAGATGTTTACTCCTACATCGGTTATGCGTATTCTAACCTCGGTCAGGCCGATAGTGCACTTACATTTTTTGACAGGGAATACCTGATCCGGAAAAATTTGAGATTGGTGGATTATGCCAACTACAGCAACACACTTTACAACCTAATGACCGTCTACAACCAGGCTGGCAAGTATGAGGAGGCAACTGCTATGGGAGATGAGTTGCTGGCTGAAGACAAAGCCCACTACGGGGTGAAGAGCAAAGAGTATGGCGAGTCGGCCATTTTTTATTTGCGTACCCTGGCCGAGCAAGGCAGTTTTAGAAAAGCAAAGTTAGAAGCAGAGAAAATTTTGGAAGAAATAGGTGATGATCATGTTTTGTATGCGCTGGTGTTGAATAATTATGCAGACATACTCGCTGCCTTGGGAGAACATTCCAAATCAGAAAAAATATTCTATGAGTCGTTGCGGGGAATAAGGGCTGGCACGGAAGCTGGCGAGTTGGATGAAGCCAGTGTATCGGTAAACCTTGCTTCGTTGTATGTAGATAAGGGGCAGTACATAGAAGCGGAGGAAATTTATACGAAAGCTTTGGCCACGTTCAAATCGCATAACTCAGTAGAGGCGCAGGAAATGTATTATTCTTCGTTGAATAATTTGGGCATTGCCTGGCTACGCCTGTCGCGCATGGAAGAGGCTACCCGGTTGTATGATGAATTGCTGGAGCATGATAAGGTTACCTACGGGCAAGAACATCCCTACTTTATTTCTTCATTGAACAACGCGGGAACAGCCTTTACTGATGCAGGCGACTATACAAAGGCATTGGGTTACCTGGAGTTGGCGCTTCAATTGGAAAAGGCCTATTCGGGCGATCAGTCGTACGAATATGCTTCTTTGTTGAACAACCTGGGTAAACTCAAGTATCTCTCAGGTCAGCCCCGTGAAGCCATACCCATGCTGGAACAGGCAGCGGTTATATTCAGTAATGAAGTAGGTAAAGAAAGTATGGAATACGCCACTGTAATTTTTAATCAGGGCGTGGCGTGGACTATGTTAAAATCTATGAAGGCGAAAGACCTGCTAACTGAAGCATCTAAAATCCGCCAGAAAAAATTTGGAGATGCGCACCCTAAATTCGGAGAAGCAACTGCCCGGCTGGCATTGTATGAGTGGATGATGAACAACCCAAAGGGTGCGTTCGATCATTTCAAGACAACGTTCACCAATTATTATCAACAAATAGATCGTTATTTCCCAGGTTTGAGCGAAGCGGAAAAGACTGCTTTCTACTATCAGGGGCTTCGTCCGCAGTTCGAGGTGTTTAACTCTTTCGCACTGCAGCATGAAAAGAAGTTGCCTGAATTGACGGCCAGCATGTACGATGCGCAGTTGAATACCAAAGGACTGATTTTGTACGCCACCAATAAGGTGCGCGCCATCCTTCAGAAAAATGGCGACCGGGCTACGCTGCAGCAATATGAAGACTGGCTGCAGATGAAGGAGCAGATCAGCAAGATGTACGCAGCCGCAGATGAGAGCCGGGCTGGCGAGCTGAGCGAACTGGAGAAAGCTGCGAACGCCATCGAGAAAGAACTCACCAAAAAATCTGCTTCGTTCGAAAAGAATGTGAAACGCACCTTTTATACATGGAAAGATGTGCAGGCAAAATTAGGCAAAGATGAGGCAGCGATCGAGATGGTACGCTTCCGCGATTTTTCACCTGACTCGGGTGGCTATTACACAGGTCAGGTACGGTATGCTGCATTGATTGTAAAAAAATCTTCCAAGCGCCCGGAGTTGGTGATGTTGCCTAATACCGGAAACCGCCTGGAGAAACAGAGCCTAAGCTATTACAGAAACGCCATCAAATTCGAAATCACAGACAATAACTCTTACGATTTGTTCTGGAAACCGATCGTACCACAATTGGCAGGTGTAAAAAAAATCTACTTCTCTCCCGATGGTGTTTACAATCAGATCAACCTCCATGCACTTCTCAACCCTGCTACGGGCAAGTACGTGCTGGAGGAATGGGTGGTTGAAAATGTTACCAATACCAAAGATTTGCTGGCCAGGGCTGCGCCCGGCAAGCGCGTAGGAAAAACCTATCTGTATGGATTTCCGCAATATGCCATCAGCACCCAGGTGCAAGCACAAAAGAGTGAAGAGGGTGTTACCAGGAAAATTCACCGGGGAGAGCGTGCAGGAATTCTGCGTTTCCTTCGGGGAGAGAGTGGTATTGTCATGTTGCCGGGCACTAAAAATGAAGTAGAAAAAATCAATGGCATTCTGAAGGCAGCCAACGAAACACCGGCCATCCGTTTAAGCGAACAAGCACAAGAGCATTCGTTGAAGAACCTGGAAGAAATTCGTTTACTGCACATTGCCACACACGGTTTCTTCTTAGACGACCCTGACTTTGCGCTATTGGGCAATGCACAGCGCTACATTGAAAATCCGTTGCTGAGAGCTGGTCTGATCATGGCCGGTGCGGAAGATTTTCTGCGTACAGGAGAGTTGGCGGCCGAGGGCAATCAGGATGGTATTCTTACAGCGATGGAGGTGATGGACCTTCCGCTCGATCAATCGGAGTTGGTAGTGCTTTCTGCCTGCGAAACCGGGTTGGGCACCATTCAAAATGGCGAAGGAGTGTATGGCTTGCGCAGGGCCTTTGCCATTGCGGGCGCCCCCTGTGTGGTGATGAGTATGTGGAACGTAGATGATGAGGCCACACAAGAACTGATGACGAATTTTTACAGCAATTGGCTGAAAGGTATGTCGAAGCAGGATGCTTTTCGTCAAGCACAATTTCAGTTAAAAGCGAAATATCCTAATCCGTTTTTCTGGAGTGCTTTTGTGATGATTGGCGAATAGCGGAAGCTGCATTGGTCCGTTTTTCGTTACCTTTCCTCAAATCCTGAACCATGCGTTTGTTATCCGCATTCCTATGGCTGTATTTGCCTATTCAGCTTTGTGCGCAGCAGTTGCAAAAAATAGAGGTGCAGAATGGAGTTACTGAGCAATTTCAAATCGATGGACATTACTTCACTTCATCAAATCGACCGCTGGCAACTTTTCTTCTTAACGATGTGCCACATAGCACGCAGGCAAGTGGCCCCGTGAGTGTGGAGTGGAGACTTGATACCAATTTCCAACATGGAGTAAAAGGAATTCTTCTTTTTAAGAATAACTCCAAAGACACCGTACGATTATCGAACGTGGTGCCATTTGGCTCGAGTGGCACCGAAGTTTATATTACCGGGCTGGGTGACCATCGGTTGTCGCGCACGCATATTTTTTTGCCGGGTCGCGCACCGGTAAATGTAATTGTGCCCGACAATGCGTGGGAGTTGGGCTTCCGTGTGATGCAACTTTCGGATAGTCTGCAGGTGTATGGGCTAGCACGCAGACACGTTTCTTCATTAAAGGGTGGCATACGTAGACGTTTTGAGACTGTTTTATATTCGGGAGGTGAAGTGTCTTACCATTTGAATGCCGAGGCATTTTACGGTAGTTGGCAGGTGGGCCTTACCCGTGCGTTCCAGCAGCGCAAACTTTATGATGTAGCTTCGTTCGATGATACGTTGTATCAGCGGGAAGATTTGAAGTGGATACGCGGTGCTTATGTAATGCACCTGTTGATGGCATGGGATAAGGATTTTTACGATGGCGCTGCGCAACAATTTACTTTGCTTGATTTTGTTAGAAAGGGCAAACGCCTCTATGGAGGAGATGATGTGGTTTGCATTTGGCCTACCTGGCCTTCTTTGGGTATCGATCAACGCAACCAGTTTGATTTGTATCGCGATTTGCCTGGAGGGTTGCCACAATTAAAAATTTTGGCAGATTCCCTTCGCTTGCTCGGCACCCGTTTCTTTATTGCTTACAATCCGTGGGACGAAAGCACCCGAAAGGAAGATCACTTGCAGGGATTGGCCGAATTGATCAAGGCTACCTCTGCCGATGGTGTGGTATTAGATACCAAAGGTGAATCGAGCAGGGAATTACAGGCAGCAGCCGATGGTGTTCGTCCTGGTGTAATTATGTACAGCGAAGGTATGGCCGTTCCCAAAGACATGCCCGGCATCGTTTCAGGAAGAGTACACAATGCTTTGTATTACCCGCCTCTATTCAATCTCAACAAACTCATTCAACCCAACTTTACCATTTTCAGAGTGGCTGAAGTTTTTAAGGAACCCATATTGCGCGAGTATGCCACTTCGTTTTTCAATGGTTATGGCACAGAGATCAATCAGTTTGCACCCGGCCACCCGGAGTGGGAGGAAGAGCAGTATTTATTTCTCGGGCGTACTACGCGCATATTAAGAGAGCACAGCTCATTATTTACCGAGGGAAAGCTTACTCCACTGGTGCCCACGTTGCGCGACAGCATCTGGGTGAACCAATGGCGGCAGGACGACAGAACAATGTTCACGCTATTCAGTCAACAACCTAAGGGATTTGAGGGGCCGTTGTTTGAGATTTCACCTCGTGAAGGCCATCATTTTATAGATGTGTGGAACCACGAAGAGACGGAGCCAGTGCAAATCAAAAACAAGTGGTTTATTCCGGTAAGCTTTCCGCCCTTTCAAAAAAAATTTGTGGGCACCAACAATGAAGGAGCGGTGGCGGCCATCGCCATGTATCCGCAACTATTGAAATGCAAACAAAATGGTAGCCACCTTTTTTTAGAAGCACCGCATGGAGATGAGTTACGCGTTTTTGCAGGTATGCCGGGTTACAGCAATGACAAGATGTGGAAAGGCAACGTGTTAACGGCTGACATAGATTTGTTTAAAACTTTTGGCGATTACGAAGGCAAGGTGGTAGTGCAACTGCTTAACGATGGAGAAGTGTTGGATGAGCGAGTGCTCAACATAAAGGCGGGTACTCCGCGATTGGTGAGTGAAGTGAAAAAGACAATGGGTAAGCCGAATTATGACGGAATGGTACCTGTGCCTGCTGGAAAATTCGTATTCAAAGCCACACATGGCGATGCGTTTATTCCTTATCCTGAGGTGGGTGCTGAAACAACGTATGACATGGTGGGTTACTGGATGGACAAATTTCCTGTCACCAATCAGCAGTTTCAAAAATTTTTGATTGCTACAGGCTATGTACCAAACGATACAGTGAACTTCCTAAAGCACTGGCGCAATGGGAGGCCCCAAAAAGGAGAGGAGGATTTTCCGGTGGTTTATGTGTCGTATGAAGATGCGCAGGCCTATGCTGCTTGGTCCGGAAAAAGACTTCCCACGGAAGTGGAATGGCAATATGCAGCACAGACCACTGCCTTGCGGGAATGGCCCTGGAACCAAACCAAACCCGTAACCCGTAAGCAGCAATACGTTACAGAAACCCTCACGGTGTCGGCCATAGAGGGTATAGACCCGCGTGTTTGTAACCTGGGTGATGGCGAGCTTTATAAGATCGGCAGTTACCCGAAAGGAGCCAACCCGCTGGGGCTTCACGATTTGGTGGGTTGTGTTTGGCAGATGACCAACGATGTGTATGAGAGTGGCAGCTACCGTTACGTGATGATGAAAGGTGGCAGCTATTTCAAGCCATCTTCGAGTTGGTGGTATGTGCAGGGCGGCCCCCGCGAATTGCATTACAGGCAGTATCTGTTACGCGTTTCGCCAGGCTTTGAACGCAATGCCACTGTAGGCTTTCGGTGTGTGAAAGACATGCCCTGAGGCGCGTAGGTCTGTTTCAAGACTGTGAAAAATTAAGTAGCCAATTTTTGGATTGAAACACTCAAAGGCTATCTTTGCAGCCTGTTTTTAAGAAACAGATGGTTTTGGTCCGGTAGTTCAGCTGGTTAGAATGCCAGTCCCGCACATGCGGGAAGGTCGC
>CAZRQK010000007.1:56031-83815 GCA_964602295.1 uncultured Ohtaekwangia sp.
TCTAAGAAGAGTGAATAGAATTTAATGGTCCGGTAGTTCAGCTGGTTAGAATGCCAGTCCCGCACATGCGGGAAGGTCGCGGAGGCCCCGCGGTAAGGTTCTAAGAAGAGTGAATAGAATTTAATGGTCCGGTAGTTCAGCTGGTTAGAATGCCTGCCTGTCACGCAGGAGGTCGCGGGTTCGAGTCCCGTCCGGACCGCAAAGGGGTTGAAAAACCCCTTTTTTTATGGCAATAGGCCAATATAGTAACAATTAGACCCAATTCAAACACCCTAAATCTTGACCTTTACCTTGACCTAGCGTAAATTCGTTAAGTGAAGGTTAGATTTCTTCTTAAGAAAAAGGGCAAGAATCCTGCAGATGCAGCACTTATTTTTTTGGCCCTGTACTACAAGGACCACACCGAGCTTATCTCCACTGGCCAGAAAATTCAACTCAAGCATTGGAACTCCAACGATCAGTACCCGCGACTGCATACAGGCCAGGTGGCGAAAGCCATTGAGCAGGTGAAGGCAAAAGTGAATTTGGCTATTACCAGGATAGAGGCGCGCCAAGG
This sequence comes from uncultured Ohtaekwangia sp., assembly GCA_964602295.1. Lineage (GTDB taxonomy): Bacteria > Bacteroidota > Bacteroidia > Cytophagales > Cyclobacteriaceae > ELB16-189. Next base: position 56,588 of record CAZRQK010000007.1, read on the forward strand.
CTTCGTAACACCATTCTCAGTAAAAGAGGAGTACCTCAGAAATTTGGACAATGAGGCCAATGAGCAAATCAAAAAAGACCTGGCTACGAAGCAGAATAGGCGTGTCATTAAGGTCATGGTTAATGATTGGCTGAGCCACAGCATATTTCAGTATCGACCGTCCACTCAAAAAGCGATACGAGAATCACTTACTCAGTTTGTCAGCTACCTGGTAATATCTGGGAACGCGAGTTTAGAACGACAAGATTTGACACTTGATCTGGTAAGGAGGTATGAGGAGTACCTGCAGGTGAAAAAGAAACTTTCTAACAGCACGCATGGAAAGCGTATGAAGCACCTGAGATGGTTTCTTAAATCGATCGACTTTGATGTGAAGCCCATCAAAATCAGAACCCATCAGAAGGAGATTATTGCCTTAACAGAGGACGAACTACAAAAACTTGAAAGCATTGACGTTGGGAATAGCTCGGAAATGCAGAAAGCCAAAGACTTGTTTCTTCTTGGCTGTTATACAGGATTAAGAATAAGTGACCTAAAGCGAATTAACCCAACCAGAATTATTGATGGCAGGATTAGCATGATGCTTAAGAAGAATAGTCGGCCGGTAACAATACCGGTGTTGCCGGTTACGTCATCAATTTTGGCCAGGTACAACCAAAAGGCGCCATCCATAAGTGAGCAGGTATTGAACAGAGCAATCAAGGAGGTTTGCAAAGATGCCGGCATTGATACAACGCTAACGGTAAGAGAGAATAAGGCAGGAATAGATATCGATGTTCGATACAAAAAATTTGACCTCATTACTTCGCACACGGCATCCAAAACGTTTATTACCACTGTAGCACCGGGGCGCTTTGGACTCACGCCTGAAGAAATTGCGGCTGTTGTTGGAAAGGATTTGAAAACTCTTCTCAATCATTATTTCAAGCTTCCTCTCGAAGCAGCAATTAAAAAAATGACGATTGGATGAAAGCCAACTAAAAGGTCAAAACCATGTATCATGCTGTAAACGAAAAGGGAGAAGTCTTGTTTGTTTTCGAGAGACCTAAATCTGATCTTGAATCGGTTACAAATGAATTCATATCTGAGTTGTCTTCATTTAATTCTTCCAATTCCCTGGAACTGCTACGAAGGGTTTATAACCTGGTTCTACTTTGTGAGGAGCCGACCAAGAACCGGCTAGAGATTGAACGAGAGTCTTTGAGTCTCGATATCGGCAAACTCCATTTCTATTTTCACTTTGATCATTTGAGGAATGGAGAAGAGATCAAGTTGATCCCGACTCTCTTTGATGAGGCTAGATACTTTTTCCATTTCTTAAATGCAATAAAGTGGTTAATAGCATCAGAGATCAGAAGAGTAAGCAATCACCAACATGCTACGGGGGAGAACACAAATCTTTTTAAGAGTCTTTTCATCTCAATAAACGACTACAAAAATATAATCAATGATTTGTCAAAGGAGGATAAGGATAAAGGCTATAAACCTTGGTTTGATTTAGAAGGTACCTGGGTAAGGGAAGGGCGAGGCAATGACAGTCCGAGTGCCTGCGGAGCTCTGCTCACGATTCTGAACGATCTTGGTTATTATAAAGCACCTTTAAATCCTAAGAAGCTGAGAGAAGTCGCGAGTCAAGATTTCTCCATCACGATTGGGAAATCAAAACGGCTATCTGATTTTCGGAATGCTACTGCATTTGATGAACTACAAAAAAGACTGAAACGTAGAAAAACGATAGCCCAAGTCGATGGTTAGGATGAGGAACCCCTACTAACCATCCGTTAAAACCCGTCATATCCCACCACTTAATTTTTTTATTGAAAAAATGGGTGATTGATTTGAGTCAATTAAGGCCAACATAAAATCAGTCACTTATGGAGCGGAACAATTCATTGAACCTTCGAACTATCAAACGAGCCTCACTTGAAGTTGGGGCTTCTGTTTCATTTTTTCGGCAGCTTTTGCGGCAAGGGAAACTTAGGAAGTACAAAGTAAATTCCGCGACCTACATATCCCTTAATGAATTTGAAGCTTTGGCTGCGAAACAAATGTCTGAACAAAATGCAACTTATTGACCACAACGGCCACATCGCCTTCCAGGACGGCAAGGGCCAGTTATTTTTTCCGTCTGACCTTCATGGTAATCCGCAGGAATTCAGATATCCTGATGATGTTAAGCATTCCAATTTGATCACCCATGTCCGGCCAGTGAACGGTATGGGCGCACTTCCTCTGGTGCCACTCATAACGGCTGGGCTTTCAACTGTATCGAATATTTTCACATCATCGTCAACCAATCGTGCCAACAAGGCAATTGCTGCTAGCAATGAGAAAATTGCATCTTACCAGGCGGAGATTGAAATGGCCCGGCTGCGTTCGGCAGAACTGGCAGCGCAACGCGGTTCTATCGGTCCATGGCTTATTGCGGGAGGTGTTCTTGCGGCTAGTGCAGTTGGCATTTATTTTTTGACAAGGCCTGAAAAAAAGAAATCACAATCAAAATAGTTTTTATGAATTTACTTTTTGGCACATATGGCAACCCCACCCTATCTGGCTTGGGTGATGCCCCACCTATTATAAAATACAACACGGAACCCGATACCTCTGCCGATGGCAGAAAGGTTGATTGGTCTTGCTCTGATTGGATTACCTGGCACCAACTTTTAGTTCAGGCATTTACGGAGGGCCGCTTTGCTTCTGGTATAAAGTACTCCAGAGAGAAAGCCCTAGAGCATGCTAACAATGTTTGGCGCACCTGGTGGGACAAAAGCAATAGCTGGTTTGGGTATAACAAAAGTTTTTGCGGATACGAATCGCTTTTCTTCAACTACCTTTCCTCGGTGGGGTTGGCTGATGTGCTCAATCTTACCCATAAAGTCTATAATCCGGCAACTGATGTTGTTGTATCGGTCGCGAACACAACGAAGAATGTGGCAGAGTCCGGTCTCACTACCGCAGAGAACGTTGCGAAGGCCGCGGAGAATACCGCAGGGGCGACCAAATGGCTTGCTCCGACTCTCTTGGTCGTTGCAGCTGTAGGTGTGGGCGTTTGGGCTTACAAAAACTTCCTTAGTGATGGTGCAACTACCAAACCGAAAAGGGTAAAACTTCAAGCTGCTTAAACAAAAAGAAAAGCCTGGGTACCAACCAGGCTTTGTAAAATTTAACCCGCGCCACCAGCGCACAAACTTTAAATGATCATGAGTACAAATCTAAAGAACAAAACGCGAATTATCAATCGCCACCAATCGGAACAGGCGCTTATCGAAAAAAGGAATTTTCTTCGAACCAGGCGCTCAAAAGATGCCTTCGAGATTGCCCAAATCAGCAAGGAGTTGGCAAGGCGGGAAAATAAGCAGGGTTAATTTTGACATTGCTTTATGAACGCCCGAAGCCTTCATTCCGCGTGGCTCCGTGCATCAGTCTTTTTCACCAATGCGCACCATCAACTGGAGGACGAACTCGTCCGAATGCGTGACAAGAAACTGCCGCAGGAACTAATCGATCGCAAAGATGAGCAGATAGAACAGCTCGTTAATTTTTTCAATCAAACCGATGAGCTGGTGCAAGCCTATAGGCATGAGTTGGCCCAGGCCCGTATTGAAAATCATTTTCTAACCGATATGCTTACGCGCAAGATTCAGCTAAATGAACTCCTGCAGTATAAGCCATCCAAGAAAGTTGAAATCTTTAACACTGAATCGGGAATTAACCACACATTAAGCGAACTCAATGGCTAAAATTGAAAGACATAAGGATAACGATAAGGAGTTTACATTCAATACCGAAACAGGTGACATAGGGATGGTGCAGCCAGAGGCGTGGCCACTCTCCCTCAAAAACATGTTTACCAAATGTGTTTCCCTTGTCGACCAAATCAACGACCAAAAGAAAAATATTGTCGATGAAACCAACCTCACCACGGTAGCATACAGTCTTGTAGCCTTTGGCACCAAGGGAAAGGAACTATTCAAAAGGGCGTGCCTTTTTCAAGCCCAGTTCGATTCTGATTATTTGGATAATCTATGGGCTGATGCAGTGCGCAGAAGTAAAAAGAAGCCCGGTAGCTTTATCAAGTTGTGCCGTGAGGCGGGGCTCCAGGTGAACGTAACCGAAGAAGAACCATGGACCTACATGATGCGGGAGCCAGGCAGCCCCCCGCGGGATGTTACAGATGAGTTAACGGAGGACGAATTGAAATGCATACGAGATTATCATCACTTGGAATATGGCAATGCTTACTACTTTGCCAAATTCGAACGGGATGAGTACGGTAACCCCAAACAATGTACCCTAGAACGAAAGAGCAATTTCACTCTTCAGATACTTTACCACATCACCCGCGGCAAAAACAATAAGCGCGTGGTTGTATTGAGAAACAACCGTAACCGCGAAGTGGTGATCGATGTAGAAACCACACAGCTTACCAGCTTCAACAAATTCAAAGAAGTAACCGAAGGATGTGGAAACTTTTTGTTCGAAGGTAGTCAGCTTGATCTTATGAAGATCAAAAACAGACTGTTTGAACAAGAGAAGCCCTGTATCCAGATCGATACGTTGGGCTGGAACAAGACGGGTTTCTACACTTTTAGCAACGGCATCTTTAATTCTGCTTTCAGACCGGTGGATAAGTACGGCATTGTTAAGTATGAAGATTGTAATTATTACATACCCTACCACCCAGCCACCGAAGAGAGCATGAGCCTTAATGAAAAAAAGTTCGCATTTAAGGAAAGCTCGATCACCTGGGCACAGTGGGCACCACTTTACTACAAGGCCTTTGGCGAAGCTGCGATGCCTTGCCTTGTATTTGCCGTTGCAACGTTGTTTAGCGATGCAATCTTTGGCATGAAGAATAACTTTCCGATGCTGTTCCTCTATGGTGAGGGGGGATCCGGAAAATCCACAGTAGTAAACTTTCTGCAATACCTTTTTGGCCAACCGCAACCCGCCCTCAAGCTATCTGAAAGGGCTAACACTGATAAAGCGCGTATTCGCAAGCTCGCCCAATTCAGCAATGCCATTGCATGTATGGAGGAGTATATTAATGATTTGGACATGAGTGTGAAGAAAACTCTCACCGGCCTGTACGATAGATTGGGGTACGAACGCGGTACCTTAGAAAGTAAATTCGGTACCGAAACAGTACCGATACAGAGTACTGTCATCATCACCGGTAACGAATATCCAGATGACGACCCTTTGCTGCAACGCCTGGTAATTATCGATTACAACCACAACGTGCGCACGGACGAAACCGTCAAACATTTTGATCAACTCGTGCAACTCAACCGGCAGGGCATTACCTCTGTTACCGGCCAGTTACTGCAGCATCGAGATAGCGTAATTGTCAACTTCGATAAAGTGTACCGTGAGCAATTTGTCGAGTTCAAAAAAATATACAATGGTCCCACCGTGCCCGACCGCATGATTGAGAACAACGCGCTGCTATTGGCGGTATACAAGATCATGCAACAGTCAGGCCGTGAATGGCCCTTCGATTACAATGCTTTGCGTGACTACCTTTTAAGGACACTGATTAGCCAAGCCGAGAAGCGCGACACAGGGGCCGTGCTTCAGCGCTTCTGGGATATTGTGTTGAATCTGTTAAACAAAAAACTGATTCGAAATGGGCGCGAAATAAAAGTAGATGGCAATGAGGTAAGCATACGATTTAAAGAGCTGCATTTGCTCTACTTGGAAGAATACAGCCGCATTTATCGAATGAAGGGCATGGCTGCGAACACGCTTATGCAGAAGCTACGCGATAGCCCTGCTTTCTGGCTTACCAAACAAAGCGAGCGCTTTGGCGAAAAGATTACCAGCAGCATGGTGTTTAAATACGACCTGCTTGGGGTTGATCTCCTTACCGTGATCGATTACCAGGCCAAAGAAAACGCCCGGTATGCTGCCAGAGAAAATTCAGAAAGTGCCCCACCACCAAATGAGCCGCCAGTAATAATACAGTCACCAAACAATCCCAGTAGTGCAGACGATCTACCTTTTTAATCCTTGTTTCAGCAAAAAGCCAAAAGTGCCTACCTACACTACCTACAACCTACAAAGTAGGTTTTTGATAATAAAAAGGGGGTTTTTGATAAAAAAGTCTGTAGGTAGGGATGTAGGTTTTGTAGGACTTGTAGGATTGTAGGTATGTAGGTAGCGCCATTCCATTATGGTAAGCCATGGTATGAAACAAAGAAGCGAACTCCCAAATGCCCAAGGCCAGGGTGCCAAACCCAACCTGAGAACGCGCATAGGCTTGGCTGAATACTACGGATGCTGCCGCCAGACCATCGCGATTATCCTTAAGCAGAGGCTGGGCATTATGCATAGTAAGCGCCTCTCTAACGAAGAACTCCAATGTCTTTTCGATCGATACGGAACGCCTACCCAACTACGTAATGCGGAAGCACAGCTACGTTAAAAGCTACGTAGTACCTAGGGTACGTGCCCATGTCCTTAGGCTATTGGCTCAGGCCCTTGGCGTGGCCTTGGCCTCACCTCAAGTGAATGCGGTTTCTCAGTTTTATGGCTTTCCGTTAAGATTAGGCTTAGGTCTACGTAGGGAAGTTGGGCTACGTAGGTTTTTTTTAAGCTGTCGTTGTGTCGTTTCTATACACAAAAAAATGTGTTTATTGATTGTTGATAAAAGGATGAGATTGGGGATACGCCATTTCCATTTCTGGCGAGATTTACGTACCGTTTCGCATTCCTCCAAAAATTTTTAGGGTGGCTTCCAAAACCACCCGAGTGTAGTAGTGCGGACGTAATAAAAAAGGGAGGCCGGTCTAAGCGCTCCCCAATTTTCCGGGTTAGGAAGTCCAAATTCCTAGCCCGTTTTTATTTGTTAAAAGTGGTGATTTAAATCACAATTCAAAACACAACTTTTCCACCCAACCTTCAACAACATCTGGAATAACCGCTCCAAGCTACGTATAACCTAAGAGATGCGATGACCAAAGCTCAGCCCAAGGCCTAGGCCCTTGGCGTGGCCTTGGCCTCAGTTCACCCCTAGGAGGTTTATTGTTTCAATGATTTTCTGTTAAGCATTAGCGTAGGTCTACGTATGCAATCGGCATACGTAGGCAAAGAAGGCTATTAGTTCACAGGCCTTGCCTTAAGCCTAAGCCCACAATGCCCGGCCTCCTAAAACAATGCGTTAGGCCACCAGCTTTGGCCTTGCAATTGCATGGCTCTACAAAGCCAACCAAATCACATACGCAAAATGAAGGCAAATCCTCAAACTCTAATTGAGCGAATGGGGTTTCATGACCCCGACCGTCAATCACCAAAGCACGATCAAATTCAAATGTGGGCTTATGCCCATTTCGATAAACTGATAAGGATATGTTACCCCCACTTCCCGCCAGAATACCCAGACCCAACGGTGCAACTTGAGTATCCTATTCATGAAAAACGGGAGTGGGGTGAGCCCCGCATTGTTGGGTTTATGGATTTGTACTCGCTACAGTTTGGCCTTGCCGTTGAGGTAAAATCCGTAATCAGGTCCATGGGTGATCTACTTCGCCAAATCCAGTTCTATCGGTCATACTCGAATGCAAATTCCTGGATAGTTGTTTCACCGGATGCCCGTCTTGAGGGCATTCTTAAAGCGCACGGGATTTACTTTTTGAAGTACCAGGCTGAGGGAGAGTTGTTCTAGTTCAGCGTCAAATCCAAAAGCTCTGGGTATTTGAGGGTTCTAATGGCCCTTGAGCACAGAGGAAATCTGCGATTTGGAGCGATCTAAGGTGTTCGTAATTGAACATTTTGATACCCTAGAGGAATTTTTTTAGCTTCGAAAGCATCTTAAATCGATCCAAATTCGTAGCTTACTTTTAGTAACTGCAACCGATTGTTTTACCTAAATGCTAAACCTCGTAATCTATGAGTATTCCGGTTGCCGCTTGGAAAACGTCCAAGTCGAGAATGTTTTGTGATAAATATGTAGTTCATGGCAAAGGGGAGTAAGGGTGAGCGCCAGAAAAGGGGTGGCGATCACAATCCAAGCCATGCGGCTAGCCAACATCCAGATCCCTTGGTTCATTCGATAGTTACTCCTTTGGCGGAGGCAATTTCTGGCTTGTTTAGATATTTTGGACTTCCTGGGTTGATTATTGGATTTGTATGGTGGGTTTTGTCGGAATCGAAAGATGAACAAAAACAAGAATTCGTTGACATGTGGTTTCTCTTCAAAAGTCAATCTCACACGCAATGTATCTTTATCATCTTGATCCTTTTGTTAGCTTTTGTTTTTCTTGTGATTTCACACAAACGGACAGTTAAGTTTTTAACTCAAAATTTTGATCGATGAATGCAACATCATTAGGTATTCTGCTTCTAGGAGCAATTCTCCTTCAAGTTTTTATCTATGCCAACAGGAGTTATTCAACTTTGAAATTTAGAGCAAGGATATTTACTCTTCGACAAAAATTGAAAAGAATGACGGATAGCAAACACGTTGCTCAGGATGATGCCGAAATGTTTGACTATTTGCTATTTACAATCAATAGAGACGCTCATAAGATAAGCCTTTTGAGCCTATACATCACATATTGGCAGCGTGGTAAGAAAAAAGCATCAGATGAAGAAAGTCCGGCTTGGCTGCACCAAGGAAGACTTGGAGAGATTCAGGGAGACTTGGTAGACATAATCTTGATTTTTGTCAAGAATCAGAATATCATCACTTATGTCACCATTGTTCGCCCATTCATATTTTGTTGGAAGCTAATTGGCCTGTCTAAAAAGAGGATTACGGAATTAGTCGCGGCATTCATTGATTCAATAGGCCAAATCAATAACGACCATAAAGGGAAGCCAGTACTTGTCGCCTAGGCCAGCCAAAGACTTTACTTTTTAGCAAAAAGGGCCTAGGGTGTTCGCTTATGCCTTGGGCTCTGACCCAGGCCCTTGGCGTGGCCTTGGCCTCGAAAGTTCGTGCGTGAACTATTGATGTCTTAGTTAAATTGGCAAAACATTCGTTCAATATGAAACTCAATGCGCTCATTATTTTGCTGGTGATTGCCTTTGGTCAAGCAAATGGGCAGTTAAAAACGACAAAGATTGATGGCGGTTCTGTTGTATTAAAGCTTGGGTTCGGCATCTCAGTCAATGAAAATTCGACCCTTAAAAGAGATTTCATTTTAATTAATGATGAAAGTTGCCCCCTCACACTCGATAACGTAGGAGTTGTGCCGAACTTCGTTCAAAACTCCTATACCTTTAAGGCTACTGGTAGCGTTTTTGCGAAAGAGCTTATAACTGCCTATGAACTTCATCATGTTCTTTACGATGTATTCGGAAAACATATCAAGACGTTAAGTCTCACTGATGTTACTGATGCTAATGGAATAAAAGTATTAGACAAATTTTCGTGGCGAGCCTATGAGAATCAGGTGTCCCAATACCTAATTTGCGTGTCATACGTTGCAGCAGTCCGTTCTGCTAGTGGTGGAATTTGGAGATATGATATTGGAAGGATTAAGGAAGAGCTTCAAAAAATCGAACTTGAATATGATTCCACCTACGCTCCGCCACGCACTGATGAAAGAAAATAAGTAGGGTAACTAATAAAGAGGAGGCTTTTGTTTCCCCCTCTTTAAATCACCTTTTTCCGCTCCCAGAATTTAGCCCGCTTTCTTCACGTTTTGGTATGCGTGACCTCCCAGTCCGATATTCAACTGCGACTTATCGAGCTGTCAGCCGCGCAATATTTCGCTTAGCGTGAATACAGCTTCGCAGTTGCTAGGACTGCCCGCGCAGTCAGGATGAGAACCGATGTAATCAATCCCAAGTAGGAGTGCATTTTGAATGCGCTCAAGAGCTTCACCACCTCCACTCATTTTGAGTTCGATGAAGAGTTCGCCTTCTTTCATTGTTACCATAGTTGTTTTTGTTTTTAGGTTGAACATTGATTTTAAAGTGTGATCGATTAGACCTATTTAAATCTTACTAAACTTTGACCATTACCTTGACTCCTGACTTTGTAAATTGAGTTTTTAGCTTCCCTTCGCCATTTTTGCCCGTCCCGTCCGGACCGCTGAAAAATAAAACCCCGCAACCGCGGGGTTTTTTTGTGCCCTTTCTGCCCTAAAAAGCTGATTGGTAACCAGATACCCTGCCAGGAACCGAAGTTCCCTTTTTATTCTATTTTTGTTGCTTCAAATTCACCAAAAGAGAGAAAGGGATGTTGCTTGATTTCGAAAAACCCATTGCTGAATTAGAAAGCAAACTAGCTGATATGAAGCGGTTGGCCGATGACAATGACGAAACCGTGAATAAGGCCATTCTCGCGCTCGAGAAGAAAATCGTAAACCTAAAAAAGGAAACCTTCGAAAACCTTACGGGCTGGCAACGTGTGCAACTGTCGCGCCACCCCGACAGACCCTACACGCTCGACTACATCTACGAAATTACCTCCGACTTTATTGAACTTCATGGCGACCGCACAGTGGCTGACGACAAAGCGATGGTGGGTGGTCTGGGCACCATTGACGGGCAGACCTTCATGCTGATTGGCCAGCAGAAGGGGCGCAACACCAAACAGCGGCAACTACGCAACTTTGGTATGGCGAACCCCGAAGGCTACCGCAAAGCCTTGCGCTTGATGAAGATAGCGGAGAAGTTCAACAAGCCCATTGTTACCTTCATCGATACACCCGGTGCATTTCCTGGTTTGGAAGCGGAAGAAAGAGGCCAGGGCGAGGCCATTGCCCGCAACCTTAAAGAGATGTTTATGCTCACGGTGCCGGTTATTTGTATCATCATTGGCGAAGGTGCTTCGGGTGGTGCCTTGGGCATAGCCATAGGCGACCGTGTATTTATGCTGGAGAACACCTGGTATTCGGTTATTTCACCTGAATCTTGTTCGTCTATTTTATGGCGTAGCTGGGATTACAAAGAGCAGGCTGCCGATGTGCTGAAACTTACCGCCAAGGATATGAAGGCCAACGGCTTGATAGACGGCATCGTGAAAGAGCCACTGGGTGGCGCGCATACCGATGTAAAGTGGATGGCCACTGAAATCAAAAAGTTGATCACTACTACATTCAAAGAGTTGAGTAAGGTTAAAACGGAGGAACTCATCCAACAACGCATAGATAAATTTTGCGCCATGGGCGTAGTGAAAGAATAAGGTACCCACAGTTCATGTACCTCATTTAAAACCGCTTGAGAGGGCGGTTTTTTTTATTTTTACGAACGCAACCAATAGTCGCATGGCCAAAGGCAAAGAGAAAATTCAATGGAAGAACCAGCTAGTGAACCTGGTGGCCATCATTATTGGCGTCTACATTGCTTTCTATATTACCGAGCGGGCCTCGGCAACGAAAGACCACCGTCAGGCCAAGGTTTTCCTGGCAGCCATGGCTGACGATCTAGAAGAAGATATTTCAAGCCTTACAGAATCTACAGATACGTTGAGGTATTACACAAAGGTTTTACAGGCACTCACGCGGAGTGTAGTTACAAAACGTATCCCTAAAGATTCGCTCAACGACATGATCAGTGGTCTTTATCTGATCGTTCCGTTCAATCCCAAAGACAATTCGTACCAGTCGCTGCTGGCATCAGGTAAACTGGAGTTGGTTGGAGATTTTGATTTGAGAAGAAAAATAACGGCTCTTTATCACCAACATTACGGTGCCATTCGTATCACAGATGATATTTCTAACCAAATGCGTATTCAATTGATAACACCGTTTCTGATGGAGCGAATGAGATTTTCTTCCAGCGGATTGGTTAATGCAGAGGAACTATGGAGGGACAATATGTTTGTGAACATGTCTTTCTCGATGCATTACAGCATGCTTATGAAGTACCGGGCAGACTCTGTGGCGCTGGTTCATGCAAAAGAATTGAAACAGCTTATTGAAGAGGAATTGAAATGAAACTTCACGTAATTGATACTGGCTTTTTTAAACTGGATGGGGGCGCCATGTTTGGCGTAGTTCCTAAAACCATCTGGCAAAAAACCAACCCGGCCGATGCCAACAATCTGTGCACGTGGGCCATGCGATGTCTTTTGATAGAAGACGGTGATAAACTGATCCTGATTGATTGCGGCATTGGCAATAAACAGGATGCCAAATTTTTAAGCCACTACTATTTGCATGGCGATGCTACCCTGGCAAGCGCTTTGAAGAAACTTGGTTTTCATGAAAATGACATCACCGATGTTTTCTTGACCCACCTACACTTCGACCACTGCGGAGGTGCATTGAAGTTCGATACCGCAGGAAAGATTGTGCCGACCTTTGCCAACGCACACTATTGGAGCAATGAAGAGCACTGGCGTTGGGCAACGCAACCCAACGCACGCGAGAAAGCAAGCTTTCTGAAACAGAATATTCTGCCGCTGCAGGAAAGTGGTCAGTTGCGCATGGTTGATCCGGGAGCATCTCCTTTTAAGCAGTTCGGTATTTTTTATGCATCGGGCCATACCGATAAAATGATGATACCGATGATTCGCTACAAGGGCCGCACTATTTGCTATATGGCCGATCTGCTTCCTTCTGTGGGGCACATTCCGTTGCCTTACGTAATGGGCTACGATACTCGTCCGCTGATAACGTTGGAAGAGAAAGCACAATTTCTGAAAGATGCAGCCGATAGTGAATATGTTTTGTTTTTTGAACACGATGCCCAAAACGAATGCTGCACCGTTCAGCACACAGAAAAAGGCGTGCGGCTGAAGGAGACTTTTTCATTGAACAGTATTTGATTGGATAGCATATGAAGATTGGCATTGCTTTGTCGGGTGGGGGTGCAAGGGGTATTGCACACATAGGTGTATTGAAAGCTTTGGAAGAAATGGGCGTACGCATAAATGTGGTAGCTGGCACCAGCGCTGGATCCATCGTAGGGGCACTCTACGCTTATGGCTATTCACCTGATAAAATTTTCGACATTGTAAAACAACTCAGCATTTTCAAGTCGGTAAGGCCAGCGTGGACGTGGTCGGGCCTGCTCACCATGGATGGCCTGAACGAGTTGCTCTTGAAGCATATACCGGAAAACAGTTTTTCGGCACTCAAGATACCACTTATAGTAGCGGCCACAGAAATCAGAAAAGGCCATATTGCCTACTTTTCTGAAGGCGAGCTGGTGCAAGCCATTGTTTGTTCGTGTAGCATTCCTGCTGTGTTTAACCCGGTTCCGTATAACGGTGGTCTTTACGTAGATGGCGGCCTTTTTGATAACTTGCCGGCTAAGCCACTCAAAAACCAGTGCGACCTGCTCATCGGGTCGCATTGCAACCACATCGGCACAGAGTTCGATCCTAAAAACCTGAAAACAGTTATCGAAAGAAGTCTGTTGCTGGCCATCAACGCCAATACACAGATAAGCCGTGGGTTGTGCGATGTGGTCATTGAACCACCCCGAATGGACCGCTTCAGTAGTTTTGAAATTGGCAAAGCCCAGGAAATATTTGAACTGGGTTATCACTTTACCAAGTCCAACTTTTTACCTCACCATTTCGATAAAGCTGCTGCCGCATGACAGATACCGCAATTACTTTTAGAGACCAGATTTTACAGGGTATACCCGATGCATTGCCAGAGCCGAAACCCTATGATGCATCGGTAAACCATGCCCCCAGGCGCAAGGATATACTTTCGGTTCCTGAAAAGAAATTGGCGGTTAAAAATGCACTTCGCTATTTCCATCCACGGCATCATGACGCACTTGCTCCTGAGTTTTATCAGGAGTTGTTGAACTTTGGTCGCATCTATATGTATCGGTTTCGGCCCGATTACGCCATGCATGCCCGTCCGCTCGGTGAGTATCCGCACCAATCGAAGCAGGCGGCTGCCATCATGCTGATGATCCAGAACAACCTCGATCCGGCTGTGGCACAACATCCTCATGAACTAATTACCTATGGAGGCAACGGAGCGGTATTTCAGAACTGGGCGCAATACCTGCTCACCATGAAATACCTGGCTACCATGTCAGACGAGCAAACGCTTCACATGTACTCAGGCCATCCGTTGGGTCTCTTTCCTTCTAGTAAGGATGCACCACGTGTGGTGGTTACCAATGGCATGATGATTCCCAACTATTCGAAGCAAGATGATTGGGAACGATACAATGCCTTGGGCGTAACACAATATGGTCAGATGACGGCCGGCTCGTACATGTACATTGGCCCCCAGGGTATTGTGCATGGAACTACTATTACGGTGCTGAATGCCGGTCGAAAGATTTCGAAAACGGGCGAGGGGTTGGCAGGTAAACTCTTTGTGACCTCTGGTCTGGGAGGGATGAGCGGGGCGCAACCTAAAGCGGGTAACATTGCTGGTTGCATCACGGTAGTGGCCGAAGTAAATGAGAAGGCCACACGCAAGAGACATGAGCAAGGTTGGGTAGACGAAATTGTTTGGAATGTGGCCGAATTGGCGAAGCGGGTGAAAAAGGCAAAGGAGTTGAAGGAGGTGGTATCGATTGCCTACCAAGGCAATATTGTGGATGTATGGGAGCACTTTGCCAGCGAAAATATTTTTATCGACCTCGGTTCCGACCAGACTTCTTTGCACAACCCCTGGGCTGGTGGTTACTATCCAGCTGACATTAGTTACGATGAAGCCAATGAGTTAATGGCAAAAGACCCTGAACTCTTCAAGGAGAAGGTGCGTGCCACCTTGCGAAGACATGCCGCAGCTGTCAATCAACATACTGCTAAAGGCACTTACTTTTTTGATTACGGCAATGCGTTTCTATTGGAGGCATCGCGCGCGGGGGCAGCCGTTTGGAACAGCGACCATACACGGTTTCGTTATCCTTCCTACGTGCAGGACATCATGGGGCCCATGTGTTTCGATTATGGTTTTGGTCCGTTCCGTTGGGTATGTACCAGTGGCAAAGCTTCAGACCTGGAGAAAACAGACCAATTAGCCACAGCCGTGCTGGAAGAGATGTTGAAAACTGCACCAATTCATATTCACGGACAATTGCAAGATAATCTGAATTGGATAAAAGGCGCCAAAGCCAACAAGTTGGTAGTAGGCTCGCAGGCGCGTATTTTGTATGCCGATGCGGAAGGCCGCAAGCGTATTGCACAAGCTTTTAACGAAGCCATTAGAAACGGAGAAATAGAGCCCGTTGTGCTGGGTCGCGATCACCACGATGTTTCCGGAACAGACAGTCCTTTTCGGGAGACATCCAATATTTATGATGGCTCGCAGTTTACAGCCGATATGGCGGTGCACAACGTAATTGGGGATTCGTTCCGGGGTGCTACGTGGGTATCGCTGCACAACGGTGGCGGTGTAGGTTGGGGTGAGGTAGTCAACGGGGGCTTTGGTATGCTGCTGGATGGCAGCGCGGAGGCCGACCAACGGTTAGCCAACATGCTGCACTTCGATGTGAACAATGGCATAGCACGCAGGGCGTGGGCTCGCAACGAAGGTGCACTGACCGCCATTGAAAGAGCCGAAGCCATGGAAAACCGACTGAAGGTGACCAAACCCCATTTGGCGGGTGACGACTTGCTCGATCAAATAATAAAGTAAGCTTTATGTTTCGGTTGCTGGCGCGATTTATTTTTTGGATAACCGGCTGGAAAATAGCGGGTGCGTTTCCAGCTGAGTTAAAAAAGTATGTAGTGGCAGTGGGCCCCCATACCAGCAATTGGGATTTCCCCGTTGGTTTGCTGGCGCGTAGTATTTTAAGGATGAAGGACACCAAGTACCTGGGCAAAAGCGCTTTGTTTAAGCCGCCATTCGGGTGGTTGTTCCGCGCGTTGGGCGGCTACCCGGTTGACCGCTCTTCCAGCCACGATATGGTTGAGCAGGTGGCAAACATCATCAGAAGCAAAGAACGTTTTATCCTGGCCATTGCGCCAGAAGGCACACGTAAAAAAGTGGAAAAACTACGTACAGGCTTTTATTACATCGCCAAGGCTGCTGGCATTCCTATTATTCCAGTGGGCTTTGATTTTCAGAAAAAGTTAATAGTGATCGGAACACCACTATGGCCGTCCGATTTCGAAACGGATTTGGCATCCTTGCTGGCCTTTTACCGAAACGTGAAGGGGAAGAACCCGGAGTTGGGTATTGGTTAGCGCTTAAAATGGCAACTTACCCGGTATTCTGTACGTAAAAGTTCCAGTCCCCAACTCGTTGGGTTGCTTCATTTATCTTTACCTCACTAAACAAATCAATTTATGCAGAAAGCAATTTTAGCTATTGTCTTATTGTTGGCTACGTCAAATGTTTTTGCCCAGTTCAACCAAGGTAGAATTCTGGCCGGTGGAAATGTGGCATTCTCTACCAGTACGGATAAATCAAAGGTCAATTCAACCACCACCACCAACGGCAGAGCAACATCCTTTTCGTTGAGTCCAAATGCGGGCTATTTTGTGATCGATAACCTCGCGTTCGGTGCCGCGCTTGAGATTGGGACGGGCAGCTATAAGCCAGATGGAAATGGATCTGAATACAATGGATCTAGCGTAACTTTTGCGCCCTTTGTGAGATATTATCTCAATCCAGGTATATTTTTTCAAGGTCAGTATGGTTTGGGTACCGAAAAGGATAAATCTACTTTTGGTAATACGACCAATGAAAATAAATTCAGCATATCTACCGTTTCGTTAGGTGTCGGCTATGCTCATTTTCTGAACGATCATGTGGCAATAGAACCATTTATTGGATATCGTTCTCGAAGTCAGGAAAACAAAGACAATGATACTAGAAATATAGATAGCGGTTTATTTTTAAATATTGGCTTGCAAGTTTACCTTGGTAACAGGAATTAATCCAACTAAACAACTTTGGTATGAAAAAAATACTTCTCAGTCTGTTTGTGTTCGCAACAGCAACCACGGCCTCCTTCGCACAAGCGCAAGTGGCATTGGGCTTGAAGGGCGGCCTTAACCTGGCCAAATTTGACATTGAGGCCGGTGCGTCTAACATTGACAATCGTACTGGTTTTCACGCGGGAGCTTTCGGATTAATAAAACTCACGAAAATCGGTATTCAACCCGAAATACTCTTTTCACGTCAGGGGAGTGAATTTACCTTTAACAGCACTAACTACGAGGCGAACTTCGACTACATCAATGTGCCCATTATGTTGAAGCTCTACCTGGCCGCAGGTTTGAATGTGCAATTGGGGCCGCAGTTTGGTTTTTTATCTACCCAGGAGTTAGTCAATACCGCCAGCGGTGTGAAGGACAGCAAAGATGCCAAAGATCTGTTTGATAAAAAGTCGGATGTGGCTATTGCTGCCGGCCTCGGTTGGGATCTTCCATTTGGTATTACCTTAGATGCCCGCTACAATATTGGCTTAGCAGATGTTGAATTGCGACCTACTAACCAAACTAACCCAATTAATTTCAAGAATCAGGTTATTCAAGTTTCGGTAGGCTACAAGATATTTAAGTTGGGCAAGTAACCGCTCTCAAATTTGTTCTCAGAAAGCCACCGCAACCGGTGGCTTTCTTTTTTTATCTTCGCGCCTTCATGCTGGCTACGTATTCTGAAGTGCTCGATTATTTGTATCGCCACCTGCCCATGTTTCAGCGGGTAGGTGCTGTAGCTTATAAAAAAGACCTTACCAACACCTTGCATCTCTGCGAAGTGCTGGGCAATCCGCAAAACAAGTTTAAGTCGGTGCATGTGGCGGGTACGAATGGCAAAGGCAGCACCTCTCACATGCTGGCTTCCGTGCTGCAGGAGGCCGGGTACAAAACCGGTTTATATACTTCGCCCCACCTGAAAGAATTTACCGAGCGCATCCGCGTAGACGGCCAGGAAGTAAACCGGCAGTTTGTGACTGATTTTGTGAATCGAATGCAGTCCACTATAGAAGAAATTAAGCCGTCTTTCTTCGAGGTGACCGTAGCCATGGCGTTTGAGTATTTTGCCCAACAAAAGGTGGATGTGGCCGTAGTGGAGGTAGGCTTGGGTGGGCGTCTGGATTCCACTAATGTAATCACACCTTTGGTTTCGGTCATCACCAACATCGGGTGGGATCATATGGATTTGCTGGGCGATACGCTGCCCCAGATAGCAGCAGAAAAAGCCGGAATAATTAAGCAACGCGTGCCGGTGGTGGTAAGTCAACGTCAGGAAGAAGTGCAGCACGTGTTTGTGGGAAAGGCCAAACAGCAAAGTGCCGCGTTATTTTTTGCCAGCAACAAGTTCGAAGCAACGCTTCAACACGACCGGCTGATTATTCAAAAAGATAAGTCGGCTTTATTAGAAGTGGACCGTTTCCCTTTAATGGGTCACTATCAGCAACAAAACATACCGGGTGTCATGCAGGCCATCGATTGCCTGCAAGATCATTTCAAAATTTCGCAGAATAATATCAAAGACGGACTGCAAAAGGTAGTTACCAACACCTCGCTGAAAGGCAGGTGGCAGCAGTTGGGTAGCTCGCCCAGGGTGTTTTGTGACACCGGCCACAACGAGGATGGTGTAAAACAAGTGCTGAAGATGATTGCATCGCACTCGTTCAATCAATTGCGAATGGTATGGGGAATGGTGCGCGATAAGGATCACAGCAAAGTGTTATCGCTATTACCCAAGAATGCCACGTATTATTTTTGCGAGGCTAAGATTCCACGCGCCTTGCCGGCAGCAGACATGCAACAATTGGCAGCCGGTTTCTCCCTGCATGGTGAGGTGGTAGCAGATGTAAATGAGGCCTTGGCACGTGCACGCCAGGAAGCCGGACCGAACGATTTTATTTTTGTTGGTGGCAGCACCTTTGTGGTGGCAGAACTAAACGAAATTTAGAAGTGAAAAGTAAACTGAAGCGTTTTGAGATCATCGCAGGTCGCGAAAATGTAATAGAACCGGGCAAGGAGTTGTTCGTGAAAATAAAAGGCTGTTGGCGGGCCGATTACTTTAAGAATGATGGACCGGTAACAGCAGAATTTGCGTGTGGGCGGGGCGAATACACGGTAGGCATGGCGGCATTGTTTCCTGAAAGGAATTTTGTTGGCGTAGATATGAAGGGCGACCGCATCTGGAAGGGCAGTACCTGGGCAGTGGAACGCAAACTGAAGAATGTGGGCTTTCTGCGCACACAGATGTTGAATATTGAGAATTTCTTTGACGCACAAGAGTTGGATGAAATCTGGCTCACGTTTCCCGACCCGAGGCCTAAGAAGAGAGATGTTAAAAGACGCCTGACAAGTCCGCGTTTTATGGAAATGTATAAGCGCCTGCTCAAACCCGGTGGCTGGTTCCGGTTGAAGACAGATAACACAGGGCTTTTTGCCTACACGCTGGAAGAACTGCAACAGCGGAACGACATCACCGACTTTCAGTTTACACACGATGTATACGCTTCTGACTTGCGCCCAGAGTGTTTCGATATCAAAACGCGTTACGAAGAAATGTTTGCCAACAAAGGAGAGACCATTAAGTATCTCCGCTTCCGCTTTACCTCTTAAAAGTTTTGGTAACATTGGCTTAATGCTGCACTGATGCTTGGGTAATGCAAACCTCTTACCTTTGCAGTAGTTCAGGGAGTTGAC
Organism: uncultured Ohtaekwangia sp.; assembly: GCA_964602295.1. Taxonomy (GTDB): domain Bacteria; phylum Bacteroidota; class Bacteroidia; order Cytophagales; family Cyclobacteriaceae; genus ELB16-189. The sequence goes on from CAZRQK010000007.1 coordinate 76,083, forward strand.
TGGAATTCGGGCAGGAAGCACACCTGCGATTCCTCAAGTATGGCCAAACGAAGAAAAAGAGAAGTAGAACTCGTAGTACTCTCCGATATTCACCTCGGCACATATGGCTGCCACGCAGAAGAATTACTTCGCTATCTCAAAAGCATTAAGCCTAAGCGCATCATTCTCAATGGCGACATCATTGACATGTGGCAATTCAGCAAGCGCTACTGGCCCAAAAGCCACATGCAGGTGGTTAAGCACATTACCGGTTTGCTGGCCAAAGGTACCAAGGTTACTTACCTTACGGGAAATCACGATGAAATGCTGCGAAAGTTTGCGGGTTTTAAACTCAGCAATTTCCAAATAGAAAATAAAAAGGTGGTTCAGCTCAATGGAAAGGCTGCCTGGATTTTTCATGGCGATGTGTTCGATGTGACCATGCGTTATTCCAAATGGATTGCCAAACTGGGAGCCATCGGCTACGATTCGCTGATATTGCTCAACACGTTTGTAAATTTTGTATTAAAGATGTTGGGACGTGGCAAGATTTCCCTCTCTAAGAAAGTGAAAGACAGTGTAAAAACGGCCGTTAAATTTATCAACGATTTCGAAAAAACAGCGGCAGATATAGCAATTTCCAACGGATACGATTACGTGGTGTGTGGCCATATCCACCACCCTGAAATGAAAAAGATTATTACTGAGCAGGGAGAAGTGATGTACCTTAACTCAGGCGATTGGATAGAAAACCTCACAGCGCTGGAATACAATCAGGGCCATTGGCGCATATACCGATACAGCGATGATTTCTTTGCGCAGTCCATTAAAATACCCAAACGCTTACGCAGCGACAGGAATAATCAGGAATTGTTTAAGGAGTTGGTGAGCGAATTTATGTCGGGTAAGAAGTGAGCGGCTAAATTCCTAAATTCACTCCGTGAAAATTCTTTACGCCATACAAGGAACGGGCAACGGCCACTTAAGCCGGGCGGTAGATATTATTCCTGAGCTGAAGAAATATGGTTCCCTCGATCTGTTTGTAAGCGGTGCCCAGGCAGAAGTCACGTTGCCTTATCCGGTAAAATACAAATCGAAAGGGCTGAGTTTTTATTTCGGTAAGAGTGGGGGCATCAACTTCTACAAAACCTTTAAGAAGAACAGTTCCAAAGAAGTAATCAAAGAGATCAATGCTTTTCCTGTTGAAAAGTATGATTTGGTGGTGAATGACTTCGAGCCCATTACAGCGTGGGCGTGCCGAAAAAAGGAAATTCCTTGCGTGGGGCTGAGCCACCAGAGCGCCTTGCTTTCAAAAAAATCACCGCGACCGAAGTGGGTTGATCCTTTTGGCGAATGGATCATTAAAAACTATGCGCCAATAAAGAAGTATGTAGGCTTTCATTTCGAGGAGTACGACAAGAATATATTTACACCCGTTATACGCTCCGCCATCCGCGAGGCGAAAACGCGTAACGATGGGCACTACACCGTATACCTGCCCGCGTACGATGACAAGAAATTAGTATCGTTGTTGATGAAGCTGCCCAAGGCAAAGTGGCATGTGTTTTCCAAGCACACGCGTACGGCTTACCATGTGGGCCGCGTTTCGGTTTACCCCGTTAGTGGTATCGATTTTATTGAAAGCGTGGTATCGAGCAAAGGCGTTTTGTGTGGCGCAGGTTTCGAAACACCAGCAGAGGTTTTGCACATGCATAAAAAGTTGCTGGTAGTACCCATGAAGAGCCAATACGAGCAACAATGCAATGCGGCTGCATTGAAAAAACTGGGTGTGCCCGTCATTAAGAAAGTAAAGAAAAAGAGCCTGAAAAAAATTGAGCGATGGATGGAGGAAGACAAACCGCTTGATATCCACTATCCGGACATTGCTGCCGATGCCGTGGAAAGGCTGATGCGGAAGTTTGCTCCTGAAATTTAGGATAGTATCATCCTGCGATGGTAATTCACCTGGCCCAGGTGGTATCCCAAATGTGCGGTAAGGTGAATCAGAAAATAACGCGTAGTCATAGGTTCTGCAAATACCTTTTCGGGGTAGGTTAGTTCCAGTTGGTCATCCTTCAGCAAAGGCATTGTGTTGGCGATGGCCTTACGGGTGGCTTCAATTTCTTTAATAAGTGAATCGCGGCTTATATTTTTGGTACTGAATTCCGCCTCGCGATTGCGCTGGTAGCCTGTGCCACCCAGGTTGGCACCCATGTAATGTTGCAAGTTGCCGCACAGATGCAGGCACAGATTTCCGGCCGTATTTTTTATATCACCGCGCAGCTGCCAGATAGATTCCTCATTCGGGTATTGTTGCAACTCTTGCGCTAACTTATTGAGATCGCGCAATAAAATTTTTTCGATAGATTTTATGAATTCACTCATACCAATTCTTTTTCGAATGCCTGAATGCGCGCATCCAATGTTTTGTTTACCGAAGCAAAATCTGCTTTGCTGGCCAGGGGGGCGTTTACACTGATGTAGAATTTAATCTTGGGTTCCGTACCCGATGGGCGTACAGAAACTTTGCTGCCATCGGCTGTGTAGAATTGCAATACGTCTGACTTAGGTAACGCAATTGATTTGGTTTCTCCGGATGTTAAATCTTTCTCCTCGCTGGTCTTATAGTCGAGCATGCGCACCACGGTTTGGCCCGCCAAAGTGGAAGGCGGTGTGGTGCGAAAACGTTGCATCATATCTTTAATTTGCTGTTCGCCTTCTGCGCCCTTACGTACCAGGTTTATCAATCCCTCCTTATAAAATCCAAACGACACATACATTTGTAAGAGCCAATCGTAAAGTGTTTGGCCCTCATCTTTAGCGGCTGCTGCCATGGCTGCAAAAAAGGCGCAGGCAGAAACCGCATCTTTGTCTCTTACAAAATCGCCTACCATGTAACCATAGCTTTCTTCACCCGCTGCAATAAATTTCTTTTTACCCTCCAGGCGTCCCATTAGTTCGGCTATGTACTTGAATCCGGTGAGTGTGTTAAAGCACTCCACGCCAAAATGAGCAGCCATGTTATCCACCAGTTCGCTGGTAACAATGGTTTTGGCAATGTAGCTGTCTTTCACTTCGCGTTGATTTTTGAGAATGAACCACATCATCAGGCTGAAGGCCTGGTTGCCATTTAACAGAAAAAATTCGCTACGGTCGTCTTTAATGCCTATGCCAACGCGGTCGGTGTCGGGGTCGGTGGCCATTACCAGTTCTGCGTTTACTGCTTTCGCTTTATCCATAGCCATGGCCATGGCCGATTGCTCTTCGGGGTTGGGCGAATGAACGGTGGAGAAGTTACCATCGGGTTTTTCCTGTTCTCTCACCACTTGCACATTCGAAAACCCCATGCGCTTCAAACATTCGGGTACCATGGTAATACCTGCGCCATGCAAGCTGGAGTAGACCAGCGTGATATTTTTTTGGCGCGCGATCGCTTCTTTTTTAGGAATCAGCCTTTTTACCTCTTCGTAGTAGGCATCTTCTACCTGGCTTCCAACCTTTTTAACCTGCGATGGGTCTGAAGTAAAGCGTACCTGGCTGAACGAGCTGATGGCATTGACTTCGGCAATCACATTCTTGTCGTGTGGAGGAACGAGTTGGGCTCCGTCCGACCAGTAAGCTTTGTAGCCGTTATATTCTTTTGGGTTGTGCGAAGCGGTAATGACCACGCCAGCCTGACATTTTAAATGCCGAATGGCGTAGGAGAGCAGGGGGGTAGGGCGTAGTTCATCAAAGAGATGAACCATGATGCCGTTGGCTGAAAATACATCGGCAGTAACCTGTGCAAAGTACGGACTGTTATTGCGGCTATCGAACGCGATGGCCACCTGGATAGGCTGAGACGGGAACGATTTTTTGAGGTAGTTGGCAAGGCCTTGCGTGGCCACACCTATCGTGTATTTATTCATACAGTTGGAGCCCGCACCCATAATGCCTCTTAAGCCTCCCGTGCCAAACTCCAACGTCTTGTAAAAATTATCGATTAACTCTTTTTTGTCAGGCTGTGTGAGCAACCTGTGGATTTCTTTTTTAGTCTCGTCATCAATGGAACTGTTCAGCCATTCGTGTGCACGCTTTTCTGCAATTATAAGTAGTGAATCCATGCGTTCTTCTTTGTAACGGATTGCAAAGATAATTTTTAATTCGTTTAACGGAAGAAGGCAACCCAAAGCCTGCCAAACCGTTTATGTGGTTGATTAAATCAGAAAAACAAATGAAAAAAATCACCTTACTATTTGCCCTGATGGCTGCCGGATCGGTGGCGTGGGCGCAAGAATACAAAGTAGTGACCACCGTAGAATCTATTGTGCCGCTGGGTTTGGGCCGTTCGCGCATTATTGATGCCAAAGAACAAGCCAACTACCGCGACCTCACCACCGAACGAACCGATGGCAAAAAAAGCGATCAGGGTGACGTTAAACGTTCGGACGTAAAAATTGAAAACTTCGAGGAAACCAAGCTGCTGAACTTCTATAGTGGAGTCGGAATTAATTTTCAAAACATAGCGTCTAATGATGCGGTAATTACTTCCAAGCTGAATGAAATGGCCAAAGAAGGGTGGCAGTTGATTTTTGTCACCAGCGGGGTAGAAAGCGAAGCCGGTAAGCAGGATGGTGAAGGGATTTTTATTACGCGTTACGTTTTCAAGAAAGATAATTAATCAACCAAATAATACGATTGGGGAGCTCGCTTCAGGTTTTGGATCGGGCTCTTTTTATACCACTTTATAAGTATTGAAGTTACAGGTATAAAACAGGTACCTTTAAGCGCATTTTTAAATTTCCTTTATGAAACGACTATCACACCTGTCTTCTTTAATCTGTGTTATTTTTTTGTTTTTATTGTCTGCGTGCGATAAAGATGATCCAAAACCGCAAAACAACCTGATTGGCAACTGGACTATCCAGAGCCTAACCATCGACATCCGCATTGGCAACCAAACCTTTGTTGCTTACTTGATGGCCATCGGTTTTTCTGAAGCCGAAGCACAAGAGTTTGCCAATTCTTTTAACGACTCCTTTGCACAGAGTATCAGCGGTACGATTGAGTTTAAAGCAGACGGTAGTTACCGGGCGGTAGATGAAACAGGTTCGGTCACCACAGGCAAGTGGGAATTAACAGCCGACAACAAAACGCTTACCACGGACAAAGGAACGGAGGATGAAACCGTGTTTACCGTAAAAACGCTCACCGCCAGTAACCTTAACTTGTCGGCTTCTGTGGAAGATGATGAAATGGATGTGGAGGATTTTGTAATCAACATGGAATTGCAGTTAACAAAATAGTGCGCGGTTAAGAAACTCATTTTGGCTTTCCGGGGTTTATCTTCTTACTTAAAGGAAGATAAACCCTTTTTCTTATGCTTGATTTGGTGATTGAGGCGCGCAGGGCTGCTTTGGCTCCGGGCATGGACGTAAAGAGAATTCTGCCGTTTCGAATGCGCAGAATGGTTGGCCCTTTTATTTTCATGGATCACGCAGGCCCGGTCGATGTTGCGCCCGAACGTGCTGCCAACATGGATGTACTGCCACATCCGCACATCGGGCTCTCTACGGTAAGTTATTTATTTGGCGGCCAGGTTACCCACCGCGATAGTCTGGGTGTGCAGCAGGTGATAAAGCCCGGTGAGGTGAACTGGATGACAGCCGGAAGAGGCATTGCGCACTCTGAACGTTTCGAAGACCCATCGGTGTTGGCGGGCGGCAGCCTGGAGATGATACAAACCTGGGTGGCCTTGCCGGAGAAAGACGAAGAGGCCGCACCGGCCTTTAATAATTATAAGTCGGAGCAGCTTCCTGTGTTTACCGACAAAGGCGTGTGGATGCGATTGATAGCAGGTACTGCCTTTGGTTTGAAGAACGAAATCAGAACCCATTCACCGTTGTTTTATTTGCATGCTAACTTAGAAGCAGGCGCACACTTTGGATTGCCGCGCGAACACAGCGAACGGGCAGTGTATGTGGTAAAGGGCAGCGTTGAATTGAATGGACATGTTTACCTGCCCGGACAGATGTTAGTGTTTACCAAAGGTATTGATCCCATTATACATGCGCGTGAAAACGCCACATTGATGTTATTGGGTGGAGAGCCATTGGGCGAACGCTTCATCTGGTGGAATTTTGTTTCATCACGCAAAGAACGAATCGAGCAGGCCAAAGCCGACTGGAAAGAGGGGCGCATCATCTTACCTCCTAACGACAACCATGAGTTTGTGCCGCTGCCCGATGACAAATCAAAGCCCGCAGGTGGCACAGCTCCGCAGGCGCTCTCCTAACAGGTCTGCTACTCGTGCTTCAGTGCTTTAATGGGGTTGGCCATCGATGCCTTGAGAGATTCATAGCCCACCGTGAATAATGTGATAACCGCTATCAATCCAATGGAGCCGCCAAATACCAACACCGAGAGAGGCGTTTGGTAAACAAAACTCTTCAGCCACTGCGAAGCAAAGTAGAACGCAACGGGCAGACCAATCACACAGGCTATCAACAACAGTTTACCAAATACAGTCAGCAGCAAAACCAATACCTGTGTGTTGCTGGCACCCATGGTTTTGCGAATGCCAATCTCCTTGGTGCGTTGTTCGCTCATGAATGCCGCCAGGCCGTACAACCCGACACATGTAATCAATATGGCCAGAATGGAGAACTTTTCTGTTATCTCGGCTACCTGCGTTTCATTTTCATACATACGCCCAAACTCTTCGTCTACAAACCAGTAATCGAAGCCAAAATCGGGGAATACTTTTTTCCATGTGTTTTCCAAGTAGGCAATCTTCTCGCCCATCTTGCCAGCGGGCAGTCGCACGTGAATGATGCGGTCATCGGTGTGGGGCTTAGGCGAAATGGCCAGTGGATCGATTTTGCGATGCATGGATCGATAAGGAAAATCCTCCACCACGCCAATCACAATACCGGTAACAGGTAAGCGCGTACTGTCGGGTGGTCGATAGCCCATTACATAGTCGGGGCGAATAACCGTTTTGCCCACCGCTTCATGGGGCGTAAGCTTCAACGCTTTTACAGCAGATTCATTCAAAAGTATAGCGGTGGAGTCGGCTACATTGCTGGCATCAAAGTCGCGGCCAGCAATAATTTTCATATTAAATGTCTTCGGAAAATCATAATCACCATTGAGTTGAAACCATTCGTGTTTCTCTTCACTAATTTCGGGAAACTGCATTTGCATATTGATCGGCCCGAAGAAATCAAGGCGTGGCAGGTGGTTGGCCAGCGTGATGCCCTCAATTTCGGCATCCTGAGTCACCAGGTTTTTGAAGGCCACGTATTTGCCATCGCCCGCATCGCCTGTAAAACCACCGTAGCGGATAGATACAATCTGTTTACCCGCTTCATTCAGTTTTGAATTACGCATCAGATTCATCTGGCGCACTACCACCATGGTTCCGGTAAGCAGCATCACGGCAACAGTAAACTGAATGGTGGTTAAAAACTGGCGGAAAACATTAGAGCCTTTCCGGAAAGAAAACTTTCCCTTTAGTACGTGTGCCGGCTCAAATCCCGAGACGAACAGCGCGGGGTAGCTTCCGGCTAAAAGCGTAACCGTTATTACGATGGCCGAAAGAATGCCCAACATGGGTAGGCTAAAAAGATAGCCTGGTGAGAAAGTCTTTCCCGTAAGGTCGTTGAACTGCGGAATGAATAAGGCCACCAAACCCAGGGCAAGCAAGGCGGCAATCAAAACCAGTAAAAAAGATTCGGTCATGAATTGGGCAAACAACTGCAGTCGGATGCCCC
>CAZRQK010000007.1:83825-111261 GCA_964602295.1 uncultured Ohtaekwangia sp.
CCCCAAATGTTTTTCGCAAGCCAATTTCGCGCGCGCGCGTGGCAGAGCGGGCCGTAGCCAGGTTAATGTAGTTGATGCAAGCCACTACCAAAATCAGCAAGGCAATGGTAACAAAAACAAAGAGGTATTTTTTATCAGCCGATTTGTGCGAGATGGACCAGTTGATGGCTTGATCGAAATGCACATCCGTAATCTTGCGTATCAAAGGAATAAATTTAAAATCAAGATTATAACGCTCGAGTATCGCGTTGGCTCTTTTTTGCAGGTCGTCTTGTATGGCGGGTATTTTGCTTTCGTCTGTGCAAACAAATAAAGATTGTGTCCAGAAGTTGTTGTTGCCATCGCCCATGGAAGTGTGCAACAGATTTTCAAGTTCCGGTATGAACTCGCGCAATGAGTAAATACCGGCAATGTATTTGGGGCGTAGGTGGGTATTGGCAGGCAGGTCTTTGTACACGGCCGTTACCATCATTTCCACTTTGGTGCCGTTGGTCATGTAGGCGTGCGATAAGGTTACTGACTTGTTCAGCGGGTCTTCATCGCCAAACAATTCTTTGGCAGCGCTTTCACTCAACATCAGGCTGTTTACTTCTTTCAATGGTTGGTTCCGGTCGCCTTGCATTACCGGTATGTTGAGCAATTCAGTAAGGTTGGCTTCTGCCCATATAATGTCTTCGGTTAATACAATTTTATCTGTGACGCTGTAGCCAATGCTGGTAGGCATGCCCGTGGTGGTAAAGCTGGTGAAAGCGCCAATACCCTGGTAGTTATCGTGTATGTAATTGTCCCAACCTGCAGGCGAGGCGGGGTATGATTCACTCTCGCCATTAGGGTATTCAATACGGTAACCCAACCGGTACGTTTGTGCAGCCTGTGGGTGCATGGTATCGAACGTGAGTTCATCGCGCACATACAAGAAGATGAACAGGGCGGCAGCCAGGCCAATGGCCAGGCCGAGCGTATTCACGATGGCATAGCCGCGTTGTTTCTTCAGGTTTCTTAAGGCGAGCAGCAGGTAGTTGAGGAGCATAGTGGGGTGATTTTGAGATAATGATACTCCTGTTAACTCCAAAAGTTTGTCACGATTGCGTAAGTAGTTGTAAAAAAATGTCACCGCACCACCGTGCCGGGGTAAGGGGCTGTAATGCGGGTAACTCAGGCTGGGTGATTGCCATTGGTGTAACCTCCACGCACTTCATCCTGCAAAAACGTAAACTGAAAAAGTCTGGCATAGCAGGGTGCATTTAAAGACTAACTTTGGTGCCAAACATTCAAAGAGATTATGGTGAAAATTTTACGATTAAGCATGTTGCTGCTTGCCCTCGCCACGGGGTTGCAAGCTCAAAAGTTAGACATGGAGAAACTCAAAGGCATGAAGGCCCGTGCCATTGGCCCGGCAGGTATGAGTGGGCGCATTACAGCCATTGATGTGGTGGTGAGCGACCCGTCCATTATCTATGCTGGCTCCGCATCGGGAGGTCTTTGGAAATCAACCAGCGGTGGCGTTAACTGGGAGCCCTTGTTCGATAAGGAATCTGTGATGTCGATTGGTGCTTTGGCCATTCAGCAAGACAATCCTTCGGTGATATGGGTGGGAACAGGCGAAGGAAACCCACGCAATAGTTTAAATGGAGGCTATGGCTTGTACAAATCGTTGGATGCCGGTAAAACATGGAAATTGATAGGGCTGGAAAAAACAAGAAACATTCACCGCATCATCATTGATCCTAAAAACCCCAATACCGTGTATGTAGGGGCCATTGGTTCTCCCTGGGGCGAACATCCCGAACGTGGTGTATTTAAAACTACCGATGGCGGTGCTACGTGGGAAAAAGTTTTATACGTAGATGAGAAGACAGGTTGCGCTGATTTGGTGATAGATCCTTCTAACCCTAATAAATTGATTGCAGCCATGTGGCAGCACCGCAGACAGCCCTGGATTTTTCATTCCGGTGGTCCAGGCTCAGGTCTTTACATTACGTACGATGGTGGCAAAACATGGCAGAAGCGTACCGATAAGGATGGTCTGCCTGAAGGCGAACTGGGACGCATTGGTTTGGCCATTGCACGCAGTAAGCCAGATGTTGTCTATGCGCTGGTAGAAAGCAAAAAGAACGCATTGTACCGTTCTACCGATGGCGGTTTTAAATGGCAGATGGTGAACGATAAAATGACTGAAATAGGCGACCGCCCATTCTACTATCACGAAATTTATGTGGACACCAAGAACGAAAACAGGTTGTATACTATCTTCTCGCGTGTTAACAGAAGCGAAGACGGTGGAAAATCATTCACGCAGTTGTTGCCTTATTCGGGTGTGCACCCCGACCATCATGCGTGGTGGATACATCCGGAAGATCCTTCTTTCATGATTGACGGCAACGATGGTGGTTTGAACATCACACGCGACATGGGCAAGAACTGGCAATTTATTGACAACATTCCAGTCGGCCAGTTCTATCATATCAATGTCGATATGGATATTCCATACAACGTGTATGGTGGTTTACAAGATAATGGTTCGTGGACAGGCCCCGGCTATGTGTGGAAAGACGATGGCATTCGCAACTACTATTGGCAAGCCGTGCAGTTTGGCGATGGCTTCGATGTATCGCCCGACCCTGACAACAACCGCTACGGTTATTCTATGTCGCAGCAGGGCAACCTGGGTCGTTACGATAAAGTAACAGGTCACAACCAGACCATTCGCCCCACGCACCCCGATCCCACAATGAAATTGCGTTACAACTGGAACTCAGCATTGGCGCAAGATCCATTCGACAACAGCACCATCTATTATGGTAGCCAGTTTGTGCACAAGAGCACCAATAAAGGCCAGACGTGGGAAATCATTTCAGGCGACCTAACTACCAACGACCCCTCTAAGCAAAAGCAACACGAGAGTGGCGGCTTAACCATGGATGCTACCGGTGCAGAAAATCATTGCACCATTCTGGCTATTGCGCCCAGTCCGAAAGAGCGTGGTGTAATTTGGGTAGGTACAGATGATGGACAGGTTCAGCTAACCAGAGATGGTGGCAAAACATGGACCAACGTAACGGCTAAGATTACAGGCATGCCTAAGAATGCGTGGATACCACAGGTGCGGGCTTCCAACTTCAATGGAGGCGAAGTGTTTGTGGTGGTGAACAACTATCGCCAGTTCGATTTCAAACCTTACCTTTTCCGCTCTAAAGACTATGGGCAGACTTGGGAAAGCCTGGTAACCCCTGCACAGGTGGGCGAGAACAACTACACGTTGTGTGTGCAACAGGATTTGGTAGAGCCTCGTCTTTTGTTCCTGGGTACTGAGTTTGGTTTGTTTGTATCATTAGATGAAGGAAAGAGCTACACCCGCTGGACAAGCGGCTATCCCGCCAGTGTTCCCACCATGGATATGGTAATCCATCCGCGCGAACATGATTTAGTTATCGGAACTTTCGGCCGCGCCATTTATGTAATTGACGACATACGTCCGCTGCGCGAAATGGTGAAAGAAGGTGCACAAGCTTTGAACAAGACACTGCATGTTTTTGATGCGCCAGATGCCTACCTCGCCACCGTTCAAGATCCTGCGGGTATTCTTTTCCCTGGTAATGGCATGTTTACGGGCGAGAACAAACCCACCGGTGCACTGATTTCTTTTGTGGTGAATAAGCCCGAGGAAAAAAAGGCTGAACCCAAAGTTGAAGAAACAAAGGGCAAGAAGGGAACCTCTGCCCCTGCGCCAAAGCCCGAAGAGAAGAAAGAGGATAAAACAAAAGTGAAAGCCGATTCGTTGATGATGGAAGTATTCAATGCGCGCAATGAAAAAATTCGCACCATCCGCCAAAAGGCACCTGAAGAAAGTGGCTTGAACCGCATTACCTGGTCGTTAAGTGAAAGAGGGGAACGCGGGGCATCGCGCGAGAAACCGCGCGCCAACGCGCCTGAGCCGAGCGGCCAGCAGGTGATACCTGGTACTTACAAAGTGCGTATTATTTATGCAGGCCAGAAAGATTCTACTTTGGTAAACGTGAAGGCTGACCCGCGCTTTCCCAATAGCGAAGCTATCTTGCAAGCACGCTATAGCATGCTAAAAGATTTGCAGAAGCTGAATGGTGTAGCAGGCCAGGCTGCGCAACAGATTCGCGAATCGAAAGAAATTGTGGAGGAGTTTGAAAAGCGATTGAAAGAAGCCAAACGCGATGACCTGAAAGAGATAACCGACAAGACCAAAGTCATGAAAGACTCCCTGAATGCACTGATGGATTTTATTGTGGGCAAGGAAGACAAGCGGCAAGGCATTGTACGTTCACCCGATCCAACACCCGTATCTTACATCTTTGTGGCCAGCCGGTACATCGCTTCTTCGAAGGAGCCGGTGAACGCAACAGATGAGCGTGTGTTTCAGCAGGCACAACAGCAAATCGATGCACTGATTGCCCGGGTAAACAGCTTTTATGAAAAGCAATGGCCGGGTTATCGCGAGGCGGTAGAGAAGGTGAGTATCTCTCCGTTCAAGAATTACGAGCCTCTGAGGAGAAATTAATTAGTATTGAATAGGAGGGCGAAGAATTCAACTCCCATTGGAATTGGATTCTTCGCTTTTTTTGTGAAAGCCGCTCAACAAATTCAAATGATCAGCTTGCTCTTTGTCGTTAGGAACTTATTTTAGCCGCTATTGTTTGCCACACCATGATGCATGTTACCAACCTGCGCTATAGCTACGATGGAAGCCGCTTCATCACTTTCCCCGATCTTCACATAGCCTGCGGTTCTCATTGGCTGCTGTTGGGCGAGTCGGGTAGCGGTAAGACTACCTTGCTTCATTTGTTGGGAGGGTTGTTGCGTGGCGGGCAAGGGAGCATTGTTGTGGAAGGTACTGATATCACCTCGTTTTCAGAGAGCGAGCTAGATCAATTCAGAGGTCAGCATATTGGTTTTGTATTTCAGCGTAGCCATTTGATGGCAGCGTTGTCGGTGGAAGAAAATTTGCTAATGGCACCCTACCTGGCAGGCAAACGCCAGGATCGACACCGTGTGAGGGAGGTATTGGAAAAGTTGGGACTGGCAGAAAAAAGGCATTCAAAAATCAAGGAACTAAGCCAGGGGCAGGCACAGCGCGTAGCCATTGCGCGGGCGTTGATGAACAAACCTTCTTTGCTGCTGGCAGATGAGCCCACTTCTGCGTTAGACGATTCAAATTGCGATCGCGTAATTGAACTTTTGTTAAACGCAGTAAAGGAAACTAACACCACCGTGTTGGTGGCCACACACGATCAACGGTTGAAGTCTCACATCCAAAATCGAATTGAACTATGAACCTTCCGCTGCTGGTGTGGAAATACCTAAAAGCCAGGCCACTCAATACAATTGTAAACGTGTTGCTGTTGGGACTGGGTGTGGCGGTAATTGCTATTCTCCTTTTGTTCAGCAAACAACTGCAAAGCAAAATAGAAGAGAATTCGAGAGGAGTTGATTTGGTAGTGGGGGCAAAAGGTAGCCCCTTGCAGATTATACTTTGTAATATTTTTCATATCGATTTTCCTACTGGAAATATTAACCTGGCAGAAGCAGAACGTTTGTCGAAACATCGGCTGGTGAAAAATGCTATACCATTGGCGTTGGGCGATAGCTACAAGAATTTTCGCATAGTGGGTACCACCACGGCCTACCCGGCATTGTACCAGGTAGAGTTGGCCAATGGCCAATGGTTTGCCAACGACCTGGAGGTGGTGGCAGGCGCGGGGGTTGCCAAAGCTTTGCCGTTAAAGTTGGGCGATACTTTTGCCAGCGCCCATGGTTTGTCTGAAGAAGGGCATGCCCACGAAGAGAGTGTGTACCGGATAACAGGTATTGCCAAACCTACAGGCACTGTAATGGATAACCTGTTGTTTACAAGTATTCCCAGTGTGTGGAAAGTGCATGAACATGAAGGTGAAGAAAAAGAAGATCGCGTGGGTCCTCCGTCACCTTTGGTGCCATCTGTAGTTGCAGGCGATAGCACCAGGGAAATCACTTCGTTGCTTATTCAGTTCAGAAATCCCATTGCAGCCATTCAACTTCCGAGGCTTATCAACGGACAAACAAATATGCAAGCAGCCTCGCCTGCATTCGAGACGGCTCGCTTGTTCTCCATTTTAGGTGTAGGCGTAGATGTTTTGATGGGCTTTGCCTACGTGCTGATATTTATTTCCGGGCTCAGCATTTTTATTGCCCTTTACAATTCTTTGAAAGAGCGTCAATACGACCTCGCAATTATGCGTGCCATGGGTGCCACACGAACCAAACTATTTGTTTCTGTAATCATGGAGGGCGGCACGTATACTTTGTTGGGAAGCACCTTGGGGTTATTACTGGGGCATGGCGTTATGTTGATGTTCGTGGCGTGGGTGCCCGAGGGGCAACAGGCGGGCATCTCGGCAAGTCTGTTTTACATAGAAGAACTTTGGCTCTTGGTCGGAAGTTTGTTATTGGGATTGATGTGTGCGCTTATTCCGGCATTACAGGCATACAGAACCGATATTCATAAAGTATTAGCTGGATAAAATGGTTTGGTGGGTATAGGACATAAAGGTAATTTTGGAGAATTCATAATAATTTTTTGGTGATGAGATCAATAGGAAAAGTGGTGTTAAGCATTTTGTTATTTTCGGTGCCCTTGACGGCTCAATCGCAAAACGATGCGTGGGCTTTGTTTGCTAAAACCAAGTTCGATGCCAAATACAACGATAAGGCGGGTGAGTATTTTTTGTACCCCACTTTTCCCGATGAGTTGAAAAATATGGTTGGAAAAGAAATAGATATGGAAGGGTATTATCTGCCCATTGACGTAGAAGGCGATGCCTACATCATCTTATCCAAATTTCCCTTTGCACAGTGTTTCTTCTGCGGTGGTGCCGGCCCTGAGTCAATAGCGGAAGTGTCGTTTAAAGTGAAGCAAGAAAAATTTGAACCCGATCAGTTCATTCGCATCAAAGGAAAATTGAAGTTGAACGAATCGGATATTGAGCATGGCAACTTTATTATTCAGGATGCCGTGTTGGTGAAAAAATAGATTAATTATTCCCACACCACAAACCAATAGCCTTCGTGGCTGGCGGTTTGATACTTGGGCAATTGAATCGCCTGGCGGAACAACGGGCAGTTTACTACCAGTGTATGGTATTCGCCATTCTCCCCGCAAGCATCAACACCCATCGCTTCAAGTTCACGCACCAGGTCGGCTGTTAATGTTCGCCCGAGGAAACGTTCGCCCATGGCAGCCTGGCACGAAACGATGATGCACTCAAAACCTTCCCGCAGCATTTCAAGAACCAGCGCCCTTCGGTCTTGTTTCCAAAGTGGCAAGTGCGGCTTCAGGTTGGCTTGGGCACACACTTTTTCTTCCCAATCGCGGTGTGCTTGCAAGTCGATATCGCCAAATACAACGCCCTCGATCTGACACTTCTCTTTTACTTCGCGCAATAGGTTGATAAAATTGGCTTCATAGGTCTGCCAGGAAGCGGCTACAGTGAACAATGGAACACCCAACTGTGCTGCTTGTTGCTGCAGCAGGTGCAGTGGCAAGCCATGCGAGCGGGATATTTTTCCCTGCTCGTTCAAAACATTCATAAGCGCGAGGGGTGTATGCCCCTCGCGCATGGCCTGCCACAAAGCGTAACAACTGTCTTTTCCTCCGCTCCACGATGTGGCAATGTGCATGTTATTCCATTATAGTTTAAGCCTGAAACCAATATACGCATTAAAGCCGGGCGTGGTGTATCCTGCTATTTCCTGGTACGATTGATTGAGCACATTACGTGCGTCTATGTAGCAGGTTAGTCTGTTGTTGTAGAAAGAATAATCAACATAGAAGTCGAGCAGCGAGAACCCATCCAGGGTGGTGTTGGTCGGTGTGAAATCACCAGGTTCGAAGTAGGTGTCGTTTCTTTCTCCAAAAAATTTCAGGTTACCACTCACGTTCATGCGGGGCGTAAGTTTGTAGCCAACGCGTGCACCAAAGGAGTGTTCTGGTATGCGTATCAGGTTGTTGAACTGGGTTTCAACTCCTGCTACACGTGTGGTAACTTCTCCGGTTACCCAGGCATAGAAAGCGCTCAGTTGCAACTTCTCACTTTGGTAGGATGGTTCAAACTCTATGCCCTGGTCGTTTTGGCGGTCGTAGTTTTGGTTGGTGCCGCTAATGTATACAATCACATCGCGGATTTCTCGCTGGTACGCAGTGGCGCGTATGCTTACCGGAGCATTGGCGGCCAGCCAATCCAAACCCACTTCGTAATGGCTACTTTGTTCAGGTTTCAGGTCTGGGTTGCCTCCAAATTGCCCATACAATTGGTACAACGAGGGTGCCTTAAAACCGGTAGAGGCGTTGGCAAAAACTTTTAGATGCTGGTTCAGCAAGTAGGAGGGGCTGAAATGATAAGTAAAGGCTGAGCCGAATTGATTATGGTTGTTGTATCGCCCGCCTGCCTCCACGCGTAACCCTTTCCGTTGAAAGTACACCGAAACATAAGGGCTGTAAATGCCTACCGAAGGGTTTATTTCAGCGGCCGTAGCATCTTTCATATGATAGCTCTGCCAACTGGCACCTGCCACTGCCTGCCATGATTTGTTCAGAGCGTGGTGCCAGAACAATTCACCTTGTTGAAAGCGGCCTTCATATTCGCTATTGCCCCACGTTGCCTGATACTTTCGGTTGGTTTCATTCAGGCTGTACTGGCCATTGATTGACCCCTTGGCAGTTAATTGTTTCAGATTGATACCCGTGTGCAGCAAGTCCGACTGGTATGTATTCAATGGGCTATCGGAAAAAGGGCCATTGTCGTAGGCACCATCGAAATTGGAGAACCGAATAAAAGGACTCACAGTCAGTTGCTGGGTGGGTGTCCACGTCAATTGTGCGTGGTAGGCTTCCTGCGTGGTGTGGTCGTCATCGAACGTGCCGGTATTGTTGCGGTCGAATGCCTCGCTGATGCCATTGGTTTGAAAGCGACTGTAACCCGCCTGGTAGCCCACCGTTTGGATACGACCACTTACGGAGGCAAGGGTTCTCCAAGTCTGGAAACTCCCGTAGCTTCCAGAAATACTACCGCTTACCTTTTCCGTTGAAGGTGACTTGGTAATGATATTGATGACCCCCGCAATGGCATCTGTTCCATACAACGTGCTTTGACTGCCCTTCAGAATTTCGATGCGCTCTACCTGGTCTAATGCCAGCATACGCAAATCATACGCACCACCCGAGATGCCAGAAGGATCATTCAAAGGCACACCGTCCACCAGTACCAACGTGTAGTGATTGCGCGCACCACGCAGGTACACACTCTTATCCTTGCCGGGATTACTGTTCGCACCACTTACTACCATACCGGTCTGCTCATTCAGTACCTGCGCCAGGTCTTTGCCTGCGCTTTGCGCAAGTTGCTCTTGCGTGATAACCGACAACACTTGTCCGGTTTCTAGTTGGCTCTTGGCAAACTTGGAGGCGGTAATGACTACTTCACTCAGTTGTCGCGAAGCGATTGAATCTTGCTGGGCGTTGGTTTGATTTGGCGCCAGCCACCAAAAGGCAATCAATGTCATTGCCCAGACTTTTCTCTCCTTTTTCATAGTTGAAAGAGTTTAAGGTTGAAAAAAGGAGTAAAGGCTGGAATGGATTGGAGATCTTGTATACCACACCGGTTTACAAGACTTTCTTCTCATTCGTTGCTTTTACCCGAAGCTTGAATTGTGTTGCAACTGGCAGGTCTCCTGGCTTGCATCCTGTTGTTCTGTCTTCCCATTCCGCAAGGAACAGTGACAAGCGTGAACAACGCTTCATGATGCTTACAGTAGCGGGAACTGCCCCCGAATTACACGGGGTTCCCTTTTAATTCCTTACTTCCGTTGAAGTGGGAAACCAATTACGCTGCAAGTATAGTCGAAATCAGCATTACAAAACAAGGCTATGGCCAAACAAACGTGGCCACGCTTCGGGAGGGAAGATTTACTGTGCGCTTAAATCTTTGTGGAAGAAGGTGTTTCCTTAATTTCGCTGTTCCAGGCAAGTGCCCAAATCAACACAAGAAATCTTGACGACATAGTTATCATTCCGGTTTAGGTAGAATTACAGGGATCGACTGCCAGAGCTTGCCGTCATGGCCACGAATCTCAAATTCCAACAGAGGAAGGTTACCCGTCCAGTTGATTTTGATGAGGCCATAATTTTTCTGAATGATCAGTTGACCTACGCGCGTGTCGTTGGCTTCTTCCCACGGTGTAGACCACGTATGCGTAAGGCCACTTGAAGTGAAATCGTAAAGGGGGTAGGGCAAACCTTCTACATTCATTTTGGATATCTCGGCTATGTGGCGGTCGCCACTGACAAAGAAGGTGTTTTTAGGTTTAACTGTGGCAAGCAATTGCAACATGCGCGCCCGTGCTTTGGGGAAATTACTCCACTTCTCAAAAGCGTGTTGAGTGGCCACCAATTGAATGCTCGAACCGATGATGTGTATGCTGGCATCCGATTTTTTCAATTCTTTCTCCAGCCATTGCCATTGCTCCTCGCCCAGTATGTCGCCTTCTTCGTTTACAATGTAACGTTGTTCTTTGCTGTTGCTGGTTTTTAACGTATCGCGAAAATAGCGTGTGTCTAATAAAATAATTTTCACTTTGTGGGGTGCCTGCCCCAATTCATAGGCATCGTACATGCCTTCTCGCTTGCGAAGCGGAGCTTTTGGGGGTATACCCAGAAAATCGGCTGCCAGCTCGCGGCTTTCTTTCTTTTTGATGTAAAATTTCCCACCATCGTTTATGCCGTAGTCGTGGTCATCCCACGTGCCAATCACTTTCGTGGATTGTAACAGCGCCTGGTAATCAGGGTGCGATTTCTGCAGATCGTACTTGGCTTCCAGCAGTTGCATATCGTGTGTGTCGCCATAAATATTATCACCCATCCAAATCCATAAATCGGGTTGTTGGGCAACAATGTCCTTCCAAAGCTGAGCGGTGTCATCCTGGTGGCTGCACGAGCCAAAGGCGATCCTGGAAAGCGGCTCGCTGTTTTGAGATAAAACCCCGTGCGAAATGGCGATGGCAAGCGTTAAAATCAGAGCAAACTTGTTCATAGCGAATCCGAATTTAGAAATAATTATCAGGCATTTGGCCGTTCAATCGGTGGCCGGTTGTTAGTGCCGGGGTAAGTTCTTATTTTTCAGACCAACCTATATCAATTGTCTGTTATGATTCGATTTTCTTTTCTTCTCTTTTTTGTGATTTCCATTCCGTTGGCGGGCTTTTCGCAAATACCCGATTCGGTGTATGTGCGCATGAACTACGACAAAATGGAAGTGCAGATACCCATGCGTGATGGCGTAAAGCTTTTCACCTCCATTTATATTCCCAAAGATAAAACCCGCACGTTTCCATTCCTGATGCAACGTACCTGCTACAGCGTAGCGCCTTATGGACCCGATGCATTTCGGAAAACACTGGGCCCCTCAAAATATGCCATGTACGATGGATACATTTTTGTTTACCAGGATGTGCGCGGCCGCTGGATGAGCGAGGGCCAGTTCGATAACATGACGCCCAACATTCCCGGCAACGATAAAAAGAATAAAACCGCCACCGATGAGTCTTCTGACATGTTCGATACCATCGAGTGGTTGTTGAAGAACATTAAGGGCAACAATGGTAAAGTAGGGCAGTGGGGCATTTCCTATCCCGGCTTCTACACAGCCGCCAGCATTCCCGATGCGCACCCGGCTTTGCGTGCATCTTCTCCGCAGGCGCCCATTGCCGATTTCTTCTTCGATGACTTCCACCACAACGGTGCGTTCCTTCAAAGTTACCTGGCCGCCTTTGCCGTGTTTGGCTATCAGCACGATGCACCAACTTCTAAAGCGTGGTACATGGAACAGGCCCAGCGTTTCCGCCAGCAGCCTGTGGCCGATGGTTACGATTTCAACCTGCGTCTCGGTCCGTTAAAGAATGCCACAGAAAAATACCATCACGATAACTTCTTTTGGCAACAAACTGTAGAACACCCCAACTACGATGAGTTCTGGCAAAAACGAAACCTATTGCCCCACCTCAAAAATGTAAACCATGCGGTGATGACGGTAGGAGGTTGGTTCGATGCCGAAGACCTGTACGGCCCGCTCAATATTTACAAGTCCATTGAAAAGAGTAGCCCCGCGGCTAAGAATAGCATTGTAATGGGCCCATGGGCGCATGGCCAATGGTCCAGACCCGACCAGGGCGCTTTGACCCACAACCACATTTATTTTGGCGATAGCATCAACACCTATTATCAACGCGACATAGAGCGCAATTTCTTTCGCTACCACCTGAAAGGCGAGGGCAAGGCAGATCTGCCCGAAGCGTTGATGTTTGATACAGGCCGCAAGGAGTGGCGGAAATTCAATACCTGGCCGGCACGCGAAATTGCGCCTGTGCGGTTGTACTTTGGCGAGAACGGTCGTTTATCGATCAACCAGCCCTTGAAAGAACAAGCTGTATTCGAATATGTGAGCGATCCCGCGAAGCCCGTGCCTTACACCTCGCAAACCGAATCGTTGGTGTTTACTCCTCGCTATTTCATGAGCGATGACCAGCGTGATGCCAGCCGTAGACCAGATGTGCTTACTTTTGAAACCGAACCATTAACAGAAAACATTACGGTGGGAGGCGAAATCATGGCGAAGTTGAAGGTGGCCATGACGGGCACCGATGCCGACTTCATTGTGAAATTGATTGATGTGTACCCGCAAGACCATCCCAACTATGACCATAACCCGAAGAATGTGGTGATGGGTGGTTATCAGCAGTTGGTGCGCCATGAAGTGTTTCGCGGCCGCTTCCGCAACAGCTTCGAAAAGCCGGAGCCCTTTAAGCCCAACGAAATAACCGAGGTGAATTTCCGTTTGCAGGATATGTTGCATACGTTTAAAAAAGGTCATCGTGTGATGATCCAGATTCACAGCACGTGGTTCCCCTACATCGATCGTAATCCTCAGAAATATGTAGACAACATTTACAAAGCCAACGAAGAAGATTTTATCAAATCAACCATTAAAGTGTACGGATCTTCGGTAGTAGAAATTGGCGATGTAAAGCTGGACACCAAAATTGAATCGCTGAAAAAGTAAACGTTCATGCGAAAGGCACTTACTTTCATTCTACTCTGCATAGCCTGGCCGCTGGCAGCCCAGCAGTGGGACACTATTCCACGCTTGCCAGACCATTACAAAAAGCGAACGGCACTTTTTGAGAAAGAGAAAGTAAAGGAGGGAAGTATTGTGTTTTTGGGCAACAGCATTACCGAAGGTGGCGATTGGAAAAAATTATTGAACGACTCCACGGCAGTAAACCGGGGTATAGGTGGCGATATTACTTTTGGTTTGATGCAGCGATTGCATCAGGTGGTGCGCATCAAACCCTCTAAATTGTTTCTGCTGATTGGCATTAACGATTTGTCGAAAGGAATACCCGAAGATGTGGTGCTGGAGAATATCTTTTTACTGATCACAGAAATCAAAAAGCAGACACCCGCTACCCAAATATTTGTGCAGAGCATTTTGCCGGTTAATCCTTCGTTCAAAAATTTCCCAAAGGATTACGGTTTGCAAGAGCAGGTCAATACAATTAACACGCAACTGTCCAAGATAGAGGCCCGCTTTGGTTACAAGTATGTGGATCTTTACAATCAGTTTACTGATGCCAACGGTTTGTTGCGCAGCGACCTGTCTACCGATGGCTTGCATTTGAATGCAGCGGGCTACGCTCATTGGGTGCGTGTTTTAAAAGGCAAAGAAATTTTATAAAAACATTATATGAAGATGAGATGGTTAGGTGCTGTAGTAATGATGGTGCCATTCTTAACAAATGCACAAATCAAGAACATCAAGCTGGCCGAGCAGGTGGATGGCATCTATCCGCCATTGGAGCCAAGTATTGTGGTTAATCCTAAAAATCCGAAAAACATTCTGGCAGGTGTAGTACTCGACCGGGCAATCTATACATTAGATGGTGGTGAAACCTGGGCCGAATCCCGGCTTACCTCGCCTTACGGAGTTTTTGGCGACCCCGCGGTCGCAGCCGATGCCAAAGGCCACCTGTATTATTTTCACCTGGCCGACCCCAGTGGTGCGGGGCGCAGCAACGATGCCTGGCTCGACCGCATTGTCTGTCAGAAATCTACAGACGGAGGTAAAACGTGGACGGATGGAGAAAGTATAGGGAATAACCCGCCCAAAGACCAGGATAAAGAATGGCCCGCAGTGCATCCGCGCAAACAGACCATTGCTACCACCTGGACACAATTCGACAAGTATGGAGACACCAGCCCGGGGTGCGAATCGAACATTATGTTCAGCAAGTCTACCAAAGCTGGTAAAAAGTGGTCGGAGGCGATTCGTATCAATCAAGTGCCGGGCGATTGCATTGATGACGATAACACAACGGAAGGGGCTGTGCCTGCGATAGATGCCGATGGAAGAATCTATGTGGCATGGTCTAACAAGGGTATTATTTACTTCGATCGCTCGTACGATGGAGGTACCCTATGGCTGCAAAACGACCTGGCCATTGCTACCCACCATGGCGGTTGGGCTATGGATATTCCGGGCTTGAACCGCAGCAATGGCATGCCGGTGTTAATGGTTGACAACAGTTCTGGCATTTTTCGGGGTAGCCTTTACCTGGTTTGGGCCGACCAGAAAAATGGCACTGATGATACCGATATCTGGTTTATGCGTTCCACCAACCGTGGCGACAATTGGACACAGCCTTTACGCGTCAATCTGGATGGTGCCGGCAAGCACCAGTTTTTACCCTGGATGGCTGTAGACCAAACTACGGGGTTCATCTACATTGTGTACTACGATCGCAGAGCCTACGATGACCTGCAGACAGATGTATACATTGCCTTCTCTATAGATGGGGGCAATACGTTCACCGAAAAGAAAATCAGCGAAAGTCCTTTTGTGCCGTCAGCGAGAAAATTCTTTGGTGATTACAACAACATTTCAGCGCACAAGGGCATCATCGCTCCCATTTGGACGCGCATGGACAATGAGCGCACCAGTGTGTGGATGGCTGTAATCAAGCACGAAGATCTGGTGAAGAAATAGAAAAAGATATTTAATTCTTCGGGGGTGGATTAATCATGATGTGTGCGCGGTGCGTGCCTGGGTCCATGATCCAGGGCATGCCGGGTGCCTCTGGCTTTAATGGCAAACCGGTACTTTCTGCAGTAGCCCACGGTATATAGACTACGTAGCGGAAGTTGCCTTTTGTTACTTCGCCTGTAGTAGCATCGTATCCATCGGCCGGGGCGTAATAAACAAACAACGAGGTGGGTTGCTTGGGCATAAAGAGTTTACCACTCTTTACCTCTTCTTCACGAATGTTGAAGATATCTTGAGGCGATTTGCCCTCGACCTTTAATGCGCGGCCGCGCGCCATAAATGGTTCCAGGTCTTTGTGGTAGCAAGACGCATTAAAGCCATTCTGCTTAGGGTCATCGGCCAGGCACACCAGGTCGTTCGTACCGGCTCGTAACGTAATCACATTGCCGTTGGCATCAAATCCATAGACCAAAGCCCCATCGCGTTGATCTGCAGGAGCGGCCAGCAAGGCACCCTTTATTTGAAGTTCCGCGGTGGGTATCTGCGCCATGGTTGGTAGGAGGCCCAGAACAAAGACAGGGATCAACAGTTTTTTCATAGCAGTAGGATTTGCAATGTGAAGATAGCACGAATGATCAAGAGAAAACAGGTATAAATGTTGATCTTTTATGCGTAGCACTTTTGTATATTTCATTATGCGCCTGAACCCAACGATGATTTTAATGATTTGTGCATGGATGGCGCAGGCGCAGGTTAAGCCCAGTGGCATATACCTTCCGGTAAAGTGCACGAGCCTGGTTACCTCTTATCCACTCATATTAACAGGTAAACCCGTATGCGTTACCGCGCTACCCATCATTCCGGTTACAGAATTTGAATCGGTATCGAAGATGGCCTCCATGCGGGCGGTGATTTATTTCGATATCACCTTGTCGAACCAGGGCTTTAATACGATGGTGCGATTGCACGACAATTTTCCGAGTCTGGAGGTGGTGCTGATGGTAGATGGCGAAGCATTTATGTTGATGAACCTTACACAAAAGCAGGTAACACGCGTGTTTCGCTTCCAGGGTGTTTATCAAGATTTTGGAAAATTTAAAGCCGTACAGACTAAGCTCGACAACGAGGTAAAGGCGATAAAGGCGGTGAATTGAAGAAGTGGGTTCGATTGGCTGTTGGGTAAATGCAATCGCGCAAACGGTGTCTAAGAAACATTTGACACCGTGCGGCCATTTGTTATCTTTCACTATCCCAAATTCACACCTTTATGAGAGTCAGCATTACAGTGCTATTCATACTTTTGGCCGCTGCTTCCATGCAGGCGCAGCCGGTGGGTCAGTTTGCAGGGTTTACACACGTTGGCAATCCCTCGCAGAAAGGCACAAGCAGTTATCGCCCAATGGAACAAACTTACCAGTTAGAGGGTGCCAGTGGCAACATGTGGTTCGAGCATGATGACTTTCATTTTCTGTGGAAGAAGATGAAAGGAGATTTTATACTTACCGCACAGGTTGCTTTTCTTTCACCAGGGGCAGACCCTCACCGCAAAGTAGGGTGGATGGTGCGCCACAGCCTGGAAGCCAATTCGCCCCACGCCAACGGTGTGGTACATGGCGATGGGCTTACCTCACTGCAATTTCGTGCAACCCCTGGCGGTGAAACGGAGGAAGTAAAAACCGCCCTTACAAATGCAGATGTAATACAACTTGAGCGCAAGGGTACCGAATATATTTTTTCTGCTGCGCGATGGGGCGAACCCTTGTCAATGGTAGGCTCTCAAAAGCTGCCGTTGGGTGATGAGGTGTATGTGGGCATTTTCCTTTGTTCGCACAATGAGCAGGCAGTTGAGAAAGCACTCTTTAAAAATGTGCGCATAGTGGTTCCTGCTCCTAAAGCGTTGGTGCCCTACCGGCAATATCTGGCCAGCCACCTCGAAGTAATGGATGTGGCAACGGGGCATCGTAAAGTTCTCTACACAGACAGCACCAGCATACAGGCACCCAACTGGACTACCGATGGCCGCGCGCTCATCTACAACAAAAATGGTTTGCTCTACCGTTATGACTTATCCACGAATGCCATCACGCAAATACCCACTGGGTTCGCCACACGCAACAACAACGATCACGTATTGAGCTTCGATGGGCGGCACTTGGGCATCAGCCACCACAGCGAAGAAGACAAAGGGGTGTCTATGGTTTATACCATGCCGGTTTCAGGAGGTACACCTAAAAAAATTACCACTGTAGGGCCCTCTTACCTGCACGGCTGGTCGCCCGATGCCAAATGGTTGATCTACACCGGAGGCCGCAACGATGAGTACGACATTTACAAGATTTCTGCAAAGGGGGGTAAAGAAATAAAACTGACGAACAGCAAGGGTTTGGATGACGGCTCGGAGTATTCGCCCGATGGTAAGTACATCTATTTTAATTCCGTTCGCTCAGGCAGCATGCAGTTGTGGCGCATGAAACCCGATGGCAGTAATCCTGAACAGCTCACTAACGATGCATTCAACAACTGGTTTCCTCACGTTTCGCCCGATGGCCAATGGATGGTATTCCTTTCCTACGGACAGGATGTGGCCCCTTCCGATCATCCGTTTTACAAGCGTGTGCAACTGCGGCTGATGCCTGCCAACGGTGGGCCTGTACGCACACTGGCTTATCTCTACGGTGGCCAGGGAACGATTAATGTTCCGTCCTGGTCACCCGATGGCAAACAGGTAGCCTTTGTGAGCAATACGGCATTGCACTGAACGGTTCAGGCAATATCGATGTGGTACACATCGGTTTCTTTGCGAGAAATATCGGGCACATAGAACCCACCAGCCTGCGGAATGTCTTCCAGCAAGTGAAATGACGTACACGATTTGGGCAGTCCGCGGAAAATGAGCAGGAAACGAAAAACTTTATTATCCGGAATGAGTGTCCACTGCGGGGCGATGGAAATATTTTCGGCATGCACCATGGCAGCACGGTTGCCGCTCTGCGCATCTACCAGGAACGTGCTGCGCCAAATGCGAATGAGCATATCCTTATGCGTGTTGTTGAAATAACAATGCACATACACAAACGAATCTTCCAGCACTTGTGGGTCAATGGCAGCCAGTACGTCCACATCCACCTTTGGCCGGGTGATAGCGGGCGGTATTTCTATGGTGCTATTCCGCTGCAGGAAAGTCATCCTGCAAAATTAAGTCAAAAAAATTATTGGCCTTTTGCGCCCCCGATGTTCGTGAAACCCACTCAGCATTGGTTATCCACATCGCAGGCAGCACCCTGGGCATTTATTTCCTTTCCGATCTCCGTAAACGCCTGTACAAACACCTCAGTAGGTTGCGCACCTGACAGTCCGTATTGGTCGTTGATGATAAAGAAAGGCACGCCACTGATTTTGCGCTGGTAGTTGCGTTGTTGTGCCTGCCGCACTTCTTCCATGCCTTCCTTGCTGTTTAGCAGCGCTAGTGCTTTGGTGCGATTTAATCCCGCGGAGGCGGCTACCTGAACCAGGTTTTCTTTTTGACTCAGGTCAATGCCTTTCTCAAAGTAGGCGCTCATGAGGGCCTCCTTCACTGCCGGTTGCACGCCTTCTTTGGCAGCGAGCCAGATCAGGCGGTGCGCATCGAAGGTGTTGGGTGAAACATGCTGATTGGCGAAGTCGAATTGCAGTCCTTCGCCAGCGGCAACACCGGTAACGTGTTGCGTAATCTGTTCGTAGCGGGTTTCATCGCCAAACTTGGCAGCCAGGTATTCCTTTTGGTTACGGCCTTCTGGCGGCATCTGCGGGTTCAGTTCGAAAGGGGAGAAAGAAACGGTAAATGTATAGTCAGGGCCCAAGGCGGACATGGCTTTTTCCATCCGTCTTTTGCCAATGAAACACCAGGGGCACACCACATCAGAAACTACTTCAACTTTTATTTGGATTTTATTCATTCGATTGAAATTTTGTTGGGAACAGTGCTTGTTTAACCATAGTTCGGGGGTGTAGCTAATCGCGTGTCAGTCAGGGTAGTAATTCTGAAACCTATGCGGTATCTTTGTGCTCCTAATATCGAAAAACAGTAAAAAAATGGTATCAGCAACCCTTAAGTACAAAGTAAAAGACATTTCACTGGCCGCCTGGGGCCGCAAAGAAATCAAATTGGCAGAAGCAGAAATGCCCGGCCTGATGGCCATCCGCGAGGAGTTTGGCCCACAGAAGCCGCTGAAAGGTGCCCGCATTGCCGGCTGCCTGCACATGACGATTCAAACCGCGGTGTTGATTGAAACACTGGTAGAACTGGGCGCGGAGGTATCGTGGTCTTCTTGCAATATTTTCTCTACGCAAGATCATGCCGCTGCCGCCATTGCTGCTGCGGGCATCCCGGTGTTTGCTTGGAAGGGCATGAACGAGCAGGAGTTCGACTGGTGCATTGAACAGACTTTATACGCTTTCAAAGACGGCAAGCCGTTGAATATGATTTTGGATGATGGTGGTGATCTTACCAATATGGTGCTCGATCGCAACCCGGAGTTGGTAGCGGGCATCAAAGGTATCTCTGAAGAAACAACCACTGGCGTACACCGCCTGATTGAACGCATGCACAATGGCAAGTTGCCTTTGCCTGCTATCAATATCAACGACTCGGTTACCAAGTCGAAGTTCGATAACAAGTATGGTTGCAAGGAATCTTTGGTAGATGCCATCCGCAGAGCAACCGATGTAATGATGGCTGGTAAAGTAGCCGTTGTTGCCGGTTATGGCGATGTGGGCAAAGGTTCTGCTGCCTCGTTGCGTGGTGCAGGTGCCCGTGTAATCGTTACCGAAATAGACCCGATCTGTGCACTGCAGGCTGCCATGGACGGCTTTGCCGTGAAGAAAATGGACGATGCGGTAAAAGAAGCAGATATCGTAGTGACCGCTACCGGTAACTTCGGCATTGTGTTGGGCCGCCACTTCGAGATGATGAAAGACAAAGCCATTGTGTGTAACATCGGCCACTTCGACAATGAAATTGATGTAGCATGGTTGAACAAGAATGCCGCCTCTAAAGACGAGATCAAACCTCAGGTAGACCTCTACACGTTGAAAAACGGACGCCAGGTGATACTGCTGGCAGAAGGCCGCCTGGTGAACTTAGGTTGCGCCACTGGCCACCCTTCATTTGTGATGTCGAACTCGTTTACCAACCAGACACTCGCCCAGTTGGAATTGTGGACCAACAGCGGCAAGTACGAAAACAAAGTGTACATGTTGCCGAAGCATTTGGATGAGAAAGTGGCGCGTTTGCACCTGAAGAAAATTGGTGTGGAACTGGAAACCCTTACCAACGAACAAGCCAAATACATTGGTGTAACCGTACAGGGACCTTTCAAACCCGACTACTATCGTTATTAATAGGAAATGTTGCGCGGCTGTAATGGCCGAAGCAATTTTTCTCTTCACAATGAAAAACCCGGATCACATCCGGGTTTTTGTTTTTCTAAAATGTCATTGCAGTTTGCTCGTATGGCGGTTTGTAAATCCGTTTCAACAGAACAAATGTTGAACAGTTGGCAGTCGTGGTTGATAGCTAACGCGCCCTTCTGCGCCTTTTTGATTTGACCATAAATTGCCTGAATTTTGGGCAGAGAAGACACGTCTATGTTTACAGGTATCATCGAATCGGTGGCGAAAGTAAAGCGCATCGAAGCAGAAGGAACGAACCAACACTTTATGCTTGCCAGCTCGCTCGCGCCCGAACTGAAAGTAGATCAAAGTGTATCGCACAATGGCGTATGCTTAACCGTTACCCAACTTGAGGCAGAGGGCTATTGGGTAACAGCCGTGGCGGAAACGTTATCAAAAAGCAACCTGGGTAATTGGAAGGAAGGTACTGCAGTAAATATAGAGCGCTGCATGCTGAACAACGGGCGCTTCGATGGGCACATTGTGCAAGGGCACGTAGACCAAACCGGTGTGGTGGCGTCAGTGCGCGATGAGGACGGCAGTTGGCTCTTCCGGTTTTCGTTCGATCCTTCGCTGGGAAATGTGGTGGTCGAAAAAGGTTCGATTGCGATAAACGGTGTTAGCCTCACATGCTTCAATGTGGCCGATGATGGTTTCAGCGTAGCGATTATTCCCTACACCTATCAGCACACCAACTTTCATCAGTTAAAAAAAGGCGACACGGTGAACCTGGAATTCGATATTATCGGCAAATACGTAAAACGCTTACTCGGAAAAGCAAGCTAAGCCAGTTCCAGTTGGTTGGCTTTGTCGATGCGCTTCACAAAAAGAAAAGCCAGCCAGCCGCACAGCATGCCCACGGCACTTCCCACCAACACATCGCCCGGGTAGTGCACACCTAAATAAATGCGCGTGTACGTCATAAAGCCAGCCCAGAGAAACAGCCAGGCCGAAGCACGGGTTTTATCTTTCCACAACAGCCAGAAAAGCATGGCTACGCCAAAGGTGTTGGCCGCGTGGCTGGAAGCAAAGCCATACATGCCCCCCTTGTATCCATCTACCAAATGCAACACTCCGTCCAGCACGGGTTCTTGCGATGGGCGCAGACGCTGGAAGAACGGTTTCATAAAGCCAGACGTAATGCGGTCGGTAAGCAGAATAGAAAACGCCACGCCACTAAGGGGCAGCCACCAGCCCTTACCGTGCCAGCGCACCACCAGGTACAGCAGAAAAATAAAAAGCGGCAACCATACCATGGTTTTGGATGCATAAAACATTACCGGATCCAGCCACGGTGCGTGGTAGCTGTTCAATGCCACTAACAAATTCCTGTCCCACTCTAAAATCGCTTCCAACATCACGCAAAATTAATCCAAAATTGTCAATCCGATGGTCATGGTGCCAGCGCTCTCTAACTACTTCACCGTGGCAAATAGCTTGTAAAATAGCTTCCGCAATTGCGCCAGGCGCATGTTCAAACCTTCAACGTATGGTGCAAAAAAGCCGTTCAATTTTTTGGGGATTAAGAATTTGGGATAATTTGCAGCATGCACCTACAGAACCCCCAAGCCGTGCTAATGATTCGGCCTGCCACGTTTTTTTTTAACGAAGAAACAGCGGGCACCAACGCCTTTCAGCAGCATGCAGCTGCCAACCGCCAGCAGGTGCTCGCACTGGCACAAAAAGAATTCGATAACATGGTTGAACAACTACGGGCACACAACATCGATGTATGTGTGGTAGACGATACAGCCACACCCGAAAAACCCGATGCCGTCTTCCCGAACAACTGGGTATCTTTTCATCATGACGGCCGCGTGATTCTTTACCCCATGATGGCCCCCAATCGCAGGCACGAACGCAGGATAGACATATTGGAATGGCTGCGCCAGACATTTATAATCACAGAGGTACTCGATGAATCTACCTATGAGCAGGAAGGCAAATTCCTGGAGGGCACCGGCAGCCTGATTTTCGACCACGCGCATCAAACCGTTTACGCCAGCCGGTCGGCCCGCACGCACGATGAATTGGTGACGCGCGTAGCTTCGCTGCTCAACTACCAGGCGGTTGTGTTCGATGCGGTAGACGAGCAGGGCCTCCCCATCTACCACACCAACGTAATGCTTTGGGTTGGCAGTGCCGTAGCGGTAGTCTGCCTCGATGCGGTGCACAGCGAAGCCGACCAGGATGCGCTGCTCGATAGCTTTGCCCGTGCCGGCCACCGCGTAGTGGCCATCAGCTATGCACAGATGAAGGCTTTTGCCGGCAACATGCTGGAGGTAGCCGATGCCGATGACATGCCCTACATTCTGCTTTCGCAAACGGCCTTCAACAGCCTGTTGCCAGGGCAGATCGATGCACTCAGCAAAACGGCAGAGCTGCTGCCCCTGGCCGTGCCAACCATCGAGCGGTATGGTGGTGGCAGTGTACGCTGTATGGTGGCGGGCATCCACCTGCAGAAAAAATAAGGTTACACAAAGGAGCAACATTAAACCATCTCATTGAATAGCAGGCGATATTGCGCAGCAGGAACGATCGTGGCCCTCTTCTTTTGGGAATGCAGGAACGTATAATCCTTCCGTCTTGCCAGCGTCTCCCGCAGGGAACGCTGACGCCAGCCGGGAGATTTGTTTTCCGGTTGCCATCGGGATGGCAAGACGTGGTATTTTTACAATGGCTTCGAAGTAGAAACAATAGTATATTCGTATCAGTGGTCTGATCTTTTAAAGTTGGCTATGGAAAAATTTGATTTGGTTGTGATTGGTGCCGGCCCTTCCGGCTATGCGGCCGCCATGCGCGCGCTGGATTTCAAGAAGAAAGTGTTGCTGATTGAAAAGAACAGGGTAGGGGGCGCGGGCGTTACCAATGGGGCTCTCTCCTCCAAAACCTGGTGGGAACTGTCGCGCGAAGCCTCTGCCTTTCGCAGAAGCCTGAGGCGCTACAACATACAGGCGCCCTCCATCAGCTACAAAGAAGTGCAGGCCGAAGTGAAGCGGGCCGTGAAAGAGCGCAACGACATGCTGCTGGAACACATGGAGCAACTGAAGAACTCCAACTACACCAACCTGCTCCAGTTCCGCAAGGGCACCGCCCGACTGGTGGGGCAGCACACCATACAAATAGAGCAGGGCGCCCACACCGAAACCGTAGAAGCCGACTACATCATTCTGGCCACCGGCAGCAGGCCGCGCTACCTGCCCGAGCTGCCCATCGATGAAAAAACAGTAATGACCAGCGAAGGCATCGAAAATATGGAAGACTTCCCCGAGAGCATGGTGATTGTGGGCGCAGGGGTAATCGGCTGCGAGTATGCTACCATCTTTTCAGGCTTCGGCAAAACCAAAGTGCATGTAATCGACAAAGGCGACCGCATATTGCCGTTTGAAGATGAAGACGTGGTGCACATCATCGAGCGCAATATGGAAAACAACGGGGTGCTCATCCACCGCAACTCCAAACTCATCCGCATGGAAATTAAGAATGGCCGTGTGGAATACGAGCTGGAATATACCGATGGCGGCAAAGAGGTGTTCAACGTAGAGAAAGCGCTGGTGTCCGTGGGCCGCGTGCCCAACCTCGAAGACCTGTGGGACGATAAAGTGGAGATCAACATCTCCAAACGCGGTATTGAAGACAACGACACGCAAACCAACATCTCCAACATCTTTGCCGTGGGCGACCTGACGGCCGACATCAGCCTGGTGAACGTGGGCGAACTGGAGGGCCGCTATGCCGTGGAGCGCATCTTCGGCCACCCCAAACGCAAGCTGGTATACGAAAACATCAGCAACATCATGTTCTTAAGTCCCGAGGTGGCAGGGGTGGGGTTGAATGAAATCCAGGCCAAAGAGAAAAAGATAGACTATAAAGTAGTAACGGTGGACTACAGCGTGATACCCCGCGCCATTGCCAAACGCAACACACAAGGGTTCATCAAGCTGCTGGTTACCAATGATGACGCCATGAAGATACTGGGCATGAAGGTGGTGGGCAACCACGCCTCCAGCGCCATACAGGCCGTGGCCGTGCTTATTTCCATGGATAAGGGCATAGAAGAACTGGCCGAGTGTGTGCACCCGCACCCCTCTATTACCGAGGGCATACAAGAGTGTGTGCGCATGCTCATGGGCAAGTCGCTGTTTAAGCCTACTGCGCTGCATGGCCGCCTGTCGTGCCGCAGCCACATCAGCGGCCACTACGAGAACATCATTTTCTAGATGAAGATAACCGGGTTATTGATATTGTCCGTTTGCGTGCTGTCGGGTTGCTCCATTGACAAGTTGTACCGCATGCGGCAACGGCAGAAAATATACGCCCTCGAGCAGTTCGACTTCAAAGACCTGGTAAACAAATACATGAGCAAAGAAGCCACCAGCTTGGGCACCATAGAGGGGGTGTATTCCGTTACCAGCGTGGTGAGCCGCAAAGGCAAAGGGTTGCTGTCGGCAGAAGAAACCGACAAGGTAACGCAGCGCAAAGAAAACTACGCCAAGGTGGCCATCGTGCGCGACCAGGACAGTGCCAACCGCGAGTTCCTCGAAATATCGCTCGACAAAGAGTACCTGCCCTCTTATTCTATTGTGGGCGAGTTCAACCATGCGGCAGATGCCAACCTGCTGGTGTATAAACATTTCGAATCGCGGGGCCGCCACACCACCTATACGTTCAGCTACGACAAAAGCCGCGACATACTCGAGGGCATCCGCACCGAAAACAACGGCAACTTTGTGTACACCTACAAGCTCACCTACCTCAAGCTGTCTCCCAAGGCGAAGTAGACCCGGGCGCAGGTCGTTAGGGTTTTAGGTTACAGGTTGAGGTTGCTCCCATCTCACGTCTCAAATCTCTCTTCCCACCTTAAAACCTTCCTACCTCAAACAAACATCACCACCTCCGCCAACTCTTTGCGTTTCAGTTTAGGTACCCAGGTTTCTTCGGCTGCATAACCTACCGGTATCAGCAGGAAGGGCCGTTCGTTGTCGGGTCTTTTCAAAATCCTACTCAGGAAGTTCATGGGGCTGGGTGTGTGCGTAAGGGCCACCAAGCCCGCATGGTGTATGGCCGCCAGCAGCAAGCCGCACGCCAGGCCCACCGACTCTGCCACATAGTAGTTGTTGCGCTTCGTGCCATCGGGCCGCAGGTCGTACGCTTTTTTGAAGACCACAATCAGGTAAGGGGCGTCCTCCAGAAAAGGTTTGTGCCAGTCCGTTTGCAACGGGCGTATGTCTGTCAGCCACTCTTCACTCATGCGGCCCTGGTAGCTTTCGTATTCTTCCTTCTCCGCGGCAGCGCGTATTTCCTTCTTCACAGTGGGGTCGCTCACCACACAGAAAGTCCATGGTTGCTTGTGTGCGCCCGAGGGTGCCGTAGAGGCTGCCCGCAACAAGTTATCAATCACTGCGCGGGGCACCGGCCGGTTTGAGAAGTCGCGCACCGTTCTGCGTTGGTCCAGACAATGGTAAAACTGTTCGCTGCGATGAAGAATTTCTGCCTCGGGGTAGTTGGGAGGCTGATGGCGCACAAAAGTATAGCCATCGGTAATTTTTTCTGTCATACGACAAGATAGTACAATGGTGGAAAACAAATGCCACCGGAATACCGGAAGACCCATTGTTTGTCGCGCAGGTGATAGGGGAGGTGCTGTTGCGCAAATGCGGTGGCTGGCTTGCGGTCAGACTTCTGTGCTTTTGACCTCACCCCATCCCGATGCATGCTTCTTGCCGGGTGCAGGCCCCTCTCCGTCCCGGATTGCCCGGGACAAGGGAGAGGGGAACAGCGTTTCAGTGTAGGGAAAGATTATTTGCTGGTGTTGTTTGAAACCTTGCGGTCCGACCGCTAATGCAAATTGGGATGCGTGATACCCGATGTGGGATAAGGATCAGTTCAGTTGTGATACTGACTTCATCGGTTGGAATGAGTACCTGTTGTGTTGGGATACCTTGCCCACCGTTGGGGATAGACACCGGATCAGTTGAGCAAGGTGCCGGATCAGTGGGGAAACGTATCTGATAGGTTGGGATAGGGAGCTATTCAAGTGGGATGACCACCGTCACATTTGGGATACGGGTCCGTTCACTTGGGAAAGCCAACTCCACCCTCGAATGTTACAACCTTCCTGCCTCTTACATTCCAACGTTCAAAACTGCCATTCAACGGTACGCTTTGTCGATTAAAAAATTCTAATACTTTTCTAATCTCTTTTTTGAAACAAAGCGTATGCGTTAGTAGTATATTCACTTACACTTAGACAATAAGTTTTATGTCCACTATCAAGAACGTAGACGCCTTCGAGAAGCTCTTAGGCCTCTGCTCCGGGTATGGAGAATCGTACGATCCCGGTCGCCCAAACCTCCAGAAAGACCAGTTGACCCTGCTGCTGCGCAACGCCCGCGAAGCGCTGTTGAAGGTTCACCAGGCCAAAACCGAGTATCAAAATGCCACTAACCAACGGGAAGTGCTTTTTGAGCTGCTGCGCACGCTGGCCCCCCGCGTGTTGTTCGAGTTGAGAGCAAGCGGGGCATTACAGCAGACCATTCGCGATGCGCAAACCACGGTGCGCTATGCAGTGGGCCGCGGACCAACGTACCGCACCCCGTTGCCAAGAGAGGGTGCGGAGCCAGCACCCGGGCGTGAGGCCCGCGGCACCGACTTCGGCAGTCGGGTTGGGCACTTCGAGAAGTTGCTGCAAATTCTGGCTACCGAGAAGAACTACCGCCCGGTAATGGTGGAGTTACGTGTGGGGGCGCTGCAGGCGTTTCTGGGAAAGCTGCGCCAGGCCAACGGAGCGGTAATAGCTGCTACAGTAAATTGGCAGATGGCGCGCAAGCTGCGCAACGAGGTGGTATACACTGGCACCCACAACCTGGTGGATACAGCGCGTGCGGTGAAGCACCACTTACGTGCCC
>CAZRQK010000008.1:0-80216 GCA_964602295.1 uncultured Ohtaekwangia sp.
TCATAATTGATATATCAAATATTGATAATACAAATATAAGTAACTTTCTGAACATAGTCGATAGCCTAGGTCGCTCTCGTCCGTTTCACTCGTCCCAAAAGACCAACCCAATCCTACCGGACGACTCGTAGCATCCTCCCATACAACCCAACCAATCCTACCGGACGACCAGTAGTATCCTCCCATACGGCCAACCCAATCCTACCGGACGACTCGTGCATCCTCCCATACGACCCAACCAATCCTACCGGACGACTCGTGCATCCTCCCATACGACCTAACCAATCCTACCGGACGAACCGTGGATTCTCCCATACGACCCAACCAATCCTACCGGACGACTACTAGCATTCTCCCATACGACTTAACCCATCCTACCCTATTAAGCCAGGCTCGCTCCTACCATCAAGAGCCTCCCTCATTAAGTCAGCCGTTAGTATGTCAACTCCAGCGCTTTACCCCACGCTGACCGCGCCCCCGATTCGAACACGGCAACCACCAGATAGGTGTAACGTGTATTTAACAACAACTGCCTATCTTCAAAATTGGCTTGCGGAACGGTGGCCAGCAACCTGCTGGGTTCGCCTTCGCGTGCACGGTAAACCTGGTAGCTGGTTACGGCAGGCTGGGTGTAGTTCCAACTGAGTACAATTCGTTTATTATCGCGGTCTACATTTCCTTTCACCTCCACAGCCGGCTTTACTTTCTCCACTAACCTTCCCGCCTTTACCGGTTCAGCCGGTGGCGACTCCAGTCCCGCACTATCCACCGCCACAACGGTATAGGCTACTGTTTTGCCCTCAGCCAATTTGCTGTCGATGGCACTGAAAACGGAATCTGCCGTGTGGGGTACCGACTGGATTTTCTCCCACTGTGTGCCGCCAACCCTGCGGTATAAATCATAGTGCGACACGTCTTCACTGCCGCCCGGCATCCATTGCAATTGCGCACCTTCTTTGGTTGCCCTTGGCGGCAGGAATATCGGTGCTACAGGAGGCACCTGGTCGGGTAGCCGCAACGTAAGCACAGCCGACAGCTTGGAATAGTTTTGCACCTGGTCGATGGCCATCACCTGGTAGTGGATATTTTTGTTCAGCGTCTTTAAGTGGATCGTGTCATAGTAGGGAATCCGTTTGATAGGCTCGCGTGTGATTTGGAAAAACTCCTCTTTCAAAATATTGCCGCGGTAGATGCGATAGCCGTAAATATCTTCCTCGCTATTGGGTACCCACGTAAGTGTAACCACACCATCCTGACTGATTTGGCCCTTCAGCCCAACGGGCGCTGCCGGTGGAATACTATCCACCAATGCCGCAAAGTGTACCATAGAAGGATACGTGCGGCCGTTTTGGTCTACCGCTATCACTTTATAATAATTTGAATAACCCGGAGTTGGATCCGTAAATGTACGCGCACTGGGTGGCAGCAAGCCGTTGGCCACAGATGTAAAGGGCCGGGTAGGTAATGGGGCGCGCACTACATCGAAACCCTTAATGGCAGTATGCAAGGTAGAATCAAACTCCCACGTTAGATCAATGGTACGATTATCTGCACTTTCGTAACGGGTCAGATGCGGAATATCCGACACCTCTGGCGTTGCAGTTCCTTCCACCGGGTCGGAGGGCGGTCCCCATTCCCCGAAAGGGGTCAGGCCTCGCACCTGGTAGGCGTATCGTTGGTTGGCTGAGGTAGTATCGGTGAAATAGAAAAAACGAGGGTCTACTTGCCGCTGCGTAACCGATACCAGCGGCTGGTCTGTAAGCGGCTTGAATGCCTCCCCGTTGTGCGATCGCTCCACGCGGTAGGCAGTGTAGG
This sequence comes from uncultured Ohtaekwangia sp., assembly GCA_964602295.1. Classification (GTDB taxonomy): domain Bacteria; phylum Bacteroidota; class Bacteroidia; order Cytophagales; family Cyclobacteriaceae; genus ELB16-189. Next base: position 1,816 of record CAZRQK010000008.1, read on the forward strand.
TACCTGCGAAGAAAGATACATCCCAGCGCAGCTCCACCAGGGTGCCTTTGAATTCAGCCATCAGGTCGATGGGCTTGGGTAACTCCTGGAGCTCTGGTGCCACAAATAGGCTCCCACGCAAAGTGTCGTAATCGGGTGCTCCGCGCACCACCATTATGCGGTACAGGTATTTCTCATTCTTCAACACCTGTTTGTCGGTAAAGCGTAAAGCCAGGGCCTGGGCCACCGCAGGAGAAAGATCTGCTGCAAACAGGGCAAAACCAAAGCGTTGGTCGTTCTCTTTCGATTTGTTAACGATATCCATTACTCCGGGAGAAGGATTAGCCAATTGAAAGGAAGTTCCGTAGAGCGCCTGCGCTGCAATGGCAGCATGTCGGTCTGCCTTCACCAATGGTTCCCACGCATCGAGTGGCCATGGTTGCAATGGCTCCGGGGTAAGTAATTTCCTTTCAGGTAGTGATAATAATTTTCCATCGCGAAGAAGTGTATACCTTTCCACATAATAGCCTGACCGGTTGGCATCTAACCATTGCTGGGCCTGCCCCGGTGCCCAGCGCAACACGATAGAGTCGGGAGAGGTGCGCGCCAAGACTTTCAAAGCGTATTCCAGTGAATCAACCTGTGCACGGGTGGGGAAAGCCAGGACCGATAGAAAAAGAATGAAGATGATGAATTTAACTGCTACCGGATGATCTAAGGGGTAGTAGGAAGATATTCGCCTCATGCTTAAAAGCTATAGTTGTAGGTGAGTGTACCCGTAAATTCTGTAAAAGCGTTGGTGCCTTCTATACCGCTACCACCGGCTCGGTTGATGGCCGCCAATCCAAGGTTGAATTGATGCTTCTTTTGAATGGTATAGCCTGCATTGGAGCGAATGGTGAATATGCGAAACTGCGATGTACCCGAAGAGACAGACGTATTGTAGGCGCTTGTAAACGTGAGCCTCAGTTTGCGCTCCATCATCGTCTTATTCACCGAAACGGATGGACCATGTGTGGTAAGGTCCATCATTTGCGACTCATTTCGGTTGAGGTTGTAGGCAAAGCTGCTGCTGAGTTGCAAGGCGGTCCAACTGATCACATAAGAGGTGTTGAGATTATAAAACCGCGAGCCGCTATTCTGCACCACATCACGCTGGCGTTCGGCTGCATCTTGCACCGCCACATTGGCCGAAACAAATTGCCGTTTCTGCGAGGAGCCCGGTAATTGGTAATTCGCATTCAAGTTCAGGCTTTGAGAAATCTGGGTAAACCGGAGGGTATCCAGGTTATCGTACGGAGTGAGCTGATTGATATCTACAAATTGCGACCGGATGTTGGTGAAGGACTGAAAATTGGAATACGTGGTCGACAATGTGAGTTGATCGCTGGGTGCTGCAGAAACGCTGAGCGACCCTACCCATCGATTCATGGTACTGATCTTTGACCGATCCAGGTTATCGCGCTGTATGCCCCCGTTGGCGGAGGCGTTGATTTTGCCACCCCACCATGTTGCTGTGGCATTTACTGTATAGTTTTCCAAGTCGTTGTTGAAGAAGTACGCACCATGGGTGGTATAGCCGGGTTCGATGCGTTCGTAACCAACCCCAACGGTATAGCTTTCCATCAGGTATTGCACCCCCGCTTTCCACGCCTGGTAATAAGCAGTGGACGTGCGTGGTGTAAACAGTCCACCCCAACTATTCTCATTCGAAGCCAATACGTCAGACCGGGTGTCGCGGGTTAGTGCCGACAAGGCCCATTCTGTTTGAAGTGCCACTTTTTGCCAAAGTCCTTTCCCCAAGGAAATACCGAAGGCTATGTTTTCTTCAGGGAATAAATCTGCTGCTTCCGGTAACTCGGGTAACGATTCAGCTTTGTCTTCTCCGTGAAAAATAGACAGCTCTGCGTAGTCTTGCTCCTGGCGGTAACCTGCCTTCAGACCAAAGCCCCAGCGTTCGAAACCGGGTACGGAGTTACGCAATGAATCTGGAGGCACCGCTCTGCGCAACTGCCCATACATGGCACTTACCTGAAACCTCTCGGGTCGCAGCTCTACCCCCACCCCTCTGAAAATATGACCATTGAGTGTGTAAGGCGAGAAAGTCATGGTAGTGTAACCCAGGTGGGCGGTAGCCCATTTGTAAGACGGATGAAGGCTGAACTGGTTGAAGGGTTGTTGGAAAGACCGGCTCTGGTTAGACACAGCAAATGAAAAAGGAAGCGCCACACCGTAGAGGGTGGGTGTGATGTTGCCAGTAAGGAAATAGCTGTAAGGGTCTCTGCGCTGGTCGATGCCCTGTGCCCAGTAGGCCATCTGCGTAAGCGAAACTCCACCCCCCAACTGCAGTGCGTTTTCTTTACCGAGCTCGTTGAGATTCTGCCCCGCAGCCGGCACATGGAACGTGGCCAGCAAGGCACCAAAGAACAAGGCAACAGGTTGAGGTAACCGGGGCATAGGTTGCCTACAAGTTAACTCATGGGCTTACCTCTGCAAACAAGAATATCGAGTTGTTTCTAACATGGCAGCGCCTCCTCCTAAAGGAGTATGTCAACTTCGTAAACAGCGCAGTAAGCCTGAAAAGGATGATAATAATATTTAAAAACCAGAGAAACCTTACATCTAACCAGGGCAAAGCAAAGGGGTGACAAGAATGCCACCCCCTCAAAACTGCTTTAGCCGTTACCCAACTTAACTACCTGAATATTTTTGAATCTTGATATCTACCAAAATTCTTTGGTTGCTAACCGACTTGGTTCTTACGGCTCCTTTTAAACCAGACGATAATTGAAAAAGTACGATGCCGGGGATAGAAGAGTTGCCGAATGAATCATCCGTGTTCTCTATCGTCAAACCTTTCAATTTGCTGTCATCTGTCATGCCATCAAACTCGGTGACAGAGAAGGGAACGGGTGAAGGAAAGTTGGTTACTTTGGTGACCTTTGCTCCCGGCACGTTGTAGGCAGCTACCGCAGGACTTTCGAAGTAATAGAGCGTATTAGCCATCTGCCCAAAGGCAAGCCCTATTTTCGGGCCCGTAGTTGCATTGATTTCTGAATCTTTATAAATCTTTCCGTCTTCAAACGAAAACAGACGACCATAAGTAGCATCTCCAGCTGTCAGGCCAAACTCAATGTTCGAAAAAGTCACCAAGGCATTGAATCCGCCAACGGCCACCTTCAACTCCTTGCTGCTTTTGTCCACTCCGTTAGAAGCTTCCAGTGTGATGGTTAACTCGCCTGCTTTATCGACTGTAATAGTTGCCGGTGTCTTATCGCTCGATTCTCTGATAGATGCCCCCTCGCCAAAGGTCCACGTAAATTGACTGGCATCTGTCGACTTATTAACGATTGTGATCGTTGCCGTGGGCGCCTGCCCTGCCACAGTCACTTCAAAATCGGCTACCGGCAGCGGTGTAGGTTCATCTTTCTCTTCCCCACACGACAAAAGCACCAACGCCATAAAAAGACCAAATAGAAAACGATTTTTAATCATAGAATTTATTTTTATCACAAAACTAACTGCGAGCGTTGTAGCGCAAAGTGCAGTGTTGTAAAAAGACTAACATCAAAAAAAATACTACTAAATGAGTATTGACCGCGTAGCATTTCAGGTCTGGACAGACCGCTCGTTATCTTTTTTGAAAAACCTTACATGATACCCAAAAGGAAATACTCGCGCCCCGCTGATTCATTTCGGTCTCGTTGCACCCAAACGCTTCCGTTCCGGGAAACCGATCGGCATATCCATCGCAAAAAGAATTGCCCACACGCTTAGATTTCCCATCGCTTTCTTCACCTGAAGTAGTGTGCGTTTTGACTAAACTTAGTGATTTCTGAGGGGCTTTCTTTGGCAACGGAGGAGGCACCTTAAATTTTATTCGGCCATAAGTTGCAAGATTGCCATGGTTAACAAAACTTGAAGAATGAAACCCCAGCCCCATGAAATCAATGAGTAGTTATTACAAACTTTTGGGATTGATCGTCCTATGGCTTCAAATAAGTCAGTGCAGCAAAAAAGAGACCACCGAACAGACTACTGAAGCTGCGCCTGTTCCCATTTCGCAGCCGCTGGTAAGCCATATTTATACGGCCGATCCGTCTGCGCATGTATTCAACGATCGTATTTACATCTATCCTTCGCACGATATCGATGCAGGTATTCCTGAAGACGATGACGGAGGGCATTTTGGTATGCAGGATTACCACGTGCTTTCAATGGCTGCCATTGGCGGAGAGGTAACCGATCATGGCGTGGCATTAGACATCAAAGATGTGGTATGGGCTGGCCGACAGATGTGGGCGCCCGATGCGGCCTTTGCCAACAATACCTACTACTTATACTTTCCTGTAAAAGACAAGGAAGATGTGTTTAGGATTGGCGTGGCCACCAGCGATAAACCCGAAGGCCCCTTTGTAGCAGCGCCCACCCCGATTGCAGGAAGTTACAGCATCGATCCCTGCGTGTTTAAAGATGACGATGGCAACTTCTACATGTATTTTGGCGGCATTTGGGGCGGGCAACTGCAACGTTGGAACAACAACACGTACGATGCGAACGCGCAGGTGCGCAAAGGCGATGAACTGGCGGTGCTACCGCGCATGGCCAAACTTACCCCCGACATGAAAAGCTTTGCAGAGGAAGTAAAGGAAATTCAATTGGTGGATGCCGCAGGGAACGTATTCAAAGAATCACAAAATGATAAACGTTTCTTCGAAGCGGCCTGGGTGCACAAATACAATGGCCTGTATTACTTTACCTACTCTACTGGCGATACGCACTTTATCAACTACGCCACGGGCACGTCACCTTACGGTCCGTTTACCTACCAAGGTGTTGTGCTGCACCCCGTTCAGGGCTGGACGAATCATCACTCGATTGTGGAAATAAAAGGCAAGTGGTATCTGTTCTACCACGATGTGCAACTCTCAGGGAAAACACATCTGCGCAATGTGAAGGTGACCGAACTGAACCACAATGCGGACGGCAGCATTGAAGCCATTTATCCTTACGTAAAGTAGCAACTCATGAACTTCGCTTTCATTCGCCAGTCGATTTTTAGTACAGCGTTTCTCCTGGCAGGCATTCAGAGTACCCTTAGCCAGGGGCAACAACCTGCACGTGGTTTAAAAGACTACTATGCAAATTATTTCACAATGGGCGTGTCTGTATCGCCACGGGCACTAAAAACAGATGAAGCGGAGTTGATCAAAACTCAGTTCAACAGCATTACGGCAGAGAATGCCATGAAGATGGGGCCCATACACCCCACCGAAGCTGCATATTTCTGGGCACACAGCGACTCCATCGTTGCCTTTGCCACGCGAAACCAGATGAAGATTCGCGGCCACACGTTGTGCTGGCACAACCAAACGCCCGCCTGGCTTTTTAAAGATGCAGCTGGAAACACAGTTAGCAAAGAAGTGCTGTTACAAAGACTGAAAGACCACATCACTACTGTGGTGAGTCGCTATAAAGGAAAAATCTATGCCTGGGATGTTGTGAACGAGGCCGTTTCTGATAGCCCAAATCAATACCTGCGCGATTCGGAATGGTATAATATCCTGGGCGAAGAATACATTGCCAAAGCATTTGAGTATGCACATGCAGCCGATCCAAATGCCCTTTTGTTTTACAACGATTACAACGAAATCGATGCGACCAAACGGGCCAAGATCATTCAACTTGTTACCGATTTGAAAAGCCGTGGCGTGCCTATTCATGGTGTTGGTCTGCAAGGCCACTGGTCCCTCAACGAACCTTCGCGCGCCCAACTCGACAGCACCCTGAGCCAGTTTGCGCGCACAGGACTAAAGCTGCACATTACGGAACTGGACATTTCTGTATACCCAAAAGAACAGCAGCAGAGTGACATGAAAGGTGAGGACCACGACACCAGCTTTTCGAGTGACAAAGAGCAAAAGCAACGCGAAGTTTACGCTATGTGTTTTGAAGTTTTCAGAAAATATAATTCGGTGATAGAAAGCGTTACCTTTTGGAACATCTCAGATCGTCATAGCTGGCTCGACAATTTTCCCGTAAGGGGGCGTAAAAATTACCCCCTTCTGTTTGACGCCAACCTGAAACCAAAGCGCGCGTACTATGATGTAATACGCTTTGAATAAAGGCCGCTATCAAATAAATGATCTTGTATTGCCGCTGCCAGCCGCCTGCCATAAGTCGGGTGTAGTCAATTGGTATTTTGTTTACTTTTAAGCATACGCAAAGGCAAAACAGAATGGAGTTAAGTAAAACCGGTATGCGCACCAAGCTAACACTCAGCTTCACCTTTCTTTTGCTGCTTACGTCCGCCACGGGCAGAGGTGAAAATGGATATGAGTTGTGGCTTCGTTACCATCTGCTTACCGATGAGTCGGTGCGGGCCGCATACAAAAAGCAGGTAAAATCTATTTGGTTAGATGGCAACACCCCTACCCTGCAGGTAACTAAAACCGAACTTCAAAAAGGCATCAAAGGCCTGCTGGGAGTTGATGTGTTGAATGTACCACAGCCGAATGCGCAAAATGGGTTGCTTGTTTGCGGCAAGTTTTCTTCATCTGCCATAAAAGAATTCTTACCCGATCTGGAAAAATTGAAACCTGGCCGTGAAGGCTATGTCATTCAGACTGTGCGCCAAGGAAAAAATTCGGTCATTGTAATTGCTGCGCACGAGGATATTGGATTGTTGTATGGCGTATTCCATTTGCTTCGCCTGATGCAAATGCAACAGCCACTTGAAAACCTTTCTATTACTGAATCGCCTAAAATTCAACTGCGCATGCTGAACCATTGGGATAACCTGGATCGCACAGTGGAACGCGGTTACGCAGGCTTCTCGCTTTGGAATTGGCACAAACTTCCCAACTACATAGACCAACGCTACATCGACTATGCCCGGGCCAATGCCTCCATTGGTATCAACGCTACTGTGCTTACAAACGTAAATGCCAATGCGCGCATACTTACCGATGATTACCTGCGCAAAGTGGAAGCCTTAGCAACCGCCTTCAGACCTTATGGCATCAAAGTTTTTCTGACGGCTCGTTTTAGTGCACCCATTGAATTAGACAAACTACCTACGGCCGATCCGCTGGACAGCAAGGTTCAAGACTGGTGGAACAATAAGGTGAAGGAAATCTACCAACGCATCCCCGACTTTGGAGGCTTTCTTGTAAAAGCCAATTCAGAAGGGCAACCCGGTCCACAGAATTACGGTCGCACGCATAAAGACGGGGCCAACATGTTAGCCAAAGCGTTGCAACCCTTTGGTGGCACCGTTATCTGGCGCGCTTTTGTTTACGATAACAATGTGCCCGAAGACAGGGCCAAGCAGGCCTACTCGGAATTTAAACCATTAGATGGCACCTTCTTAGAGAATGTTTTTGTTCAGGTAAAGAACGGCCCTATCGACTTTCAGCCACGCGAACCATTTCACCCGCTGTTTGGCGCCATGCCACAAACACCGCTGATAATGGAATTTCAAATCACCCAAGAATACCTGGGGTACAGCACCCACCTGGTTTACCTCTCCTCACTTTTTAAAGAAGTGTTAGATACCGATACACATACCGCTGGAAAAAATTCTACGGTTGCCCGTGTGGTGGATGGCACCTCAAACAACCACAAGCGCACGGGCATGGCGGGTGTAGCCAATATCGGCAACGATATTAATTGGTGCGGTCACCCCTTTGCACAAGCCAACTGGTATGCGTTCGGTCGGCTGGCATGGGATCATACACTTTCATCTGAAGAGATGGCCGAAGAGTGGATACGCATGACGTTTACGAACCAGCGCGAATCCATTGATGCTATTAAAAAAATGATGATGGCTTCGCACCAGATCACTGTTAATTATATGACGCCCCTAGGTCTGCATCACATCATGGGGTGGAGCCACCACCACGGCCCCGGCCCCTGGATAAAAGACAAACACCGTGCGGATTGGACATCTGTGTATTACCACAAAGCCGACAGCCTGGGTATCGGCTTCGACCGCACGAAAACCGGTAGCGATGCCGTTGCCCAGTATGCTCAACCTGTTACCGATGTTTACTCGTCATTAAAAGGCTGCCCGGAAGAATTGCTTTTGTGGTTTCACCATGTTCCCTGGACTCACCGAATGAAATCGGGTAGGACTTTATGGGATGAACTCTGCCACCGGTATTACACCGGTGTGGATTCGGTACGTTGGATGCAAGACACCTGGCAAAAGATGGAGGGGAAAGTGGATGACGAGCGCTTTGCCCAGGTAACGATGTTGCTGAGACAACAGTATGAAGAAGCCGCCATCTGGCGCGATGCCTGCGTACTCTATTTTCAAACATTCTCGAAGCAACCCATACCGGCCGGACTTCCGGCACCTGCCCACAAACTGGACTATTATATGAACCTCACCTACCCTTATGCTCCCGGCATCCGGTGGGAATGGTAATCTTTAAGTACTAAAAATTCGCTTACTTGAACCACAAACAGAAAAAGATACTTCAATGATTTGGATGGAACAAACCATGCGTTGGTATGGCCCGCACGATGTAGTAAGCCTGAGCGACATCAGGCAAGCAGGCTGTACAGGTGTGGTAACCGCGTTGCACCACGTACCCGTGGGCGATGTTTGGACAGTGGAAGAAATTACTAAACGCAAACGAACGATTGAAGAAGCGGGGCTTACATGGACCGTCATAGAGAGTTTGCCGGTGCACGAAGACATCAAAAAACAAAAAGGGAATTACCGGCAATACATCGCCAATTATCAACAGAGTCTTAAAAACGTGGCCGCTTGCGGGCTGAAAGTGGTTACCTACAACTTCATGCCCATACTGGATTGGCTGCGTACTGATGTGGCCTACACGCTGCCCAATGGAGCCAAAGCATTGTATTTTAAAAAAGCGGCTTTCATTGCATTCGATTTGTTTTTATTGAAAAGGCCCAACGCCAGCAAAGACTATACGGCAGAAGAAATAGCTTCCGCTGAAAAACTCTTTGCAGTAGCCACCGATGAGGAGAAGCAGTCGCTTTTCCGAAACCTGCTATTGGGGCTGCCCGGCAGCGATGAAAGTTTCACACCCGCACACGTACTTTCGGCTTTGGAAGAATACAAGGATATTGATGCTGAAAAATTACAACAACACCTCTTTTACTTTCTCCAACAGGTAGTGCCGGTAGCCGAAGCGTTGGGACTGAAGATGGCCATCCATCCTGACGACCCTCCCTTTTCGGTTTTGGGATTGCCACGTGTAGTCTGTACAGAAAAAGATGCTCAAGCGCTGCTGGCGGCAGTTCCCTCTCCCGCCAACGGTTTATGTTTTTGCACGGGCTCTTATGGCGCACGTGCCGACAACGACTTGGTGGGAATGGTAAAGCGGTTGGGTAAGAACATTCACTTTCTACACTTGCGCAATACCAAGCGCGATGCAGACGGAAACTTCTTTGAGGCCAACCACCTGGAAGGCGATGCCGATATGCCCGCCACTGTAGGAGAAATTCTGAAGTTAATGCAGGCTACGGGGCATTCGATCCCCATGCGCCCCGACCATGGTCACCAGATGTTAGACGACCTTAAGAAAAAAACATATCCTGGCTACTCCGCCATTGGCCGATTAAAAGGTTTGGCCGAATTGCGCGGATTGGAGTTGGGCATCGCAAGCGTTTCATTCAAAAATTCTGTCTAGCTGGCTTTACTACTACAATAAGATGGCATCTAATGCAACACCCTTTATACACGATGATTTTTTGCTACAGTCTGAGTTGGCCAAAGTGCTCTACCACGACTATGTAAAAAATCTACCCATCATAGACTACCATTGCCACCTGCCGCCCGATGAGATAGCGGGTAACCGGCAATTTGAAAACATCACGCAGGTGTGGCTGCAGGGCGACCACTACAAATGGCGGGCGATGCGTACATTGGGCATCAACGAAAAGTATGTTACCGGCAACGCCACCGACCAGGAAAAGTTTGAGCAATGGGCCTATACGGTACCCTATACGTTGCGCAACCCGCTCTTTCACTGGACGCACCTTGAACTATCCCGCTACTTCAATATCAACGAACTGCTTTCACCAGCTACGGCAGGCAACATCTATCAGCAATGTTCGGCTTTGCTGAATAGTGCACCCTACAGTACGCGTAACCTGATTACGCGCATGAACGTGGAAGTGATTTGCACCACCGATGACCCCGTGGATTCGTTGGAACATCACAAAAAGTTGAGTAAGGAATCTTTCGCCACCAAAGTGTGGCCCGCTTTCCGGCCAGACCCCGCGCTGACCGTAGAGCACCCCGCAGCATTTCAGCTATACATGCAGCAGTTGGCGGCTGCTTGGGGCAAAGAAATAAACAATTATGCCGACTTAATACAAGCGCTGAAAGACCGCATCGACTACTTCCACCAGGCTGGCTGCCGACTTTCCGACCACGGGCTGGAGCGAATGTATTTTACAAAGCACCCGTTGGATGCCGACAAAATATTTAAGAAAGTGATGGCAGGCCAGAGCATAAGCCTTGATGAAGTAGCGTCCTTCAAGTACAGCACGCTATTGGAACTTTGCCGCCAGTACCACGCACGGGGCTGGACGCAGCAATTCCACCTGGGTGCCTTGCGCAATACCAACAGCAGGTTGTTGGCAACACTTGGCCCCAACACCGGCTTCGATTCCATTGGCGACTTTTCGCAGGCGGAAGCAATGGCCTTGTTTCTGAACGAGCTGGATAAATCGGCCCAACTGACACGCACCATCCTCTACAACCTGAACCCTGCCGACAACGAAGTGATGGCCAGTATGATTGGCAACTTCAACGATGGTTCAGTGAAAGGAAAAATTCAATATGGCTCGGCCTGGTGGTTCCTCGACCAAAAAGATGGTATGACGCAACAGCTGAACGCGCTTTCAAACCTGAGCCTGCTCAGTTGTTTCATCGGCATGCTTACCGACTCACGCAGCTTTCTTTCCTTTCCACGGCACGAATACTTCCGCAGAATACTGTGCAACCTGCTAGGCAATGATGTGGCCAATGGCGAACTGCCCCACGATGCAAAGTGGCTGGGCAAAATTGCCAGCGATGTTTGCTATTACAATGCCAAGGCGTATTTTGGGTTTTAGGAAATAAAAACCCCGAACCATTTGATTCGGGGTTGAGGTTCCGAGCGGATTACCTGCGCTGATCCAGTAAATGGGGTGGTTCAACAAGAAAGCCGTGACCTTCGGTTGGCAGGTTTTCTTTTTATGCCTTATGAAAGATATCAGCGTTCATCAAGTCTCAGTACTATTCAACAAATCATTCATCGGCACAAAAAGAAAAACCGCACCTCGCAAAAGCGAAGCACGGCTTTCTTGTTGAGGTTCCGAGCGGATTCGAACCGCTGTAGGAGTACAATAATTAAGCAGAGCAATGGCTCTGCAAAAGCTCCGTAAAACAAAAAAGACCGCCCTTCATAGAGCGGTCTTTTTATTAAGAGGTTCCGAGCGGATTCGAACCGCTGTAGGAGCTTTTGCAGAGCTCAGCCTAGCCACTCGGCCACGGAACCAGAAAATGAAGGCCTCAGCGTTTGGCTTTCAGACAAGCAAAGATATTCGCTCTTCCCCAATCGCCAAGGCCCCGGGCCTTCATTAGTAAACTTATTCGGCAGAAGGTGCAGACTTGCCAGCCGCCATCTTCTCTTTCAGCGCACTCAACGCCTCAATATCTCCCAGGGTAGACTTCTCCGACTCCTGGTTGATTTTCTCGATGGTTTTGCCTTTAGGCGCTGCCTTCTTCTTAGGTGCTACTGCCTTGTCTTCCTCATCAGTCGACCAGGTAGATTTGTGGCTCAGCACAATTCTGCGGTCGTCTTTAGAGAACTCCAACACTTTGAAGTCGAGGCTCTCGCCATTTTCGGCTTTACCTCCGTCTTGCTTGGCAAGGTTCTTGGCAGAGCAGAAGCCTTCAATACCGTAAGGTAACTCCAGCACGGCACCTTTGTCGTTCTTGCTGATGATGGTACACTTGTGATCTGAACCCACTGTGAAGATGGTCTCGAAAGTATCCCAAGGGTTTTCTTCCATATGCTTGTGGCTCAGTGCCAGCCTGCGGTTGGTAGCATCCAACTCCAGCACTTTCACTTCCAGCGTTTCACCTACTTTGATGAACTCCGAAGGGTGCTTGATTTTGCGCGTCCAGCTCAGGTCTGATACGTGCACCAAACCATCGATGCCTTCTTCCAGTTCCAGGAACAAGCCAAAGTTGGTAAGGTTACGCACGATACCTTTGTGCGTGGTGCCCACAGCATATTTGGTCAATACATCCTGGCGTGTCCAAGGATCTTCTGTCAGTTGCTTAATGCCCAACGACATTTTGCGCTCTTCGCGGTCGATGGTGAGCACTACTGCTTCAATTTCATCGCCTACTTTGATGAAATCCTGAGGATTGCGCAGGTGCTGGCTCCAGCTCATTTCGCTTACGTGGATCAAACCTTCCACGCCAGGCTGCAGCTCGAGGAACGCACCGTAATCGGCTACGTTTACGATCTTGCCTTTTACTTTCGAACCTACCTGGATATCGGCAGGCAATGAAGCCCAAGGGTGAGGCGTGAGTTGCTTCATACCCAAAGAAATGCGCTTCTTGTCCTGATCGAAATCCAACACAACTACTTTCACAGTCTGGTCCAGCTTCAACACCTCTTCGGGGTGGTTGATGCGGCCCCATGAAATATCGGTAATGTGCAACAAACCGTCTACACCACCCAAATCGATGAACACACCGAAGTTGGTCATGTTCTTGATTACACCTTCCAACACCTGGCCTTTGTCGAGGTTGGTGAGGATGGCTGCCTTCTGTTGTTCGATATCCTTTTCGATCAACACCTTGTGCGATACCACCACGTTGTCGTTGGTGTAGTTGATCTTCACTACTTTCACTTCGATGTTTTTGTTCACATAGATATCGAAGTCGCGGATAGGCTTCACGTCAATTTGCGAACCAGGCAAGAATGCTTCGATGCCAAATACATCTACGATCAAACCACCTTTGGTTCTGCGCTTCACAAAGCCTTCAATTACTTCGTCTTTATCCAACGCAGTCTGTACACGTTCCCAGCCTTTCACCAACTTGGCCTTTCTGCGGCTCAGAATCAACTGGCCCATGGCGTTCTCGCGCTCTTCGATGAAGAGGTCAACGATGTCGCCAATTTTCAGGTTGGGCATATCTTTGAATTCCGCCAGGGGCACCAGGCCGTCTGACTTGAAGCCGATGTTAAGAATCACATCGCGGTCGTTAATGCCTACCACGGTGCCTTGTACCACTTCGCTCTCGCTTACGGTGGTTACCGTGCCGGAGTATTGCTTAAGCAATGCATCGCGGTCGGATTGAGAGTAACCTTCGCCAAAACCTTTGCGGTCGAATGCTTCCCAGTCGAAGTTTTCGAGCGACACGTTAGAAACTGCTGCCTTGCGGGCGGTTACGTTGCGGATCATGCGGCTGATGCCTTCTTCTTCTTCCGCTTTTTTAGCTGCTCGAAGGGCGGCCAACTCATCGTTTTCCTCAATTTCGATGGCCTTGCCTTTTGCTTTTCCTTCGGGCTTTGCTGCAGGGGCTTTGCTTTCGCCTCCTTTTTGAACTTTCGCCATAATTTTTGCGCCCTGTTTACATGCCGCGGCCGGGCCTTCCGCGACAAATTTGGTTGTTAGTTACCTGAAATGGGTTTCAGGCCCCTTTCACCCGAAAGGGGCTGCAAAAATAGGCATTTTCTCGGGTTATACCGACATATTAAATAAAAAAGCCAATCCCCTAAAGGACTGGCTTTCAAATATTTGATTGTGGGGATTAAGGAATATCCTCCTGCCGCAAGGTGCCTTTTGCATAATTTAACAATACCTCCTGAAACATGAGCGTGTAGCGTGCACTGGCAAAGTCTGACTGTGCCCTTACAAATTGCTGCTGGGCAGTGGTTAACTGAACGATGTTAGATATACCTAAATCATAACGCTCTTTCTCCATTTTATAAGCGACCTCTCCTGCGCGAAGCTGCGACTCTGCAGATGCATAGCTCGTTTGAGCATCCTTAAAATTCTGATACGCCACCAGCACGTCATTCTTCACCCGAACTTCTGCATTTTTCGTATTCAGTCTGGCGTTTTCGTACGTAACCTTTGCCTGCATTACCTGACTGCGACTTAAAAAGCCATTAAAAATTGGCACAGTAAGCGACAAGCCGTAGTTCACCTGGCGGTTATCAGTTCTAAACTGCTGATCAAACGGGCGGTTCTCAAAATCTCCATAGATATAATTGTAACGCGAACTAATTTGTCCAAATGCCACCAAACTGGGATAATAGCGACCGCGAATCGAAGACAATCCGTATCGAGCGGCTGTTTCACCTAACTCTGCTTGTCTCAAATCACTCCGATATTGAATGGCTTCCGTGTTCAACTGCTCCAGAGAAACATCTTGTTGAACATTAGGCTGCCACGTAACTTCATCTAATTCGAAAGAAACGATCGGATCAATCAATAACGTTTGGGCAAGAACGGCCTTATCGTTTTTTAATCTGTTGCTCGAACGTACCACCAATAGCTCTGCATTCTTCACCTGAAATTCCTGATTGTATAAATCCGCTTCGGGGCGCGCCCCCAAATCCACCTGGGCTTTGATTTGATCGTACTGCGCTTTCTGGGTTTCCAGGTTTTGTTGATCAATTCTCAAAAGCTGTTGGTCGAGCAAACAGGTAAGAAATTGAAAGGCAACATTTCTGATTACATCTTGCTGTGTGCGATTTACAAAATTAAGCTGCGCCTCGTTTTGACTTGCTGCTTGCCGATAGGCATTGAATTGATTGAAACCATTGAAGATAGGAACATTAGCATTGATGCGACCATTCACAAAATCCGTTTGCCCATTTACCACCTCACCCAATTGTTGAACAAAAGAATTGCCATCGAAACGGCCAGCCTCGCCAGTTGCCTGTACACTCGGCCCCATTTGCAACATGGTAGATGTCTTATTTATCTGGGTGAATGCCAACTGGTTTCTTTGCTGCTGCAACGTAAGGTTATTGTCTAACCCAATCTTTACAGCCTCCTGAAAGGTTAACTTAGGTGGGTTCTGCGCCTGGGCAACCCAAGCGCTTCCGGCCATCAAACATGCCAATACAATTCTCTTCATCTTGTTTGTTTATTTTTTCACTAACTCATCCGACTGAACGGCTCCATCTGCTATGCGCACCACGCGTTTGCCGCGCTGCGCATTTTCTTCGGAGTGGGTTACCTGTATAATGGTAATGCCCTCATTGTTCAGCTTTTCGAAAATGTCCATAATGTGTTTGCCCTGCTCGCTGTGCAGGTTGCCCGTGGGCTCATCGGCCAGCAAAAGTTTAGGCTGCCCCACAATGGCGCGGGCAATGCCCACCAACTGCTGCTGCCCGCCTGAAAGCTGTTCGGGAAAGAGATCTTTTTTAGCCACCATGTTAAAGCGGTCGAGCAACTCGGCTACCATACTCTTGCGCTGGCCGCCTCCTACGCCTTTGTATAGCAAGGGTGTTTCTATGTTTTCGTATACCGTTAACTCATCTATCAGGTGGTAGGCTTGAAAGATGAAACCGATGTAGTTTTTGTGCATGTCGCTCTTTTGCTTCTCCTTCATCTTGTGCACGGGCTCATCGAAGAAGTAGTACTCTCCGGCCGAAGGTTCATCGAGCATGCCCACAATGTTCATCAGCGTAGATTTGCCCGAACCGCTGGGGCCCATAATGGTTACAAATTCGCCTTGCTCCACGGTCAGGTCAATGCCTTTGAGAATGAATGTCCGCTGAAAGCGGGAATCGATATACTTATCGATGTTTTGTAGTTTAATCATAGAATCGGTTGCGTTTAGCCAATAATAATGCCAAGGGGTAATTTTAGCATTAGACGTGCTAAAAACATATTAGTTGCATGATTTTGCGTCCGCCTGTGAAAAAAGGTGTCCGGAAACGGATAATAAACTGCTCGTTGCTGCTGTCCCGCTATTGCCTGGGGCTCTCTAGCGGGTGAAGAGTGCGAGTTAGCAGCTAACCTTACCTTATGACAGGGGCCAGTTACGGGTCCAACTAAGTCGCTGTAGTGGCAGTCAAAGCCTAATTGTTATTAGCTGCCTTTGCCCAATCTGAATACCGTGTTTCTTCGGGAACATCGGTAGGGCTTTCAAAGAGGATGATGTATCCATCGGGGTCTTTGAGTGCCACTACCCCCATGTTGTGGCAAGCTGGGTTTACCCAGTCGTTGTTACACGTCCTTTGATTGTTACTTGTCGACTAATTTGAAGTCGGTCAAGTCGTACGGTTAGCTGTCTGCAAATGGTTCGTTGTCATTCGGGTCGGTCCCAAATCTCAGTATATGCCCATCGGGGTCTTTAACTTGCATCTCATATGCCCAAGAGAAATTTGTCGGTGGAAGTTTGATGGTCACGCCCTTTGACTTCAATTTCTGATGTAGCGCAAATATGTCTCCATCAAAGCCAATCCAAACCCAAGTTCCAGGTAGTCCTTGTCCCCCTTTACATAAATAGATTCCTGAATTGTCCCGATTGATACTAGTAAAGTTATCGTCTCCCCAGTCGGCTTTTTTGAATCCAAGGGTGTCAATGTAAAACTCTAAACTTTTTGCCATGTCGGTCACATAAAGAATTGGAGCAATATTCTCAACGCGAAATTTTGGTTTAGGGTCTTCAGTCATGGATGTCATTTAAATTACGATACTTCTTTTCAGTTTAATCGAGACGTTGTCATCCTGGTCGCCATTGCCCATGGAGCCAACCCCCCGTCCTGCCGCACAAACCCGTTATGTGTCTACACACCTGTCTCTCGTCCAAAAAAGCATAATCAACACACGCCAACTCACCAGCTGGGCGGATGGTGGATCGGGAAACTATTTCAAACAGAGGTGGGTAAAGTCGGGCTTGTTTACGCCTGCAGTTGGCCCTGTTTGCATAACAAGCTTACAATAAAGTTTGAGAAGAAAAAAGGGCTGCCGTTGGCATATGGACGTAACCTGAAATAAACGCTGACAATTGGTAGATCCACCCACAGCGGTACTGACCGCCCCGCCCCTGGCCCATCCAGCGGTCGGACCGCAGGTCAGCATACAACTTTATGGAATTCACATTCCTAATAATTTCGTCATTGCGATCTCGATGCAATCGGGAGAAGCAATCTGAAATTTCAGGGCCTAAAGTAGATTGCTTTCCCGCATTTGCGGGACAGGCGCCCACTACGTGTGCTATCCTCGCAAAGACGTAAGCTTATCGTCATCGCGGGCACACTAGTGACGCGCAACGAGCAACTGGCACATACTAACGCAAGGTAAACTGCCTGTCGAGCGTATAGATCAAATTCACACTCCAATCGAAATCGGGGGCGGGTAAGGTGGAAGTAAGAGCTTTGTTCACAATACCTGAAACGGTTACGGGGAAACCTTGAAAGCCTAACGTTGTGGTGGCGTTTACATACACACCGTCATCGGCATCTACCTTCAGATAAAAAGTCTGCGGGTTGAAATTAACGTATGCCTTGCCCGCCAATTTGATTTTAGTGAAGCCACCCTGCAGCGACAGGAAGTGAGAATTCTGCGGGCCGTGTTGCTGAAAGCCATGGCCACGCAGGTAATACAAACCTACACTCGACTTGCCAGAGATTTTGTAGGTGGGTATTAACTCTAAGGCCAGAAAGCGCCTGGCCACCGACAGTTGTTCTACAATGCCGTTTACTTCTACGGTGCGCGTAATGTAGTTCAACCCCGGCAAGTGGCCGCCCACGGTAAACTGGAACTTAGGCTTTAAGATGGCCTTGTAGCGATAGATAAACACGAAAGACCAGGGGCGTCCTTCCAGCGCATAGCGAAACTGCGGTTCGAAGCTCAGGCGCTTGTTGCCCATCCGCATGTCGAGAAATGCGGCCGGGTCGCCCAGCGTAAAGGCGGGAATGATGGAAAATCCGTTATTGGTCAGGCTTACATCGGCTCTGAAAAAGAACGTGCTGTCTATCTGGGCTTGGCTGGAACACGCGAAGAGCAGTCCGGCCAAGGCTACCAGTATTTTGTTTTTGGTCATAGCTATGGGTGCAAGGAATGAGATTACCAGCGACTAAGGAACTGAAAGTTAATAAAACGAAAGATTCCTTTTGGTGGCCCTACGAACGCTCAGTAGAACGCGGTATTGATTAACCCAACGATGCGTCTTCTTTCGATGCGTCTTCTTTCAAAAACGGTTGCTGGTAGTAGCGCTTGCCCATGTTTTTATATAATGCATTGGCCACCGCTGCAAAAACGGGCGGAAAGGGAGGTTCGCCCAAACCCGTTGGATCCATTTCATTCTTTACGAAGTGAACGTCAATTTTCTTAGGCGCTTCTCTGAGTCGTATCATTCTGTAGCGATTGAAATTTTTTTGCTCAGAAACACCCTCTTGATGAGTTAATCCGCCATAGAAGGCGTTCCCTATTCCATCCACCACAGCACCCTGCACCATGTTAACGGCAGCATCTGGATTAATCACCACCCCACAATCAACTGCACTAAAGACTTGTTCTACATAAGGCTGGCCATTCTTTTTCACAATGTCTACAACGTGAGCGGCATATGAATTATGACAGAAGTAAGCCGCCACTCCGCGGCTGTACTTTTTATTTGCAGCATCATTCCATCCGGATTTTTCCCTCACCAACTTTAACACACCCGCATAGCGCTCAGCGTCATACTCGTTGTTTTTACCAACCGGGTTTTCTTTGGCGCGTTTTAAAAGTTCGAGTCTGAAATCTATTGGATCTTTGCCCATCGCTTCGGCCAATTCATCTAAGAAGGATTGCTCGGCTGCAGCATTGAAATTTGACCTGGGGGCGCGGAAGGCTCCGATGGTTATGTTAGACGGTATTGCCCAACCTTCCGCCAGGTAGTTGTCAACAGCACCGGCCGGAAACCGGTTGGCATGAATGGGATGCTCTGGTATTCCGCCACCCTTTACATGAAAGGCAATTAAATTTTTGTTGGCATCCAAGGCCGCACGATACGTAGCCGTATACATGGGGCGATAGATGCCATACGTCATATCATCTTCGCGTGTGTAAACTAATTTGATTGGCGCTTTTACTTTTCTGGAAATGAGAGCCGCTTCTACCACATAGTGCCCGTAAGCTCGAAGACCAAAGCCTCCGCCCATGCGTGTCATTTGTATTTCTATTTTATCTGGAGGCAGGTTTAAAATTTTTGATAAGGTGGGTTCGATCCAACCCGGTGCCTGATGGGGTCCTATCAACAAAGCTTTTTCATCAGTAACATGGGCGAAGAAATTCATGGGCTCCATACAATTGTGCGCCAGAAAGGGTGCCGTATAGGTGCGTTCAATAATTTGAGCTGCATGGGCGAAGGCCGTTTCGGGGTCACCATCTCTTCGCAATTGTTGCGCAGGTTTCTTTGCGTATTCGGCCATCCTGGCCAACTGCGTGCTGGTACTTTCGAGTTCAGCGGGAATGACAACTTCCGTTTTGCCACGAAAACCCGCTATGGTTTCTTTCGTTTCGCTGATCTGCTCCCACTCTACCTTTAGTTTTTTGCGCGCATTCATCACCTCCCACGTAGTTTTACCTACCACCACCAGCAAGTCGTTAAAGGTGCGGGTATCGAAACCCGCTTGCTCAAAACCATCTGGATACAATTTCAATGTAAACACATCTTTGATTCCGGGCATCTGTAGGGTTTCGGAGGCATCAAAAGATTTCAGCTTTTTGCCGAATGCGGGTGGATGTTCAATCATGGCAATCAGCATTCCTTCATAGGATTGGTCCAAAGCAAAGAGCGGTTTGCCGGTAACGATTTTCAAACCTTCCACGTTCTTGCTCGAGTTTCCTACAACGTTGAAACTATTTATGCTCTTCAGCTTTACTTCTTTGGGTATGGGATTGGCCGCAGCCTTCGATGCAAAGTCGCCATACTTTCCTGACTTACCACTTTTCTCATGATAGAGTATCCCTGCTTTTGTGGTCACTTCTTCCACCGGCACACTCCAGGTTTGTGCTGCAGCATTTCTCAGCATTTGGCGCGCGGCCGCGCCTGCCTCGCGAAGCGGCTTCCAATACATCCTGACGGAATTACTTCCCCCCGTAAATTGAGGCCCGAGCTTCAAATTGTCGTGCGGCCCCATTTCTACGATTACCTTTTGCCAATCCACATCCAGTTCTTCCGCAACAATCATCGGCAATGAAGTCATCACGTTCTGTCCAAATTCAGGATTCGGATTGAGTATCTTAATGATATTATCCGAAGTGATTTTGATATAACCGGTAATCTCATTCCACTCTTCAGCAAGTTCAGTGGGATTAATTTTGCCATCACGTATATATTGTGTCAACCCACTAAAGCTGATCATCAGGCCACCGCTTGCAAGTAGTGATGACTTC
The DNA here is from genome assembly GCA_964602295.1 of uncultured Ohtaekwangia sp. Classification (GTDB taxonomy): domain Bacteria; phylum Bacteroidota; class Bacteroidia; order Cytophagales; family Cyclobacteriaceae; genus ELB16-189. The sequence goes on from CAZRQK010000008.1 coordinate 22,189, forward strand.
AAGAATGATCGTCTGGTTTGTGATGTCCTAATCTTTTCCATTTCTTATCTCTTTAGTTAATGGTAATTCGATCAATATTATTTTTGTGATGCAGATTGGATTGCAGCTTTTATGCGCAGGTATGTACCACACCGGCAAATGTTGCCCGACATGGCAGCTTCAATTTGTGCATCAGTAGGATTGGGATTTGTTTTTAACAATGCCACAGCAGACATAATCTGCCCCGTTTGGCAATAACCACATTGCGCCACGTCATGCTCAAGCCATGCCTTCTGCACGGGGTGATCTCCGTTCTCAGAAAGCCCTTCGATGGTTGTTATCTTTTTATCCGCCACAGCCGATACCGGCAACGAACACGATCGCACTGCATTACCTTCTAAATGGACAGTACATGCTCCGCACTGCGCAATGCCACATCCGTATTTGGTGCCCACCAGGTTGAGGTGCTCTCGAAGAACCCAGAGAAGTGGCGTTTTTGGATCCACATCTACTGCCTGCTGTTTGCCGTTGATGTTCAGGTTGATTAGTGCCATCACTGAGAGTTTTAGTTTCTAAAAGTTAAGAAGAATAAGTGGAACGAATGCCTTATTTACCAGTTAAATACCCCGCGATTGCAGTTGCTCACGTTTTTTAAATGCTTTCTCAATCACATTGAATCTTGCTTTCCGTGGATCGGGCTTGGCTGCTACTTTTCCATCTAAGTCAACATCCAGAATCTCTTCTTTTTGAATATCGTATTGCGGCCAGGTAGGTAGCCCTTTACCATTGGGATTGCCCGTCTTGGCGAAATTTGTCCAATAGGTGTTCATAATTCTCGCTAGCTCTTTCTCTTCAGGTGTTGCTTCAACTGGCGCTCCCCATCGTGCATTGAGTGTGTTGAAGACAAAAGAAATATCAGATCCGTGACCGGCACCATACCGGGCCCGCTCTCTCGCTGCGACAGGAACATAACCGAATTGAAACATATAGGCCGGAGCATGCTTGGCTAAGAAAGCTCTTGCTGTCATGCGGGCTGGCTCACCCCACACCCAATCCGTATTAAACTTAGTCTGCACTTCTGCGAATTCTTTATTACCGTCCGGATCGAAGGCAGCTTTAGCTTCAGCTTCCAGTTCACCAAAAAGTGAAAAGAGTTGTTCTTTGGAAGTGGCATTACTAACAAACTGGCCGCCTATTTCGGCACTACAATTTCCGATGATGAGCGGTACACTTGGCTGCCTTCCGGCTTTGTATGCGCTCTCGGCAGTTTCCACTACCAGTTTACCATCGAGAATCGGACCTGAATAAATGCGGGCCCCTGTGCTATCGCTTTCCTGTCCACCATCTACAATTTTTTCTGCGCTAAGGGAACGAAGTTTTGCGAGTGCATCCGCATCGGTGCCTGTAATCTTATGCTTTCGTGCAAAGTTTACCCCTATTGCCTCCGCAGAAACGGCATACAAAGGATCGGCATTTTCTTTATTGATTGGTCTGCCGGTAAGAACACCATCGCGCCCACCGCTGGAGTGACCAATCGCTTTATGAAAAAGTCCTTTGGCAGCGGGTATGGTTAATAGCGAGTGTACGGATACACCACCAGCAGAGAAACCGAAGATGGTTACGTTATTGGGATCACCCCCAAAGGCAGCAATATTTTCTTTTACCCACTTAAGCGCGGCAATCTGATCCATGTACGCATAGCTTCCTTTGAATTCATCAGGGTGTTCTTTGCTCAAGGCGGGGAACGCAAAATGGCCAAGGCGACCAAGTCGGTAATTTATCGTAACAAGGATGACACCTTGTTTGGCAAAAGCAGTTCCGGCAGAGCCAGGACCGGAACCACTACCGCCAACAAATGCGCCACCGTGAATCCAAAACATCACTGGTAATTTTGATTTCTTATCAATGGAAGCTGGCGTCCACACATTCAGAAAAAGACAATCTTCGGATTGTACAGCAGTTGAGCCGGGCCATGCACGCTGAGGGCAATCGGCACAATCTTTTGTTGCATCCAGAACATCCTTCCATGGCGCTACCGGTTGTGGTGGCCGCCATCGATACTCGCCAACAGGTGGGGCGGCATAGGGAATACCTTTGAAATACGACACATCGCCTTCAGTTACACCGCGCACCTTTCCAGCAGTTGTTTTAATTTCAGGTGCTGCGGCCTGTTGTGCAGAAGAACTCCAGGCGAAGAGTACCAAAGTAATTCCGATTGATAGTTTTTTCATTTTGGATTATAGTTATGGACTAGTTTCTGCTGTTTAACATTAATTTTCTCACCCATAAATCACTCATGGAATTTTGAATGCCATAATGGAGCCCGATGGATTTTCTTTAGTGCCCCCCACCGAAAGAGCTATAAACTGTTTTCCTTCCAAATAATATGAACACACATTTGCATTGTTAGCCGCAGGCAGTTCAGTTTCCCAAAGTAATTTGCCAGTACTTTTATCAAACGCCCACAATTTTTTGTCTGCTGCTCCGCTTATGAAAACCAAACCTCCGGCTGTTACCATCGGCCCCGACCTCGCGAGCAATCCTGTAATGGGTCCTCCTTTTTCCTGTAATTTTTCGTCATTCCCCACAGGAATTTGCCAGGCATATTCTCCGGTAGAAAGATTCAGTGCGCTCAATGTATTCCACGGACCCTTCATAGCTGGATTGCCGCTCGGGTCAGACCACGTTCGGTATCCGGTAATATTTCCATAACGCACAGGGGCATTCACATTCTTTCCCTCTGCTACTTCCCCTGTCTGCTCACCTTTCTTATCATATAAAAAGGCTATGATGGCTTGTTCCTCCGCTTCGGTGATCACTCCTTTGAATGCTGGCATCTGACCGCCACCCATTTTTGTTTTTTCCAACGCTTCTTTTTCATTCATTCTGTCTTTGAGACCAACGAGTGAAGGGAATGTTGGTGGAATTCCTTTTTTCTCGGCCCCATGACAAGATGAACAATGCTTCATGTACGTTGCCCTACCGTTTTCAAAAATCGAATTATCGCGGGCTGCGAAATGTTTGTCTATATCCACCATGGTGATAATTTCAGGCAGGTTATTTCCTCGGATATAAAGGAATGATGTATTGGGATCATACGCGGCACCGCCCCAATTCGCCCCACCTCTGGTAGCCGGCAGTGATAGTGTTCCTTTTAAATCAGGTGGAGTATACAAACCTTCATATCTCACTGACCTGAATTTTTCGAGAATTGCCTGATGATCTGCATCAGAGTAATGATTTAAATCGTCCTCGGTCATCCATTGCTTTACAAAGGCTTCGGGCTTTACCGGAAATGGTTGTGTTGGCCACGCCTCTTCACCGGGCATATTGGAAGCAGGTACTTTCCGTTCTTCAACAGGATAGAGTGGCTCTCCTGTTTCACGATCAAGAATAAAGACGAAGCCATGCTTGGTAACCTGCGCTACTGCATCAATTTGCTTTCCTTCCTTATTGATGGTTACCAAATTTGGTGGCGCTGGTAAATCATAATCCCACAAATCATGATGCACAGTTTGAAAGTGCCATTTGTAATGACCTGTTGCTGCATCTAACGCCAGCACGCAGTTACCGAAAAGATTTTCGCCTTTCCGATCAGCACCGTAGTAATCATAAGAAGGAGATCCAAGCGCGAAAAAAACCATTCCTCTATTTGTGTCAATGCTGAGTCCCGCCCAACAATTAACTCCACCGGCATATTTGTAAGCATCTGGTGGCCAGGTTTCATAGCCGGGTTCACCGGGGTGAGGAATGGTATGAAACGTCCATTCTAATTTTCCTGTTTTGCAGTTATAAGCGCGAATATATCCCGGAGGCGCACCATAAAAATCGGGTGTTCTTAATCCAATGATGATTAAATCGTTGAAAATCCTGCCGGGCGTTGAGAGTGAAACTGAAATTTTTTGTGGATCATCTCGTACCCCTTCATTGAGGTTAACTTTGCCATTGGTTCCAAACGAAGGAATGATGCTCCCAGTCTTGGCATCAATCGCCATCAAATAATTTCCGGCAGAGTATAAGATTCTTTTGTCATCTCCACTTTCCCAATACGTAACACCGCGACTGGCAGCACTGGGCATACCTTCTTCCAATGATTTAAACGACCAGATTTCTTTTCCTGAAACGGCATCGATGGCATATACCGCTTGCTTACCCGAATTGGCATACATAACGCCATCAACAATTATGGGATTACTTTGGCTGGAAACAGCCTCCGCACCTTCTGCCAAATCATGCATTTGGAAAGTCCATGCATTCTCCAATTGACTTACATTGGAGACGTTGATTTGATCTAACGATGAGTAGCTGGAACTATTCGCATCGGCCTTGTAAGCTGTCCATGTATTTTCAGTGTTGTTACCCGTCTTACATCCAACAAGCCAAAACAAAGCTATCAAGATAAAGATGTTAAGAAAGCCAATTGTTGAAGTGTGTATCCTCATGTCTATATTTCTTTACAAAAACGAATAGGCAATCAATGTTTAATCACATGTGTATCACGCACGCTGCTGAAGGTCAAGGCTAACATTTTCCAGTCTTTGCCTTCCTTCTGATAGACTTCAGTTACTGTAAATTCAATCCTTGCGTCATTGCCCCGAACTACGGATTCGAGGGTAATTCGATTCCATACAATAGCAGTTTCTCCACTAATTTCTACTGCTGAATCATGCACCGTTGCTTTCTTATACCAAATGCTCCCCGTTTTTATAATCTCAAGTTCTTCGACCTTTTTCCAGGTGCCACTCATGTGAACAAATTTTGATTTGTCATGAAAGAGAAGTGCAAGTTTATCCACGTTCTTGTCGGCCATCCATTGCCATTTCTCTTTGGAGAGTGCAAGGACTTCCTGTTCTGTTGAACTTTGTGCAAACGAAATGGTAACACTTGAAATAAAAATCAATACTGAGATAACTGGCTTCATAAATTTATTGTTTGATGGATTCCTTCTGTTGTAAATTCTTTTCAAAGAATTCATTGAGTTTACGCATCGCTTGAGTTACATATTCAGGAACATAATACGTTTGAATGTGCGTAGCGCCCGGAATGAGATACAATTCTTTCTCTCTTGTACCGGTAGCTGCATTAAATGCTTGATCGGTCATGTAATAGGTGTCGGCTTTGCTTCCGGCAAGCATCAACAACGGTTGATTGATTAAATCCATGTTGCTGGCTGCATCAAATTCCATCAGGTCAAGCAAACTACTCGTGGTGTATTTGAATGTAGAATTAGGATGGGCGTGAGTTCTGTTGTAGTAGTAATGACCTTCACGATATAAATCGTAAGGCATCTTGTCAGCCATTTCATCGGTGATCGTGGTGTTGGCGGTATAAAGCACTTCACCTTTTGAAGCTTCCAGTGCTCTGGCTTCAGTGGCTTGCTTTAACCGATCTTGAATGGTTGCCACACCAGAATTCATAAATCCATTACGCCTGACCACACCGGAGTTAAACATGCTGAGCGTAGCCACAGCCTTAAACCGTTTGTCGGTTTGTGCTGCTTTCAATGCGTAGCCACCACCGCCACAAATTCCTAAAAGCCCCAGTTGATTTGCATCCACTCCTTTATACTGTGTGATATAATCGGCCATGCCTCGAATATCTTCAATGCGATACGCAGGCTTATCTACATTACGTGGCTGCCCACCGCTGGCTCCTTGATAGGAAGCATCCGCAGCGATGGTGATGTAGCCCGATTCAGCTAAACGCTGCGCGTACAAACCGGCTACTTGTTCTTTTACACCTCCATTTGGGTGCGCCACTACAACAGCCGGATAATGCATTGACGGATCATAGTTAGCGGGCGTGTAAACATTGGCTGCGATGTCGATGCCGTTGAGTTTATATGTTACCGGATGAATGTTCACTTCTCCTTTTACATTTTTTGTCATCGCATTCTCATACACCAGACCAAATGGATTGGCCTGTTTAGGTTGAGCGAAAACAAGCAGGCTTGCCGACATACACAATACAATTAATAGTTGTTTTCTGTTTTCATTATTCATAGTCTATTCACTGTTACAGACTTCACTTATCGAGACTCTTTTCTTTTAACCACTTCGACATGAGGTCGGCTATTTCGATATTATTCAAATCGGAAAACGGAAAATGCGTATTGCCTTTAATCCCGATTTCCGGAAGATGAACAACAGTCACATCGCCACCGGCAGCATTTACAGCATCGCGCCACTTTCTGGCCATCTCCAATCGTGCGCGCCAACCATCAATGCCGGGATTCGGGTCCGGCTTGGACGGAATATTATCACCGTAATAAATGATGATGGGAATTTTAGTGAGTTTTAGAAAGTCTTCTTTTGATACACCGGTTGCTTGCAGCGGCCCGGCTGAACTTTCTATTTGCTGCGGCACTTCTCCTTCTGGAAAAACGAAACCTGAACCTGGCTCATAGCACACAATGGCGCGAACATTTGGATTCTTAATAGCCGTAAGCCAACCCATTCCACCCGAATGTGAGTGTGTAACCAGAATTGTCGGGCCGAGTTTAGCAGCTAATGCCGATACTGCATCAACATTTACATGGATGTCAATAGGCCCGATGTTCGGAACCATCGAGCGAAAGTATTGATTGAGCGTCTCGGCATCTTTTGAAAACTGAACACCTGGAAAATAATTTGGCCAAACCCCAACCCGAAATGTACCGAACCACATCTGCTCATCGGGTGTAGGCGTGATTGTTCCCGCCACAGTACTTCTTCCTGCATTGCCGCGCCTTGGTTGATCGATCAGGTAAACACTAAAGTTTCTTCTTAAAAAAATGTTTTGAAATCCTTCGCGTCCATCGGGTGTTGTTTCCCAAGTTTTTGAAAATTGACCGATTCCATGCCAGAAGACAAGTGGCAACTTTTTAGACTTTTCAGGAATTTGATAAAACACATAGGCATGATCCCCGCTAAAGGTCTGGCCTTCTGGTGTGCGTTTGATGGGATCGAATGTGCCCGGATTTGTAATCACGGTACCACCAACTGCAAAGCTGCCTTGATCTTGAATTACAATTGGTCTTTTCTGCCCATAGGTTTGAGTTAACGTCATCATCAAAATAACAAAGGCAAATATTTTTGTATGTTTCATTTCTTTGCGGATTTTTATCAATATCAACTACATCACTTTACTTGTTATAAACTTCATCTGTTACTTCTTCCAGCCACACCGTTTCACCGAGATGCCTGTTGGTTACCGCCACCTGAACGAAATGCTTATCCGAACTTGCACCATGCCAATGCGGAATATTAGGTGGACATTTTATCACATCACCTTTGCGAAGTATCTTTTTGGATTGCCCTTTCTCCTGATAGTACCCAACGCCATCGGTCACCAGCAATATTTGCCCGCCCGGATGAAGGTGCCACTTGGTGCGTGCTCCCGGTTCAAACGTTACGTTGCCAATTGCGGTAGGATTAATGCTATCGCCAGCGATTAGCATTTTCAAATACACAGTACCGTTGAAATTCTCGCTTGTAATTTTCTCCCCTTGCGGGAAAATCAAATTTTTCGTTTCCTCGTCCTTTGCGTTTACTGGCTGCTGAGCGCAACTGCTTATTGAAAGCACAAGTGCTATGCAAGCTATCATTCCTGAAACAATATTCTTCATCATGCTTATGGTTTATCTGAATTACTTTTGTTGCCGTACTTTTAAAACTTCTGTTAACACGGACTGGGCTGCATTTGCTTTTTCTTTCCCAACGGTTGATTCAATCATACTGATAAAATGCGTTAACTGTTGAGGAGTTAACCCTACATTAAGACTGATCGACAAATGGCTACGTAACATCGGCTCCACACCACCGATTGAACTCAGAACTGAAATCGTGACAAGTTCACGCTGAGCATAGGTCAATACATCTCGTTCGAAAATATCCGCAAACAAATGTTCCTTTAGGAAAGTGTCGATTACAGGTGCAAATGCGGAATACCCGGTAAGTGGACCATCCTGTTTTGCGTTTGTAAGTTCACCCAAGATTGCTTTGCCTCGCTCATATTTACTTCCATCACTGTTAATAGTCGAAGCCTCATTCCCTTGTTTATCGTTGATTCCTTTAGTCTTTCGCTCCTCAAGCACTTCCATAAACGTTTGCAGACCTCTGATACTCCTCGGAAATCCACAATAAGCATAGAGATGAACAAGAGATTCCTTGATCTCATTGACAGTTAAACCAGCATCTAAACCTTCATTCAGAGATTTTTTCAAATTGGTCAAGTCGCCAACTGCCGTTAAAGCCGAAATCCTTACCGTGTTTTGCTGTTGGACACTTAGCCCTTCATTAGACTGTGCATATGTTTTTGGAATATTTGGACTAAGCAGCATAGCCAGGCTTAAAATGGTCAGTTTGAAAAGTTTCATGTGTTAATAATTTGTTTTTCAATGGTCACATGGAATCGCCTGAATTATGATGGTGCCGGGTAATAAAGAATTTGTATGGCGATTTCATAACGCTGTTGGTTTCCTTGTGCAGTCCTTTTTTTACCCTACAAAGGTGCAATCATCTCAAGAAGGAGATGTATACAAATCACTGGTTTACATACCAAATTCACTGTTTGCGGCCAGCCGGTGTCGAAGGGAGCTTTAGAACACCTAATTTTGAAGATAAATTAAAGCCCGAGCTATGGACGATATTTTGAAATTCGATACGGTCGGTCAGTATAACGCATTTAACAGAAATGAAACGCTGCACCCGCTGGTGAGTGTTGTTGATCTTTCGAAGGCCGCTCCGCGACAGCTTAGAAAAATGAGCTACGGATTTTATGTTGTGTTCTTGAAAGAAATCAAATGTGGAGATCTGAAATACGGTATCAGTAATTACGATTATGAAGAAGGCACACTTGTTTTTTTAGCACCCGGTCAGGTGATAGGTTCTCCTGGCGAGGAGTATTATCAGCCGCAAGGTCTTGCATTGGTATTTCACCCTGACCTTTTGCGCGGAACGTCACTTGGGCGCCACATGTCCGAATATTCATTTTTTTCTTATACCACCCATGAAGCGCTGCACTTGTCCGAACGTGAGCGGCAAATGATCATGGACTGTTTCGGTAAAATCAAGTACGAATTGGACCATGCGGTGGACAAGCACAGTAAAACACTGATCGTTTCGAACATTGAGTTATTCCTGAATTATTGTGTTCGTTTTTACGATAGGCAGTTCATTACCCGCGAGCATTCGGTGAAAGGAATTCTGGAGCGTTTCGAACAGCTACTGAATGCGTATTTTAACTCGACCAAGCCCCAGCAGGTGGGGTTGCCTACTGTAACCTATTGCGCCAGCGAGTTGAACCTTTCGCCCAACTATTTTGGCGACCTGGTAAAGAAAGAAACGGGTAAATCTGCATTGGAATACATACACTTAAAACTGATTGACCGGGCCAAAGAAAGGATTTTCGACCGGAACAAGTCGGTAAGTGAGATAGCGTATGAGTTAGGTTTTAGATACCCGCAACACTTTACGCGTGTGTTCAAGCAGCATGTGGGCATGTCGCCTTCGGAATACCGCGGCTTGAATTAACCCATTCGCTTAGGCTTTATCCACTCCTGACGATACTGCTTTGAAGGCGCTGGTATCAACCGGGTGCGCAACATCTGCCGCAAGGTGGACGATAAAGACAAAGCCATGGCGCTGTACACACCCACCTGCAAATACAGCCAACCAAAAGTGTATCTGGCCTGGTAGTCGGTGGTGGCCTGCCACCAACTTATTTGTGGACAAGAAATAATGTATATCACGTAATTAATAATCAAATGGCCGCTCATAAAAAGTGGCACTGACTTCAGCACCAGCTTTACACCATTAACGGGGCTGCTTGCGTTCATGCTGAGATGTTGCACCACCACAGACGCAGTACCCCAGATAACAAAGTTGTGCAACTGTCCGAATACTGCGCCTGGCCAACTGCAGGTGGTGGACGAAGTGTGAAACACGATTGCTTGCTGGCAACAGAATACAAACGCCAGTGTCATCCATCCTAAAAACAATAACCCGGTTTGCTTCGAAAAAAGAAGTGGACTTATATTCTTCATACTTTGACCGTTTTCACTGGAGAAAAGTAGTTAATTTCCTGACATGACGTTAAGCAGGTGGATGGCTTGCCCCTCATGTTAACATCCCTTAACAAATTTGCGCAAGAGCGCGGTTCGTAGCTTGTTTGATCATGAGTGGTAAATGAAGTACCACTTCTTGTCTCCCACCGATTACGTGAGTATTTTTAGATAAGACTATATCAACCCTATCACGATGAAAATCACAAAGCCCATTTTCATTTTGGTGTTGACATTCACCCTGCACACCGCTGCCGCACAAAACAGTGCACCCTTAAAAGTAGTGATGGCCATGAACCAGGGCGATTCCATCAACCAGCGCTGGCTCACCCGGCAACTTTATAATTTGAAGATCGCTCTCCCCGAAGCGGAAGTAGAAGTAGTATGTTATGGGCCCGGTCTGCGTACGCTGATTGACGCCTCGTGTATTATTAAGGAAGACATCGCTCGCCTGCAGGAGAAGGGCATTGTGTTTGCAGCGTGCGAAAACTCTATGGGCAGCGCCCAGGTGACTGTAGAAAACCTGGTACCCCGATGCACCACCGTGCGAGCGGGCATTGCAGAGTTGGTGTTGAAACAAGCGCAAGGCTGGCAATACGTGGACGCGTGTAAATAATTTGTTGCCGGGCACAGTCGTGGGTGGAAGGGTCTATTCTTTACTTTTACTCCATGATTCATCTGGCAGGCGTTGGGCTCGCTCTCTTTCTTTTACTCTTGCTCATAGGCAAACGCCCTAAGTCCACTGCCGATTATCTGTTGGCCGTCTGGTTATTTTTCATAGCAGCCCATTTGTTTCTTTTCTCCATCGGTCGCTCGTTGCAGCTTCCCTGGCTGTTAGGCGCAGAAATACCGCTGCCGTTGGTGCACGGGCCATTATTGTTTTTATACACACGTGCGCTGGCGCAGCGGCCCATCCGTTGGTGGGAAATGGCGCTGCACTTTATACCTTTTTTGGGTGTGCTGGCTTACGTCATTCCCTTTATGGCGCTGCCAGCGGAAGAAAAACTTTGGGTGTATCAACACGAAGGTGCAGGTTATGAAACGTTCAACTACATTAAAGATGTGCTGATCTTGTTTTCCGGAATTGCCTATGTGGTCTTCTGGCATATTGAATTAAGGCGGCACCGGAAAAATATAACAGAGGCTTTCTCGAGTATAGAAAAAATCAACCTGCAATGGATGCAGTACCTCATTTATTGGATTGCCATTATTTGGCTGGGCGTTATTGTGAGTAACGATGACTTGGTGTTTGGTGCCGCGGTGGTGTTTGTATTGTTCATCGGCTATTTCGGTATACGGCAGGCGGGCATTTTCCACGCGGCTACGGGTGCAGAAGTAGCGGGTACACCACCTTACCCTGTTGATGAAACACAGGAAAAGCCCAAGTACGTAAAATCGGGTGTCAGTGCAAAACAAGCTGAAATGCTGCATGCACAACTGAAACAAGCCATGCAAACGCACAAGTTCTTTTTGCAGCGCGATCTTTCACTGGCAGACCTGGCCCAGAAACTCCACGTATCGCCTAATCACCTGTCGCAGGTGATCAACGAACGCGAAGGCAAAAACTTTTACGATTACATCAACACCCTGCGCATCGAAGAATTCAAACAACTGGCGGCCAATCCTGCCAACAGAAAGTACACTCTTCTGGCCCTGGCGCAAGAAAGCGGGTTTCAATCCAAGTCGTCTTTTCAAAGGTATTTCAAGAAGGTGGTGGGGCAATCCCCATCCGATTACCTGGAGTCGTTAGGCAACGGCACCTAAACAAGAACCAGCCCTCACGGAAGGCCCTTTTCAGCCTGTTTGGACACATCTCTTCGGTCACTGATTGCGTTCAGAAGCCCCAAATCAAACAACTTAAAACACTTGTTTTATGAGAAAAAGTACCCTGTCGATGGTTGCCCTGGTGGCGTGTGTAATCTTGTCTGCTCCGGTTCATGCGCAACATTCCCATGGTGACGATCACAAAAATGTAAAACTGCATGTAAACCCGCGTTGGGAGGAATGTTCCTTCCAACTGAGTCCAGCGCTTACGCAGGAAGCCTGGCGCCAATTCACCCAAGAGGCTGGCCTGGTGGCTTATTTCCGCCCATTAACTTCCGCCAAGCCGCTTGGTCGCGGTCATTTCGAGCTGGCAGCTTTGTCGTGGCGAACGGCCTTCGATGACACGGATGCAGCCTGGAACGACACCTTTGTACATCCAGACTCCACCCATTGGCTGAAAGATGGCGCACGCCTGGCATTCCCGGGCCTTACCGCACGGGTGGGCATCTCTCAAAAATTAGATGCAGGCATTTACTTCACCAAAAATCCGAGTGCCAACTATGGATTCTGGGGAGCGCAACTGCAATACAACCTGCTCAACAATGAAGCTCATCGGTGGTCGGCTGCGGCACGGGTTAACATGAGCTCCCTGTTCGGTCCTGCCGATCTGAAATTGAACACGTACGGACTGGAGGGCGTGGTGAGCAAGGAATGGGCCGTCTACTCCGACTGGCTCACCATTTCACCCTATGCGGGCATCTCCACTTATCTAAGTCATGCCCGAGAAACCACGGAGGCCGTTAACCTGGCAGACGAAACAAGGGCCGGGCTTCAAACCATGGCCGGTGTCACGGCCTGCATTCGGTTTGTAAGCCTGGGACTGGAATACAATGTGGCGCGGCTTCAAACCCTGTCGTTTAAGGCAGGTATTACTTTCTAGCGGTTATTACTCGTTCAAACCACGGTCATCCCCGCCAGGGTGGCTGTGGTCTGAATGAATTCAAAAAAAGAGAAATTCATTGCATCCGATGAAACCATTATCGTAATTTTACGATATAAGGTATTATGGGACTGAGCAAAACAGAAGAGTTTACCAAAAGCCAGAACGAACTGGCTGTATTGACCAAGGCGCTGGCACATCCCGCCCGCATTGCTATTCTTCAGTTCCTGTCGAAGCGCGAAACCTGTGTTTGTGGCGACATTGTGGATGAGTTGCCTTTGTCGCAATCTACCGTGTCGCAACACCTGAGTGAGTTAAAAAAAGCCGGTTTGATTAAGGGGGAGATCGAAGGACCTTCGGTGTGTTATTGCATCGATGTCCAGGGCTGGACCAAAGCACAGAAGATGATTGGCGACTTGTTCGAGAAAATCAGGGAAGCCTCCTGTTGTTGATTTTTTTTGTCTTTACTGATCGCAATATTACGATAAATATAAAAATGATGAATACTGGAAATGAACTCAAGAACCTGGTGAAGGAGAAGTATGCGGATATCGCTGCCCAATCTTACCAGCAAAATGCCGGCAGTTGCTGCGGCAGTGGTTGCGGCTGTTCCCCCCTCGATACTTCGGTCATGGCCGAAGATTATTCACAGTTACAAGGCTATGTGGCCGATGCCGACCTGGGCCTCGGATGTGGGCTACCTACAGAATATGCTTTCATTAAAGAAGGCGACACCGTAGTAGACTTGGGATCGGGTGCTGGCAACGATGCTTTTGTGGCACGCTCCATCACCGGTGCTACAGGAAAAGTAATCGGCATAGACATGACCGAGAAAATGATTGCCAAGGCTCGGTTGAATGCAGACAAGTTGAACCACAACAATGTGGAGTTCAGGTTAGGAGACATTGAAAACATGCCGGTGAACAATGAGACAGCCGATGTGGTGGTGAGCAACTGCGTGCTGAACCTGGTGCCCAACAAGGAAAAGGCTTTTGCCGAGATGTTTCGCATATTGAAACCCGGTGGCCACTTCAGTGTTTCAGACATCGTGCTGCAGGGCGCATTGCCAGAAGGTCTGCAGAAAAGTGCAGAGCTCTATGTGGGTTGCGTGTCAGGCGCCATTCAGGAGTCAGCATACCTGGCGTTGATAGCAAAGGCAGGCTTTGCTAATGTGAAGGTGCAGAAGAGAAAGCCCATTCAGTTGCCAAACGAATTGCTCAGCATTTTTCTCACGCAAGAAGAACTGATTAAATTTCAAGCAGGCGGCAACGGCATCTTTAGCATCACCGTATACGGAGAGAAGCCTTAACCACCATGAGTTCCATCCAAACCCTTTCTGCACAACAGGTGCAGAACGACCTGGCGCTGAAAAAAATACAAGCGCTGCTTCAGCAAAGTAAACTTCCCTATCAGGACATCGTGCTGGAAGGAAATATCATGATGGGTTATTTCGAGAACCATCAACTGGTTGGCTGTGGCGGACTGGAGCTCTATGGCCCCTATGCTTTGCTGCGATCGGTGGCAGTAGACGCAAACCAAAGAGGGAAGCAGTTTGGCCAGCACATTGTAGACGATCTGCTGAATCGGGCACAAGCGCAAGGAATACAATCCGTGTATCTGCTTACCGAAACCGCACATGCGTTTTTTCTAAAGAAAAGTTTCGTTGACGTGGATCGCATGCAAGTGCCTACGGAGGTGAAAGCATCCACAGAATTTACCTCGGTGTGCCCCGTATCTGCAGCTTGTATGGTGAGGGTACTGTAGCCTATTGTTCGTTAGGGAAACAAAATTATGAAGGCCACGCGTGGTGAATGGCAAATCCAAATTACATTTGCTATTCACATAACATTGCATGAAGCCCATAAGGTACTTCGTAATCGATTTCGATAGCACTTTCACCAAAGTAGAAGCCTTCGATGTATTGGCCGATATCAGTCTGGACGGCCATCCGGAGAAAGAAACGCTCAAGCAAAAGATCAAAGACATCACCAACCAGGGCATGGATGGCTCGCTGTCGTTTCGCGAATCGCTGGAGCAACGCCTCGCCATTCTGGCTCCCAACAAAACGCACTTGCAACAGCTGGTGAAAGTACTTCGCGAGAAAGTATCCGACTCCTTCAAACGCAACAGGGAATTTTTCGACACCTTTTCCGATCAGATTTACATCATCTCAAATGGTTTTCATGCATTCATCGATCCGATTGTAACCGAGTTCGGCATCAAGCCAGAAAACATCCTGGCCAATCGTTTCGTATTCGATGAGGCAGGGAAGGTAATCGGCTTCGACAAGGAGAATCCGCTTTCGGCCAACAACGGCAAAGTAGAACAACTCAAGCGACTGAGTTTGCCTGGCGATGTCTATGTGATTGGTGACGGCTATACCGACTACGAAATCAAACATGCGGGCCTGGCCAACAAGTTTTACGCTTTTACCGAAAACGTGGAGCGCGAAAATATTCTAAGCAAAGCAGATCACATTGCGCCCAGCCTCGATGAATTTTTATACCTGAACAAATTGAACACAGCCATCTCCTACCCCAAGAACCGAATCAATGTGTTGCTGCTGGAGAATGTGCACCCGGTAGCGGTTCAATTGTTGAAGGCTGAAGGTTTTAATGTAGAAACCTACCAAGCTGCCATGACGGAAGAGGAGTTGTGCGAAAAAATCAGGAACGTGTCTGTGCTGGGCATTCGTTCTAAAACACAGGTAACGGCCAAAGTGTTGGAGAATGCCAATCGCCTGATGGTTATTGGTGCGTTCTGCATTGGCACCAACCAGATCGACCTGAAAGCCGCCACCCGCAAAGGCGTTGCCGTATTCAACGCACCCTTTAGCAATACACGTTCGGTGGTAGAATTAGCTGCAGCCGAAATGATTATGCTGATGCGCAACATCGTGGACAAATCGGACAAGATGCACCAGGGCGTGTGGGATAAGTCCGCCAAAGGCAGCTTTGAAGTGCGCGGCAAAAAGCTGGGCCTAATTGGCTATGGAAATATTGGCACACAACTGTCGGTGCTGGCCGAATCCATGGGCATGCGCGTGCTCTATTACGACCGCGAAGAAAAACTGTCGCTGGGCAATGCGGTGAAGTGCAAAAGCCTGGCAGAAGTGCTGGAGCAAGCCGATGTGATTTCATTGCATGTGGATGGGCGCGCCAGCAACACCAACCTGATTGGCGAGCGCGAATTCGCCCTGATGAAGAAAGGTGTAATTTTCATTAACCTGAGCCGCGGCCATGTGGTAGACATCAAAGCGCTGCGTGATAGTATCGTGAATGGCAAAGTGGCCGGTTGCGCCATTGACGTTTTTCCGCACGAGCCGGTAAGCAACGATGAGGAGTTTGTATCTGAACTGCGCGGCTTGCCCAACACTATACTGACGCCACACATTGGCGGCAGCACGCTGGAAGCACAGGAAAACATTGGGCAATTTGTACCTGCCAAGTTTTTAGACTATATCAATGCAGGCAGCACCTCGAACAGCGTTAACTTTCCTAACCTTACTTTACCCACGCTGGAAAATGCACACCGCTTGATACACATTCACGATAACGTGCCGGGCATCCTAGCAAAAATCAACCAGGTGCTGGCACAACATGGCATCAACATCGTAGGTCAATACCTGAAAACAAACGAACACATCGGCTACGTAATTACCGACATCAATAAAGAATACAACAAGGAAGTGATCAAGGAATTGCGGGCCATCGAGCACACCATCAAATTCAGAGTATTGTATTGAGTTAGCTTTTGCGTTTCTTCACCACATACTTCTCGAAGAACGCGCGGCTGTTCAGCACTTCCATGTCCGCAAAAAAGAAGTCGTCTGTGTCTTCGGTAATCAGGCACTGGCATGCTAATTCTTCGGCTGCATAATATTGCAGTCCATCTTCAAAATCAGTAATCTGTTTGTTGCCAGTGGTTTTGCGCACACCCTCGCCCGTGTTATCGGCAATGGCTATTTTAGATGCCAGCAAATCCATTTTAGATTTGGCCGATCGTGTACCGTGTTTCTTTTCAGCAAAGTAGAATGCAATGGCTAAGCAAAGCGGAGAGGTGTAAACCTGAAACTCCCGTGAATCAATGAGACTTAAAATGCGCGATGAGTAGGTGAAAAGAGGGTACTCTTTGTTGAGCACCGAAACCAAAATATTTGCATCGAGAAAAATTCTCACTTCCTCGATCTGTAATATTCGGCCTTGATCTTCTTACGCGAGGAGGGCTTGGTTTTATATTCTGCTTCGCCTTCGGCTAATTCGTTTACCCAGGAAGAAACGGGTAGTTCCTCGAGGTTGGTATAATGGCCGCTGGTTAGTTTTCTATAGAGTAATTCTGTGAGCCGCGACAAGCTGATATTTTGCTGATCTGCAAACTTCTTAGCTTTCGCTATCACATCTTCGCTGAAACTAAGTGTGATTTTGGCATCCATGAGTTTGTAATTTTATTATACGACAAAACTAAAATAATTATACGTATAAACCAAAATACAAGAAAAAACCCACTGGATCTGGCGAGGTGCTGAACCCCTAAATGACAAGTTTTGAGCCGCTGGCAGCCGCAACCTTCCACTGTTAACCTGCTTTTTGGGCGAGGTACTGACAGTAACGTCAGCATGAGGCCTGGTTTTGTCTGATCGCTATGCCCGGTATTATTCTTTATTGTTCGGTTCAGCGAACATGTCCCAAATCCGAGTGGGATTTTCTATAGCAAACGTAAACAATCTTTCATGGTTGTCAAGGCTTGATTTGTTTCTGATTTTTCATTACTTGGCATTCAATTTCTCCAGTGAAAATTAACTTTACTCCGGGACCTTCGCAGTTGTATTTTACTGTTGAAGGGCACGCACGCCAGGCATTTCGCGATGGTATCCCCTCCATCACGCACCGCAGCAAACAATTCGAACACATTTATCAATCGGTAAAAGATGGGCTGAGGGCGTTGCTGGGGTTTCCTGACTTCTTTCATGTGGTATTTACGGGCTCTGCCACGGAAGTGTGGGAACGCTCGATCGAAAACCTGGTGGAAGAAAAATCGCTGCACTTTGTAAACGGATCTTTCTCTGCCCGCTACTTTGAAATTGCCCGGCAATTGGGTAGGAAGCCTGAAAAAGAAGAAGTGACGGAAGGGCTTGGATTTAATGAATACGTGAAGCAGGGTAACCCCGAACTGATTGCCCTCACACACAACGAAACCAGCACAGGTGTTTCTTTGCCGACAGAATTTATCCACTCCTTTCGGCACACACACCCCGATGCGCTGGTGGTGGTTGATGCCGTTTCTTCACTGCCCTACCCTTCTTTCGACTACAACAGCATAGATTCAGTTTTCTTTTCGGTGCAGAAAGCCTTTGGTTTGCCCGCGGGCTTGGGTGTGTGGCTACTGAACGATAAGTGTGTGGCACGCGCTGAATTGTTGCTAGCCAAAGGGCGCACCATTGGGTCGTACCACTCCATCCCCAGTTTGGTAAGCCTCGCCAAAAAGAATCAAACACCTGAAACGCCCAATGTGCTGGGCATCTACCTGCTCAGCAAAGTATTGGAAGATTTTAATCGCAGAGGCATTCACCAAATCAGAAAAGAAACGGAATACAAAGCTGCTATCTTATACCAGGCATTAGAGCAAAGTAAAGTGGCCAGTCCTTTTGTTCACAACACAGCCTTTCGATCGAACACCGTTATGGTGGCACAGTGCGATGGCCATACAGAAAGCATTGCCAAGGCCCTGGCTGCACAAGGCATGCAACCGGGCGATGGATACGGCAAATTCAAAAGCACACAACTTCGGTTTGCCAACTTTCCTACCCACTCCAAAGAACAGTACGAACAACTGGTAGACACACTGGCAGCATTGGGATAAATTTTTCTTGAACCGAAATAAACCATTGCTCGGCCAATTAGTCTAACTTCCAGAAATCTGAACGAACCTGCTTGGAAGACAAGGAACTGTTGGCGAAACTGCGCAATCCCGAAACCCGCAACTATGGGTTCAATATGCTGGTGCGCCAATACCAACAGCGGGTGTACTGGCATGTGCGGAAAATGGTGATCGACCACGATGATGCCGATGACCTGACCCAGGAAATTTTCATCAAAATTCACAAAGCCATCGACCAGTTTAGGGAAGATGCGCTGCTGTTTACCTGGATCTACCGGATTGCCACCAACGAGTGTCTCAGCTTTCTCCAAAAAAAGCGGAGGCGCTTCTTCTTGCCACTGGAAGACGTGGGCGCGGAGTTATCCCGTAAGGTGGATGAAGGCGACCTGATGAGTGGAGAGGATATTCAGAAAAAACTTCAAAAGGCGCTGCTTAAATTACCTGATAAACAGCGACTTGTGTTCAATATGAAATATTTTGATGAAATGCCCTATGAGCAGATAGCCGACATTACAGCCACCAGCGTAGGCGCCCTGAAAGCCAGCTATCACCATGCGGTAAAAAAAATTGAAGAATTTCTGGATGAATGATTAAACTTTGAAAGCTTTTAAAAGTCCAAGAGCCGTGAAAAAACTGGAAGACATACCGCGGAAGAACATCTACCAGGTGCCTGAAGGCTACTTCGAGCGACTGCCCCAGGTGATCCAGTCGCGCGTGAGCCAGGAGCAGAAAAGTGCCCGCTTTGCCTTCTCGTGGGGTCTGGCATGGCGGGTGGCCTTACCTGCCGTTATGTTGGCAATGGCCTTGTGGTTCTGGTGGCCGGCTAACCCCAGCGTAGAGGAGCAACTGGCAAGTATCGATGTAGACCAATTGACGCTCTACCTGAATGATACAGACCTGGCAACCGAAGATTTATTGGAAACCGTTACGTGGAGCAGTGAAGACCTGGAAGCATTGGAGGAGACCGTTTATGGTACCCTCGATATGGGCGAAGAAGCAGATGAATGGATAGAGGCGTTGGAATTAAATCTTAACTAAGATGATGAAAACATTAATTAGAATACTAACCACCGTGTTTGTGCTGGCTGCCTACCAGGGTTTGGCGCAACAACCCACCGATGAGTTGGATGCCATCCAGCAAGACCCCAAAGCGCAGGAGCGCATCAACAACCTGCGCATTGCCTACTTAACCGAGAAGTTAGGCCTGACCTCCGAACAGGCAGAAAAGTTCTGGCCTGTGTACCGCGAGTTTGCACAAGAGCGCAGCAAACTGCGCAACGAATTCAGGGAAGCACAAAGGGGCATGGACCCTAACAACCCTGATCCGCGCAGACAGGAAGAATTGGTAAACCTGGGATTGAAAATCCGACAGCGCGAACTCGATTTGGAAAAAGATTACTCCGACCGACTAATGAAAGTAATTTCTGCCCAACAGGTGTTAAATTTACGAAGGGCCGAACAGGATTTCCGCGAGATGTTGCTCAACCAGATTCAGCAAAGAAGAATGCAGCAGCAGCGAAGGGAAAATTTACCTAACCGGCCCCGCATACGAAATTGAGTAAGTGAAGTTGAGAAAAAAAGTTGGCTGGCTTGCGTTATTGTTGCTGTCGCTGCAGGGTTACGGGCAAACCCCCGATTCGCTTCTGCTGAGGAATGATCGCGCGCTGGCCGAACTGGACTCTATTCTTAATTCTCCCGACTCTCTGTCCATCCTGGGGCTTATCGATAGCCTGCTGAGCCTCGAACCATTACCCTCGCAATTGGCGTTGCGCGTGGGCTACAACAGCAACGCCAACTCAGAAGCACGGGCCGTTGGCATCAACACATTTGGCATGTCTGCTGGCGCGTCTTTTTATCATCGATCGGGTTTGTATGCCGATGTAGCCACCTATTGGAGCCAGGAATACGATCCTCAATTGTATTTGTCGATTGCATCCATTGGCTACCTCGGTTCCATTACCAAATACTGGTCGGTGATGGGTGAGTATGGTTACAACCATTACCAAAAGCAAAACACCACAGCCGCAGATGGCACCACTTCATCTGTGGCCATTCCCTTTCGCCACACCATTCAGTTGGCCAACTTTTTCGATGTGGGCATTTTTACGTTTCGCGCAGACTACAGTTTGCTGTTGGGCGATCGCACCGCGCATCGCATCTCGCCCATGGCCAGTATCCAACTCACGAAAAAAAAATGGCTGGGCGTAGACCGTCTTAGTGCGTTTCCCACAGTGGGCATCACCTATGGCAACCAGGTACTGAGTGAGTACGTGCCCTACTCCACGCGCAGACTCGAAATGTTTATTCGGTACCGAAACAACCTGCCTTTGTTCTATGAAGTGCAGCGACAAGTCTGGGGTGTAATGAATGTGGCGTTGAGCCTTCCCGTCTCCTTATCTGTAAAGAAATGGACGTTCCAGGCCAACTACGTGTACAATATTCCCGTGGCCTTGCCGGGCGAAAACCTCGACATACCCAACAGCGGCTTCCTGTCGCTCAGCCTGTTGCATTACATCGACTTTTAGCCGGCTTTACACCCACCCTTTTTTGGTTTGATTACAACGCGGGTTTTGATATTTTTCAGCTTCCATAGCTTAACCAACGATGAATAGATTTTACGTTAGTTTACTTGCTCTTATCAGCTTGCAGGCAACCGCACAAGACTTCCGCTGGCAGCAGCGGGTAGAATATACCATGAAAGTGGCGCTGAACGTGCAGACGCACCAACTCAAAGGCGATCAAACCCTGGTATACTACAACAACTCCCCCGACACGTTAAACAAAGTATACTATCACCTGCACTTCAATGCTTTTCAACCGGGCAGTATGATGGACGTGCGTTCGCGCACCATTGCCGACCCCGACCGAAGAATCGCAGACCGTATCTCCAAACTCACCGATGCTGAAATCGGATATCAGAAAATACAATCGCTTACACAAGATGGGCAACCGGTAACCATGCGCTTTGAAGGAACCATCATGGAAGTAACATTGGCCAAACCTTTGCTGCCCCAATCAAAAACTACTTTTCAAATGCAGTTCGAGGCGCAGGTGCCCGTTCAAATCAGGCGGTCGGGGAGAAACAACAGTGAAGGCATTGCTTATTCCATGACGCAGTGGTATCCTAAAATAGCCGAGTACGATTTTCAGGGCTGGCATGCTTACCAGTACGTGGCACGGGAGTTTCACAGTGTGTGGGGCGATTTCGATGTGAGTATTACCATTGACCCAACTTTTGTAGTAGCCGGAACGGGCGTGCTTCAAAATGCCGACCAGGTTGGGCATGGCTATGAAAAGCCTGGCACGCAGGTGCCCAAAGCTACCAAAGACATAACGTGGCACTTTGTAGCGAAGAACGTCATCGATTTTGCGTGGGCAGCAGATCCTGATTACACACACGACCGCATGCAAGTGCCTGGGGGGCCCGAACTGCATTTCTTTTATCAGAAGAATGACAAAACCCGCGACAGTTGGAAGATCATGCAGCCCATTGCTGTGCAAGTGTTTCAATTCCTCAGCAACACATTTGGTCAATACCCTTATTCCACCTACTCCATTATTCAAGGTGGTGATGGCGGCATGGAATATCCCATGTGTACGCTTATTATGGGAGAAGGAAGACTCGAAGGCACCGTAGGCACCATGGCACACGAGGTAGCCCACAGTTGGTACCAGATGGTGCTGGCCAGCAACGAGGTGCTCTATGCCTGGTTTGACGAAGGTTTTACCGACTTTGCCAGCGATGAGGCCATCTCTTTCATTACGCAAACACCTAACGACCACGCAGGCAGCTACCGCAACTATTTCTCGATGGTAAACCGTGGCATGCTGGAGTTACCCAGCCAACATTCCGATCATTTTAAAACCAATGCAGGATACCGCACGGGGTCTTACACCGCGGGCGCCATCTTGCTTCATCAGTTAAAATACATTATCGGCAATGACGTTTTTTACCGGGGCATGAAGCGCTACTACAACACTTGGAAATTCCGCCACCCTGAACCCAACGACTTCATCCGCATTATGGAAAAAGAATCAGGAATGCAACTGCACTGGTACCTGCGCTATTGGATTTACACTACCAAAACCATTGACTATGGAATTACCGATTTGCAGCCCTCGGCCAATGGAACAACGGTAACACTTATCCGAATGGGCGAATTCCCCATGCCGGTTGATTTGTTGATTACCTACGCGGATGGATCGAAAGAGATGATTTACATACCGCTGAACGAAACGCTGGGCAACAAACCCAATGAAGAGCCGGCCGTTAAACGAAAAGAACTATCCGCCTGGCAATGGGTAAATCCGGCCTACACCGTAACGCTGACTCGCAAGCCAACCGAAATTGCAAAGCTAGAAATTGACCCTTCGCAGCGCATGGCCGATGTCAACAGAGGCAACAACGTGCTGGAAGTAAAAGAAGGCATGGCCACTCCACAAAAATAGATGGCACTGAACTACATCTGGACGGGCTTCTTCCTGGTAGCTTTTGTGGTAGCGCTGCTGAAACTGCTTTTTGGTGGCGATACAGAAGTGTTTCCCGCCATGCTGAACGCTTCGTTCGATATGGCCAAAACAGGTTTTGAACTGGCGCTCTATTTAACCGGTGTGATGTCGCTTTGGTTAGGGCTGATGAAAATTGGTGAAAAGGGAGGCATGGTATCGATACTCTCTCGCCTGGTGGGGCCCTTCTTCTCCCGGCTCTTCCCCGAGATACCACGCGATCATCCGGCCACGGGCTCTATCATCATGAACTTTAGCGCCAACATTCTTGGCCTCGATAATGCAGCTACTCCCTTAGGCCTCAAGGCCATGAAAGAAATGCAGGAACTCAATCCTGTAAAAGATACAGCTTCCAACGCCCAGATTATGTTCTTGGCCCTCAACACTTCTGGGCTCACCGTTATACCGCTTTCCATCATTCTAGATCGGTCAGTTTTGGGGGCCGCCAATCCAACAGATATCTTCATTCCGGTTTTGATTGCTACTTCTTTTTCCTCGGTAGGTGCGCTATTGCTGGTATCCGCTTACCAACGCATTAACCTGTTCGACAAAGTCATCTTGGCTTACCTGGCCGCTTTTCTAACCTTGTTGATCGGATCGGTCTGGTACTTCACTTCGCTGCCGCAAGAAGACCTGCAGCGGCAATCGAACCTGGTCAGCAGCTTCATTATTATTTCTGTGATCGTTGGCTTTCTATTGCTTGGCATTCGTAGGAAACTTCCTCTGTTCGAAACCTTTATTGAAGGTGCCAAAGAGGGCTTCGAAACGTCCATCAAAATTATTCCCTACCTGGTAGCCATATTGGTGGCCATTGGCATGTTTCGCGCTTCGGGCACGTTGCAATATGTGGTAGACGGAATAGCGTGGCTGGTGGGCTCGCTGGGCGCCAACACCGACTTTGTAGATGCACTGCCGGTGGCCTTGCTGAAACCCCTTAGTGCCGGAGCTGCCAAGGGTATGATGGTAGAAACAGTAAAAACATTAGGCCCCGACTCTTTTGCCGGACGACTCGCGAGCATTTTCAGAGGCTGCACCGAAACTACCTTCTATATTCTAGCGGTTTATTTTGGCTCCGTTAGCATTCGCAAAACGCGTTACGCACTAACCGTGGGCTTACTGGCAGACCTGATAGGAATTGTGGCTGCAATTTTTGTGGCCTATCTATTTTTCCACTGAAAAATTACTAAACTTGTTGCATGGAAAAGAAAGCCGAAATTCAAAAGACGATTTACGACAATGCCAAGAGTCACTTTCTGGGCAACTTCCCCGACTCACTTCCTATAGAGCAGGCCTACGTGCACATTGGCATGTACCTGGGTTGGATCATCGACACCGGCTTATATTCTGAGTACTTCGAGGAAGAGGCGGCCATCCAGATTTTCCGTTTCACACGCAGAGAAATTTCTTGCACGATTTTAAGTGAGATATGGGATGGCTATCTGGGCCACGAGCTCTTTAACCGCGAAGGCAACATGTTTACGTATTATTATTATGGGGGTGGCTTGTATCGGGCAGATTACGATGAGATTCTAGTGAAAAGCCTGCCTTCCATTTACCATGTAACAGATAGCTGGGAAAACTACGAGAAGATAAAGAACCGCATTTCGATGCGCCATCAGGATTGGAAAAAATTAACCGGCAACTAAGCCGGTTTTTTTTGCTCTCTCATTAGAGATGGATAGAAAATTTCCTTTCGAGAAATTGAAAGGCAGGTAAGCGCGCAGCGCAAATAGTTGAATGAGGTCTCTTGGTTACTGCACCACCTTGCCGGTCTTGTCAATAATCACCAACTTACTTTCACCTGTTGTATTGGTCGTTTTAACTGTAACCTCTCCAGTGGCTGCATTCAAAATCAATTCTGTAGGCACATAATCCATTTGGTAGGTGTTACTCCAGGCCAGGCCATCCGTGCGGTAGATTTTTGCAATCGACACGGGAAATTTCTCTTGTTGTTTCGTTTCTGAGTACACCAGGCTGTAAAACAATTGCCCCTGCTCATCGGCATTGGCCAACGCTTTGGTTACGGGCAGGTTACGCAAAGTGAAAACCCCTTTATCCACTGGAAAGTTAATCTTCACATCGGGCTTGCGCGAAGGAGTGATCGTATAAAAATAGCCCATGGCCGTAGAGTCGGCACCAAACTTCAAGCCCAATGTATAACGTTCGTCTTTGATTAAGAGTGGCTTGTAAGCAGTGAGATTATTCGTAACCAACGGCACGGAATCCTTTTCAACCAACAGCCAATTCATGGCTCCCTTTACTTTCTGCAGTTCTTGTGCACGTCTCCTTCTTTCGTTGGCGGCATAATCTTGGGTGGCTTGTATCAGGCTCTTCAACACTTGCGTTGTGCCGTAGGCGTTGGTAACGAAATGAGCATAATTTTTCGACTCGTCATCAATTGGCCTCGCCATCAGCAAAGAGGCAATACTATCAACGGCAGTTACCGCCTTCAACTCTGCTTCTAACGCGTTGGCTTTCAAGCCCAGATCTGCTGAATCGCGGGCTGCTTTGTTCTCTACGCGAAGCGAGCCATATTTTAGTTCCGATATTTTCATTTTGAAAACTTCTAACGGCATGGGCGCTGGATCGAACTTCTTTACCGGATTTTCCCGTAACTGAGCCTCTATGGCAGGCAAAGCGGTGCGCACAGAAACAGAGTCTTTCTTTACCTTCTCAGCCAGCTTGTTAATTTCAATATCGCGTTCGATAAGTTCTTTGCGCAAAGGGATTACTTCCTTTTCGATGGTGGCCATGGCCTCTTTGGCCCATGCGGAAAAATCGAACACACTTACCTGATCGCCATAAAAGTCTACGCTTCCATTTACACTTGATAGAAAATCTGTAATAGCACGTGGAGCGAGGTTTTGGTTGTAACCGGTTTTACCAAGCTGAGCCAACGTGCTCTTGTACGATTGAAATGCTTGCGTACAAGAATCTGCGGCCGTTTGAAGGCCAGTAAGCTTAGCCAAGGTCTGCTCGTTTGAGCGGAGCAAGAATTCTTTCCAGCCTGGCTCACTTTTTTGAATCGTCAAAAAACGATTGACTGTAGCCGTGTACAAGTTCTGTACTTGTTGAAATTGGGTATTGAGGAGCGTTACACGCGTGTTTCGTTCTTTCAGCATTTGCACACGCTTCTCTATGTCCAGATGGATGTCGGACATTTTTATACCAAACTCACCGGTGCGCAGATCTCTGCGGCTGTAGGCTTCATAGTATTCGCCATTCTTTTTCAGCTCCCGCTCGGTTATTCCTTTCATGGCCAGGTCGTAATACAGTATAGCGGAATCGGCCAGCGACTTGGCGCGATCGGCTTCTTTCAATACATCGGCTTTCACGCTTTTTTCCTGCAGCATCTGCGCCATGAAGAGATGGGCGTTAGGATTTTCTTTTTCGTCTGCCAGGTATTTGCGCAAAAAGGGCTCTGCCTGGTCGAATTGCCGGGCATTGAGCAGGATATATAAATCCTTGTATTTAACCTTTTGGGCGGCAACGGGCAATGCGCAAATGGCAATCAGAATGGCTAAAACGGAACGCTTCATGGTCGATTCTTGTTCGAAGTTATCAATTTATAGACATTTGCTAAACAAGTAACCAATAACCGGGCCATGGCGCATGATGGAAAAGGTGTTTGAGTGGGTAAAGCCCGTAGCCGTAACGATCGCATTATTGCTTGTACTCAAGTGGACCGGGCTTTTGGGGGGCATTTCTTATGTGGCGCAATCGGCCCTGCTCAAAACCGGAGTTCGTAATGCCAGCGATAGCCACAGGGCCAAACCCGAACCTTTCGATTTTAACTTTTCGATACGGACGCTGCAAGGTCAGGCAGTAGATTTTCAGCAATTCAAAGGGAAAGTGGTTTTTTTGAACCTGTGGGCTACGTGGTGTGGGCCGTGCCGTGCAGAAATGCCAGGCATTCAAGAACTTTACAACAGCATTGACAGAAGCCAGATCGAATTTGTTATGCTTTCGCTCGACCGCAGCGAACACAAACAAAAAGTACTGGATTACATCAAAAAGTCTTCGTATTCATTTCCCGCCTACACTCCGGTAGGTTATTTGCCGGAGGCGCTCAACGTGCCCTCTATACCCACTACGCTCATCATCAACAAACAAGGCCAGGTAGTTACCACCGAAGTGGGAGCCACCAACTTTAACACCAAACGCTTCAAGAAATACCTGCAGCAACTGGCAGAAGAGTGAAGCAATTATCATCTTCGCTTCCGTTATGGAAACGAAACTCTTCAGCCTGGAAAACAAAGTTGCGCTGATAACCGGTGGCGGCAGCGGTATTGGCCGGGCCATTGCAGAACTATTTGCCCAACAAGGCGCTTTGGTGTGCCTTCTGGAAATCAATGAACAGGCAGCCAAAGACACGCAACAAACCATTCGGGCACAAAATGGCAAGGCAGAACTATTTGCCTGCAACGTGGCCAGCCAAGCGGAAGTTGCCCAGGTAATTGCGCAGATAAAAGAGCGGTTTGGCAAAGTGGACATACTGGTGAACAGTGCCGGGGTGGCGCACATCGGAAAGCTCACCACCACCAGCGAAACAGACTTCGACCGGTTGTTTCAGGTGAATGTAAAGGGCGTTTACAATTGTATGCAGGCAGCGGCAAACATCATGCTCTCGCAAAAACGTGGCGTTATACTCAACATTGCTTCAGTGGCATCTTCTGTGGGCATTTCAGAGCGGTTTGCCTATTCTATGACAAAGGGTGCCGTTGCTTCCATGACCTTATCGGTAGCAAAAGACTACATCAAAGAAGGTATTCGATGCAATTGCCTTTCCCCCGGAAGGGTGCATACCCCCTTTGTAGATGGTTTCTTGAAAGCCCATTATCCCGGTAAGGAAGCAGAGATGTTCGATAAGCTTTCGAAGACTCAACCTATTGGCCGCATGGCGCGGCCGGAAGAAATTGCGTACCTGGCGCTCTACCTATGTTCAGATGAGGCCTCATTTATTACAGGAACGGATTACCCGATAGATGGTGGTTTTATTAAATTGAACACCTAAGTATTCAATTTTTTCAATCAATTATGAAGCTATTTCGATTTGGTGATGCCGGTAAGGAAAAGCCGGGCGTGCTTTTGAACGGTACAATGTTGGATGCGTCTTCATTTGGTGAAGACTACGGAGAAACATTTTTAGCTAATGACGGATTGAAACGTTTGGCTGATTGGCTGAAGACCAACGGCACGAAACTCCCGGCCATTCCAAATGGGGTTCGCATCGGCCCCTGTTTGCAACGACCCTCCAAAATAATTTGTGTGGGACTCAACTACACCAAGCATGCGCTCGAGTCGAAAATGCCGCTGCCCAAGGAACCCATTATTTTTTTTAAATCTACCTCGGCACTAAGTGGCCCCAACGATCCCGTGGTGATTCCGCGGCAAAGCGAAAAAACAGACTGGGAAGTGGAGTTGGCTTTTGTGATTGGTAAAAAGGCCACTTACGTGGAAGAACACAACGCCCTGGATTATGTAGCGGGCTTCTGTCTGCACAACGATTACAGCGAGCGGGCTTTTCAGCTAGAACGTGGTGGCCAGTGGGTGAAAGGAAAAAGCTGCGACACGTTTGCGCCCATGGGACCTTACCTGGTTACCCGCGATGAAGTAGCCGACTTCAACAACCTGAAGATGTGGCTGAAAGTGAATGGACAGATGATGCAGAATAACAACACCGATGACATGATCTTCGAAGTGCCCTACCTGGTAAGTTACATCAGCCAGTTCATGACCTTGCTTCCCGGTGACATTATTTCTACGGGTACTCCTGCAGGGGTGGGCATGGGCTTCCATCCGCCTGTGTACTTAAAGCCAGGCGATGTGGTGGAGTTGGGTATAGAAGGATTAGGTGAACAAAGACAAGTGGCTGTGGCTGCCTCATGAACATTGATGCCCATCAACACTTCTGGAAGTTTAATCCTCAGCGCGATGCCTGGATAAAGCCTGATATGCAAGTTATACGCAGAGATTTTCTGCCCGCGGACCTGGAGCCGCTTCTCGAATCGAATGGCATAGATGGCTGTGTAGCAGTACAAGCCGACTCCTCGCTTGCTGAGACTCATTTCCTTCTTCAACTTGCAGCAGCCACCCCGTTCATCCGCGGGGTAGTCGGCTGGGTGGATTTACTGTCGGCCGATTTGCCAAAGCAATTAGATTTGTTAAGTACTCATCTGCATCTAAAAGGCTTCCGGCATATTGTGCAAGCAGAGCCGAACGGTTTTCTGGATAACCCTGCGTTTCAACGGGGCGTTAAAATGCTATCGCCATATAAATTTACTTATGACCTGCTCATCTATCCGCACCAGTTGGAGGAGGCCATTCGTTTTGTCAGGCATACAGGCGATCAGCCTATCGTAATCGATCACCTGGCAAAGCCCTACATCCCACGCGGAGAAATTACCGATTGGAAAAAACACATGAAGGAATTGGCTGTCCATCCGCAGGTATATTGCAAACTTTCAGGCCTCGTAACAGAAGCCGACTGGAACAACTGGAAGCAAACAGACTTCAAGCCTTACCTGGAAGTGGCATTAGATTGTTTTGGCGCCACTCGCCTCATGTTTGGCAGCGATTGGCCCGTTTGCCTGTTAGCTGCCTCTTACCAACAAGTGGTAGACCTCATCAAGAATTTCATTACTCCACTATCTGAAGAAGAAAAAAAAGCTATCATGGGTGAAAATGCAATTCGCTTTTACAATCTTTAGTACATGGACCTTCATCTAGCAAGTAAGGTGATTATTGTTACCGGTGGTGCCAAAGGAATTGGAGAGGGCATTGTGCGCGTACTGGCCAACGAGGGGGCTTTACCGGTAATTGTAGGCAGAAGCCAGTCAGACAACGAAGCCCTGGCGAAGCAATTAAAAGAGGCTGGCAAAGATTGCTTTACGGTTACGGCAGAACTCACTGAGCCTGCGCAATGCGAAAGAGTGGTGCGCGAGACGATACAAAAATTCGATCGCATAGATGGCCTGGTAAACAATGCCGGTGTGAATGATGGCATTGGGTTAGAGCATGGCAGTTATGAAGGTTTCATGCAGTCACTCCATCGCAACCTGGTTCATTATTACTTGCTGGCCCATTACAGTCTGCCCGCGCTTAAAAAATCTAAAGGCGCCATTGTAAACATTGGTTCCAAAACAGCTGAAACCGGGCAAGGAAATACTTCCGCTTATGCGGCTGCCAACGGAGGGCGCAATGCACTAACCCGCGAGTGGGCCGTGGAATTATTGAAGTATGGCATACGGGTGAACGCAGTAATAGTAGCCGAAAGTCATACACCCCTATATGCAAAGTGGATTCAAACCTTTCCTAATGCGGAAGAGAAACTCGCCTCGATAACAGCGAAGATACCACTGGAGAAAAGAATGACCACTACTGAAGAAATAGCCAATGCCGTGGCATTTTTGTTATCAGAAAAATCGAGCCATACTACCGGCCAGTTGGTGCATGTAGATGGCGGCTATGTTCACCTCGACCGCGCAATATAATCTTATGGCCCTACCCTACTCCGCCTCCACCGCACCTAAACCTTCCGAACCAACAAAGTCATACCGCTTAGCCTTTGTACTGGTTACCAGCTTGTTCTTTTTGTGGGGTCTGGCCAATATTCTCAATTCCGCGCTCATCGCTCACTTTCAACCTGTATTTGAAATCAGTCGGGCGCAGGCGCTGCTGGTAGAAACCGCGTTCTATTTCGGCTACTTTACCATCGCCATTCCCGCGGGTTTGTTCATGGAAAAGCGTTCGTACAAGAGTGGCATTTTATTGGGATTGCTACTATATGCTGTCGGAGCTTTGCTTTTTATACCCGCAGCCAAAATGCTCACCTTCGGATTTTTCCTGGTGGCACTTTATATCATCGCCAGCGGACTTGCCTTTTTGGAAACGGCCGCTAACCCCTACGTATCCATTCTTGGAAATCCTGCTACTTCCGTTCAGCGCCTTAACTTCTCACAATCGTTCAACGGAGTGGCTTTGGTGGTTGGTCCATGGATTGCAGGGCAATTTATTTTCGCTGGAAATGAAGGCACTATGGATACGGAAGCGCTTCGCCAGCAGGCAGCCGATGCGGTCATT
This sequence comes from uncultured Ohtaekwangia sp., assembly GCA_964602295.1. Lineage (GTDB taxonomy): Bacteria > Bacteroidota > Bacteroidia > Cytophagales > Cyclobacteriaceae > ELB16-189. Next base: position 53,379 of record CAZRQK010000008.1, read on the forward strand.
CTGCCCTACGCCTTCATTGCGGGTGCCGTTTTATTGGTGGCAATGTTTATCTATCTGGTTAAGATGCCGGAACCATCGAAAGAAGGTAAGTGGGTTTTCGATTGGTCGGTGCTGAGGCACAAACATCTGCGTTGGGCTGTCATTGCTCAACTATTTTATGTTGGCGCCCAGGTGGGCATTTGGGGTATTACGATCAATTACATTGTAGACCTCATTCCCGGAACATCGCGCGAGGTGGCGTCTAAAGAATATATGGCCATCGGCACGTTTCTTTTTGTAGTGGGTCGCTTTCTCGGCACGTGGCTGCTAACTTTCATCAAAGACCATAAGTTATTGGCTTATTATGGAGCAGCCGCAGTGCTGTTGTGTGCTGCGGGCATTTTTGCCGAAGGCAAAGTGGCTGTTTACTCCATCTTATCTATTAACTTCTTTATGTCCATCATGTTTCCTACCATATTTGCGCTCGGTGTAAAAGATTTAGGCGAGCAAACCAAACTTGCATCGTCTTTCATCATTATGGCCATTGTAGGTGGTGCCATTATACCGCCAGTTATGGGGCTGGTGGCAGACCATGTTGGTATACAAGCCTCATTCGCGCTGCCTTTGATCTGTTTTCTGTTGGTGATTTATTATGGCTTGTCCGGATACCAGATTAAGAAAAGCGCATGAAGCGGTATTGCCTGGCGCTGGACTTAAAAGACGACCCGCAACTCATTGCTGCGTACGAAGAACATCATAGAAGTGTATGGCCTGAAATCATTTCCTCGATCCGAAAGGCAGGTATCCTCCAAATGGAAATTTACCGCGTTGGCAACAGACTTTTTATGATCATGGAAACAGTTGATCATTTCACCTTTGAAAATAAGGCCAAAGCAGACAGCAACGATTTAAAAGTGCAGGAATGGGAAACCCTGATGTGGAAATATCAACAAGCATTGCCCGCAGCAAAGCCAGGTGAGAAATGGATAGTAATGAATAAGATATTTGGCTTTGAGTCGAATACCCGCTTGCCGAGCGGAGCCTAAAGCTGCTTGCCAAGCGTAGCAGAAGCAAGCACTTAAAATGAAGCATTTCGATCGCGGAACTCAAAGAGTTAGGCTTACCATGAAATGATCAAAGGCTATTGATCACTTCTTCGGCCAGGCCGAATGAAAGGGTCATGCCTGCGCCACCCAGTCCATTAACTATTGTTACGTCTTTCTCGGGTGTGATCAATACATTTAGCCCGGTTTTGTATTTCGGGTAGATACCGTGCCACCTTTCGGTGATGGACAGCGCCCCGGTGGAAAAAAATCCAGACAAGTATTGCCAGATCAACTCATTGATGTGCTCGCTGTCAAACGGCTCGTGCGATAAACCATAATGGTGCGAGTCGCCAATGATGAATTCGCCCGCGCTGTTTTGCGATACCAGCACGTGGATACCATTTTCGTGGTAGGCAGGACTTTCAGCATCGTAACGGGCAGCTACGTGCGCCAGCGATTCACACTTTTGGAAAGCTTCGTAATGGCGCAGGGTAAGACCTGCACACAGTGAAGGCCCCACCGGAATAGGTTTGACCGCAGCCGCTTTCATCATGTGCAGCTTACAACGGGTAAGCCCCAGCTTTTCGTAGGCTTCAGGGTAGAGGGTTTCAAAATCATTGCCGCTGCACACCAGCACCTTGCCTACGCGCCACCGCTCGCGTGGCGTCTTTACCCAGGGCGTTTCAATAGAGGTTACAGGCTGCCCGAAACGAAACTGCACTCCGTACGATGATTGCAACCATTCGGGAATTTGCCTGATGGCCTCGCGAGAATAAACGGTTGCTTCCGTAGTGCTGTACAAACCACCCAGTAGTCCTTTCGACAGTACCCCAGGCGACAAGGCCATTACCCGCGCGGGCGGTAACAATTCCAACTGGTAAGGTTCGTTTCGATACATATCTACAAACTCCTGCAGCACACGCCATTCATCTTCATGGTAAGCCAAGTGTAGAGAGCCGTTGGGATTCAACCAAACCTTGGCTTGTGTGGACACTTCATTCCAGTGTTGTCGGCTACGCAAGGCGCGATCTAATCCCACTCCCGGTGCCTGACCGATGGGCCATAACAAACCAAAGTTGCGGATGGATGCTCCCGTTGCTACCTGGTCGCGCTCGAACACTACCACCTTCAGTCCCTTGCGGGCAGCCATGTAGGCATGGGCCAAGCCAACGATACCTGCACCCACAATGGCAATATCTGCCGAAAATTCTTTCGCATCCATTATCAAATGGTTATTTCGTAAGCATTGCAATGGTTTTCCATCACAACGAGTTCTCGTCCGTTGATTTTGATTTCACTTATCTCGAAAGCTTCACAACACCCACCACGGGTCTGAATTATGGAAGTTTTGTACAACCTACTTTTTCTATTCCACTTTATCCTGAATCCATCGATATGCCTGGTCATTTGCGCATTCACTAACAGCAAACTATCGCAGGTTCCAAAATTCCAATGTGCGTCCCTAAACTCATTAGTACTCTCGTAGTATTCTTCGAGCTTAAAGCTCGAAACAGTAGAACTGTCGAGTGCACGGCCCCGAATGTCCTTCACCTGTATGGATACCCAAACATCGGGTGGGTCGCATTCTATGGTAGAGCAACATGAACTCGTTAAACCTACTAACACAGTAAAACTCAACCAACTAATAGATACCAGACGGTTTTTAAATAACATACACATCGTACCCATGGATATCTGGGTCGCAAAAAAGTTTTCTCCCTAAGCTACGCACGCTGTCTAAAGACGGTACCTCGAAGTAAGAAGCTGCGTACGCACGAAACCTGAATTCAATCGGCACACACTGCTCTTCGGCAATCAATTCTGCTTTTGTATCAAAAGGTGGCGGCAGGGTTACCATCCACACCTGATTGCTGTCTTCCAGTTCTACGGGCTGTGCCTCGTACACTGCTTTCTCGTGATGCAAACGCAACCTCACTTTATGCGCTCTGCTCTTTCCGCGGAAGCGAAACAAAAAACTGATGGGCTGGAAGGAAAGGTATGCTGCCGCATCAAAGGGTTCCTCGGGAATTTGTACGACCATCATAGCAGTAGGGGTTAGTACCCGAAAGTAACACAACCGCTGTTATCAAATCGTTACGCCTGAATTAGTTTACCTGTTTCATTTCCAACACCTGCGCTGCCATTGTTAACGTAACCATGACGGTGTATTTACAGTCAGCCCACGGGCGGTGGCTACTTTTCGCAAATGTCATTATGAAGAAGTTTACTTTAACCACCCGGCTCGAACGTGCGCCCACCTGGCAGTTTACGCTCTTCACCGCTTCGGCCGCATTTCTACTCTACACCTGCGTATATGGCTTTCGCAAAACATTCTCTGTCGCCACTTTCGATACGTATGTTTTCCTGGGCATCAGCTACAAAGTGTGGTTGGTAACAGCGCAGGTGGCAGGATATGCGTTGTCGAAGTTTATTGGCATTAAGGTAGTAAGCGAGATGAAAGCCAGCGGCCGAGCGAAAAGTATTTTCTGGCTGGTGATAGTAGCCGGCAGTGCCTGGGGTTTGTTTGCACTGGTGCCCGCCCCCTACAACTTGCTGTGTGTATTTCTAAATGGATTACCGTTGGGTATGATCTGGGGACTGATATTTTCTTACCTGGAAGGCAGACAAACCACCGATCTGCTCGGGGCCGGTCTTTCGATCAGCTTTATTTTCTCTGCCGGCTTTGCGAAAACTGTAGGCGCATGGCTGATGGCATGGGGCGTAAGCGAAACATGGATGCCCTTTACTGCCAGCATACTTTTCCTCATACCCTTACTCGTGGCGCTTTGGCTGCTCGACCAGGTGCCACCGCCTACAGCCAAAGACGAGCAACTGCGCACCAAACGGCAGCCCATGCAAGCCCGCGAACGCTTTCAATTCATGGCCGCGTTTGCCATGGGCTTGGTGGTGCTGATCGCGGCCTATCTTTTGTTAACCATGTTGCGCGACTTCCGCGACAACTTTGCTGCCGAGTTGTGGTTGGCGCTGGGCAAAGTCGATGCCCAAGCGGTGTTTACCACCACAGAGATACCCATCGCACTGGTAGTGTTGGTGGTGATGGGAAGCTTGATACTGGTACGCAACAACGCGAAAGCTCTGTTTATAAATCATGTAATCATTCTAATCGGCTTTGCACTCATGGGCATCGGCACGGTACTTTTTCAACACCAGCTACTTTCACCCTATGCGTGGATGGTAGTTACCGGACTGGGCCTCTATTTAGGATACGTGCCATTCAATTGCATTTTCTTCGAGCGGTTGATGGCGGCATTTAAGTATGTAGGAACGGTGGGCTTTGTGATGTACCTGGCCGACTCAGTGGGCTACCTGGGGAGCGTGGGCGTTCTCTTCTATAAAGAATTTGCTTACCGCGATTTATCATGGCTTTTGTTCTACCAGGAGGCGACACTGGGGGTAAGTGTAGCGGGTATTGTGTTGATCGGAGTCTCTATGGTTTACTTCGACCGCAAACTAAAGGCCGTAGCCGATCTATCTACCAAGCCTGCAGCCAATGCACTGGCATAATTTTGATTATACCACTGAATCCATAACAACGCATCTGCTTTGCGGTGCGGATTCACCGCCTCTCTCGGCCCCCGGCCCAATGCTTTCACCATTGGAAACACGTCTTTGTAGAAGCGCTGAAACGGCAGCAACTGTTGATTGAAATAGAGATAATATCGGTAATAGCCAGGTGCTGTTTCCGTTAGTTCGGTGGGTTGCCCCATGTATTGCCGCCAAACACCGATGGGGCCGTGTACAACAGTCTCGAAAAACATATGGCGTTTTACCGGGCCCTCGCTTTCAACATAGGTAACAAAATGGCGGTTGATATTCTCAGGCGCATCGTAGTATCGAAACGACTGCACATGCAGGGGAGTCAATACTTGCACGTGATTTCCTTCACCCCGAAAGAGCAGTACATCGTGTGCCTGCCACGACACCTCCCCTACCTTCACGGCACCATCGTTTTTAACCACTACTCCCCGGTGCCAACGAACGTCTTGTGTTTGTGCCTGCGCACCTACCCAACACATCATCATGCCAATGATCCAGCGCCCCATGTTACGTTTGTTGTTAACATGAAGTTAACGCACACGTAACATACACGCAATACTAATGCTATGTAAACTTCTGTTTCGTATTAGTCAAACAGCGCAGCGACCTGGCGCACATCTTCCACCAGATGCGTGTGCGGTCCTTTTAATAACGCCTCCCGGCTAAAGGCACCATCGGTTACACCAATTACCCAACCGCAACCTGCGGCATAACCTTCTTCCAGGTCACTCAGGGTATCACCCACCTTGGCCACATACAAGGGATTGTTAACACCCGTTAACGCCATGGCTTTGAAGATCATATCGGGAAATGGGCGCCCGCGCGGCACCTCATCGCTGGTAATACTGATGTCGATGAGATCGCGTTGCTCCCACCCAAGTCTTCGCAACAACGGTTTCGTAATGGCACGGTCGAAACCGGTGTCCACCCCCACCTGTATGCCACGCTCTCGCAACGCTGTAAACAAAGCGCTCACACCTTCTTTCTCGCGCACATGGGGATCGTTGGTGTAATGATCGATCATATACGTTTTGAAGCGCTGGTGGATTTCATCAATCCAGTCTTCATCAATGGTGCGCTTGCCCAGGTACCTGGCGAGTAGCAATTTTTCAATGGCAATGGGCTTCGGAATTCCCATCACCTCATTGGCTTCATCTAAAGTAATCTCTACACCTTCATCGGCCATCGCGCGTTGCAGGGCTTTGTGTACATCGCGATCATCATGCACGGTGGTGCCGGCCAGATCGAATACGATTAGTTCAACGTTCATTCTTTTTTCTCAGCAAATTAGATTACACTGCCCCACAAACCGGTAGCCGCTGTGTAAAGCAATTCTTAATTCTTGAGGTACATCGGTAACGGAAATTTAAAACACGGTTGCACCCGGGCAGTAACACACCTCGGTATCTTTGATGCCATGGATCAATTGCACAGCATCGAACAGCGCGTCAATCAAGTATTTTCTTTATACCACCAATTTGGAAATGCGGATTACATTGGTGAACCGGTTTCGCAATTGGAACACATGAGCCAGTCGGCACAGCTGGCCATCAACGAAGGCTATGATGACGAAGTGGTGCTGGCAGCTTTCTTTCACGACATTGGCCATATCTGTGTGCAAGCGGATGAGCAAAACCAGATGGGCGGCTTTGGCGTGAAGCGCCACGAACAAATCGGTGCCGACTACCTGCGTGCGTTGGGCTTCCCGGAGCGGATGGCGCAATTGGTGGAGAACCACGTGCAAGCCAAGCGTTACCTCACTTGCCGCTTTCCCAACTACTACCAGCAACTGAGCGAGGCTAGCAAGCAAACTTTAACCTGGCAAGGTGGGCCGATGACGGAGGAAGAGGCCCTCGCCTTTGAACAAGACCCTTTGTTTGAAACCAGCTTGTTGATGAGGAAGTGGGATGAACTGGCCAAAGAAACCAACCTGCCGGTGCTCGACCTGGAATTATTAAAAGACAAAGCCCGCAGGGTCTTGGCGTTAGAAGAAGCCATCTGAACCTGGCAGGCAAATTAGTGAAGCCGTGGGTTTACACACTGCTAGCCTTGCCGACCACATGCGGTGTCAGGCGCCCTCTTCCGCCAGTTTATCTATGAATTGATGCAGTTGTTCCAACTTGTCTTCCGGTAGGTTTTTCAGCTTGGGAACAATACTGCCCTTGTGTTTGCGGCCTGCTAATTTTTGCAGGGCATGACCTTTGGCATTGCGCATACCTTTGTCGGGCACCCAGCCAAACAAATCATCGGGGGTGCAGTTCAGGGCCACACAAAGTTTTTCGATGTAACGCAGACCCGCCAACTCACTTTTGAGCAACCTGCCTGCTGCATGATAGGTAAAACCGGCTTTCACCAGAAACCCACGCGGGTTTTGTATTTCTCTCAGGTCCATCAGGCGTTGCAGATCTAAAGTAAGCATGTGTCAGGTGGTTAATTGTGGTAATTGGTTGAACTCTTTTGCTGATACACTGTAAAAATACTCCGCGCGATTCCATTCATTCGCTTATGGGTAATCTACTATTGCTCAGCTTCTGAAAAAAGATAGTCAGCGATTACAAGCTATTTCTTATTGGTTGCAAGAAAACGTCTATCAATTTAAAATTTTTGCTCAAACATTCCAAGTTTACTTTTAGCGGCTGTCTTCTTTTGTAAGGAGGGTGCATCATTCTTTTTACCGGGTGCTCAAAACGGTTTCGCAGCAGCGTCATCTAATAAATAGGTTGACCATTAAGAGGAAGGTCCGACAGAAGTATCCTTGTGTGGATGCTGACTGGTAGGTTGCTTCGCTGTGCTCGCAATCAACAGCGGGCTGACGCGTCAATTTGACAAAAAAATGATTGCCCTTTGCCCATGCAGGTTGCTTCGTCACTCAACCGCTTCGCGATTTCACTCCTCGCAAAGACGATCAAAACGCTACTCGTGCTACTTTACAATGAGCGCTTATATTATAACTAATACGTAATCTCCACCACCTTCTTGTTATTCAACTTCTGCATCTGCCTGGGCACAATGTCCAGAATTTCTTCTTTCAGGGTTTTGATCAGTCTCGTTTTAATGTGGTCGCGGTGGGTAACCAAGCTCACCTCGCGCGCAGGGCTGGGCTCTTTCAATCGCTTCACCAACTTCATCTGCGGCTTGCCAAACTCCATTACGGCCAGCTCGGGCAAAATGGTCATGCCATCGCTCCTATCCACCATCCGCTTCAGCGTTTCGATGCTGCCCGTTTCGTATTGAAAGTGGAAGTCGCTGTTCTTGCGCAGTTCGCACAGGTTTAGAATTTGCGACCGGAAGCAATGCCCTTCTTCCAGCAGCCAGAGTTTATTGGGGTCGATTTCGTTGGCCAGCACATACTTCTTATCCACCAGTGCATTCTTCTTCGACACATACACAAACAGCTCTTCATAAAACAACACATCTTCTTTGATGGACGCATCCTTCAAGGGCGTTACCACGATGCCGCAGTCGAGGCGGTTGTGCTTCAGTTCATTCACCACTTCTTCGGTAATGGTTTCTTTGATCACCAGGTTAAGCTGCGGATATCGCTCGCGCATGTGTTTGTACAGCGGTGGCAACAGGTAAGGTGCCAGCGTGGGTATGATGCCGATGCGCAACTCTCCCGTTAAGGTGTCTTTCTGGTCGGTAATGATTTGTTTGATCATCTGTGCCTCGCGCAATACCACCCTGGCCTGCGCAATGATGCTGGCCCCAACATCGGTGGGCATTACGGGCTGCTTGGTGCGGTCGAACAGCTTCACTCCCAGCTCTTCTTCCAGCTTTTGTATCTGCATGCTGAGCGTAGGCTGCGTAACGAAACACTTGTCGGAGGCGAGCACAAAGTGACGATAAGTATCCAGGGCCACGATGTACTCCAATTGGGTTAAAGTCATAGACATAAACTATATGATCATAAAAATAATCAATTTGATTTATTACCCGGCCTACTGTAATCTTGTTGTTTCTGATGATTTTGGTCATAGCGCTGCAGCGGACTTTGTGTTAGCATCGTAGCGGATAAGGCCAGTCACGGAAACTGAATCCGGTTTCTTCAAATAAAAACAAAGATTAAACTATACACCTATGGCAGATCACAAACACAATGGAAACGGGGAAGCAAAATGCCCGTTTCATGCCGCCAAGCCCGCGGGCGGTGGCACCCAAAATCAAGATTGGTGGCCCAATCAGTTGAAGTTGAACATCCTGCGCCAGCACTCGAACCTCTCCGACCCGATGGGTGAACAGTTCGACTATGCAGCAGAATTCAAAAAGCTGGATCTGGCAGCGTTGAAGAAAGACCTTACTGCGTTGATGACCGACTCGCAAGACTGGTGGCCGGCAGATTTCGGTCACTATGGTCCGCTGTTCATCCGCATGGCATGGCACAGTGCGGGTACGTACCGCACCGGGGACGGTCGCGGTGGTGCAGGTGCCGGCCAGCAACGTTTTGCCCCCCTCAACAGTTGGCCCGACAACACCAACCTGGATAAGGCCCGCAGATTGCTGTGGCCTATTAAACAGAAATATGGTAAGAAGATATCGTGGGCCGACCTGATGATATTGGCAGGAAACGTGGCTTTGGAATCGATGGGCTTTAAGACCTTTGGCTTTGCCGGAGGCCGTGCCGATGTGTGGGAACCTGAACAAGATGTGTACTGGGGTTCGGAAAAAGAGTGGCTGGGCGACAAGCGCTACACGGGCGAACGCGACCTGGAGAACCCTTTGGCAGCCGTGCAGATGGGTTTGATTTACGTGAATCCCGAAGGCCCTAACGGCAACCCCGACCCCGTGGCTGCTGCGCGCGACATTCGCGAAACATTTAAGCGCATGGCCATGAACGATGAAGAAACCGTAGCGCTGATTGCCGGTGGCCACACCTTTGGGAAGACACACGGTGCTGCGCCTGCCTCGCACGTGGGCCCCGAACCCGAAGCCGCTACTATGGAAGAGCAAGGCCTGGGTTGGCACAGCAAATACGCATCCGGCAAAGGAGGCGACACCATTACCAGTGGATTGGAAGTAACCTGGACCAGCACACCCACCAAATGGAGCAACAACTTCTTCACAAACCTGTTCAGCTTCGAGTGGGAATTGACCAAGAGCCCGGCTGGTGCACACCAGTGGCGCCCCAAGAACGGTGCCGGTGCCAACAGCGTGCCCGATGCACACGATAAGACCAAGCGCCACGAGCCCCGCATGCTCACCACAGACCTGGCGTTGCGTTTCGACCCTGCCTACGAAAAGATATCGAGACGTTTCTACGAAAACCCTGACGAATTTGCCGATGCCTTCGCGCGTGCGTGGTTCAAACTCACCCACCGCGACATGGGGCCGCGTGCCCGCTACCTTGGTCCGGAAGTACCGAAGGAAGAGTTGATCTGGCAAGATCCTATTCCTGCGGTAACACACAAACTGATCGATGAGCAAGACATCGCTGCACTGAAGAGCAAAATACTGGCAAGCGGATTAACGGTATCGCAACTGGTTTCTACTGCGTGGGCCTCTGCCTCTACCTTCCGTGGCTCCGACAAACGGGGTGGTGCCAACGGTGCACGTGTGCGCCTGGCTCCGCAGAAAGATTGGGCGGTGAACAACCCTGCGCAACTGGCCAAAGTGCTGAAGGCGTTGGAAGCCATACAACAGGAGTTCAACAAAGCCCAGACCGGTGGCAAGCAAGTATCGCTGGCCGACTTAATTGTTTTGGGCGGTTGTGCTGCCATCGAGAAGGCAGCGAAAGATGCTGGCCACACTGTGAAAGTTCCCTTCACCCCTGGGCGTGCTGATGCAACGCAGGCGCAAACGGATGCTGAGTCGTTTGAAGTGCTGGAGCCTATTGCCGATGGCTTCCGCAACTACCTGAAAGGAAAGTACTCCATCGCTGCAGAGGAGTTGTTGATCGACAAGGCACAACTGCTTACGCTCACGGCTCCTGAAATGACCGTGCTGGTGGGCGGCATGCGTGCGTTGAATGCCAACTTCGATGGCTCTAAACATGGCGTGTTTACCAAGAAGACAGAAGTGCTTACCAACGACTTCTTTGTAAACCTGTTGGATATGAGCACCGTGTGGACTGCCACAGACGACTCGAAAGAGAAGTTTGAAGGCCGCGACCGCAAGACCGGTGCAGTGAAATGGACCGCCACGCGGGTAGACCTGGTATTTGGTTCTAACTCGGAATTACGCGCATTGGCAGAAGTATATGCCGAAGGCGATGCAGGCGAAAAGTTTGTGAACGACTTTGTGGCCGCGTGGACCAAAGTGATGAATGCAGATCGTTTTGAGTTGAAGTAATATATAGAGGCTACTCTTAAAGCCGGACTTATAGAATAGAGGTTGATTTGTTTGGTTGGATGTTTCGAAAAGTGGCCCGGTACCGGGCCACTTTCATTTGATACCCACCGAATCTGGTGTACAAAGGGTCAACATCGTGCTAATACCGGGATGCTTTTTTGTACCATGCGATTTTACAGACCAGCCTTACGCCACTACAGCAGGCAACGAAACCAGAATCTCCGTTCCTACACCAGGCGTACTGCTCACTTTGATCTGGCCTTTCATGCAATCCACCAGCGTCTTCACAATCGAAAGTCCCAGTCCTGAAGAGCCCTCGCCCCCCGTTGGTCGAGTGGACAATTTACGAAACCTGCGAAACATATTGGGCTGCTCTTCTGCCGCTATGCCCGGTCCTTCATCGCGCACGGAAAAAAACAACTGCGACTGTTCATCGCTAATGGTGAGGTAGATGTTTTTTCCTGCTGCTGAAAATTTGCTGGCGTTACTTACCAGGTTATCGAGTATGCGGGTCACCATCTGCTTATCCAACAGGTAGCTGGTATGCACAAGCGTACATGTAACCAACAGTTGCTGCTGCTTTTGATGAAGGGTGCTTGCAATGGCCGCCTGGAAATCTTTAATCCACGCATGTACTTCCACTTTCTCCAGCACAGGTACGGCCTGCTCCTGGGCTTTTTGTGAATCGAGCAAGTTGCGGATGAGGTGTGTGCCTTGCTCCACAGAGGCGCGGATGTAAGACATGTATTCTTTTCTTTCCGCTTCAGAAAGATCGAAGCGTTGCATCAGGTCGGTAAGACCTTTGATTTTATTGAAGGGGGCAATGAGGTCGTGAGATACAATATTAAGGATATTCGATTTTTCACGATTTTCTTCTTCCAGCTTTTTGGACTTTAAGTCGAGTTCGCGATTGATACGGGCCACCCGCTGACGCGCCAAATAAAGTACCAATGCCAGGACAAAAACCAGCACCGCGATAACGCTTACAAACATTGTTTGGCGTTGTTGCCTGAGCTGCCTCTCGCGTTGTTCGGCACGTGTGGCAGCCTCTCGCTTGTCGAATTCGTAGCCCAACTGCAATTGCACCATCTGCCGAATATGGTCCTGATTAAAAAGGCTATCGCGCAATTGAACATGCCGCTGGTAGCTTCGAAAGGCATTTTGCCAATTACCAGTAGCGCTATCCAGATGGGTTTGTCCCAGGTAATATTCAGCCAGCAAAGCTCGGCTGTCTAATCGCCTGGCCATTCCGTAAGCCTCCTGATAGTAGCGGTTGGCCAGCCCAAAGTCTTTGGCTTGTACATATTTTTCTCCGATGCTGATGTAGATGCGAGCCAATTCATTTTGGTTGGATATTTTTTTGAAAGCTTCCGCGGCCAACAAAAGATAACGCAAGGCCTGTGCCAGATCGCTTTGCCCATGCCACCTTGCCAATCCTTCATAGGCGGTGCCCATCACTACAAAGTCGCTGATATCATTAGCGAGTTGGAGCGCTCGCTGATAATAGCTTAGTGACTCTTCCTTGCGATTCAGATTCAGTGTTACCTTGCCTAGTTGACAAAGTGCATATCCCTGATTAATTCGGTCGCCATAACGTACATAGGTAGCATAACTGCGTTCGAAGTAACGCAGCGCTTCATCGTTGTTACCCAGTAAAAGATAGTTTTCTGCTACAGTGGCGGCTGCCAATGCCACGCTACTGGTGTCGCCCGCGATTTCGAATTGCTCCATGGCAAGAAAACTATGGCGGGCCGCATCTACATAATTTCCCATTTTACCATGCACCCATGCCAACAGGTCTTGCATGTAGGCCTGGTTCACGTGATCATCCAGGCTCTCGTATTGTTGCAGCGACAGTGTGAACAGCCGCAGGGCTTCCGCAAAATTACCGGCATCGCCATAGTCTTGCCCCAAATACCTGGTAGACCGTGCGACCTCAGACTTATATCCAAGGCTATCGAAAATTCTGCGTGCTGCGCTGTGGTAGTTCATGGCGCTGTCGAAGCGGCCTTCACGCCAGTACAACCTGCCAACGGCATTCTTGATCCTGGCTACAGCGGCCGGAGAGTTCATCTTCTCAGCCAAGCGCATAGCAGGTTCTTCGTATTTCAGTCCTTCCTGGCGGTTGAATGTATTATAAGTGGTGAACAGGTCCACATATAAAGTCACTTTACTAGAATCAACCTTTGTTTGCTTCAGTCGGTTGAGGAGTGAATCTACGCGTGCCTGACCCTGCAATTGTGCCTGCGCTACCTGTGCCAAAAACAAAAAATAAATCCAGCCCCGCTGAAACTTCATATCAAACGTTTGACGCATCAAGATAATGATTACCGCAACAACACAACAAGATTCAAGTAGAAATGGTATTCCGTGCAGAGGAACTGGTTGACATCAAAATAAAAAAAGTCGCGGCTTCTTTGCCACGACTTCTTTGTTAAACCTTAAGATGGTTGGGTACTACATCCGGTCACCAAGGTTTACGCCTTTCATGGGTTCCTCCTTGGTAAATGGTTGGTTGTAAAGCCTTTTGCCCGTGGCCTTGTAAATGGCGTTGGCGATGGCGCCCCCGGTTGGTGGCAACGCTGGTTCACCCAAGCCGGTCGGGTCAATACCGTTATCCACAAAGTGCACATCAATCTCGGGCACCTCATTGAAGCGAATCATGCGGTAGGTGTTATAATTGCGCTGTTCTGCTGCACCTTCTTTAAAGGTGAGGTTACCAAACAATGCATGGCCCATACCGTCTACAATGCCACCTCGCACTTGCTGCTCTGCACCACTTTTATTGATGACAATACCACAGTCGCTGGCGGCCGTAATCTTTTGAATGACCGGTTTACCTTTGCTTACAACCACATCGGCCACCTGCGCTACGTATGAACGGTGTGAGAAATAAACTGCAAATCCCTGGCTCACCCCTTTCTTCTTGCCCCAATCTGATTTCTCGGCCGCCAACTTGATCACAGACATCATACGATCTATGTCGTAGCGGATGGCACCTACGGGCTGTGCTTTGGCACGTTCCAGCAACTGCAAACGGAATTGAACGGGATCTTTCTTGGCCGCTTCGGCCACTTCATCGAGGAAAGCCTGCTCGGCATAGGCCAGAAAGTTAGTGATCGGTGCGCGCCACGCCCCTGTAGTTATGGGCGACTTATGTTCAACCGAGTCGATCAATAAATTATCTACCGCCCCCGAAGGGAAATTATCTTCTCTGGTAGCATTACCGGAGTTAATACCTACGCCACGCAACTTATAGCCTATCATGTTGCCGCTGGCATCTAAAGCCGCTTCGAAGCGGTAACGCACGGCAGGGCGGTAACTTCCGCCCATCATGTCGTCTTCGCGTGTCCAGGTTACTTTTACCGGTGCTTTGATGAGGCTCGAAAGTTCGGCAGCTTCCAGTGCATAGTCTGTTTTGAGCCTGCGACCAAAACCACCACCCAGGCGCGTTAACTCCAAGGTGATTTTGTCGGGCGCCACGCCCAACAATGTAGCCACCGCGTTGCGGGCGGCATCGGGTGTTTGCGAGGGCCCCACCAGTTCAACTCCGTCCTGGCGCACGTGTGCAAAGAAGTTCATGGGCTCCATGGGGCTGTGCGACAAGAATGGACACTGGTATTCGCGCACGATGGTCTTGGCAGCGGACTTGAAAGCGCCATCCACATCGCCATCTTTTCTGCGCACAGTTGCCTCACCAGAATTCAACAGCTCTTTAAACAGACGGTCGTGATCTGCGGTGCTTTCGATGGCTTCCGCTTTTTCATATTCAATCTTCAGCAACTTCCGCGCTTTCAAAATCTGCCAGGTGGATTTGCCCACAACGGCTACGTTGTTCTTAAACACCACCACATCTGTAATACCCGGCATGGCCTTGGCGGCAGATGCATCCACCGATTTTATTTTGGTGCCGAAAGCTTCGGGCCGCTGAATCATGGCATGCAACATGCCTTCGCGGTAGAAGTCGAGGCCGTAAAGAGGTTTACCGGTGTACATGTCAAGGCCATCCACGTTGCGAATAGCTTGACCTATGATTTTGAAGTCTTTTCTATCCTTCAGCTTCACTTCGGTTGGCACAGGCACATTGGCCGCTTCGGTGGCCAATTCACCATAAGTAAGTTTGCGCCCGCTTTCTTTGTGTATGACGAAACCATTTTCGGCCGTAGCGGAAGCAGCACTTACATTCCAACGTTTGGCTCCCGCTTCTATCAACATATGGCGGGCCGTAGCACCAGCCTTACGCAGACGTTCCCACGAATGGGGCACCGCTCCGCTGCCACCTGTTAATTGGCGTTCAAATCGCTTGGTATCTAAAGGGGCTTGCAACACTTTCACTTTGTTCCAGTCGGCATCGAGCTCTTCGGCTACTACCATCGGGAACGAAGTCTTTATGTTTTGCCCCAACTCCGGGTTCGGAGAGAAAATCGTGATGACATCATCGGGCGAAATGGACAGGTAGCTATTGAAATTGACATCGCCTGCAGGCAAAGCATCCGCATGCAACACATGCATGGTTGCGGCTTCACTGCTACTCCAATGAAAGCCGAGCACCAGACCACCACTGGCGGTGGCCGCCAGTTTCAAAAAATTTCTTCTGTTGGTTTTTGCAATGGTCATATCTGTCAGATTTTAGAAGAGGCTAACACTACAGCTTCCTTGATGCGATGGTAGGTGCCACATCGGCAAATGTTGCCATTCATGGCCATGGCAATCTGGGCCTCGGTGGGTTTCGGTGTCTTCGCCAGCAGGGCCGCGGCACTCATAATCTGGCCAGCCTGGCAGTAGCCACACTGGGCTACGTCTACTTCGTGCCACGCCTGTTGCACCGGGTGATCGCCCTTCTCAGACAAGCCTTCGATGGTGGTAATTTTATTGTTGCCCACGGCCGAAACGGGTATGGAGCAAGACCGCACCGCGTTTCCATTCAGGTGCACCGTGCATGCACCACATTGTGCAATGCCACAACCGTATTTGGTGCCAGTTAATCCCAGTGTGTCGCGCAACACCCACAACAAAGGGGTGTCTGCCTCTACATCTGCTTCCAGTGTTTTTCCGTTGATCTGCAATTTGTAAGTAGCCATCGGGAGAATGATAATTGGTGATTGAGGAAAGTTAGTAAAAATGCCAGAAAATGAGAACACGTTTGGGATGAATGGGCGTTGAACAATTCGCTACCGGAATTTTGCAGGCAAACTGCGTGGTTCACCCGCCTGGCAGGTGCCTTCTTTCGACCAATGCGCTGCACCACCCCGCCTACTTTACACGAAGCACTGTGCGGCCGTATCGTGTTAAACCAGGTGTGCCCTCGTCAGTTGCCGACAGCACGATGTGGATATCTTCACCCGGCCTGGCATCGGCCGGCACAGAAAAGGTCAATGCGCTGCTTTGATCGGAAGTTAGGTTGACTTTCCCTGGATAGGTATCCACTTCATGGTATTGCCACCACTGGTAATTGACTTTATTTCCATCGGGATCAGAAACCTCTGCCTGCAATGTTACTTTTTCGCCCGGCTTCACATCCAACACCTTCCGATTTTTCAGTGTTACCACAGGAGGATGGTTGGCCTCATTGAAAGGCAATACACACCACGCTGCCCGTGCCGCAAATTCATTTTGCAACACATCTATCCAACGGGTTTGTGGATACGCTTTATCCATTTGCTGTGTAAATGGATTGTAGTCTGCCACGTGTTCGCCATCTTCCCAACGACTGGGGACGGTAGGCGATTGTAGGAGCCTTCCACCCCACCCACCAAAGTGTGGGTTATTTAGATTATCTAACCCCACATCTATCAAATGAAAGAATGCAGGCGAGTCGCCTTCTGAAATAAAATCGTATTGCGTAAAGCTACCCCACATATTGTTTTTTATTTTCTCGGGATCGCTGTAGATGTCTTCCAGTTCCCCTGCAGGCGGGTTGCCATCGCCATAACTATAGTACATTTTCAAAAGAGGGCCATTATTGTTGATGATCGGGCCCATGAATTTACCTTGCAAATAATAATGCCATGGCTCGGGCACCGCGCGCTTCCAAAAATAGGCAAAACACCAGAACTGGCTGGCATTGTAGTAGATCTTCACATCGGGCCATTTCACAGAGATGTATTTGCGATACGTGGCATCCTGATCGAGAATGGTGTAGATGATGGCCTTGTCGGAGACTTTTTTATAAATAGCATCCCACTGGGCTGAGCTTTTGTATTGATCTTCGATGGATTTCAACGCACGCGCTATGGTGTTGGTGCCGCCCCAGGCTTGGAGATAAAGTGGTTCGGAATTGTTGTCCAACAGTTTCGCTTTGATGAAGTCTGAGCCTTCGGTGTTTTTCTCCATCTCGCCTTCAAAATCAATATTACCTATGCGGGTAACTGAACGCAGGTATTCTGCAGTGGGGAAATCGGGTGAGTGTAATTTTAGGTTAGGATGCACCTTTCCATAGGCATCCAACAGGCGGTAGATCCAATCCGTGCCGGGCCAACGCAACTCGGTGCGTTCGCCATACAGTTTTTTAGTCATCTCCATCTCTGAAGTGAACTTTGTTCCCTTTCCATCCCCTTTGTAGTGCCACATGGAACTGCTGATGACAAGGCCTTCTATTTTAAACTCGTTGGCATGCAATAATAATCGGATGAAAGAATCTACATCATCCAACTCACCATCGGTCGTTACAATGGTGCGGGGTTTGGTGGGTTGTGCCAAAGTGCTAATGGCCAACATCACGCCTGCCAATACAAAGATTTCTATTCTTTTCACGGCTTGCTATTTATAAAAACTAACCACTTGCGTTCTCGAACTCTAAACTTTACGAAAATAACCTGAATCAAAAGGTCTGCTGTAATGAATAATACTACCGGCATTTTTTGTACCTGATATGTAGCAGGTTGGTTTCTCTTCCCTTTCACATAATTTCTACTCTATTGTCCTTTCCTGTAGTTCTTGTACGGTCCAGTAACGATCGCGGTCTTTGTATTTTTCGCGCACAGCGCCCACACGCCCGCGCCAGATGGTGCCACCCACACCATTAAGATGGCCGCGGACATAACTGATCACATCGGCCAGGTACTCGTTGTTCTGCTCGGCAATGGGTGCCATGGGGCCGTTGTACTCCACTCCGTCTACCGGCCCGGTGAGGCCATGTAAAAGTATGCGTGCCATTACATCTACCTCTGCCTTTACCCTTGGTGAGCCAATCAGGCTGGGCGCCAGTTGCGGTATACCTTTGGCATCGGGGCCGTGGCACGTAGCACAGTACTCCTTAAATATCTTGAAACCGTTTACCATCTGGTTGGCGGCATCGCCACCGCGCAATTTGTATTGTTCCTTCAGGGCAACAATTTCGTTGAACGAAGGATTCAGGTTTTCTCCTGCGGTAATTTTGATTACCTCATTGTCGGGATGGCGCTGCAAAATCTGCTGTACTACGTCACGGGTTTGTGCATTCTGGTAGCGCAAGGTGAGGATCAGTTGTTGCAACACTTCTACGTCTGTGTCGCTAGCCATTTGTCTCAGTGCCTCCAATACTTCCGCATCGCCACGCTTCACCAAGGTATCGCTGATGCGTATGGCGGCCACACGCACCCGCGCATCTTTGTCCGCATAGGCTTTCTTCAGCAGTTGTTGATCGATGGCATTCAATCCCTCCAACGTCCAAAGCGCATGCAGGCGCTCGATACCAAAGTCTTTAGCACCCAACCAGCCAGAGAACAGGCTTTCATTGCCTTCCACTATGGACTTTAGCTGTGGGATGACGGAGGCATCGTTACGGATTATCAACAACTTCTGCGCTGTCTGGCGCCACCAGCCGTTGCGGTGCGATAAGTGCGCGATCAAGTCTTCACTGCTTTCGTTGAGCATCGTTGGCTGCCGTTGCGGTTTCATCGACTCGTGATAAATTCTGTAAATGCGCCCCCGGCTTGTAAACCGATCGTAGCCTCGCTCCTTCACCACCCCACGCAAGTAACTGCCCTCTCCCACCCAGGTGCCTTCTTGTATGATGCCACGGTACATGTCTACCACATAGAGACAACCATCAGGACCTGTAGCCGCAAACACGGGGCGAAAGAGTGGATCGGTAGATGCCAGGAACTCTGCACTGTCGTACGGATTCTGTAATACTATTTTCCCCTCGTTGTGCAGCACTTTGGCCCTGCGCACCAACCGACCAACGGGCTCCGGAATAAATAAATCGCCATAGCCGGGTGCGCCCTGTTGGCCGAGGTAGATTTCCTGGCCGGCCACACCCGTGAACCGATTCAACGTATTGTCTTTGTCGCGAATTCTGCGTGGACCTCCCTGCGCATCGGGTGTGCCTACCAGCGGCCAGGGTTCCATGAAGTGCTCTTCCCAGCGGCCTTCCAACTCCAATGCGCCATAGGCCACGTGTTGCTGGAAACCCAACGCGGGAACTTCGGTGCCCGCACGCGAGAAAAACAAGCGGCCGGTTTCGTCTTGTGTAAGTCCCCACTGCCCCATGGCAGGTTCGGGCAACGTATCGCGCAGCAATTGGTTTTCAGTAAACCGGTAGCGGAATGTTTTGTTGGTAACGTACAACCAGTTGTCTATGCTCCAGATCATGTTGGCATCCTGGTGCTCCAGGTTCCGGTTGTCGCGCACGGTATCTTCCAACAATAAAATCTTTTCATCGGCACGGCCATCGCCATTGGTATCGCGGTACGTATAGAGGTTGCGTTGATAGGTCTCGCCCACCAGCACCCGGTCGTCCAACGGAAGCATGATGCGCGGCAGCACCATGCTGTCGATGAACACATCTGCTTTGTCCATTCGACCGTCCTGATCGGTGTCGCGCAAGATAGAGATGCGGCTCCACGGTTCATTTTCGTTGGTGGCATCGGCATCTTGCATGTACGTTACCATCTGGGCCACATACATTTGCCCGTTGCCATCCCAGGCAATGCTCACGGGCTCGTTGATGAGCGGTTCGCTGGCAACCAGTTCTATCTTAAACCCTTCGGGCAGGTACATGGTCTGCAGGGCCTCGTCAGGTGTAAGCGCTTTTAGAGTCGGGTTGGGATCGATGGATGGCTTTTTGTAAATCTCATCGCGGTAGGTAGGTGCCTGGCAGGCATACCAAAGCGGCCATGCCAGCCACACAAGTCGGAATAACTTCATCAGTACAAAAAGAAAAAAGTAATGAAGTGAAAGTAAACAATTTATGCGGACGGATGAAACAAGTGACGCCAGCTCCGGACGCTAAACATCAGTAGATGAAGATACCTTGAAAGAGATCCTTCGCTCATGCTCAGGATGACATTGAGCTTGCGGGGTGATGAGGCGGCTGTTTCAGAAATTTACAACACCATGCGGTAGGTAAATTTCATCAGGAAAATATTGTGGGCGCGGTCCTGAAAATCGAAGGCGTATTTCTCTGCCCACGCACCTTGCCGATCGTAAAAGGCGCCATTCATCTCCTGCGTCCACACCAGGAACACCGTAGAGCCGGGAATGTACTCCCACCGGATTACCATGTTCGACCGGAACTGGCCGAAGTTAAAATCGGGCTTGCCAAAAGAATAGTCGGGGTTGCCGTCCTGGTTCTCATCAACGTGGTATTCCTGGTTTTGGCCCGGTACCGTATAGGGCGACAGCGCGGCAAAACGTTGCAGGTATTGTGAGGCGCCCGGCTGTGTCATTTGTTTGAAGTTGGTATAGGTGCCCGTGGTGCCAAACGGTTGCCCGTAATATTGAATAGACAAATTAGGCGTTACCATATAAGTAGCTCGCATCACCACACGCACCGTGGCCTGATCAATTTCGCCCACCACATAGCGAGGAGCACCGGCATGGTCGGCACTGGCCACATATTGAAGGTGGTTATTGTTGAAACTCATGCTCGGTGCCACGGTCAGGTTCAGTGCGTTCATGGGCCGGTACGTAATGTCCAGACCAAAGTAGGCTTCGCGCGTGTAGCGCTCGTGGCCCACTCCTATCTCCGGATTAAAATTGAAGGTGAGTTTCTTGCGTTCGTCTGTCTGAATGTACATCCAATAATAAGTGAGCCCGGGGTATTTGATGGCGGGCCCGCCACGCAAGTCGGCATTGGAAGCAGCCCGAACCCGGTACGTAATGCCACCACCTACCTGCCAATAGTTTTTGAACTGTGCATGAGCGTTGGCGTTGTAACCTTCGTTGAGGGTGCGCCACCCGAAGTCGAACTCGCGCCATTGGTTGATGTTGTAACGCCTCCAGCGTGTGATGCCTTTCGTTTCGAGCACGCGGTACTGCATCCAAAGCCATTGCGTTATATTATCAGTTTGCGCAAGGAAACCCACGTCATTTAACTCCAGGCCTGGCGACTGCCACACCACGCCCAGGTCGGAAACCAGGTCACCCGCCTTCTTGCCTACAATCACCTGTCCACTTGTTCCCGTAAGGGAAGTGCGATCGGGATTGTACTCCGTATGGTGATTGTCGGGCCGCTGAAAATATCTTTCTGAAGAAAGCTGGGTGTTGCTGATGGCTTCCTTGGTGCCTCGCACATGGCTGAATGCTGCTTTGCTGTTCACATAATACATGCGCTTCTTCCAATGATGCACCAGGTCTAACCCACCGGAATAAGCTTCCTTATGCAGCCAGTTGAGTTGTGCATCGTTGATCTGGCGGTGCGTGGCGGTAACCATTCCTCCCACAATTGTGTTGCCTTTCAATATGTCTTGTTGTGCGCGACCTACAAAGTAGTTGGTCAATGGTTCAATGGTTTCGAACCTGCGCACACCCAGGCTGTCTATCCTGGCTTGTTCACGTGAAGTAACGCTTTCCAATATGCCCCACGAGAAGCCATTCTTGTTTTTACCTGTTACTTTGGCCGCACCCAATATGGTAGTGCCTTTGGGCGGCTTCACATATTCTGCCACTCCATCTTCTCCCGAGGCATCGGTATCTACCCAACCCTGCGGATGGCGGCCAATGCGCCTGGAGTAAAAAAGGTTGTTGTCGTTGAATTGCGATACCGGGAAGTTGAGCGTGTTGTTGCCCTCAATAAAGAAAGGCCTGCGTTCCTGAAAGAAAAGTTCGAAGGCTGTAAGGTTTAACTGCGAAGGGTCTGCCTCTACTTGCCCGAAGTCGGGATTTACGGACAGATCAAGGGTGATGTCGCTGGTGATACCTACTTTGGCATCTAAGCCAAAAGCCAAACCCGATGACTTACCGGTAACAAAGGGATTGTTTTCTTCCGCCTGAAAAGTTTCTGTCTTGGCCACCACATACGGCTGTATCTCTAACTGCTTTTGCGGGCGAATGCCGCTGATGCCCCGCATCTCGCCAAACAAGTGCACCATGCCTGCGGCATCGGGTGGAATGTATTGCCACTGCGAGCGTTCCTGTTTGCGAAAGAACACACGCGTAACCTGAATGCCCCACACCAATTCCGGCAGGTCGGCAAAGCGCAGCTGACTGAGCGGTATGCGCATTTCGGCCAGCCAGCCCTTTTCATCTATGCTGGTTTGCAGGTACCAGATGGGGTCCCACCCTTCATCCCAATCGTCTCCATTGTTCGACACGTACTCATCGCCCTTCACACCCGACACCGAGGCGGTGAAAGAGAACGCTGTGCGTTTGTCATAATAACTATCGATGTTGATTTCTACCATGTCGCCTTCAAAGCTGTCTCTGCGCGACATGCGTCTTACTATTTTGGTTGGCTCGGGGTCGAGGGCGCGTATGAGCACGTAGAGGTTGCGTGCATCGTACATGATTTTGAACTGCGTTTGCACCGTAGCCGGCTTACCTTTGTCAGGCATCAGTTGGCGGAAATCACCTCCGGCCCAAGCCACCTGGCTCCAGGCGGCATCGTCTTCCTGGCCATCTATGGTGGGTGGCGCCCCGGTTACGTGGGCCGTGGTGTAATGTTTAGTAGAATCGTTTTGTGCCTGCAGCGTGAAAGCCGAGGCCAGCAGAAGGCAAAGCACCCACGTGTAACGGCCGGTGCAATTGAGGGGAAAAGACATGCGGGCGGTTATACGGCATTGAACGCCAGAAGGATGACTGAAATTGTAGCAATGGTAAAATTGAGTGAGAAAGCCTCAACGCACCGCGCCAGGTGGTGACCGGAACAGGGCTTTAACTTTAGCCGTTATTGCGATCCGTCACATGGACTTGCACCCGTCATCCCCTTCCGCCTCAAGGCACAATGATGAGAGGCGAGGCCAGGTGCGTAAGCAATTCTTCGAAGCTTTCTTTGTTGGCCATCAGCAGCGACTTGCCAATTACAAGAAACTGTATGGGAAGTTTTCGGGTACGGCTTTCGATCCGATCGGTTATGAAACCGATTTCCGAGCTGAATTCAAACGAGACGTCCTTGCCTTTCAAGACACTTTTCTCCAAAACAGCGAACTTGGAAGCCGCCTCGGCCTCCTTGCGTTTCTTTAGGTCCATCAAGTCTTCGCCCCGGCTCGTTTGCAACAGACGATACGGATAAAGTACGGTGAGGTGCGTATGATTCTGAGCCGAAAGGTCGGCTGCTGTCTGTAACGCATTTTGCGATGACTCCGAAAAGTCGACCACACAGATGATGGATTTTGCCATAAACCGGATTTGCAAGAGCTTTCTTTCTACAAACTTAGGGCTGCATTTACCCGTTGGGCGATTACATTGATCAAACCCGAACCTGATTTTTGTCATATGCAGGTCTATTACTAAATTGAAAATTTCTGGAATGAACGGTCCTATACCCATATCTCACATCTCGAACGATGCCTTCCTGGAGATATTCCAAAGCATGTCGGAAGGGCTGATCATGGTAGACGAAGCCGGTAACATCGTGGCGGCCAACCCGGTAGCCGATCAGATTTTTGGTTATGAGAAAGGCGAATTGATTAACCTGAAGTTGGAAGAGTTGCTGCCCGCCTCGCTGCGTGGCCCGCACGTGCACTTCCGCAAAGGCTTCAACGCCAACCCTGCCCCCAGGCGCATGGGCACCGGCCGCGACCTGCTGGCCACCAAAAAAGATGGTACCGAGTTTCCCGTAGAGGTGAGCTTAAGCTATACGAAATACAAAGACCAGTTGTTGATAATGGCTTTTGTGAGCGACATTACGCAACGCAAGCTGGCACAAGATGCCCTGAAACGCAGCGAAGAGCAGTTGATTGTCTATGCGGCCGAACTGGAAAACAAAGTGCAGATGCGCACCGAAGCGCTAAACAACACCGTGCTGGAATTGGAGCGCGAAGTGCAGGTGCGCAAGCGGGCCGAAGAAGAAACCAAAAAAGCGCTGGAAAAAGAACGCGAGCTGAACGAGTTGAAGTCGAAGTTTGTGTCGCTGGCCTCGCACGAGTTCCGCACACCCCTTAGCGCAGTGCTCAGTTCGGCTTCGCTTATCCAACAGTATAAAGACAAGCACGAACCCGAGAAAATTGACAAACACGTACAACGCATCAAAACCTCGGTAAACCACCTTACCAACATCTTGAACGATTTCCTTTCGCTGGGCAAGCTGGAGGAAGGCAAAATCGAAATCAAGCCCGAGCCTGTACAACTCGATCAGTTCTTCCGCGAGATTGAAGAAGAATTGAAGCCTACATTGAAGGCCGGCCAAACCATTCAAGTTAACTGCCCCGGCAACGCACCCGTTGTGCGCAGCGACAGCCGCATTTTGCGGAACATCCTTTTCAACCTCATCTCCAACGCCAGCAAATACAGTAACGAGGGCAAGACCATCTACCTGTCGTGTGCGTTTACGCCCAGCAGTTGTGCCTTCCACGTGCGCGATGAAGGCATCGGCATACCCGATAGCGACAAGAAGCACATCTTCGAGCGTTTCTTCCGCGCCACCAATGCCGGCAACATACAGGGTACAGGCCTGGGGTTGAACATCGTCAGGCGCTATGCCGACCTGCTGGATGGCACCGTGTCGTTCGAAAGCGAATACGGAAAAGGAAGTATCTTTACCATTACCATTCCTCATCATACCTCATGAAGAAAATTTTATTGATTGAAGACAATCCCGATGTGCGGGAGAACACCACCGAAATTCTGGAGCTGGCCAATTATGCCGTGGTAACGGCAGAGAATGGCAAGCTGGGCGTGGAGCTCGCCAAGCAAGAAAACCCCGACCTTATCATCTGCGACATTATGATGCCCGAGCTGGACGGCTACGGTGTGCTGCACATCCTCAGCAAATCGCCCGAAACGGCACGCATACCCTTTATCTTTCTAACCGCCAAAACCGAGCGCACCGACATACGCAAAGGCATGAACCTGGGCGCAGACGATTACCTGCTGAAACCCTTTGATGATACCGAACTGCTGAACGCCATCGAAACGCGCCTGAAGAAGAGCGAGATGCTGCGCAGCTACGAGGCCACGCCCGAAGGACTGGACTCTTTCCTGACCGATGCCGGCCGCATGCTGAACATGGCCGACCTGGGCAAAGACAAACGCACGCGCGTATTTAAAAAGAAGATGGAAATTTTTGCGGAAGGTGATACCCCCACCTACATCTACCTGGTGAAAGCAGGAAATGTGAAGGCCTTTAAATCGAACCCCGATGGCAAAGAACTGATTACCGACCTGTATAAGAGTAACGACTACTTTGGCTTTGAAGCCATTTTGCAGAACAGCCCCTACTCCGAATCGGCCGTGGCCATGGAAGACACCGAGTTGTTGCTGATACCCAAGCAGGATTTTCTTTCTCTATTATATAGTAACCACGAAGTCTCTAAAACTTTTATCTCGCTGCTCTGCCAAAAGGTGAAAGAGAAAGAGCACCAGTTGCTGAACCTGGCTTACAACAGCGTGCGGCAGCGCACAGCCGAGGCGTTACTGAAAGTGTATGCCCTGAAAGGCAACGACCCGAAAATCATCATCTCGCGCGATGACCTGGCCAAGATCATCGGCACCGCTTCCGAGTCGGTGATACGGGTGGTGTCCGACTTTAAAGACGAAGGCCTGATTGAAGTAGAGAGTGGCAAAATCAAAATTCTGCAGCCCGCCAAGTTAGAGAAAGTGGTGCGCTGGAACGTGGCGCGCTAGCGTTAGCCCTACCTGCTTGAAAGCTACGTTCCCGCTGCTGGCCGGAGCGAATTAACTGATGGCGACTGCTCTCCCGCTGCTGACCGGAGTGAATTAACTCGTGGAGGCTGCTCTCCCGCTGTTGATCGGAGCGAATTAACTCGTGGAGGCTGCTCTCCCGCTGTTGATCGGAGCAAATTAACTCGTGGCGACTGCTCTCCCGCTACTGACCGGAGCGAATTAACTGCTGGCAGGTGCTCTCCCGCTGTTGACCGGAGCGAATTAACTCGTGGCGGCTGCTCTCCCGCTACTGATCGGAGCGAATTAACTGCTGGCGGCTGCTCTCCCGCTGTTGACCGGAGCTCTCTAGCGGGTGAAGGGCACGAGTTAGCAGCTGACCTGGGGTCGGTTCTACCAACCGTGGCCGTAAAGGCGGTGTTGCAACCGCAGGTAAAAAGCGGAACGGGCACCAGGCACGCATTGGCCATCTCAATTATCTATGGTTGGGGCCAGTGGAATTAATGAGTTCACACTTTTCAACCCCAGATACTCTTGGAGAAGAGGAAAGGCAACGATATATTCGGAATAAAATACAATTGCCATTATTAGATTGTTGGCAGCAATGTCTGGACAAGAAGGGACAACTAATCTGACAGACCAGTAATAAAAAAGATTTCATCTCAAAAACATGTTTCACGAGCCACCTAAAGAGTTTCTTTATTCAGCTTATAAAATTCACGCTGAACATTCTGACGGACACTCGAAAAAATCCGGAATCGCAACTGGATTTATCTTGGAGATAGCAAAAGGCGTCCCGTGGATTGTTACAAGCAGACACGTAATAGATTTGGATTACAAACGACCAACAGCTAAATACAAAAATTTCAAGTTGTCAAAATTTATTATAGCCGGACGAAAACAAGATGATAGTGAATACTCATTCTTATTGCATGAAGATGCAACATTATACTATCATGACGATTATGAAAATGACATAGTTTTAATT
>CAZRQK010000008.1:80226-82276 GCA_964602295.1 uncultured Ohtaekwangia sp.
AAGGTACTCAATCATTTCATTGGCATTTTGGATTAGACCAATTAGCTAACAAATCTAATTTTAATGACATTAATGTATTCGACTTAGTCTGCTACTCAGGTTTTCCTCGAACTCACGATAAATTAAGTAATAGACCGATTTTGAGAAGTGGTCACATTGCTAGTGACCCGAGGTATGATTATTCGTGGGACAATAGCTATCAAGGACAGTGTATTGCTTATGAAGGGTTTTCATCTGAAGGAGCTTCAGGTAGCCCAATTTATGCACCACCAAGAGGCATGACAAGTATTCCAAATTCCAGACACAGTCTAGTGATAGGTGTTAACGCTGGACATATTCCCGAACAAAATGGACATAGTGGAATATCCTATTTCTATAAATCGACTATCATTCATGAGATAGTTGATAAACATAATCTCAGGACTATAACTGTGTAAAATTGGTAAGGGACAAAGGCACTACCGCTAACAGCGGCTATTTGGCAATTACGGGTGTGGTGTTAAATTGTAGTTTATGTTTCACAATGTAGTTCGGTCACGGGGTACAATTTTACAGCAGGTCGGCTTTAACATTCCGCTGCGCTCCATTTTTAAAGCCTCCTATGCCCGCAACTGCAAATAGCCAAACGTTGGAAGCAAGCTCATACACAATTTGACCAAGAATGTTCGGACAATTAATTGACATATTAGTAAAGCGAGACAGTGATAGAAAGGAAATAATTTATCTTTTCTTAAAGGTATTGTTTACCGGTGCCTTGACGGCATATTTCTATGAAGCAATACGGGGACCATTTGACATAATCTCAATCACTAACTTCGGTGACATTGTAAACTACTTCATCAAGGGAGATGCAATAATTACTTTCGGACTGTTCTATATCACATGGACAGTTTCTTATGAGATTACCTCCATTATGGCATCTATTCTTGCCTTCTGGCTATCATCAAAATTATATGAGGTTATACAGTCTTTGGTTCACAACCCAAATCAACTGACTTTTGAGATTGAAAGAAGTCAGAGTTTCAAAAAATGGGCTAAGAGGTATGTCTACCTTTTTAACATAATTGATATCATTGAAATCGAAAACAATGAGGTTAAAGCAGGACGACAATTTTATAAGTTTTATGACTATTTAATCGATATTGATGAGGATAAAAAAGCCGTTGACAAAGGGGACTTTATAGATACAATGGTACTTTGTTTACAGTTTGTTGTATTGTACAATCTTCTCGATTTAGATTTTCTAACAGTTAACATTTGGGTTTTAATCTTAGCCATTTTGATAGTTACCATTTTACTATTCTTTTCATTCATGGCATACGTTTTAGCCACAATGGTTGACATAAAACACGGACGACTATTGAAACTGATGAATAAAATTGAACCAGACTATTACACTGAGGACGAGAAAAAAGAAACGAGTAAAAAAGAAGAGTGAGTTCATGAGCCAGCAGCCAACAACACCTAAAACCCCATGCAAGACATACTATTCAACTTTTTTTTTCCCGCAGAGTTTCCCGTTGTGCTGGGTGGTGCCGGGAAGGGGACTCTGGCGGAATCGTACCAATTTCACAATTTGATTGAATCATGGGTGTAAATCAACCGCAGAGTCACGAAGCGGAGACCCTGTGAGGGAAAAAGGAGATTATGGTAACAATTAGAACTAGGACATTTGATAGCACCGACAATGCTGAAATGACTTTCTCGAGACTTGACTGGAAAGTTGAGAAGGTTAAACGACTGGTCAATCCGATGTTAAGCAATTCGACAACTGATACTGTAAAACCTTGGGTCGGGAAGATTGATAGAGAGAAGCGAGAGTTTAGGATTACTAAGACAGCGCCTTTCTTTTCACCTAGAATTTTCGAAGGTAATTTCTTTCAGATTTATATCCATGGACAAGTACTTGACGAAGGAGAAAAAAGTAAAATCAACTTGAAATTTAAACCAGGACTGCATACGACAATCCTTTTTTCACTTATTTATTTGTTTCCAATCTTGATGACTATTTCCGCTTGGAAAAGAAATGACGACCTGATAGGTATTTTAT
>CAZRQK010000008.1:82286-110628 GCA_964602295.1 uncultured Ohtaekwangia sp.
TTACAACTCAAAATGACGGAAAACAAACTGCTTGAACTATTTAAGATTGAGTGAACCAACCGCCCCACAACAACACCTAAAACCCCATGCAAGACATACTATTCAACTTTATCTCCAAATACGTTTCGCTGAATGAGGAGGAGAAGCAGGCGCTGCTTTCGTTAGACCTGTTTCATTCGGTAAAAAAAGGCACGGTTTTGCTCAGAGAAGGTCAGCAATCGCAAGAGAGTTATTTTGTTTTAAAAGGCTGCATCCGGGTTTATTACGTCATAGACGGAGAAGAAAAAACAACGGCATTCTACACCGAACTCGATGCCTTAACACCGCATTGCGTTAATAAAAGCCCTTCCGAATATTTCATTAGCTGTGTAGAAGACAGCATCCTGCTGATTTCTAATGCTGACATGGAGGCTGAAATCAACAGCAAATTTCCCAAGTTCGAAACCATGTGCCGGAAATTATCCGAAGAATTGTTAGCGCAACAACGAATAGACTTTGACGCGTTTAAAACTTCTTCCCCCGAACAACGCTACCTGAATTTATTGCAATCGCGCCCCGACCTGATTCAGCGCGTGCCGCAACACCAGTTGGCGAGCTATCTGGGCATCAAGCCTCAATCCTTAAGCCGACTACGATCACGAATCACCGAAAAAAGTAAGATGTAGGTCTTCCTTTCTTCACTTAAGTGAACGAGTGGCAGCCTCTCGCCCATCCACTTTTGCAGCATCGTTTTAAAAAAAAAGACATGCAAAAGAAAGCTTTATGGCTAGCACTCGCCTTCGTGCTGGCAGGTAGTTTACAGGTGGATGCTCAAAAGGCTACAACAGATAGCACCTATAAACGGTGGTTCGTGGGCAGTACGCTCTATCTATTGGGTAATTTCGACAAAGTAAATAACCCTGAATACATACAATTAAATGCCGGGTACAGAATTACACCTCGAGATGTTGTTTCCTTTAGATTTAAAAGATCCATTTATTCCTGGCCCATTGGTATTCCGTTTGGCCCTTCATTTGACGCACCTGGACTGAACTACCCAGGGCATGCACGCATACTTGCACCCACCTTAGGATACCAGCGGTTTTGGTGGAAAGGCGCTTATGCATCCGTTCAGGCGTTGAATGCTTTTGAAAAATACCTGGATGAGAATAATAAAAAGATAGGAAATGGATACACCTTATACTTAGACTTCTATTTGGGTTACCAGTTTCAATTTTTTAAAAACCGGTTCTTCTTTGAGCCCGCTATCGGATGTAGTTATTGGCCATTAAGAAAGAACGTACCAGAAGCTTTCCAGTCGGTAGAAAGAAGATGGCCTAACTACTTTATTCAACCCGGATTTGATTTCGGGTTTAACTTCTGATCATTTTACCCAATAGCGCGCTACCCACGATCAACCGCATTCTTTTAAGTAGCTGAACTATCATGGTGATAGAGAAAAATAAAGGATCAGGTTCCTTTCTTAACTTAAGTGAACGCGGGCAGGCTACTCCCCCATCTACTTTTGCGCTATCGTTTAACATAAAAAGATATGCAGAAGAAGATTGTATGGATGACACTAGCTTTCATGTCGGTAATTGGTTTGCAGGCCCACGCACAATACAGCCCACAAGACAGTACTTACAAGAGATGGTTCGTTGGCAGCACGGTGTTTTTATTAGGCAATTTAGCCCCGGTAAACCCACCTAACTTCGCGCAACTCAACATCGGCTACCGCCTTACAGGAAAAGATGTCATTACGCTGGAACCCAAAACCTGGAAATACGCCTGGCCGAATGGTATTCATCCGTTTTTAAACAAAGCATACGGCAAGCAGGAAGAAAAATTTCCGGGCTATGTGCGTGAGTACGGCTTGTCGGTGGCTTACCAGCGATTTTTCTGGAGAGGCTTATATGCTGAACTGAATGTGATGCCTACGTTGCAAAGTTTTGTGAATGAGGAAGGCACTCAAATTGACAATGGATTTCAGCTATTCAATACTTACCGCGTTGGGTATCACATCAAGCTCTTCAAGGATCGGTTTTTTATTCAACCTTCTATTGCCATTACGCACCGTGCTTACCACACCCAACTACCTGATGGGTTTAAACAGTTAGATGACAAGTGGTCGAAGTTCATCTTCGGAGAACCGGGCTTTCATTTTGGGTTTAATTTTTAAACTAATAATTTATGAACGAACAAAAAATACCGACAACCCAACTGGAAGAAATCAAGGTCAATGTAAAACTGAAGATTGCATCCCTTTGGATGAGTTTAATGTTTCTTATCATATACATAGATTATTTTCACTTATATATGCCCGGCTCACTGGAAGATCTATTGGGAGGCAAGGTATTTGTATTTGATATTACGCAAGGATTTCTGTTGGCAGCACTCGCCATGGTCACCATTCCGGCATTAATGATTTTCCTTTCTGTTGCACTACCGGCTAAGTTAAATCGCTGGATAAATATCACTATTGCCGCGATGAATATTCCCTTCATGTTGTTTAATCTGGCAGGAGAAGCCTGGCTGCACATGGTGTTAGGCGCCATTGTAGAGGTGGTACTTCTTGGTTTGATAATCCGGTATGCATGGCAATGGCCTCGTAGTTGAAGTAGGGAAAACTACCCGCTGTCCGCAGGCCGGTAATTGCAGTCTGTAGAGTAATTTAATCCTAACCTCAAAATCTTAAATCTTAAATCTTAAAATCCTAAATCTCAAATTTCACACCTCAATCCTTAAACCACGTGAGCCTGGCCGCTTCCACCTGCTCGCGGTAGCGCTTCCAGTCGGTAGTTTTGAATTGGCGCACCTGCTCCAGCCAGGCGTTGGTAAGTTGCTCTGCGTCCAGCACCAGTTGCATGTCTTGCGCGGAGGGGCCGTTGTTGCGCGCTCGTGTAGCCGATAAAGCATCATTCACTTTCGAGCGAGCCGTTACCTCAAAGCCACTCCACGCCCCTATCTGCCGGTTGGGGCGGCTGCCCACGGCCGCATCGGTGAGTGTTTTTAGTTTCTCCTTCATCTGCCCCGACAACGTGCGCAGTTCACCGGTGGATTGGTTGGCCTGATCCAGTTGTTGAATCACCTTATCCAACGTAGTTTGGCAATTGCGCACTTCCTTCAATCCTTCCTCCAATGCCGCCACGGTACCGTTTAACTTGAGGCGGAGCGCCAGGTTGGCTTCCTCTATCGCTTGCGAATGCGGGAAGCGTGGGTCGGGTATTACCTTCACTTCAGTTTCATCGTTGGCACCGCGGTAGTCTATCCGCACACGGTAGGTTCCCGGCAATACCGGTATGCCTTTGTATTCATCGTCTTCATAGCTACCCAACCGGGCGGTTTCCATGTCGAGTGGCCAACGCACATAGTTCAGCCCTTCCGTTACGCCTTCCACGGTCAGGGTGCGGATCAACGTGTTCTGGCTGTCGTACACGCGTGCCATCGCAGTAGTGGGATCACCGGGCAATGGTTGTTTCACAAAGAACGGTACCATGGCCACGCCAAAAGGGCGGTTCTCACCTTCGAAGGTGGTGTGAAAGCCTGTCCAGATGTTGCCGGGAGGTGCAATGAAAATGCCTTTCACTTGCACGGCCTCGCGCGTGGGCAACGCAGTAAGGGGTTTGGTAAAGCCTGCTGCGGCCTGGCGCAACGGCTGCAGGTCATCGAGTATCCAGATGGAGCGGCCAAAAGTGCCGATGACCAAATTTGCTTCGCGTTCCTGAATAACAAGGTCCATGGTAGACACAGAAGGAAAGCCATTAACCACCTGCGCAAACGTCTGGCCCTCATCCAGGCTGATCCACAAACCGTTTTCTGTTCCTACAAATACCAGCCTGGGCTGCACGGGGTCTTGCATCACACACAACGCATAACCTTTTACTTTGGCGCCATCCACCACGCGCTGCCACGTTTTGCCGAAATCCTGGGTGCGGAATACGTAGGGGGCGTAATCTCCTTTGCGGTAGTTGTTCGCCACCAACCATACTTCCCCTTCGCGATGGCGTGAGGCTTGCAGTTGGGCGATCCAGCTTTCCTTTGGTAAACCTTTGATGTTGGCCGTTACGTTAGTCCATGTGGTGCCCCCGTTGCGGCTCAGTTGTACGTTGCCATCGTCTGTTCCTACCCAGATTAGTTGTGGATTCAGCTTGCTGGGCGCAATACTCAAAATGGTGTTATAAAATTCCGCCCCTGACTGATCGATCGTAAGCCCTCCATAGTCCTGCCGTTGGTGGGCGGGGTTATTGGTGGTGAGGTCGGGCGAAATGATTTGCCACGTGGCGCCTTTGTCGGTAGTCTTATGCAGAAACTGGCTGCCATAGTAGGCCACGTTGCTGTTAGTGGGGTCTTGAGCAAACCCTGCGTTCCAGTTAAAACGCAGACGCGTTTTCAAATCGGGAGCAGGCGGGCGGATGCTTTGGTAGTAGCCTGTTAACTTATCGTACCGGTACAAGTACCCATTCTGCGAAGTGCCATAGCCAAAGCGCGAGTCGGCAGAATCGGGCGAGATGTAGAAGCCATCGCCTCCTACCAGGTATTGCCAATACAACGTGCGGATGCCTCCGCGTTTCCACACATAGGCAGGGCCGCTCCAGTTGCCATTGTCCTGCAGGCCACCATACACATTGTAGGGTAAGTCGTTGTCTGCATTGATGTGGTAGAACTGCCCCACGGGTATTGACTCGGGGAAATACCAACTCTTCCCTTTGTCGTGGGTGATGCCGATGCCGCCATCGCCCCCGATGATGAAGAAGGCAGGGTCATTCGGATCCATCCAGAAGGCATGAAAGTCGGCATGGATGCCCTTGGTTTCATCGGCTGGAATCATGGGCTCAGGCTGAAATGTTTTGCCGCCATCTTCGCTCACGGTAAGCGGCTGATAAATATTGTACAACCGGTTTTCGTCTTTCGTATCGACTGCCAGTTCCTGAAAATAAAACGGGCGGTTGTTGGCATAGGCAGGCTGATCGTTCACCATTGTCCAAGTAAGGCCACCGTCCTCGCTGCGGTAGATGGCATTGCGGGCCGCCTCGATCTTGGCATAAACACGATTGGGGTTGCTACGGGCGATGGCGATGCCGATGCGGCCTAAGTCACCGGCAGGCAATCCGTTTTCTGTACCCAATTTCTTCCAGGTGATACCTGCATCGAAGGTAAGGTATAGCCCCGATCCCGGCCCACCGGAAGTGAAACTGTGAGGCGTGCGGTGGTGTTCGTACATCGCGGCAAAAATCTTGTTGGGATTAGCGGGATCCATGGCCATATCGGCCACGCCAGATAGTTCGTTGGTAAACAGTATCTGCTTCCAGGTGCTGCCGCCATCGGTGGTTTTGTAGACACCCCTTTCTTTGGTCGCAACAAACGGATCGCCCATGGCGCCTGCATACACCACAGAAGGATTGCGTGGATCAATCAACAAGCGATGGATGGACCGTGTGTTCTCCAACCCTACCCGTTGCCAGGTAACACCGGCATCCAAACTTTTGAACACCCCCATGCCCAGGTTCACCGAGTTGCGCGGGTTACCCTCGCCTGTACCCACCCACACCACACTGGAATTATCTTGCTGGATGGCGATGGAACCAATATTTTGTGTAGGCTGCGCATCGAACACCGGCCGCCACGCGCTGCCACCGTTTTCCGATTTCCACACGCCTCCGGAGGCCGCTCCGATGTAGATGGTTTTTGGATTACTCACCACGGCATCGATGGCCGTGATGCGCCCGCTCATGTTGGCGGGCCCAATGCTGCGAATCTTCAGATTTTTAAAGAGGGCAGGTTCGAATGTTTGCGCCTGCACAGGTAAATAGATGGCCCATGTACAAATGGCAATCCATAAAATGGACTTGACAATTAATCGCATAGCGTAGTGGTTCAAAAGCGGCTAAAATGAGGTGGAGAAAGCGAGAATGCAAGTAAAATTATACCGGTGTGGAACACTTATTTCTCATCCTGAACATTATACCTACTCACCCGGGCGATAGGTTTTCACTGCCTGCTTCTCCACGTCCTCCCGGTAAAACAAAACCTCTTTGAATTCGCCTTTGCTATACAACTCGGCCTGGTTGGTGAAGTAAGGTGACGATGGATTTCTGTTAACACCGCCAGCCAACACAGACTTTGCTTTTACTTTGTCGCCAAACTCTACTGCGGCCACAAAGCTGTTGCCCACGTAGCCATACATTTTTTTCGTGCCAGGATACTTACGACTGCCGAAGGCGGCCAACGATCCCCAGAAGGAGGAGGAGAACGGAACTGCCAGGCTGGGTTTGTTGTCGTCATACACTTCGTTGATGTTGCCGGTGAGCCGCTGAAAGCGATTCACCTCACCCCACGCTACCTGCCAGGTACCATGGTCGCGCTTCAATTCTTCCACCATAGCACCCAACGCCAGCACTTTATCTTCGTCTGATGTATTTTTAATCATGGCATCGATGATGCCGAGCTGCCCACCCTCCACCGGACCCTTAGCGAGTAAACGTTGCCGCAATTCTTGCCCCCAATAGGTGGCCAAAGTAGTGGGCACGGAAGTAACACTGTAATTGAAGTCCCATTCGCGCAACAAGCCAATGGGCCCATCGAGTGGTGATTTGACATCCGCATGTTGAGCAGCATAGCGATCGTAGGCCAGCGTTAACGAAGGAATCAAACCCTCGAAGCCCGTCAGGTGCGGGTCGTAGGCCGCGGCAATTAACTTATCGAGTGTAAAGGAGGGCTCGCGTTGCATCACCTGCACGGCATGGAGGCCACGTGCATTCTCGAAGTCAGGTGCGAGGTACTTGGCATATTTGCTTTTATCCGGACTTGCCGTTGCGGCTGCGGTATACGGTGTGGAGTTGCAATTTTGAATCCAGCCGTTGGCCGGATTGATCAGGTGTACCGTTTCACCCACCTCATGCAGGCCTTTCCACTCTGTGGCAGGGTTGCTGCCATCAACGGGCTTCTCCCAATCGAATGATGGGTCGCGCTTCGGAATGAAGTTGCCATGCCAGTAAGCTATGTTGCCGTGGCGATCTGCATAAACGGTATTGTTGGATGAGTTGGTACGCAAATCCATGGTCTTCCGGAAGTCTTCCAACCCTTTCGCTTTGGTACGTTGGTAGGATTGCGTGAGTGCTTTCACAGGCTCTTCCATCAGTTTAATAGACATCCACTGGTCGCCCTCCCCTTCTATCACGGGGCCATGGTGCGTGTAGTAGGCTGTAAACTCACGAACACGTTTCTGGTTACCCTCCCTGTAGGCCAGTCGTATCTGTTTGGATTGCACCGGGCGCTCTTCGCTGCCATATTTGTAATACAGCTTTCCCTCTTTGCGCACGATGGTTTCTTTGTAATGGTCAATGGCATCGGCCTGGCTGGAGGTATGCATCCAACCGCAATGCTCGTTGAAACCCTGGTAGATGAAGAACTGGCCCCACGTAACGGCCCCGTAGGCGTTCAAACCTTCGTTGCTGCTCATGTGTATCTCTGGCCGAAAGTAGAAAGACGTATGCGGGTTGATCATCAGCAATGCCTTGCCGCTGGCGCTGCGGGCCGGTGCGATAGCGAAACCGTTGGAGCCACGTGGTTCTGGTTCCGGCTGGGGCGGGTTGTGGTCTTCTTCTTCGCGCTGGGCGGCCACGCCATTGCCATAGAAAGCCTTGAGTTTGTTAACAGAAATAGATTCAATATCTGTACCTATGCTGCCTTCGCTGAAAAGAAAAGGCATCCAGGGCTGAAAACGTTTCAATAGCTTCGGCTTCACTTCGGGGTGCGTGTACAGAAAATAGTTCACTCCGGCCGCGAAGCCATCGCAGAGTTGGCGCAGCCACGGTTCGGACTGCTGGTAATATTGTTGTGCCTCCAGCGTGTCATAAAACAGGCGCATGCGCAGGTCGTGGTACAGTTTGTCTTCGCCCTCCACCTCGGCCAGGCGCGCTACTGCATTGATGTAGTTCATCTCCACCCGCTCAAAGTCGTCTTCGCACTGCGCATACAGAAAGCCAAACACCGCATCGGCATCTGTTTGTCCATAAACGTGGGCAATGCCCCAATGGTCGCGCATAATGGTAACACGCTGTGCCTGCTTCTTCCAGGCTGCTATTTCCTTGGGTGCGAAGGGTTGGGCGAAAGAAGTGGATGAAAGAATAAAAAGAACAACAGGTAGTAACAATCGCGACTTCATCATATCAAAGCATGGGTGGAGATTAAAAGTATTAAAATTTTTGTGACGGGCTTAAAGCCGAATCGGGAAAGTTTGTTTTCGGCTCTACGCGTTTTTTAACGGCAATCGTATTTGAAAGTCACCGTGCGGCCAGTCGATTCATAGACCCATCGCTGCAGCAACCCCTGCGACCATTCGTAAGAATATTCTTTGACGATGGGTGCGCCTGGGTTCGGAAACTCTTCCTCCAACACATTGTTCACACAAAATCCAGCGTTGGGCACGCTAACGTATGTACGCGCTAAATGAAATCGCAGAGGTAAGCTGGCCAATGGATTGGGACGATTATCATAGCGATAAATCAGTCCTACACGCCACTTCTTTCCAAAAAGTTCAAAGTTGCCATCCACAGACTCGAACGCCACCCGAACAAGATTCCCTGCCTCGAACACATACAAAACATCTTCGCCTAACTCGTTTTTTAGAACCACCGATTGATCCCCCGGGGTCTCTACTCGTTGCCTAACTTGCATGTTCTCGAAGGTCACTACTTCGTTTTCCAATGTACGGTACACTTGCGTAACGATTGTAACATCTTCGTTGGTAGTATAAGAGAACAAAAATTCGTTCGCATGACCAGGAGAGTCCCGGTTTTCGGTTCTCATTTTCACCAACCGGTCCGCTTCGTACGAAAAATAGATGACATAGTCGGGAACCTCTGGAAAAATTGCGTTGGCCTGATCATACCGGAAGCCTTCTATCCGACTGTAATGAGTACCATCGAACGTGTACAACTCTTTTAAGTAGGATTCCACGCGACCCGAACCCTCGTAGGTAATCAACGCTTCACGTATCACACATTGCTGATCACCATCTTCCTCGCATGCAGTTCCTAGAAAGAACAAAAGGAGCATCCACCAAAGGTTGACAGTATTGATTCCCTGCTTCATCTCACCCATCGTGCTTAAATCTACCAAACAAAACCCAACGCCTACTCTCCATCGCGTCCACGCCATTTTTTCTTCTCGCTGCGTATCTTCTTTTCCTGCAACCTCTTTTGCACCGCACCCTTCGAAGGTTTGGTAGCCTTCCGTGGCTTTTGACGCTCGTACGCTTTGGCCAGCAAGCGTTCCAACTTGGCAATGGCCAGCCCTTTGTTTTCCGGCTGCGATCGTTTCTCTTGCGCGCTGATAACCACTTCACCCTCGGTAGTGAGGTACCTTGCGAGCTTCGTTTGTAAAAAAAGCTGCTCTTCCGAAGTTAGTATTTTCGAGGCAGCCACCTTCCACCGCAAGGTTACCTTCGTGTTCACCTTGTTTACATTTTGCCCACCAGGGCCGCTGCTGCGGGAAGTTGTGAACACCAGTTCCGGCATCAACCATTCAGCAGTAATTTTTCGGGCCGGTATCATCATCACACGAGCGTGAAGTTCTGCAAATGCCGTTGTCTTTGCAACGAAGAATACATAAGTTTGGTTCACACCAATCGCATACTGTACATGTCAACCATCAATAGGCGCGCGTTCCTTCGCAAAAGTGCCTTGGGCACGTTGGGTTTTGCCATCATCCCTTCCTTCATCTCGAGGGGCGCCCCCAGCGACAGGGTACGTGTGGCACACATCGGCTTGGGTGGCATGGGCAACGAACATATGAATTGGTTTGCACACCTGCCCCAGGCAGACATCGTGGCCTTGTGCGACATTGACCCTGAGCACCTGGGAAAAACGCACCAATCGCTGAAGTCCATCGTACCTGACACCAAAGCCGCCACCTACGATGACTTCAGAAGCGTACTCGATAGAAAAGACATTGACGCGGTAACCATTGCTACGCCCGATCATTGGCATGCGCAAATAGCCATACTCGCATTTCAGTCGGGTAAAGATGTGTATGGCGAAAAACCATTGTCGTACGATGTGCGCGAGGGGCAGCTCATGCTTAAGGCGCAAGAAAAATACAACCGCGTGTTTCAACTGGGCACGCAAATTCATGCAGGCGACAACTATCACCGTGTCGTGGAACTCATCCGCGGTGGCGCCATTGGCAAAGTGCATACGGTGCGATTGTGGAAAAATTCCTTCTCTCCCGGTCTCGGTTTTCCGAAAGCACAAACTCCCCCGCCTTATTGGGATAGATGGCTGGGCCCCGCGCCTTATACCGATTACTTTCCGGAGCGTTGCCATTTTACTTACCGCTACTTCCTCGATTACTCCGGTGGCGTATTTGCCGACTTCTGGTGCCACATCGCTGATGTGGTGTGGTGGGGCATCAACCCCACGGGTTTAACGCGCGTGGTGGCGCGCGGTGAAAAAACAGGCGAAATAGCAGATGCACCCAAGTGGCTCGATGCAGATTTCGAATTTGATGGGTTGAAATTGTTCTGGACCACGCAGCCCCCCAACGTGCCCGGAGCGGCAGAAAGAAACATTGGTGCCTATTTCGAGGGCGACAAAGGCACTTTGATCTGCGACTACAGCACGCGTGCACTCACCATCAATGGAGAAACCGTAGCGGACATCGACAACATACCACAAACTGTAGAACGCTCACCCGGCCACCAACAAAATTTTATCGATGCCGTGAAGTCGCGCAAGCAACCCCAATCGAACCTGGCCTATGCACGCAAGATGACTTTACCGATGCACCTGGCCCTGCATTCGTGGCGCCTGGGGCGCGAACTTCAATGGAACGCAGAAAAAGAAAAGTACGTGAACGACAAGGAAGCCAACACTTTGCTGGCACGCAAGTACCGCAAGAAATGGGATCTTTTGTGAGATGGCGAAGGCGTTGAACGAAATTTGGGAATCTTTGAAAGATAGCGTTAATTAGATGCAGACTTGTTTTTGTCGGTTAACCATGAAGTACCTTACACTGCTAACGCTATCACTTATGATAGTCGCCTGTGCCAGCAACAATGAACCCGCACCGGAATTAGATTGCAGCAACATTACACCTGCCTATGGTGCCGATGTAGCACCCATTATTGCCTCCTCCTGTGCCACCGGTTCCGGCTGTCATGGAAGCGGCAGTCTTCGTGGGCCTGGCCCCTTGCTTAACCACAGCCAGGTGTTTGCCGCGCGTAATGTGATCAGGGCCGCAGTGCAGAGCGGTGAGATGCCACTGGGTAGCAGCCTTTCTGCCCAGCAAAAAAGTAACATCATCTGCTGGATTGATGCAGGTGCTGCCAATAACTGACGTTTTTCTTCATAATTGAAGGTCTGTGGTGTGTAAGCGTACCATGCGGTACTTCGCTGAAAAAATGCTACCTTTACGCATCAATTCCATACACGCTGCTTGACAGCCATCATCTTTCGGAAAAGATTTTAGCTACTGACAGGTTTATTCAATTGAAGTCGGGACAAAATGTCTCCGATAGGGTCATTTCATCTTTCTATAAAAGAATGCGTCAACTTAAGATCAACAAACAGATAACGAATCGCGAAAGCCAATCGCTCGACAAATACCTACAGGAAATTGGCAAAGTAGACTTAATCACTTCCGACATGGAAGTGGAACTGGCCAGACGCATTCGCCAGGGCGACCAGGTGGCACTCGAAAAGTTAACCAAAGCCAACCTGCGTTTTGTGGTGTCGGTGGCCAAACAATACCAGCATCACGGTTTAACCCTGGGCGATATGATTAATGAGGGCAACCTGGGATTGATCAAAGCGGCCATGCGTTTCGATGAAACCAGGGGGTTCAAGTTCATTTCATATGCGGTTTGGTGGATACGCCAGAGCATTTTGCAGGCATTGGCCGAACAAGCACGCGTGGTGCGTCTGCCGCTCAATCGCGTAAGCTCGTTAAGTCGACTGACGAAAGCATTCTCGAGCCTGGAGCAAAAATTTCAGCGCGAACCTTCCGCAGAAGAATTGGCGGGCGAGTTGGAAACCACGGTGGAAGAAGTGGAGAACACCATGCGGGTAAGCGGCCGCCACGTGTCGGTAGATGCGCCCTTTGCACATGGTGAAGAAAACAGCCTGCTGGATGTATTGGAAAGTACTTCGAATGAAACACCGGATGACGAACTGATGCGCGAGTCGTTGCGCAATGAAATAGGAAGAGCCTTATCTACCCTCACATCACGTGA
This sequence comes from uncultured Ohtaekwangia sp., assembly GCA_964602295.1. Lineage (GTDB taxonomy): Bacteria > Bacteroidota > Bacteroidia > Cytophagales > Cyclobacteriaceae > ELB16-189. Next base: position 94,498 of record CAZRQK010000008.1, read on the forward strand.
ATCGGAAGTCATTTCATTCTACTTCGGCCTGAACGGACATGCCTCCATGACGCTGGAAGAAATTGGCGAGCACTTTAACCTGACCCGCGAACGCGTAAGGCAGATCAAAGAAAAGGCCACCCGCAGGCTGCGGCACACCTCGCGCAGCAGAAGCCTGCAAACGTATCTCGGATAAACATTCAACAAACAAGTATAGCTATGGAACCACGCTTCTTCTCTGGAATGACTCAACAGGTGTACACCTCGCTGTGGAGCAAATACCGCCCTGCCATTCTTCAATTGATGGTAGCTGCTGAATTCGGACCGCAAGAGTATCGCTTCTTCGAACACGAATTCAAGTCACTCAACCCTAACGACAAAGCAGGTGTGTCTTTCACTATGCAGGTGCACCAGGGCAAAGCGCTGAACAACATCCGCACGTTTACAGCCGCCCAGGATCTGCTCTCGGTGTTGTCCATGTCGCGCAAAGCGGCCGAATTGATGCAGGAAGGCAGTTATGAGTTCACACTCTCGCGCAAGTTCACCCTTTCGGTAGCCAAGATTTAACGCGTTGAAAATATAAATGCCCTTTTATGCCGTGGTGTGAAAAGTAAAGTCTACCTTTGCTATGCACATCCAAAAAAAGGAACTGCCACGGGCAGTAACCTTCATCAATCCAACATCCTAAAACAAGACGGGTTTAAAATTGCTGAAGAGCCGCAGATTTGTTTGCGCACACAATTAATAACAATTATCAAACAGTAACATGGAAGGAAAAGTAAAGTTCTTTAATGAAACCAAAGGTTTTGGATTCATTAGCCCCTCAGATTCAGGCGAAGATGTATTCGTACACTCAACTGGTCTTATCGATCAGATCAGAGAAAACGACCGCGTGGTGTATGAGGTAGAAAGAGGCAAAAAAGGTATGAATGCCGTGCGCGTTCGCCTGGTTGACTAAGCTAAAAAGCACACTGTAATAAATAAGGCCATCCGCGAGGATGGCCTTTATTTTTTTTGCCCTGTTTGTAAAACGGGTTTATCCAACCTTTACTTTGATGGCGTTGAAGCCGCGCGGGCTGCGTTCCATCTCGAAAGTAACGGAGTCGTTGTCTTTAATAGGCGTAAGCAGGCCATTGGTGTGCACGAAAACACTTTCGCCACTCTCTGAATCTTTGATAAAGCCAAAGCCTTTGCTGGTGTTGAAAAACATCACCCTCCCTTTGCGAACTGCTGCGGCACCTCCGGCAGGGCCGGTGTTGCGCGAGCCAATTACAATGTCTTCTTGCTTGATAGTGTTTTTGCGGGTAGGGTCTGGCGGTGTGGAAGTAAGGTTGCCATTCTCATCTACGTAGGCCATCATGTCTTCCAGGCTGCTGCCCTGCTTCGACTGCGACTTGCGCTCTTCTTTGCGCTGCTCTTTCTCTTTGCGCTTTTGTAATCTTTTCTTTTCGAGTTCTTTTTTGTTGAAGGTTTCTTGCGGACGCGCCATGTAACTGGTTTTAGTGGAATAATTTACCTTGGTGGATGGCTTAAGAATAGCAGGCTATTGTTTACCCATTGCAGAAAGGCGTTACAAAGTTAACCATTTCTGTTTGCAATTCACAGTACCGTATTATTTACGTTTAACTCTTTCCCAGGTAGGCTGAATACATCCACACCAGCTTTTCCTGCTCCCGAATGTAATCGCTCATCAGGGCATTGGTACCCTCGTCACCCGCTTCGGCAGAAAGATTCAACAAAACACGCTGACTTACCAGCAAAATCTGAAAGGCTTCCAGGATCGCCTGAACCGCCACCCGGCCCTCGTGCACATCCTTTACGGCTTTCACCCGCGTGTGCGCCTGGTAATCGGCAAACGTATGAAGGGGGGTGCCTCCCAACGTAAGGATGCGCTCCGCCACTTCGTCTACCTTCACCAACAGGTTGGTGTACAACTCCTCGAACTTCAGGTGAAGTTCGAAAAACTTTTCACCTTGGATATTCCAATGTAAACCACGTGTGTTCTGGTAAAACATCATATAGTCTGCCAGCAACTGATTAAGTGATGTGGCCAGTTGTACGCTTTTGTCTTCAGCTAATCCAATAGAGTTGATCTGCATAGTCATAGTATCTTCATTATTTACCACAGAAAACCCCTGCGAGTCAAAAAATGTTCACTCGTGGGTGATCAAAACCGGATAACTCGCAATTACACTCATGGCCTTAATGGTGCTCTTGTGAAACAAGCCTTCCATGAACGAATGGTCTTCCGTACACAGCGCCAATAAATCCACGGCATTGCGCTCCACATAGCTATGCAAGGTGCCCACCACTTCAGAGGCATACACCGTATCGAACAGCAATGGCGCAGCTGGAAAGAGCGTACGAATTTGCGCTTGCACGCTGATCATTTTTTCTTCTGCCGCCCGTGTGTAGCTCTCGCGGCACACCTGAAGTATGGTTATTTCGCACGGCCAGGCCCGGGTAACATCCAGCAACTGTGTAAGGGGCAGCTTGCCATTTTTCATGTAATCGTAGGCAAAAACAACTTTACGCACTTCTGAATATCCATAACCCGCAGGCACCAACAAGAGCGGCCGTTGTACTTGCCTAAGCGTTCGGTAGGTATTGCTGCCAATCAAATACTGCACCAGGTCATGCGGTCCCTCCGACCCCATCACCACGCAATCGTGCGAAGCCGCTTGTTCGGCAATTTCTGCAATGACCGACCGGCCAGTGGCTTGCACTTCTGCATCGGCAGAGATATGGAACGCCTGCCGCAATTGTTGGCATTGTTCTTCCAATTTATAGGTGGCCTCCTGCACATTGAAGGCCTCGCCCATCACTGCCTCGCCCAGTGTATGCTCCAACAGGGACTCTACATGGAAGAGCGTGAGGGTGGCGCCAGCACGTTGGGCCAGCTTGGCAGCGTAGACGATACCGTTGTCGGCAGCACTGCTAAAATCGGTAGGGCAAAGGATTTTTTTCATAACCAATTCTTCTAGGTCTTCACCACACGCTTCAGGTTGTTCATGGCAGTCTTGGCCTTCTTCACAGCCTTCTGTACGCCTGCCCGAACATCCTCCTGCATCACTATTTTCTTTAAAGCCAGTTTCAACCGCATCAACTCCATGCGCAGTTGAAGCTTCTCTATCTCGTGCAAGAACGCAGCTGCTCCCGGTGCCTCCCGCAGGCGCTGGCTCACCAACTGTTGCAGTGCTTTCAGTTTTTCCTCGGCCATGTGCCACGCAGACACATCGGTTTGTTCAGGCGAGCGCTGCAGCATTTTTTCCAACTCATCGAAACGAACTTTCAGCGCTGCCAACTCTTCTTGCCAGGTAGTGCCTGCCAACCGGCTCTTTAACAGATTGTACTGTTCACGAAAGGCAGTCTTTATTTCCGAGATGGCATCGCGGGCTTCTGCTTTGCCCAGCGCATATTGCACGGCCAACTCGTCCAGTTCGCGTTGTGCTTCCAGAAGCCGGTCGGCCAGGGAGGCTAAAATTGGTTTTGAGGTGGTGCTGGTTTTCATATTTGTATTTTTTTGAGTCAAAATTTCCGTCATGCTGTTTGCTCCACGAACTTACCTTACTTACCTCGGTCCTCTCAGCAAAAACGTCACCCGCACTGTTGACTTTTATCAGGTTTCGGCTTTTCGCGATCAGGTGTTATTCAACTAAATTGTCGAGGCATGGATACATTGACACATGCAGTTTTAGGCGCCACCACAGGCGAGGTGCTGATGGGCAAACAGTTGGGCAGACGTGCAGCCGTCTATGGTGCCGTGCTGCAAAACATTCCCGACCTGGATGGCGTGGCGGGTTTGTGGCTGTCGCCCGATGTAAACTTATGGGCCCACCGTGGCATGACCCATTCGTTGCTTTTTGTGGTGTTGATGGGAATTCTTTTTGGAATGACAGGGGCCCACTATCACCGAAAGGAAAAGATACCCTACATGCACTTCATCGGTTTTGCGCTGCTTCAATTGTTGATGCACATGGTAGTAGATACTTGCAATGCCTATGGCGTGGGCTGGTGGGAACCTTTTAATGATAGTCGCGTGTCGTGGCACCTGCTTTACGTAGCCGACCCCTTTTTTACCGTTCCCCTATTGGTGGGAGCCTTGTTTGTGTTGCTCTCGCGCCAACGCAAGGTCAGAACTAAAGTGGCCCTGGTGAGTATAGCGCTGATGTTGGTGTACCTGTTGCAAGCTATTTTCAGCAAAAGTGTGGTAACCGAAAGAACAACCGCCCAGTTGGGCACAAAACCGTTGTTGCTCACGCCCGCTCCGTTCAATACCTGGCTCTGGTTTGTGGTGGCCACCGACAGTGCAGGTTATCAAGTGGGTTACGCCTCGGTGGCAGACCGGCATCAATCTCTTAAACTATCTTACAAACCCGCGAATACACATTGGCTATCGTCTGCACCCAACACGGAAGAAGCAGCGCGGCTGGTAGCTTTTGCAGATGGCATTTATACGCTGGAAAACAAAGACAACGAGCTTTACTTGCAGATACCTCGCTTCGGACAGGTGACGGGCTGGTACGATGCCACGCAACCTTTTGTATTCAGGTATCACCTGGGGGGCCCTGCCTCAGAAAACCGATTGGTAATGCAACGCGGGCGTTTCGAAAACTGGAACCAATACTCTCACAACGCGCTGCTGGCGCGCATCCGCGGCAAAGCCATTATTCGCGCTGACGAAAGTAAAAAGTAAAAATAAACAGCCCAATACGGAAGATATCATAAGCGCTGCGTTGCAAAAATCGTTGAAACCATGAAGTAAGATACTGGTAACGCTGCGCGGTGATTTGCACAGAGTCGCGGGCGATGATCTGTTGCAGTTGGCGCTCCATCTCAACGGCCAGTTGCGTCAGGTGCACCTCCAGGTTCAATTCAATGCTGGCACGGGCGCTGATGTTGTTGAGGTTGTACGATCCCACCGTGCACCAGCGCCCATCGCACACCGCCACTTTACCATGCAATACTTTGCGCTGGTACTCATAGATCTCGATGTTATTCTTCAACAACCACCGGTACATGTACCGTTCTGCATATTTGGCAACCACCACATCGGAAATGCCCGCCACGATGATGCGTATCTTCACGCCCCTGCGCGCTGCGCGCAACAGGTGCCCACGAAAAGAAGCACCGGGCAAAAAATAACTTGACAACAACGTAACCGACTGCGTAGACTGCCTGAGCATGCGCTGGTACATTTGGGTAACCTCGCGTTTGCCTCGCACCCAGTCATTCACGCGCACAAATATTTGTGGATCGGTTGGCAGGTACGCGCGTGGCCACTTCAACAAATTGGCGCCTGCCAGTCCACGCGCCCTGCGGGCACAAATGTCTTCCAGTTGCACCGCGACATCTCCGGTTATGTACAATGCCCAGTCGAGCCAGGCTGGCTGCTCGGGTGTGTCGTTATAATGATTGCTGATGTTGATGCCGCCCACGAGGGCATGAAAGCTATCTACCACCAACACCTTATGGTGTAGTCGTCTGCCGAAATAGAAATAGCGGCTGTTCCACAAAGGAGCAAAATACCGAAAGTGTATGCCCGCTTTCTGAATGCGGTGCAGCCACGCATCACTCAGCCCCTGCGAGGCGTAGCCATCTACCAGCAGATACACCTGAACGCCACGTAAGGCCGTTTGCTCCAATGCATAGGTAACGCGGTGGCCGGTGTCGTCTTCCGCAAAAATGTAGGTCTGCAGGTACACCTCCTTCTGTGCAAGGGCAAGCAAATGCTCTAAACGTTCGAAGTAATCGTAGCCACTTCGCACCAATGCTACCTGCCTGCCTGCTGTGCCATTCATAGAAGAGCCAAGATAACCGGATTGCTCGATCTGCCACACAGGCAACGGCAAAGAACCTCCGTAAGATTTTACTGCCACTGGCGCCCAAAGGGTTGGTCATGTCGGTTTTTTTTTGCTGATTGACGAACCTAACCCAACCAAAAATGAAAAACTGGGGATTCCTTCTGGGCCTGCTCACCTTCTTAGGTGCGAACGCCCAAAAGAGCGACACGCTCTTCACCATGCAGGCCGTTAAATCCTATCCATTTCCCAACGAGCTGATCGCTGCACCCACGGGCTCGAAGATTGCCTGGGCCTTCAACGAAAGTGGGTTGCGAAACCTCTTTGTGGCCGAGGGGCCCGATTTCAAAGCACGCCAGCTTACCACTTACAACACAGACGATGGACAGGAATTGACCTCTGTGTCTATCTCTCCCGATGGCAATTGGGTGGTCTATGTGCGCGGGGGCGATCACGGTTCGAATTGGGAGGACCACGTGGCCGTAAACCCTGCCTTCTCTACCACGCCACCCAAAGTAGAAATCTGGAGTGCGCCTTTCAAAGGCGGTGCACCCGTTCGACTGGGCGATGGGGAGGAACCCGTTATCTCATCGAAAGGAATCGTTGCCTTCCACAAAGGAGGCCAAATATGGACGGTGCCGGCCGATGGCAGCAGCCCGGCAGCACAACTCTTCACCGCTCGCGGCAACAACGCCAGCCCGGTGTGGTCGCCCGATGGCAGCCGCCTGGCATTTCAATCCGCACGGGGCGATCATTCTTTCATAGGCATTTTCGAAGGTGCCGACAAACCCATCCGTTGGCTAGACCCCGGATTTTCGCGTGATGCCTCTCCCCGTTGGTCGCCCGATGGTACACAACTGGCTTTCGTGCGCATGAAAGCAGGTGGCGGCTTCCCCGACTCTGCCCTGGTGCGGCACCACAATGCGTGGTCGATTGCGGTGGCAGATGCCGGCACTGGCAAAACGCGCACGCTGTGGACCGCCCCTAAGACCTTGCGTGGTTCCGTACCCACCACTCACGGTGGCACCAACTTGCACTGGGCGGCAGGCCGTATTGTTTTCCTCTCCTACCACGATGGCTGGCCGCATCTCTATTCCCTCCCCGACCAGGGAGGCGCGCCTATCTTGCTCACTCCGGGCAACTATATGGCAGAATACATACGCATGAGTCCAGACAAAAAATGGATGGTGTTCACCGCCAATGCAGGCACCGACCCGCTGGACATCGACCGCAGGCATGTGGTGCGGGTGCCCGTAGACAGAGCCGCACCGGAGGTAATGACGCCTGGCAGCGGACTAGAATGGACCCCGGTAGTAACAGGCGATGGTAACACCATGGCCTTCATCGGAGCGACCGCACAACGTCCGCCTTTGCCCTGTGTTATGCCTTTTAAAGGTGGGCAGGCACGCATCTTGGCCGAAGAGCGCATCCCCAACAGTTTCCCCCGCCTGCAACTGGTGGTACCTAAGCAGATCAAATACCAAACGCCCGATGGGTTGACCGTGCACGCGCAGTGGTTCGAACAACCCGGCAGCCCCGCCAACGTGAAGAAACCAGCTGTGATCTTTGTGCATGGAGGGCCTCCGCGCCAAATGCTGTTGGGTTGGCATTATTCCGACTATTACAGCAACGCGTACGCAGTGAATCAATACCTGGCCAGTCGTGGGTTCATCGTGCTCTCCATCAACTACAGGTTGGGCATTGGCTATGGGTATGAATTTCACCAGCCGAAGAACGCGGGTGCCACGGGTGCCTCGGAATACATTGACGTAAAGGCGGCAGCCGATTGGCTGGCCACCCAGCCCACTGTGGATGCGCAGCGCATCGGTATTTATGGTGGATCGTACGGGGGCTTCCTCACCGCCATGGCGCTGGCGCGCAACAGCAACCTGTTTGCCGCGGGGGTAGACATTCATGGCGTGCACGACTGGACAGGCGAACGCGCCCGGCCCCTGCTGGTGCGCGAAAAGTACGAACGCATACCCGATGCCGACAAAGCCTTGCAGGTGGCGTGGGAATCATCGCCCATTTCTTCGGTAAGCACATGGAAGTCGCCCGTGCTGATCATCCATGGCGATGATGACCGCAACGTGCGCTTCAGCCAAAGTGTAGACCTGGTAAAAAGACTCGATCAACTGAATGTGCCCATGGAAACGCTGGTGATTGTAGACGACACCCACCACTTTATGCTGCACAAAAATTCCGTGAAGGTGAACAAGGCCACAGCCGACTTCCTGGAGAGAAAATTGAAACCGCTAACCAAGAAATAGCTACAAGCTATTTTAAAAGCGACAAGTCCTCGAACGCAGGCCCTCGAACGTAAAATCAAGACCTCGAAAAACATGACTGCTCCCTCTGCTCCTACCGCCTTGCGCAATGCCATGGTGGCCGCACTTGGCGGCTTCCTTTTTGGATTCGATACCGCTGTGATTTCGGGGGTAGAAAAATCTATTCAAGCACTTTGGAACTTGTCGGACTTTGCCCACGGCTTCACAGTGGCGGCTGCGCTGATAGGCACCGTGCTGGGCGCCATGGCGGCAGGTAAGCCTGCTGAAATATGGGGTCGAAAAAAAGTGTTGCAGGCCATCGGGTTACTTTATCTCGTTACCTCATTGGCAACTGCGCTCACCAACTCGTGGGAAATATTTGTCCTTTTCCGGTTTCTAGGTGGTATTGGTGTGGGCGCTTCTTCGGTGGTAGGTCCTATGTATATATCAGAAATCGCGCCTGCCCATGCGCGGGGCCGCATGGTAGCGCTCTTCCAGTTCAACGTAGTGAGCGGCATCCTCATCGCATTTGTCTCCAACTACCTGCTCTTCGGTATTAGCGAAGATGCCTGGCGTTGGATGTTGGGCGTGCAGGCACTACCCGCAGCACTTTTCTTTGCGTGGGTGTTCTTTGTTCCGGAGAGCCCGCGCTGGCTGATGAAGCAGAAAAGAGAAGAAGAGGCACACGCGGTGATGGTGAGCATCGGAGAACCCGAACCGAGCAATGCCATCCGCAATATTCGCGAATCGCTGCAATTGGAAGCAGGGTCTGCCAGCGAACGACTCTTTACCAAAGCCTACCGTGGTCCTATCTTCTATGCCGTTTCACTGGCCATGTTCAATCAGCTGGCAGGCATTAACGCTATCATGTACTACGCGCCTCGCATTTTTGAAATGGCCGGCCTGGCCAAAGACAGCGCATTGCTGCAGGCCATCTCCATTGGGGTTACCAACATGGTATTTACGCTACTGGCCATTTCGGTCATCGACAAATTAGGCCGCAAAACGCTGATGATCATTGGATCGGCAGGCATGGTAGTCATGCTTGGGATGGTAGCATACACTTTCTACACCCAAAACTTTTCGGGGTATGATGTGATGCTTTACCTGGTGGGCTTCATTGCGTTCTTCGCATTTTCGCAGGGGTCTGTAATCTGGGTGTTTATTGCCGAGATTTTCCCGAACAAAGTAAGAGCCAAAGGACAGGCGTTGGGAAGCTCCACCCACTGGGTGATGGCTGCCGCTATCTCCTGGACGTTCCCCATGTTGGCAGAGTCGTCACCGCTTGGCGGGGCTTACGCCTTTGCACTGTTTGCCGTCATGATGGTGCTGCAGGGCTTCTTTGCCTGGAAAATTATGCCCGAAACCAAAGGCAAGTCGCTCGAACAAATTCAACACATTGTGGTGCATTGAATGCGAAAAAGCCTCCTATTCTGTTGAGCCTACGAAGTGGCAATCAATTCATTGCATACAGGCATCATTACCAATGCGATGACATGGCACATTGGCTTTGTGCACAATCCTGTTGACAGTACGTGGATAACTAATGTTTCACGCACGTTCCACGCCACGCCCATAACTGTATATTTGCGCACCCTGTATTCGTAAGAAGAGATTTTTTGCAGGGCCATTTGCTAACCTAACCAATCAGAATGGGCAAAATTATCGCGATAGCAAACCAAAAAGGCGGTGTAGGCAAAACTACCTCGGCTATTAACCTCGCTGCCAGCCTGGCTGTGCTCGAATTTAAAACGCTGCTGGTAGATGCCGACCCCCAGGCCAACTCTACCTCGGGTCTGGGCATGAATCCCAAAGACATCAAAGCCGGCATTTACGAATGTATGGTGGATGGCATAGACCCACGCAGTGTGATCGTGCAGAACGATCTGAAATTTTTGCACATACTCCCCTCGCACATCGACCTGGTAGGTGCCGAAGTAGAAATGGTAAACATCGAACGCAGGGAAGAAAAAATGCGCGATGCCCTCGGCAAAATCAAAAACGATTACGACTTCATCATCATCGACTGTTCGCCCTCGCTGGGCCTCATTACCATCAACTCGCTCACCGCGGCCGATTCGGTCATCATACCGGTGCAATGCGAATACTTTGCGTTGGAAGGTTTGGGTAAGTTGCTGAATACCATCAAAATCATTCAGACGCGCCTCAATCCCAACCTGGAAATTGAAGGCATCCTCCTTACCCTCTACGATTCGCGCACCTCGTTGGGCAACCAGGTGGTGGAAGAAGTGCGCACGCATTTCAAAAAAATTGCGTTCCAAACCATTATACCCCGAAATGTGAAGTTGAGTGAGTCGCCCAGCTTTGGGTTGCCGGCTATTGTGCACGATGCCGAAAGCAAGGGCGCCATTAGCTACTTGAACCTGGCCCGCGAAATATTAGACAAAAACGGTAAGATGAAATGAGCAAGAAGAAAGCATTGGGAAGAGGACTGAGCGCGCTGCTGAGCGACTCATCTGCCGTAGAAGACGAAAAACTGGAGACCGATCTGCCCGTGGCCCCGGTGGTGCAGAGCAACCTCAACGAAATACCGGTTTCTGAAATTGAGGTGAACCCGTTCCAGCCGCGCCAGCATTTCGATCAGACAGCCTTGCAAGAGCTGGCAGAGTCGATTAAAGTGCACGGCATTATTCAACCCATTACCGTTCGCAGGCTTTCAGCCAACCAATACCAACTGATTTCAGGTGAACGCAGGTTCCAGGCATCTAAGTTGGCTGGCCTCACTCATGTGCCTGCCTACATTCGCTCGGCCGATGACCAGCAGATGCTGGAGATGGCCCTGATAGAAAACATTCAGCGCGAAAACCTGAACCCTATAGAAATTGCGCTGAGCTACCAACGACTGATTACCGAATGCCAGTTGAAACAAGAAGAGTTGGGCGACCGGGTGGGCAAAAACAGAACTACGGTAACCAACTACCTGCGCCTGCTCAAACTGCCACCAGATATTCAAGCCGCTTTGCGCGATAACCGCGTTTCCATGGGCCATGCGCGGGCCATCATCAACGTAGAAAACCCTGACTCCCAGTTGTTCATCTTCAAGAAGATGATCAATGAAGATTTATCGGTTCGCAAGGTGGAAGAACTCGCCCGCCAGGTAATTGGTGGTGTAAGGGATGAGCGCCCGGAAACAGCAACCACCACGAACAACCCGGCCAACAAAGAAATAAATCAACTTCAAAGTCGCTTATCTTCGCACTTTGGCACGAAAGTGAAGGTAAACAGCGATGGAAAAAGGGGAGAAATCAAGATACCCTTCCTTTCCATAGAGGATCTGAATAGGATTCTCGACATTTTGAAAGTTGGATGATGTTCATGCGCCTGATTGTAATTCTGTTTTTTTTGCTGCCGGTATTGGCCGCCCAAGGCCAACGCAAGCGCCAGCGGGCCGATGCAACCGCTGCAGTGGTCATAGACTCGCTGAAGGCAAACGAAAAAACGCAGGTAATTCCTATTGAAACCTATGCCAGCCGGTTCGATCCGCGCAAAGCACTGCTTTATTCGGCCGTGCTGCCCGGGGCGGGCCAAGCCTACAACCGAAAATACTGGAAGGTGCCACTGGTTTATGGCGCCCTGGGGTTGGGCTACTACATGGCCGACCGTTTCAATACGCAATACAAACTTGACCGATCGCGGCTCTTTAGCCTGCTGAACGACAGCGGTACGGAGGACCCCGATAACCCGGGATTTACCCTGGCTGGCAACCGGCTGAGAAGTGGCGCGTTGCTCACCCCGCAAGGACTTACCTTGGAACAAATCAGAAACCGTGTAAACCGCTTTCAAAGAGACCGCGATTTTTCGCTGATGTTGATGGGAGTAATTTATTTCGCACAGTTGGTGGAGGCGCATGTAGACGCGCACCTGAAAGAATTTCAACTTAACCCAGCTTTGAAAGCAAGCATAGAGCCTTCCATAGAACCCATGGGCCTGGGTGGGCAAAGCAAAGGCCTTTCGTTGGTGATACGCTTCTGAGAATAGAACAGCATGAACATACTTTTAATAGGATACGGTAAGATGGGCAAGGCCATTGAAGCTATTGCCCAGGCGCGGGGTCATCAAATTACCGGGCGGATTGATACACCCTCCAACGATTGGCAAATTCCGGCAGGCAGCGAAGTTGCCATCGAATTTACCCACCCCGATTCGGCCGTGGGCAACCTGCGCAAATGCTTTGATGCTGGCCTGCCCGTGGTGTGTGGCACCACCGGCTGGCTAAATCAAAAATATGAACTTGAAAAAGAGTGCCGCGAAAAAAACGGGGCTTTCTTCTACGCCTCCAACTACAGCCTGGGCGTGAATATTTTCTTTAAGGTGAACGAGTACCTGGCTCGTTTGATGGATCAGCAGGAGGAGTATGAAATTACGGTAGACGAAACACACCATACCCAAAAGAAAGATGCCCCCAGTGGCACGGCCATTACGCTGGCCGAGGGCGTAATGAAACACGTGAACCGCAAAGCGCAGTGGGTGCTGGAAAAAGCGTCCTCCCCTTCCGACCTGGTGATTCGTTCGCATCGCATAGACCCGGCTCCGGGCACACACGTGGTGGCCTACCGTTCTGCCATAGACGACATAGAGATTATCCACACAGCCCACTCGCGCGAAGGTTTTGCCACAGGGGCCGTGCTGGCCGCAGAGTGGCTGAAAGACAAAACCGGTGTGTTCGGCATGGACGACCTGCTGCGGTTCTGATTGAAGATATTTTTCCGTTTATTTGCACCGCTTAAAAAGAGTACAACAACAATTTTCCAGGTTCAACGAATGCTACATTTTGAATCTTGAATTTTGAAACCTTACCATGTATTTATGAATTGGAAGTTCTGGGAAAAGAAAAAGGAAGAGGAAAAAGCACCCGTTAAACCAAAAGGCCCCGTACGCGAGTGGGTAGATGCCATTGTCTTTGCAGTGGTGGCAGCCACGCTTATACGCTGGCTCATTATGGAGGCTTACACCATCCCCACTCCTTCCATGGAGAACTCTTTGCTGGTGGGCGATTTTCTTTTCGTGAGCAAATTCCACTATGGCACGCGCACACCCAAAACGCCTTTGCAGATTCCCCTCACTCACCAAAAAATCTGGTTCACCGAAATTCCGTCTTACGTAAAGTGGGTACAACTGCCGCAATACCGCCTGCCGGGCTTCAGCCACGTGAAGCGCGAAGATGTGGTGGTATTTAATGTGCCCCCGCGCGATCTGAATGAAGGCAAAGACTACCCGGTAGACTTAAAAACCAACTACATTAAACGTTGTGTGGGCATACCGGGCGATTTGCTACAGGTAACAGACAGGCAAGTGATTGTGAATGGCCAACCCATCGGCAATCCGCCCGACATGCAGTTCAGCTACCTGGTTACTTCAAAAGATGAAATCAGCGAACGCAACTTCGAGAAACTTCAGATCGACCCCGATGACTACACCTACATGGGGCGCCCGAACAACAACGCGTTATACCAAATGTTCCTTTCTCCCCAAAAGGCAGAAGAACTAAAAGCGATTCCTTATATTCTGAATGTGGAGCAAGACTACCGCACCAGCGATGGAGCCGATATGCGCATATTTCCCATGTCTAAATATGCCCGCTGGAATGGCGACAACTACGGCCCCATCCGCATTCCGCAGCAAGGCATGACCATTGCGGTGAATGACTCTACGCTGGCCTTCTATGGTGAAACCATTACACTGTACGATCACAACGAAGACGCTAAGATTGAAAATGGCAAGCTGTTGATTGATGGCAAAGAGGTGAGCGAATACACCTTCAAACAGAATTACTATTTTATGATGGGCGACAACCGCCACAACTCGCTCGACTCGCGCTATTGGGGTTTTGTGCCCGAAGATCACATCGTAGGCAAGGCCTTCTTTATCTGGCTTTCTATCGACAAACACGCGGGCTTCCTGAACAAGATCAGGTGGAACCGGTTTTTCAAGTTGATACGCTAACAGCTACCGGTTGCCGGTAACGGGTCACCGGCAACCAGTTTGCTCACCAGTCTATTTCTGAAATTCCCTTACTCTTCAGGTAAGCATTTGTCTTACTGAATGGTTTGCTTCCAAAAAAACCTCTGTCTGCTGAGAAGGGCGAGGGATGGGGCGACATGATAACGTGGTGTTTGCTGCGATCGATTACCTCTCCTTTTTTCTGCGCATAAGCGCCCCAAAGTATAAATACCAGGTTTTCCTTTTCCTGCGAAAGCAGGTGTATCACCGCATCTGTAAAAGTCTCCCAACCTTTATTCTGGTGAGAGCCAGGCGCAGACGCACGCACCGTTAAGGTGGCATTGAGCAGCAATACACCTTGCTGCGCCCAACGCTCCAGTTCGCCCGAGGTGGGCATCGGCTTTCCCAAGTCCTGATGCAATTCTTTAAAAATATTCACCAACGAGGGGGGCATACGCTGCCCATTGCGCACCGAAAAACACAAACCATTGGCCTGCCCCGGGCCGTGGTAAGGATCTTGCCCGATGATCACCACCTTCACTGCCTTAAACGGGCACTGGTCGAAAGCTCTGAAGATTTCCGCACCCGGAGGATACACCACAGTTGTTTTGTATTCATTTTTTACAAAATCGGTAAGCTGCTGGAAATAAGGCTTTTCAAATTCATTCTTCAGCCTTTCCTTCCACGAGGCTTCCATTTTGATGTCGTTGGCCATATTATCTGTGCTACCTTATTTTCTTAAAACTTGTAAAATAGAAAAAATTGATATTTTTGACCCGGATGATTGCACAAATCACACAAGGCATTAAAGTGGTGGTGGAGACGGAATACCAGCCTTCTTACTCCAGCCCAAGTCAATACCACTATGTGTTCACGTATCGCATCACCATTGAAAACCAAAGCGACTACACCATTCAATTGGTGCGCAGACATTGGTTCATACACGATGCCGGATTTATGGCGCGTGAGGTGGAGGGCGAAGGTGTGGTGGGTCAGCAGCCGGTGCTGGAACCCGGTCAGGCGCATCAGTACGTGTCGGGTTGTAACCTGAAATCGGGCATTGGTAAAATGGTGGGCACCTACCTGATGGAAAAAGTAGTGGACGGTTCCCAGTTTAGGGTGCATATTCCTGAATTTGTGATGGTAGCTCCGCTGCGCCTGAATTGATTTCCTGCATCCGTTTTCGTCAGCCTCAAAAAGTGATCGCTTTCTTTGCCTAACCTGTAACGTTGTGTCGGCCCGGCATCACCTGTTTGCTTACCTGCGCCATTGGCTCGATGTGGTAGACGAGCATTCTATTCACTCTCCCTTCTTTTTTGATTTCTACAACAAAGTGGTGAAGGGAAAAACACCTGAAAAAGAATTGGAAGGCATTGAGGCTGTGCGAGCCAACCTGCTGCGCAACAACACAGCCATTGTAGTAAACGATTTGGGCGGAGGCTCGAAACACCTGAAAACGAACCAGCGTACGCTGGCCGACATAGCGCGTACCAGCCTGCTTCCACCGCACCATGCGGCTTTCTATGCACGGCTCTGCCGCTATGCAGAAGCCAAACGCATTCTCGAATTGGGCACTTCCCTGGGCATTACCACCCTGTACCTGGCTCAAGAGCCGCACAGCAAAGTGTTTACTTTCGAAGGAAGCGACTCTATTGCCGATATCGCGTTGACCAACTTCGAATTTTTTGAAAAGAAAAATATTCAACTCATCACCGGTGATATTGCCGATACGCTGCCTGAATTTTTACAAGACCCGGCCAAGCTGGACTTTGTATTGATGGATGCGAACCACCGCTACGAACCTACCTTGCAGTACTTCAACTGGCTGATGCGAAGGCTTTCCGAAAAAAGTATTGTAGCCATTGACGATATTCACCAAACACCCGACATGGAGCGCGCCTGGAATGAATTGAAAAACCATCAATTGGTTTATGGCTCGGTCGATCTGTTTCGCATGGGCCTTCTCTTCTTCGACCCGGCCCTTAACCACCAGCATTTTGTCTGGAGCCTGTAAAATCAGTCGGCAGGCTGCCGAAAAGAATATTTTTACTGGCACCAAATTCGCTTAATTTTGGGCGTTTATTACCTCAAATAAGAAGCTATGAGCGAGGCGCCCACCGCAG
>CAZRQK010000009.1:0-65558 GCA_964602295.1 uncultured Ohtaekwangia sp.
ATAGTTTGCACTTCTAAGTTAACCCAACTGTCAGATCAAGTTGAAACTACTTCAAATAAACCAACGTGCTATGAAATTCAAACCCCATGGGAGAATATGTCTTATTCTCTTTACGATGCTTGCCACTGCTGTGCAAGCACAGGTAGTAAAAATCGATTCCACCACCCACTGGCGCAAAGCCTTTAAAGCCGGGCTCAACATGAACCAGGCCAGCTTTTCTTCCAACTGGAAGGCAGGGGGCGTAACATCTTTCGGCTTCAACGCCTTTCTGAACTACAAGGCCGATTATAAGAAAGACAAGAACTCATGGAACAATGAAATTGACATGCTCTACGGCATGGTAAACAACGATGGGCAAGGTTACCGCAAAACCCTCGATCGCCTTTACTTCGACTCCAAGTACGGTAGAACACTGAATGAAAAGTGGGACTTTGCCGCTTCGTTTAACCTGCTCTCGCAATTTTCGAAAGGGTATAAATACACCAAGGATGCCAACGGGGTAGAGCAAGCCGAGTTGATATCAGACATTTTTGCTCCGGCTTTCATCACCACAGGCTTGGGTTTCGAATACCATCCGGTAGATTATTTCAAAGTGCGTATTTCGCCTTTTGCACCACGCGTTACTATTGTGAGCGATGTGGACCGCTTTGTTACGGTGGATAATCCAACCCCTTACGGTGTATTGCCGGGCGAGTCCGCGCGCTTCGAATGGCTGTCGGCACAGGTACTGGCCGAGTTCAACAAAGACATTGCCACCAACCTGAACCTGAAGTGGCGCTACGTGTTGTTCGCGAACTACGAAACATTGTCGCTGGAAAATTTAGATCACCGGTTAGACCTTAATATCACGGCCAAAGTGAACCAGTTTATAAATGTAAGTCTCGGTGGCATCATGATTTATGATATCGATCAGGATGCCGATGTGCAGTTGAGCCAGGCTTTCAGCCTGGGAATTCTCTACACCTTCCAAAACTTTAAACCGTAGCGATGTAAATAAGTGGGTGGCGTGCGGCAACTGTATGAATAATCCGGTTCCCGTTATGTTTGCAGCATGATTCAAATCAAACCGATTAGTGCCGATGAACAAGATGCACTCCGGCAATTGGCGATAGAAATTTACCGCACCACGTTCGAAAGTTACAATTCTACTGAAAACATGGAGCAGTACCTGGCCGAGGCGTTTAGTGCCGAACAGTTGGCCCGTGAGTGGGAAGAGCCTCGCTCTGTCTACTTAGGCGCCTATGACGTTCAACGTATGGTTGCCTACTTGCGCCTGCGCGAAAACGCAGAGGCAAATAGCCACCTGGGTGCAAGCCATGTAGAATTACAGCGCTTGTATGTGCGTGCCGAGTACCAGGGCCAGGGCGTGGCTAACGCCCTGATGGAAGCGGCTCTGGATTACGCCCGACAAAAAAAATACGATTGGCTTTGGCTGGGCGTGTGGGAGAAGAATGAGAAAGCCCAGCGCTTTTACCAACGGTGGGGCTTTGAAAAATTTAGTGAGCATGTTTTCTGGATGGGCGATGATGCCCAGACGGACTGGCTCTTGAAAAAAAGAATAGAATAAACTGTTATGTCGAAGGAAAATTTCATTGAAAGCATTACCCGTTCTTATACCGACAAAGGGGCTTCCATTTTTTTGGGTGCCGGAGTCTATCAGGGCGAGGTAGTGGCAGAGGCCAAAGTAAACCTGCCACTGCGCATGATGACGCGCCACGGATTGGTAACAGGGGCCACAGGCTCAGGGAAAACAAGAACCCTGCAACTAATAGCGGAACAACTTTCAGCTGCCGGTGTGCCGGTTTTTATGCCCGATATGAAAGGCGACCTGAGTGGAATGGCAGTAGAAGGTGTGGTGAATGATAAACTGACCGAACGCGCCAACTTGTTGGGCATTCCTTTTTCGCCCACCGGCTTTCCCCTGGAACTCTATTCCCTCAGCGGCAAAAAAGGTGCGCAAATGCGGGCCACCGTTACCGAGTTTGGCCCGGTGCTGCTCAGCAAAGTGCTGGAGTTAAACGAAGTACAAAGCGGAGTGCTTTCCATTTTGTTTAAGTATGCCGATGACAAAGACCTGCCGATAGTTGACCTGAACGATTTGAAGAAGGTGCTGAACTACCTCACCGAAGGCGCGGGTGCTGCTGAAATTAAAAATGACTATGGGAAAATTTCCGGTGCCACCGCCAGCACCATACTTCGCAAGCTGGTAACGTTGGAGCAACAAGGCGTAGCACAACTGTTTGGCGAAAAGAGTTTCGACATTGACGACTTGTTTGAAAAAGTAGATGGCCGTGGGGTAGTCAGTCTGCTCAACGTGTCGGATGTGCAGCACCAGCCAGCCATCTTCTCCACTTTCATGCTGGCCCTGCTGGCAGAAATTTACCAGGCACTACCCGAAGCAGGCGACCTGGACAAGCCCAAGCTGGTATTTTTTCTGGATGAAGCCCATCTGTTGTTCAAAGATGCACCCAGGGCATTCATGGACCAGATTGAGCAAGTCATTCGCCTCATTCGATCCAAAGGTGTAGGTATTTTTTTCTGCACTCAGGTTACGCAAGATGTGCCTGCTTCTGTGCTGAGTCAACTCGGTAACCGGGTGCACCACGTAATCCGTGCCTTTACGCCCAACGATGTAAAAGCGTTGAAGGAGACCATCAAAACATTTCCACGCTCTGAATATTATGACATGGAGCAACAGTTTACCCAATTGGGCATCGGGCAAGCGTTTATCACGGTGCTGAATGAAAAAGGTATACCAACCGAAACAGTGGTGACACATCTGGTGCCTCCCACCTCGTTGATGGGGCCATTAGCAGACGATGCCTACCAGGCACACCTCAATCAGTCGGACGTGTATAAAAAGTACAGTGCGGTAGTTGATCCACGCAGTGCCTTTGAAATTCTGAGTGAGAAAATGCAGGCAGCCCGCGAGGTGCAAACCACAGCAGGCACCCATGCAGAACCCTCCGCGTCTCCATCCACCCGCACTCGCAGGTCGGAAAAAAGTACGTTTGAGGAAGTTTTAAGCTCGCCAGTGGCGAAGCAGGTAGGGAGAGAGATCGTGCGTGGCGTATTCGGCATGTTATTTGGCGCTGCGCCCAGGCGATCTTCCTCGCGCAGGCGATTTTAGAGAACACGTAAAAAAAAGCCACGAATATCCTTTTGTAGGTGCAAGCAGGAGCAATATATTTGTTCATTAATTTATATTAAGTCTAAATAAAATAAAAGGACAAAATTTTAGCTACCAGGCTCTATGAAATACGTGCTACTTTTCTGTAACGTGCTGATTATTAACTATTTGTTTGCGCAGAGTCCCGATACCCTTCAGACCAAAATACTCTCGGAGATTACGGTAGTGGGCCAAAAAAGTCCCTCCGATATCCACCAGCTGCCGGAAATTGTGGGAACCAACATTTATGCGGGCAAGAAAAGTGCGCTGATAGTGTTAAATAATGTGCAGGGTAACGTGGTGACGAATACCATGCGCCAGGTGATGGCGAAAGTACCCGGTATTTTTATCTGGGAGAACGAAAGCAGTGGCATTCAAATTAATGTGGCTGCCAGGGGTTTAAGCCCTAACCGTTCGTGGGAGTTTAACGTGCGCCAAAATGGGTACGACATTTCAGCCGACCCATATGGATATCCGGAAGCCTATTATAATCCACAGTTACAATCCGTGCAGCGCATTGAAGTTGTACGCGGGCACGGGGCATTGCAATATGGCCCGCAACTGGGGGGAATGGTAAATTACATTTTAAAGAACGGAAGTGAATTTACGAAGCCATTTCAGGTAGAGACTTTTCAAACCATTGGAAGCAACGGCTTATTTAATACTTACAACGCGGTTGGTGGTAAGACCGATAAGATTAATTATTATGCCTTCTTTGATCACCGAAGTGCGGATGGATGGCGCCAGAACAATGAGTACAAGAGCAACACGGGCTCTGGCTCATTTACCTACAAAGTGAACAACCGATTGTCTTTTACAACAGAATTTACACGTTGGCATTCGTTGAGTCAACAGCCCGGTGGCTTAACAGATGAGCAATTCAGTCAAAATCCGCGACAAAGCGTGCGGAGCCGCAACTGGTTCGATTTAACGTGGCAAACTGTTGCACTCACTGCCGACTATAAAATCAACGCGGATCAGCGACTTAATGTAAAACTCTTCAACATCAGCGGTGACAGAAACAGCATTGGCTATTTCCCTGGTGCTGGTATAACCGTGGCTGATGCCATCAACCCATCGACCGGAACTTTTAACAACCGCACCATCGATATCGATAATTATCGCAACTATGGTTTGGAAACCCGGTACTTGCACGGTTACCAGTTAGGTGGTTTAAGTCATAACCTGAGTGCGGGTTTTCGTCTGTACACAGGCCAAACGTTGCGCTACCGCGGAGGTGTTGGTTCAATAGCAAGTGATTACGACATCGCGCGGGTAAGCGGTACCTGGGCAGGCGATATTGATTACCAAAGTGGTAATGTGGCTGTGTTTGCGGAAAACTTATTCAGTATTACAGAAAAGCTACTTATCATACCCGGGCTGCGTTATGAATTTTTACAAGCGGAAGCCTCAGGCTATAGCGGCTTTTCAAACGGTTCGCCCATATACCTCCAGGATCAGCAGAGAAGCAGGGGCTTTATTATTGGTGGCCTGGGTTTGGAATATGCACTCACCCATTCAACAAAGCTGTATGCCAATGCCACACAATCTTACCGGCCCGTTCAATTTGCAGATTTAACAACACCTCCCACCACAGATGTAATCGATCCTAACCTAACCGATGCCAAAGGTTTGAATATTGATGCCGGCTTTCGCGGAAGTGTAAGAGATTACTTGTTATTCGATATCAGCGCCTACCACCTGGACTACGACAACCGTGTAGGAACGATTAAGCAGCAACGCAATGATGGTACATTCTATAACTTGCGTACCAATGTGGGCCGAAGTACTGCGCAAGGTGTAGAGGCGTTTGGCGAGCTGAACATTACCAAGGCCCTGGGGGCGGCATCCAAAGCAGGCGATCTTTCGGCCTTTGTGTCGTATGCTTACAACGATGCGCGCTACACGAACTTTAAAGTAGTAACCGTGGTGAACAATGCCTTGAGCGAAAGCAATCTCGAAAACAAAAAAGTGGAGTACGCGCCCGACAACATTTTGCGGGCGGGGCTTACCTATGCTTACCGGGGAGCCGGGCTTACCATTCAATACAGCTACACCGACCAGGTATTTACAGATGCAAACAACACCGTTGCAGCGAGCGCAAATGCCCAAAACGGCTTGATTCCATCCTACTCGCTGCTTGACATGACAGCAGGCTATAAACATGCCTCAGGTGTGTCGGTGAAGGGCGGTGTTAATAATCTTACTAATAAGAACTATTTCACACGCAGAGCGGGCGGGTATCCGGGCCCCGGGCTGCTACCTGCCGATGGCAGAACGTTCTTTGTTACATTAGGATACCTGATGAAATGAGTTTTGCCGGGCAAATGGGGCGTGGGGCCCACGTGTGTAAAAGTCTTCCCGCGAACTGATTTTTATCATTCAGTACCTCAAAGATGCGGATTGGGTTATTTTTAGAGGGTTTCATTGAATTTGACTTTGTTTCGTTGGTATTTATTATCCTTTAACGAGTATTTTTTGATTAACCCGGGTGCCAAATTTGCGTTCACTATAGTCTAAAAGTGAACGCCATACCTCCGTTTTATAAGCATACTGAGCATTTTGTGGTTCTGGGTACCAACTTTACCAAGGCGGATACCCTTACCCGTAGCCGGTTCGCCATTACCAAGGCGATGGAAAAAGAGGTATACCAACAGGCTGAATCTCAAGGATTTTCGGATTTTTTTCTACTATCGACCTGCAATCGTACGGAATTTTATACTTGCGGACCGGTTGCTGTGCTTAAGAATCTGGTTGCTACCCACCTGGGCGTTACGGAGCAAGATTTTGAAGATTACTTCTATGAATTGACCGGTATCGAAGCCGTGCGCCATTTTTTCCAAGTGGTGTCTGGTCTGGACTCTCAGATTATTGGCGATTATGAAATTGTTTGCCAGGTAAAAGCCGCGCTCGATCAAGCGCGGCATTACAACCTGGTGGGCACCATTACCGACCGCATCTCCAATTTTGCCTACCAGGCCCAGAAGAAGGTAAAGTCACACACCAACCTGAGCAGCGGTAAATATTCAGTGAGCTATGCGGCTGCGGAAATGATCTTCCACGAGAGCCAAACGAGTACCTTCAAAAATATTTTGTTGGTGGGTGCGGGCGATTTTGGCGCTACCGTAGCGCGTAACCTGCGTCACTATTTTCCGGTAATGGACCTGGCCATCACAAACCGAACCAAAGAGAAGGCAGAGAAGGTAGCCACCCAGGTGAAGGGGGAAGTAATCGCCTTCGAAAATTTTAAGGATCAATTACCTCGTTTTGACGTGGTGATTACCACTGTGGGCCTGGAGCATTACCTGCTGCAACCAGCGCACGTGTCAGCCGATCAGTTGTTGCTTGATCTCAGCGTTCCCCAGGCCATAGACCCAGCTGTGAAAGAAAAAGGAGCTCGTTTGTTCTCGGTAGATGAAGTGTCTGCTTTCCACAACGAACTATTGCAGCAACGCAAAATGGAAATTCCGCGCGCACAGAAAATTATCGAGTACTACATCGGCCAGTTAATGGAATGGCAACAGCTATACAGCCATCGCGATATTGTGATGAGTTATAAGGAGAAAATAAAATTACTGTACACAAGCCCTGCTGCACCCTCGGAGTTGCCAGCGATAGATCATAAAAAGAAAGTGGAGAAAATATTTTCGCTATTGATGCAGGAGATAAGAGAGCAAGGTTTTGCCGGCTGCCGAATGATTGAAGCCGTGAATAGCCTGGTTCCCGCGGAAAAATGAGTAACCCCCGAACGATTCGTATTGGCACCCGCGAAAGCGCGCTGGCGCTCTTTCAGGCCCATGAGGTGCAGCGGAAATTGAATGAGCAAGGAATTGATACGGAGATTATTGAAATCACTTCCGATGGTGATGTGGACCTGGTAACACCACTTTATGAAATGGGGATACAGGGAATTTTCACCAAATCGCTAGACATCGCCCTGCTTCAGAATCGTATTGACATTGCTGTGCACTCAACCAAAGATGTGCCCACCAAACAAGCCAAAGGTCTTACGTTAAGTGCCATGCTCGAGCGGGCTGTTTCGTACGATTGCCTCGTGTTGCCTGCCGGTAAGGGCACAGTGCCATTAGATCAACAAGGTATCATTGGCACCAGCAGTCTGCGCAGAAAATTGCAATGGCTTTATCGCTATCCTCACCATATAACAGAAAACCTTCGCGGTAACATACAAACGCGATTGAAGAAGCTTGATCAGTCCAATTGGCATGGAGCTATCTTCGCGCAAGCGGCACTTAACAGATTAGAAGTGTCATCGCATCATTTGATCACACTCGACTGGATGGTTCCGTCACCCGCGCAGGGGGCCATCGGTATTGTATGTCGCGAAGACGATCATCATGCATTAGAGATTTGCAAGTCGATCAACCATGCCATCACGAATACCTGCGTTACCATTGAGCGCGATTTTCTGGCGGCCCTCCATGGGGGATGTGCCGTACCTATTGCTGCACACGTAGCCTATCAAAAAGGCGGACTGAGTTTTACAGGAAACATCATGAGCCTCGATGCGAAACATAAATTGGAGGTATCACTTACATTTGAGTTAGACCAGGCGCCTGTTGCTGGAGAGACTGCCGCAAGTGAAATACGAAAGCAAGGTGCTGAAGCGATCATTAAAACATTTCGAGCAGCATGACGAACGCGCTAAGCATAGTTTCAACACGCGTGCTATCGTCTCCCAAAGTTGCTCAACTGGAGATGAAAGGATGGAGCTTCGTGCAACATGATTTTATCAGTAAGGTGATTCAGCTGCCCGATACGATCACCCCAAATACACTCAAAAAAAATATTGTTATTACCAGTATTACCGGGGCCAAGGCATTCGCCCAATTTTTGGATCAATTGGATTTGGAGCGTGAGGATTTTAAGGTGTTTTGCATTTCCCGTGGCACCAAAGAGTATGCAACGGCATTGGGCTTAGCCATACAAGGTAGTGCACCAAATGCTTCCGGGTTGGCCGATGTCATTTTAGGACACTCTGAAGTAAAATCTGTGACTCATATCTGCAGCAATCTCAGAAGAGATGAGTTGTCGGAGAAATTAAGAAGTAGATCTGTAGAAGTTCATGATATCGTAGTATATCAAACAGTTCACACGCCCGTGAAGCTAAATGCCGTTTACGATGCTGTTTTGTTTTTTAGCCCCAGCGCAATAGATAGTTTTCTTAGTCAAAACGATTTACGTCAGGTGCCTTGTTTTTGTATTGGTGCAACCACGGCTGCACACGCTAAAAATAAGGGTTATCGCACGGCAATAATTGCTGAAGCACCTTCTGAAGATTTCCTGTTAGAAAAGGTTATCACATACTACACAAAAGATAAAGCTCATGCTTAAAAATGATTTGTTGTTAAAGGCGCTCCGTAAAGAAGAGGTATCTCGCCCACCGGTGTGGATGATGCGCCAGGCGGGAAGATATTTGCCCGAATACATTGCGCTGAGAAATAAGTACGATTTCTTCACGCGAGTACAAACACCTGAGCTGGCATGCGAGATTACACTGCAGCCCGTGGATATTGTGGGAGTGGATGCCGCCATTATCTTCTCTGATATTCTGGTGATACCCCAGGCCATGGGGCTGGAAGTATTGATGGAAGAAGGAAAAGGACCGCTGTTGCCCAATACAATCAAAACATCAAACGATGTAGAGAAACTAACAGTAGATGTGAGTGAACAACTCCATTATGTGTATGATGCTCTTTCCCTAACCAAGAAAGAACTGAATAACCGCATTCCGTTGATTGGATTTGCCGGAGCGCCCTTTACGTTGCTGTGTTACATGGTAGAAGGAAAAGGCAGCAAGGGCTTTGAGAAGGCCAAGGCGTTTTGCTTTACACAGCCCGAGTTAGCTGGCAGACTTTTGCAAAAAATTACCGATGCCACCATTCAATATTTGAAAGGTCAGGCGAAAGCCGGTGCTGATGTGTTGCAGGTGTTCGATAGCTGGAGCGGATTGTTAAGCCCCGATGATTTTGACCGGTTTGCGGCTCCGTACCTTTTGCAAATTGCGGAGGCGTTGGCGCCACTCGTGCCAGTCATTCTTTTCCCGAAAGGCAGTAATTATGCATTAAGTTCACTTTCGAAGTATGATTACGTGTCGAGTATTGGTTTAGACTGGACCATTCGACCTGCGGATGCGAGAAGAGAAACGCAGCACCGTGTAACGTTACAGGGAAATTTTGATCCCGGTAAGTTGTTGTTACCTCCCAACGAAATCAGAAAGGAAGTTCATAAAATGATTGATGCATTTGGTACGAAGGGATACATCGCCAACCTGGGTCATGGAATAACACCCAATGTTCCGGTTGAAAATGCCAAAGCATTTGTGAACGCGGTGAAGGAATATCAACATGTCGCTGTACATTAAAGATCAGTTTACTGCGCACATTCGCGCATTGCAAAATGAAATTTGCCTGGCTCTGGAAACAGTGGATGGCAAAGCGCGTTTTGTGGCCGATGTGTGGGAAAGACCTGGAGGCGGAGGGGGTGAGAGTCGCATCATTAGCAATGGAAATATCTTCGAAAAAGGAGGAGTGAATATTTCCATTGTGCACGGAACGCTTCCTCCGTTGGCGGCACAACAATTGAAAGTGTCGGGCGATACTTTTTTTGCCTGCGGTTTGTCGTTGGTGCTTCATCCCTTTAATCCATTTGTTCCTACCGTCCACGCCAACTGGCGTTACTTTGAAGTTTACAATAAAGACGGAGCGGTAACCGATGCGTGGTTTGGCGGAGGCACAGATTTAACTCCTTATTATTTGTTTGAGGAGGATGCGATTCATTTTCATTCAGTACAAAAACAGTCTTGCGATGCATTTGATGAAACATTCTATCCGAACTTTAAGAAGCAGTGCGATGATTACTTTAATAATCATCATCGGGGTGGCGAACGCAGGGGCATCGGTGGCATTTTTTTCGACCATTGTAAAGGTACTGCGGAGCATCCGCTGGAATTTTGGAAAGCCTTTGCAGAGCATAATGGAAAGAACTTTTTGAATGCGTACCTACCGATTGTTGAAAAGAGAAAAAATATCGCCTTCAATAACGAACAAAAGTATTGGCAGGAAATAAGGAGAGGTCGGTATGTGGAATTTAATTTGCTGCACGACCGTGGCACCTTGTTTGGCATCAAGACCAATGGCCGAACAGAGAGTATTTTGATGAGCCTGCCGCCAACGGTGCGATTTGAATATAACTATCACCCATCACCCGGAAGTGAAGAGGCTCTTTTGGTAGAAGTGTTGATGAAACCTAAAGATTGGTTAAGATAAATTCACACGAATGAACAGAAGAAATAGAATTTTACGGAAGTCGGCCGCTGTACGTAGCATGGTGCAGGAGACCACTTTATTGCCTTCAGATTTCATTGTTCCGGTTTTTATTACCGAAGGTGAAAAAGTGAAAGATGAGATTTCTTCCATGCCGGGTTACTACCGCTATTCACTCGATCTTGCTGTGGAAGAATTGAAGGAGTGTTACGCCATGGGCCTGCGCTGTGCCTTGTTGTTTGTAAAGGTGCCCGATGAGTTGAAAGATAATACCGGCAAAGAAGCTTTGAACGATAATGGACTAATGCAGCGTAGTGTGCGCGCTATCAAAGCGGCACTTCCTGAAATGGTGGTGATGACCGATGTGGCGTTGGATCCTTACTCGTCTTTCGGTCACGATGGAATTGTAGAGAATCAACTAATCATAAATGATAAAACCGTGGAGGTGCTGGCGAAAATGAGTGTGAGCCACGCCAGAGCGGGAGCTGATTTCGTGGCACCCAGCGATATGATGGATGGACGCATTGGTGCCATTCGAAATGCCTTAGAGCAAGCCGGTTTTCATAACACCGGCATCATGAGCTACGCAGCCAAGTATGCTTCCTGTTTTTACGGTCCCTTCCGCGATGCGTTAGACAGTGCCCCTGGTTTTGGCGATAAGAAAACCTATCAGATGAACCCTGCTAACCGACTGGAAGCAATCAGGGAAGTGCGCATGGATGTAGAAGAAGGCGCAGACATCATTATGGTGAAGCCGGCTCATGCATATCTCGATATTATCCGCGAAGTAAAAAATGAAGTAACGCTTCCGGTAAGTGCTTACCACGTAAGTGGCGAGTATGCAATGATCAAAGCAGCGGCCAAAGCTGGCTACCTCAATGAAGAGCAGGCCATACTCGAGGTGTTGACTGGTATTAAACGTGCGGGGGCAGATTTGATTGCGACTTATTTTGCTAAGGACGCGGTGCGGTTATTGAAGGGAGAGAGATGATACAGAAAAAGATCTTGAACCTGCAGGAATGTTATTGAATAAATGTTTTGCCATGTTGTCCAGAATGATCAAGCAATGAATCCTGAATCCCACATTTCACGTTTCACGTCTCAAGTTCCGCGTTTCACCACAAGTAACAAACTGTTCGAACGCGCGCAACACCACATTCCCGGTGGGGTGAATTCTCCGGTGCGTGCATTTAAGAGCGTAGGAGGCACACCTATCTTCATTAAGAAAGCCAAAGGTGCTTATCTTTTTGACGAAGACGGAAATCAATACATCGACTATATCAATTCATGGGGCCCAATGGTGCTGGGCCATGCGTATGAGCCAGTGGTGGAAGCGATTCGGGAACGCGCAGCAGATTCTACTTCGTTCGGTGCGCCTACGGAGTTGGAAATTGAGATGGCGGAGCTTATCAAGTCGATGGTGCCGAATGTGGATTTGATTCGAATGGTGAGCAGTGGAACAGAAGCGTGCATGAGTGCCATTCGTTTGGCGCGTGGCTACACAGGAAGAAATAAGTTCATCAAGTTTGAAGGATGTTACCATGGCCATGCCGATTCTTTTTTAGTGAAGGCAGGCAGTGGCGTGGCCACACTCGATATTCAGTCGGTTCCCGGTGTGTCGGCAGCGGTTGCGCAGGATACACTTACGGCTCCTTACAACGATGTGGAAGCCGTGAAGAATTTAATAGCAGCGCATCCCCAACAAATTGCTGCTATCATCATCGAGCCGGTGGCGGGTAACATGGGATGCATATTGCCTGAACCAGGTTATCTTCAGGCATTGCGTTCGTTGTGCGATCAGCACGGTATTGTTTTGATTTTCGATGAGGTGATGACAGGCTTTCGCCTGGCGCGCGGTGGTGCACAAGAGTTGTTTAACATCAAAGCTGATCTGGTAACGTTTGGAAAAATTATTGGTGGCGGATTGCCTGTCGGTGCCTTCGGTGGCAAAAAGGAAATCATGCAACACATTGCTCCACTGGGCAGTGTATATCAGGCGGGAACGTTGAGCGGCAACCCCATCGCGATGATTGCCGGATTTACATTATTAAAAGAATTAAAGAACGCTCCTTCCATCTATACAAAATTGGAGGCGACCACGAAAAAACTGTGCAATGGTATATCAACAGTCTTGACTGAAAAAGGAATTGACCACACCGTGAATCAATTGGGCAGCATGATGAGTGTCCATTTCGGCAAGCATAAAGTGATTGATTTCGAAACGGCCAAGCAATGCGATATCCCTATGTTCAATCGCTTCTTCCATCATCTGCTGCAACAAGGTGTTTATCTGCCACCTTCTGCGTACGAAAGCTGGTTCATCAGCAATGCGATTACCGATATAGAAGTGCAGGCAACCATTGAAGCGGTGCGAAAATTTAAGTGAGATGGAGCACGACATACTCCAGTTGTTGAACAAATACGATAAACCAATACCACGGTACACGAGTTATCCGACCGTGCCCTATTGGGAGCCGGAGTCGATCACTCCTGAAAAATGGATTGATTCGGTGATGCGTACGTTTGCTTCAGAAACCGGAGCGTTGTGTATTTATATTCACCTGCCCTATTGCGAAAACCTTTGCACGTTTTGTGCGTGCAACAAACGCATCACAAAAAATCATAAAGTAGAAGATCGATATATCGATGCTGTACTGAAAGAGTGGAGCATGTATCGAACGTTATTTTCTTCTACTCCCGTTATTCAGGAAATTCATTTGGGTGGTGGTACGCCTACATTTTTTAGTCCGGAAAATCTGAAGCGACTCATTCAAGGTATTTTGAAAGATGCCACTGTTCCCGAGGATCACGAGTTTAGCGTGGAGGTTCACCCCAACTACACAAGAGAGGATCATCTTACTGCGTTGAATGAAGTTGGTTTCAATCGGATTAGTTTAGGTGTGCAGGATTTTGATCCAGAGGTGCAGTTCATCATCAACCGCATGCAGTCGTATGAAAAGACCAAAGAGGTTGTTGACTGGGCCCGCAAGCATCAGTTCAATAGCATTAACATCGACCTGGTGTATGGTTTGCCGAAACAAACCGTTCAGAGTGTGGAGCTCACGGTTGAAAAATTAAAGACACTGCAACCTGATCGGATTGCTTTCTACTCGTATGCCCACGTGCCGTGGAAAAGCAAAGGACAAAGACGCTACACGGAAGCAGATTTGCCTCAGGCTTCCGAGAAATGGCTAATGTACCACACCGGAAGAAGATTGTTATTGGAACAGGGATTTGCTGCTATTGGCATGGATCACTTTGCCTTGGCGAATGATAAACTTTTTTTAGCGTCACAGACCGGAACCATGCATCGCAATTTCATGGGGTACACCACTACCAAAAATAAACTGATTATTGGTTTGGGTGCTTCGAGCATCAGTGATTCATGGAACGCTTTTGTTCAAAATGAAAAAGAAGTGGAGGCCTACGAAGAAAAGATAGAGAAAGGTGAATGGCCTTTCATGACGGGGCATTTGCTGACGGACGAAGACTTGATGCTGCGGCAGCATATTCTAAACCTGATGTGTAAGGGGCAAACAACGCTGGAAGGACAATTGGATGATACATTTGTGCAACAATCGATCGAAAAATTAAAACAATTAGAGGGGGATGGGTTGTTAACGTTGGATAACCGCACCATCCGGGTAAACAGGAAAGGCCAGATGTTCATCCGCAACATCAGCGCTACCCTCGATGCCCGCATGTGGCGAAAGAGTAATAACGAGAAACTATTCAGCAAAGCAATTTAAAGCATGGCAACGCAGGCAGTACTTCTGGCAAATTTAGGATCGCCCGATTCGTATCAGGTAAAAGATGTTCGCACGTATTTGTCGGAATTTCTGATGGATGAACGCGTAATTGATATTCCTTACTTCGCGCGATTGCTTTTGGTGCGGGGTATCATTGTACCATTTCGTTCGCCTAAAAGTGCAGCCAAATACAAAACCATTTGGACCGAGAATGGCTCACCGTTAATCCACATTTCGCGACAAGTACAGCAGAAAGTAAAGGAAGCTATTCAACTTCCTGTGGAGTTGTGCATGCGTTATGCCAATCCTACGCCTGCCTTTGCATTGGATAATTTGAAAAGAGAAAATCCTGATCTGAAGGAAGTTGTTTTAGTGCCGCTCTACCCGCATTATGCCATGAGCAGTTACGAAACAGCGGTAGAGCATGTAAAGCAGACGTATCAAAAAGGAAATTATCCGTTTGAGTTGAAGGTGGTGCCACCTTTTTACAATCATCCGAAGTACATTGATTCACTGGTTAACAGCATCAAGCCACATTTGAATAAAGATTTCGATCATTTGCTGTTTAGCTACCACGGTATTCCTAAACGCCACGTGCTAAAAACAGACTGTACGAAGTCGCATTGCTTCTCGAGCGAGCATTGCTGCTCCATCGCGTCAAAGGCGCATGAGGTATGTTATCGTCATCAGGTTATTGAAACAACTAACCTTGTGGCTGATAAATTGGGACTTCCCAACGAGAAATTCAGTTTTTCGTTTCAATCGCGGTTAGGTGCTGATGCGTGGTTGCAACCGTACTCGGCCGAGCAGTTTAAAAAATTCCCACAACAAGGGATTAAGAAGTTGATCGTTGTGTGTCCGGCTTTTGTAAGCGATTGCTTAGAGACGTTGGAGGAAATTCAGGAAGAAGGACACGAAGACTTTATGAAGGCAGGAGGGGAGGAGTATTCGGTTATTCCCTGTTTAAACGATCGCAGAGATTGGATTGAGACGATAAAGCATTTGGTGGAAGTACAGTTTGAGAAGCGTGAAAAGTGAAATGGAAGACGTGAAACGTGGGAATTAGTAATTCATGTATGCTGTTTCACATTTCGCGATTAACGAAGTGACTAATTCAGGTATGTTCCTTTATATCAAAGCGCTGCACATCATCTTCGTGGTTACCTGGTTTGCCGGGTTGTTTTATATCGTTCGCTTATTTATCTACAATCGGGAAGCACAAGACAGGCCAGATGCCGAACGCGTTATCCTTCAGCAGCAGTTTGGAATCATGATCAAACGCCTGTGGTTCGGTATTACCTGGCCCTCGGCCATCTTAACGCCCCTGTTCGGTACATGGCTTCTTTCTTACTACGATAGCATCCCTGGCTGGCTTTGGATAAAACTAGGATTCCTGGTAGGACTCTTTGCCTACCATTTTTCTATTCAGGTTATTTACCGGCAGCAGAGCCATGGCGTTTTTAAGTATGGTAGCCAACAGCTGCGCGTTTGGAATGAAGTGGCAACGCTCTTTCTGTTTGCCATTGTTTTTCTGGTGGTGGTGCGGTCGGCCATGAGCCTGATTTGGGGAGTAGGCGGCCTACTTATTTTGGCCGCAGCCTTGATGCTGGCCATTCGGTTGTACAGGCGCATGCGTTAGAATGCTAGATTTTACGCGCCAAAGTCATCAGGTATTTCTTGGGTGTTAATCCAAATTTTTTGCGATAGGCGGCAATGAAGTGCGAAGGGTTGGTGTAGCCAATCTGATAGGCCACTTCATTTACCTGAAACTTTCCAGTGTCGAGCAGTACGCGAGCGTGATCTAATTTGTGGTCGAGCAGGTAGCCATATACGGTATTGCCATAGATTTCTTTGAAGCCCACCTTGAGTTGGTATTCGTTTAATCCAGCCCACTTGGCCAGTTCTTTCAGGCTGGGCGGTGCTTCCATATTTTTCAGCAGGTGCTCTTTGGCGTGTTTGATTTTCCTTACGGTTTCTTCATCGTTCAAAAAGGGGCAACTCTCCGTGTTAGGTGTGCGCGTGGAAAAGTAGAGACTTAGTATTTCGAAGGCTTTGCCGTGGTAATACAACTGCATGGCATTTTCTGATACCTGCACCTGGAATAACTGGTATAACACTACCTGCAATGGGGCGGGTATCTCGCGTTCATCGTAGAATTTCCGACCTACATTTTCGGGCTTCAGAAATGGAATCGATTCGTGTACAAACAGGTGGTGCAGATTTTCCAACGAAATGGTGAGAATCACCATTTTAGCACCCGGCTGAAGATTCAATTGAAAGGGGGTATCTTTTTCGGGATTATAGAAAAAGTAGTTTTTCGATTTTTCAATCTCGCGGCTATAGTGAGGACCGAATGCAAATACTGCTTTGCCATCTAGACAGAAGTAAAAATGAATGATGTGCTGGCGTACTAGCGTGGGTACAGAAAGCATTTCCTGTTCCTCATTTTCTACCGTTAACAATTCCAGTTCTCCCTGCTTAAACCTGGACTTCATTGTCTGCCTGGAGGTATTTTCGATTTGTTCTGCTTCTCTCATTGCTTGTTAGCTTAGTAAAAGTAACAGTAAGCAACCTTTGAATAGAGGTTATTTTGGCCAACTTTCTGTAAAAATACCTGAATTTTACTTTTGATTGGCAATTTCTACACCAGGGGCATTATTTCTACCTATGCGGGCATTTTTTATTTGGAGTGATTCTAAACATTGCAATCGTACAAATGCTGGGTGCACAAAAGAAAGGAGGGAGAGGGTATTTGTTATGAATCTTGAAAATGAATTGTTTGGGACGAGATGGTTCCGGATGAACGAATTTGGGTCTTTTATATTTACGTTTTTATGAAGCATGGAAAATCAAGTTAAGAGGTTACGATGGATTGCGCTGACCGAGGGCGTTTCTTTTATGGTGTTGCTGCTCGTAGCCATGCCGTTGAAGTACTATGCCGGCTGGCCGCTGGCAGTTACGTACGTGGGCTGGGTGCATGGCGTTCTCTTCATGGCTTACGTGGCCATGGTTTTTTTAGCGATGGAGGCGATGAAGTGGAATTTTTTTTCGCTAGTGCTTGCATTGGCAGCATCGGTGGTGCCGTTGGGGCCTTTCTTTTTAGATAAATCCATCGTTAAAAGACTGAATGAGTTGGAAAGTGAGAAAGGCAAAATGGAGTAAATCAATGATCAATTAGTTTCTGTAATGAATGCCGTGGCTGTACATCGGCCAGGGATAGCAGTGGAAAGCCCGAAGTGCGTGGCAGGTGCGCGGCCGGACTTGCAACGGATAGCCCGGTGGCGCTTCGCCAGGCCGCAAAAATAACCGCTTGATAGTTTTACTTATTTGATTGAGTGCAGACCCAGTTTGTTTCCTTCTGTATCAGTAAATAGGGCGAAGTAGCCCATTTCGGGACTGATCTCAGTTTTAGGTACGATGATTTTGCCTCCATTGGCTTCTATTTTGTCTAACACGGCTTGCAAGTTTTCTCCACCGTTTAGGTATAGCAAACAGCCGCTACTTGTTGGGGAATAGTCGGGGCCCTGCGCCAACACAACGTTCACGGCTACGTCTTCGGCCGGGAATACACCCATTTGCACACCGCCCATTTCGGCTTCTTCTATTTTAACCTGCAAAATGGCGCTGTAAAATTGTATGGCTCTTGTTAAATCGGTAACCGGAATTTCGATGATGGAGACAAAGTTTTTCATGGATGTTGGTGTTGTTATGGTAGTGAGGTTGGGTTCTGCAGTTTGATTGGGCTGGGTGCAGTTTAATAACATGGTGGCTGCAAAGACGAATACAGTAAGTAACAATGCCTTCATAGATTTTTATTGTTGATAACACGAAGTAAACACCTAAGCCATATCTGTAATTGTACAAATGCGACACCTAGCCTTTTTTGTAAATGATGGAGGAGAGGGCCAGATTTTCATCGCCCAAAAAATCGGAGGGAGTGGTGCCGGTAAACTCTTTGAAATCCCGGATGAAATGAGCCTGGTCGTAATAGGCGCTGTCGTAAGCAATTTGGGTATAGTTTTCTGAAGTTTGATGAAGCATCATTTTTAAGGCGGCCTGCAGCCTGAGAACCTTGCCCAACTGCTTGGGACTTAAGCCAACTTGCCTGGCAAACTGCCGTTCCAGTTGCCTCCGTTTTGAGTCGTTGTGGTTAAAGAGGCTTTTAATAGAGTGGTTGCCACTGGCTGACATCAATGCTTCGATGGTGGACTTTACAATTTTATTTGACGTAGATTCGCTGCGAAGCGTATCCAGCAGAAAATTTTCGCAAACTTCGATTCGTTCTTGGGTGTCCTTCGCCTGAATTATTTTTTGTTCCAGTTTATTGGATGCTTCATTGCCAAAAAGGAGGGCGAGGGGTGTTTCTTTGTCGGACAAATCTTTCAGTGGCGTTGTTACGAAGTTCGAAAACCCGTAGGGATAAAACCGAATGGCAAAGGTGTTAACCCGGCCCACCGGTTGAATGTACATGGCTTCCGTAATTTGACCGATAACCATGGCCCGTGGCTGCAGAACAAAGTTCGTCTCCGAGGTGTAACGTTTGATATCGTCTGCCAATAAAAATGCCATCTCGATACAGCCATCGGGAATGATGCGTTGCCGTGGTGCGTCTACGGCTGCAGGCACTTCCAACGTCCAGTAGCACTTTACCAGCGCTTCAAGGTCAGGGTGAGGTGGGTAGGTTTGGTAGTTCATGATTTCAGTATGGCCAGCCTTTTTTAACGGTGGTTGCAGGGACTTTGTGGGTGCTTAAGGTATGCGAATGTACAACGTGTGGAAATCAATTGCCAGGATGCCAGCCTTACACTACATTAGTCATGATAAATATACTTCAATAATGGTATCGCGCAGAACCTTTCTCTATAAATCGCTCTTATCTTCCGTGGCACTCGGCTTTCCTTTGGTTCCCCGGGGGAGTTTTGCGACTGCAAAGACAAGCACCTCTGCAACTGATTTTCCGATCAACATCTTCTCTAAAAACTTGCAGTGGCTAGATTATAACGGAATGGCTTTGGCTGCGGCCGAAATGGGTTTTGATGGTGTAGATATTACGGTACGGCCGGGTGGGCACGTGGAGCCGGCAAGGGTAGAGGCAGATCTGCCCAAAGCAGTTGAAGCTGTGCGAAAGGTTGGCCTTGACGTGTTTATGATTACCACTGCCATACAAAGTGCAGATGAACCTCACACCGAGGCGATTTTGAAAACAGCAAGTGCGCTGGGTATTCGTTTTTACCGCATGGGATGGATCAATTACAATGGTCAGCAATCCATGGAGGAAAACCTGAAGCAGATTGCGGGGCAGATGAAAACGCTGGCTGATATGAATAGGCAGTATGGCATCCATGGAGGTTATCAAAATCACCAGGGCGTCAATTTTGGATCTTCCGTTTGGGATTTGTGGATGGTGCTGAAAGAACTCGACCCGCAATGGATAGGTTCGCAATACGATGTGCTGCACGCGACTGTTGAAGGAGCAAACTCATGGATACTCGATTTGCGATTATTGCATTCTTATGTGCGCACCATCGACATCAAAGATTTTCGATGGGAGAAAACCGACAAAGGCTGGAAGGCGCAAGTGGTGCCGTTAGGTGAAGGTATGGTAGACTATGGTAAGTTTCTAAAGCAAGTGAGGGAATATAATATTAAGGGGCCGCTTTCCATCCACTATGAATATGCACTGGGCGGAGCGGAAAACGGAGCCACGGAAATAACCTTACCCCGCGATCAGGTGCTGGCGGCAATGAGGAAAGACCGGCAAACACTTACCAACTGGCTCAAGCAGGCCGGCCTCTGACAGCGCTAATAGATTCAGAGCAGCCGCAGGCCGGTGTTGTTGAGAATTGACCTTCTTTATTTTATCTTTCAACAACCAAACCAAAACCGATGAGCCTTTCACAAAACAGGTACCTCTCTCTCGATGTTTTCAGGGGAATGGATGTGGCACTGATGATAGTAGTGAATTCCCTGGGAAGTTCGAACACGTACGCACCCTTGCTACACGCCCAGTGGGATGGTTTTACCCTTACCGACCTGGTGTTTCCTACCTTTTTGTTTGTGGTAGGTAATTCTATGAGTTTCAGCATGGCTAAGTACGAATCGATGGGCGATGCTGCCGTGTGGAAAAAAGTATTGAAACGCACGGCAATCATATTTTTGCTCGGATACCTGGGGTATTGGTTCCCATTTGTGGGAGTAAATGAAGCCGGGGAATGGTTTTTGAAACCCGTCAGCGAGACCCGGATTTTTGGTGTGTTGCAACGTATTGCCTTGTGTTACATGTTTGCTTCGTTCATCATGCACTACTTTAAAGTGAAAGGTGCTTTGTTGTTTAGTGTGTTTGCATTAATAGCTTACCGCCTCCTACTCGGTTTGTTTGGCGACCTTACGCTGGAAGGAAATGTGGGCAATAAGATCGACTTGTGGTTGGTAGGCGAAAGCCACCTCTATCATGGTGAGGGCGTACCTTTCGATCCCGAAGGTTTGCTCAGCACGCTGCCAGCCATTGTGAATGTAATTGCCGGTTATGTGGCCGGTGTTTTCTTGCAGCGTAGCGGGCAAACGTACGAAACGTTGGCTAAGCTGTTAATGGCCGGAGCGCTTCTGGTGGTGTTGGGCATTTGGTGGGACCTACTGTTCCCTATCAACAAAAAGCTCTGGACCAGCTCTTACGTATTGCTAACTGTGGGCATCGACCTGGTGGTGTTGGCGTTCCTGGTGTTTATTGTAGATATGGCCAAACGAACAAGGTGGACTTACTTCTTCGAAGTGTTCGGTCGCAACACGCTTTTTATTTACCTGCTATCAGAAATTTTTGTGGTGCTGATGTGGACGTTCAGCGTGGGTGATTCCTCACTTTACGGCTGGATCTATCAAACTTTTTTTCAATCGTGGGCAGGAGACTACAATGGGTCGGTACTGTTTGCGCTTTGGGTAATGCTTACCTGCTGGGTGGTGGGGTACGTTTTGGATAGGCGCAAAATTTACGTGAAGGTATAGCTGGTCGGTTTGGCAAAACGCCATCTTGTTATTAGTGCGGTTCAATATTCCAGCCGAAGATGTTCACTTCAAACACCACTCCGTGGTTGGTCTGTCCGTGCGGGTAGTCAATCAACGCGGCCATGCAGAGTTGCACGCGCGGATTGAGTGTGTAGAGCCCCCCAATGGTGGTCTGCGCTTTTTTGTGTCGGCCCGAGATGAAATCGCCCATAAGACTAAACCTGCGTGTGAGCGGCCACTCATAACCGGCAATCAAACCCACTTGGTGCTGCTCTCTGCCCACGAAGGTATTGTCGGTGTGGTAGGGACCAACCACCACATTGATTCGTTTCAGCATTTTTGTTTTTACGATGGCATAGTTGAAAAATGCGATGTGCTTGTTGGCTACGCGCGAGGTGATGTTGGGTCCGGCTTGGGTGCCGAGATTGAGCCGGATTTTTTCGCTAAGCACAAACTGCTTTTGTAATGTTAACATGGCCAACGGGTACAGCGGTTTGCGCGCACTGTTATCGTTGTACGAGAGCACTGCGCTGTTGCCGATGCGCAAGGGTACATCTACAAGATTGACGCCCGCATCCCAACCTTTGCCCAAGCCCACCACCAGATGCGATTTAGACTCCAACTCATTCACTTGGTAGAAATTAAGCTGGTGCTGGTAGAAAAATTTTCCTTTCTTGGTGATGTCGCCCGAGGGAATGTTAAAGAGATTTTGTTGGGCATTCAATGGGGCGAACAAGAACATAAAAGCAAGAATCAGTAAACAGGGCTTCATCGTTTTCAGGTAAATAGAACCTGCTTCCGCGCTACGCACGGGAAGCAGGCTCTGGATAGAACTAGTTCTCTTTGGTGTTTAGAATAAGAGGTGATTGGCCATCGGTTACAATCACTTTTGCATTGGGCGATTTGGCCAATTCGCGAAAAGCTTCGATGGTTTGCCACTCGATCACATTTTGGTTGAGCCCCTCGGAGAGCACTTTCTGTGCATCGCGAATACCCTGCGCCTCAATCAGCTTGCGCTGCGCCTCGCGCTTTTCCCGCTCCAGCAAAAATTCCATACGTTGTGCATCCTGTTCGGCCTCCAGCTTCTCTTCCACCGCTCGTGCCAATCCTTCGGGCAGTTGAATGTTCTTCAATAACACCGCTTCGATATCGAATCCCCGTGGCTGTAAGATGCGTGCCATCTGTTCAGCAATTTCCCGTTCTATGCTGGCCCGCTGTGCGGAGTGCATGTCTTTCGCAAAGAAGCGCGAACACACATCGGCAGCGGTGGAACGAAATACACTGCTGATGACATTGGGCTCGTTGCCCACTCCGATAGTTTCTACAATGTGAGGCGCCTTGTCCGGTTCTATGCGATATAGAATTGAAATGGCGGCCGCTACATTTAACCCTTCCTTTGATGGCAGGTTGGAAGTGATCTCCATGTTCATGGTGCGGATGGGCATTTTGATGATGCGCGTAAGAAATGGATTATATCCTACGGCCCCGGGCTGCAACACTTGGGGATGCAGTTTTCCAAGTTTCCGTTTTATGCCCACCTCGCCTTGGCGAATTACCGAACAAGAGGAGAGTAGAAGTAAAAAGGCAACAAGACCGAAATATGATTGTGGTTTCATGGTGATGAATTTTATGTTACTCAAATTGAATTTTGATAGTCGGAGCCAAGTCCTCACGATACTGGTCTAATAAGATGTTGGGGAGTTTGTTGTTGGACACATCAATGTACTTGAGCGACTTGATCTGAAAGAGTTCTTGAGGTAACTCCTGAATGTTATTGTGGTTCAGGTATAAGGCTTCCAGCCCGGTCAGCTGTTTGATTTCCCGTGGTATACCTGAAAAATGATCGCCCTCCAGGTGCAATTCTTTCAAATTTGGTAACCTGCTGAGCACCGGTAGGTTGGCGCTCAAATCGAAGTGGCGGTCGTTGTTGACATACAAGACCTGCAGACTCTTCAGGTTGGCAAACTCAACGGGTAGGGTTTTGATTTCGCTGTCTGAAAGTTCCAGGTATTCCAGGGCTTTTATCTTGCCGATACTGGCCGGTAGCGTGGTTATTTGCTCACCGCGAATATTTAACACACGCAGCATCGGGAGTGCGGCAAGTGTTTCGAAGTCTCGCGCTAAATTAACCGGCTGCCCATAATCCACATACAAGTTGCGCAGCGACTGCACGGCCTGCAACGATGGCGGCAGTGACGCCAGCCTGTTGCCCGATAAATCGAGATAAAAAAGGTTGTTCAGTTCGCCTATCTGGTCGGGCAGTGCGTTGATGCGATTACCACTCAAATCAAGGTATTTCAGATTTTTGAAGCGTGTAATCTCGGTCGGGAACGATTCCAGGCCCTGGTTACGTAATGTCAGCCACTCCACGCGGTCGGGTGCCTGCATGGCGCTTTCAATGGACTGGAAATTTTGAGGTTGCGCAGCAGCTTGCAACAAGCCCAGTGCAACAAAAATGAAGATGAAGATTTTCATAATTAATTTTCGTTAAGCGTATAATTGTTTCGCAGCCACAATTTCAGGCTTACCGCCTCCAGCGGGGTAAGCCAACGCAAGGCCTTGCGGTATTCTTTTTTGAACAGCTTTCGATCGAAGCTGACGCTTTTAAGTATGAGCTTACAATAGTCCAGCATGCATTTCTGGTCTTTCATACAAAAGATGGTTATGGTTTGAAAAAATGATCAATAAATCCTGGCGTGCAAACGCAACGGGATCAGATCAGCAGGGTGCAGTGGCGAATGACCCGGTTGACTACCGGGTGATGGGATGCGCCAGTGCGAAAAGTAGTGGTTACTATTTGAGGACGGTGGCTACGTGAAAGCAGCGCAGAGGCTGTGACTTTCTTTTTACGCTCCGCGTGGCATACAAATTCTTCTTTTGCCTCCGCGGTTTCGCGAGCGTACTCTATCAAAGGCTCACTTATGCCGGGTAGCACTAAGCCAGCTTCTTGCACCATCAGGAGCAACAGGAAGAAAGTGAGGAATGTCTTGAACCTGTACATCGTGTTGGCAGGTATTACCCAGCGCTAGTAAAAACGATAAAGACCGGCAAAGGTTTTCTAACGAAGATTAAAATTGTTGAAGCGTATTCATAAAGAAAATTTATGGATGACTACAGGGCTAGAAATCCGGGTCTAAGCCGAAACGCTCTTGTAATTCTTTCAGGGCCGGGTTTTTATCAGCCAGGTAATCGAATTTTTCTTTGTTGGTATAGATAATTCGCTTTCCCTCCACTTGTTGGAGTACACCGGTTACGTTGATGGAGCTATTGCTCAGTTTATCGCGCAAGTAGGTGATAAGCGAAGTTCTGATTCCCTGCAGCAAGGGCTCCTCTACAGGGTTGTTCAGCGGCAGCGTAATCATGTTGCCGCTCAACGAAAAGTCGCGCGATAAAAGATTGTATTCGGCAATCTGGCCTTTCTTTAGCTCAGCAAAATTCATCCAGACCTGCTTTACCTCATCCAGTGCGAGAGGTCGGTTTGCACCTGGTTGTTCTTGCCCCCTCGCAGGTTTTTCCTCCGTGCTAGTTGCAGGCTTTTCCTTGAATATGTTCTGCAGATTTATGGTAGCCTTAGGCTTTCCGTTGTCGCGAACTGGTTTGTTTGGCGTGGGTGGAAGAGGTGTAACAGTTTCTGTTTTGGCAGCGGGTAAAAGATCTACCGGTGTGGTTGGGGCCGGGGAGGGGCCGACTGGACTGATTTCCGGCTCTAACTCACTTTTTTTTTTAGCGCTGCTTCCGTGGAGGCAGACGCACCATTAGCCAGGGTGCCCTTAAACATAGCATTGACATTGGCCATTTTCATTAAAGCCAGTTCTACCAGCAGGCGCTGGTTCTTGCTACTCTTGTAGTTAATATCGCATTGGTTGGCAATACTGAGCCACGATAACAACAATGCGGGAGGTGCCGCTTTGGCCTGCTCAAAGTATTTTTTCTTCGTGCTTTCGGGAACTTCCATCAGATCGATGGTACGCGCATCTTGCGATACCATGAGGTTGCGGAAGTGCTCGCTCAAACCTGCAATGAAGTTGTGTCCGTCAAATCCTTTTTTCAGGATTTCGTCCAACAGCAGCAACGGCACCGTTTGATTTTCTGCCAGCAGGCCATCCACTACTTTGAAATAATAATCGTAGTCAAGAATGTGCAGGTTGTTCAGCACATCTTTGAAGGTAACACCCTTGCCCGAGGAAAAAGTCACCATCAGATCGAAGATGGAAAGACCATCGCGCAAAGCGCCATCGGCTTTTTGAGCTATCAGGTGAAGGGCTTCTTCTTCGGTAGTTATGCCTTCGCGGTCGGCAATTTTTTTCAACTGCCGCGCGATGTCGCTTACCTGTATCCTATTGAAATCAAAAATCTGGCAGCGAGAAAGGATGGTAGGGATCACTTTGTGCTTCTCGGTGGTGGCCAGAATAAAAATGGCATAAGAAGGCGGCTCTTCCAGCGTTTTCAAAAATGCATTGAAAGCAGCATTGGAGAGCATGTGCACCTCGTCTATAATATAGACCTTGTACTTGCCAAATTGAGGTGGGTAGCGCACCTGGTCAATCAGGTTACGAATGTCTTCCACCGAGTTGTTGGAAGCCGCGTCCAGTTCGAAAATATTGAGCGAGTTGAGTTCCGCTTTTTCTTCGAAGCCGTTGATCATGCGCGCCACAATGCGGGCGCAGGTGGTTTTACCCACACCGCGCGGGCCACAGAACAAAAGTGCCTGAGCCAGCTTTTTGTTATCGATCGCGTTTTTCAGCGTGGTGGTAATGTGCTCCTGGCCCACCACTTCTTCGAAGCCAAGCGGGCGGTATTTACGGGCGGAAACAACAAAACCTTCCATGGGGCCGCAAGATAGGTTTTGAGTTCTTAAGTTGGAACAGGCTTTAGTCGAAATTGTAAAAACAATATACGATCTGTTATGTATTTTTTGAAAAAGTGGGCAAATACATAAAAGTCACTGGATTGCTGCCCGAAGACACCATAGTGATGGTAAATGATGGCAGCAGCGCTAACAACCTTTGTGTTACATGGAGCCCTCGGGTCTTTGTGGCTGCATTAATTTTTATTTTTTACCACCAAGGCACTTAGACACTAAGGTTCGCGAAGCACACATAGTCTCTTAGAATTTAATAGTAACATTTAAAGTATTAGTGACCAACGGACTAACACCCTTGTTTACCGATAGCATTTCCTACAACCGCTCTGTCAAAATTCCCAAAAACGTTTTCACTGCATCGATGTAGTTACCCACGCGAATGTTCTCGTTTTCTGCGTGTTGGTTGTTATCGGGGTTTACGGTGGGCACACTTACGGCTGGCACACCCAGTGTGGTAACAAAAGGTGAAATGGGAATGGAGCCACCTGCCGTTCGAATCTGGATGGGTGGTTTACCAAAAGTTTTGGTCATGGCCTTGTTCAGCCACAAGCCCACTTCTGAGTTAAAGGGTGTCTGAAAGGCCAGGTACGATACGCTCGATTGGAACGAGGCTATTTTCGGATACTTCAACCGTTCCTCTTCGGTAGGTTGCCCATTTACCAGATAATAGCCCTGTTGTTCAATGTGATTTTTTACAAGCGCAATGAGTCGGTCTGGGTTGCTGCTGGGCACCAGGCGGATGTCTATCTCCGCTGTAGCGGTAGCAGGAATCAACGTGCGCGCCTCTGCGCCTATGTACAAGGCATCGAGGCCGCGTATATTCAGCGTAGGGTACTGCAGCGAT
Organism: uncultured Ohtaekwangia sp.; assembly: GCA_964602295.1. Taxonomy (GTDB): domain Bacteria; phylum Bacteroidota; class Bacteroidia; order Cytophagales; family Cyclobacteriaceae; genus ELB16-189. The sequence goes on from CAZRQK010000009.1 coordinate 26,909, forward strand.
TCCTGAAAGTTCGCACCTATGTCATCGGGTTGAGCAATGCCGAGAAACTTTTTTATTTCATTTTCATCATCGGGCACTTGCTTTAGCACTTGCTTTTCTTCTTCTGTCAATATGATACCTTCGTAAAACCCTGGAATCGTAACCCGTCCACGGTCGTCCTTCATGCTGGCCAGCAGTTGCGCCAGGCGCATGGCGGGGTTGGGTGTGTAGTTACCGTAGTTGCCACTGTGTACGGGCGTGCGTGGGCCGAAAGTGGTAATGGTAATGTCGCAGATGCCGCGTGCGCCAAACGTAAGCGTTGGCTGGTTGCTTACATGGCGGGGCCCATCGAAAATAATAAATAGGTCGGAAGCAAGTGCATCTTCGTAGTTGGCAACCGCAGCGGGCAGATTGGGAGAGCCTAGCTCTTCTTCAAAATCCATGATCACCTTCATGTGGAAATTCGGCTCTTGCTTCAATTCTTTCAAGGCATCCAGCGAGGCCAGAAACGCGGCCGCAGGCCCTTTGGCATCGGATGTTGACCGTGCAAAGATGCGCCAATCGGGGTTAATGGTTTCGTATAGTTTCCCGTAGGGGATGTTGCTCCATTTGCCATCGGTTCCTTGTTCTTTTAATGTGGGGATCCAGGGGCTTTCCTGGTTCCATTGCGAAGGGTTCACCGGCTGACCATCAATCTGTAGATAGATCAAAACCGTTTTCAGCGACTGCCCACTTTTGGGTTTAATAGAAGTTTTTCTTTCGGCTAGCAACAGTGGCACTGTAGGTGTAGCGAGGCGTTGGGTGGCAAAGCCTCTTTTGGCGAAAGCGGTTTCGCACCACTGCACGTTTTTCTCAATATCGGCCGGGAAATGTGCATCGTTGGGTAGGCTTAGCAGGTCGTAAAATTCTTTGAACGAAGCAATGGCGTGTTTCTCTGCCACCGCCTCAACGTTGGCGTTCTTTTGGGCCCAGCCACGTAGGCACCACAAACAAAGTACAAGCAGGAGGTATTTTTTCATTGCATGGTTGATATCAGTGAACAATATTTTCATTTGTTGAGGTATTTGTCTGGCAGGGGAAATCCAAGGCTTTCCGCGCACCAGAAAATATTCATCACATAATATCGGTGGCCATCAAAAAAGAGCTGAATGGAATTGATGCCCCGGTTCGTCACAGGCCCATCGGCTTTTTCTTTGGTTTCGTAGGTGCTGAAAACCTGGGTGATGGTGCCGTACGACTCGGAAGTGCGACTTAACTCGCGCTCGAAAAAGCCGGTGGTAATGCGCGTGGAAAACATTTGCACGTAGTCTTCCGGGGCCAAAACACGGTAGGTAAATTCACCTTGTTGGTTTTTGGTTGTGGGAATAAGCCTGGCTTCGGGCTTGAAAAGGTTGCGAAAGCGATTCCAGTCGCGGGGTTGGCCTGGCTCTCCGGAAATAACATCGTACAAAGCCGCGATAATGCCATCTACAGAAGCTACATCCTTAGCGTAGTCGGTGGGGTTTTGCCCTAACACGCTTAAGTAGCTAAAGATCAGAAGGGCCGAAAGTATCAATTTCATAGAGTTCAACTAATTTAAAAGATGTTAGTTTTAAAGAGGATCAGTCGCTAAGTTAATTTTTTGCTACAGAATCATTTCACACAAGACAAAGCTTCTTTTCATTTTGAAACAATCGGTACCTGTTTGTTGTTGCCTTAAGCGGTTTTATGGAGCAGTTAACAGCAGTCATTCGCAGCATGATCGAAATTTCCGACAATGAGTTGGAAAACTTTCTGAAGCTATGTTATCAGAAAAAGTTTAGCCCTAAAGAATTTTTGAGCCAGCAGGGTGAGGTGGGTAATGAAATTTTCTTCATTGTAAAGGGTATTACACGAACCACCATTGTGGATCATCAGGGTGAAGAACATACGATTCACTTTTCACCCGAAAATCAATTTATTGCTGACTATACCAGCTTTATGTTGCGCACGCCTGCTAACAACAACATACAAGCCATTGAAGAAACGGACGTGGTGGTAATGCCGCGCGAGGCCATCGAGTGGGGTTATGCCCACCTTACACAAGGCGACAAGATGGGAAGGCTGATTGCTGAATATTACTTTATCTACTTCGACAACCGCTTGAAGAATCAATATGTTTTCACGCCCGCACAGCGGTATGAAAATATCACGAAAGTATTTCCAAATATCCATAACCGAGTGCCGCAGCACATGATTGCCTCCTACCTGGGCGTGTCAGCTGTGCACCTGAGTCGGCTAAAAAAGGAGCTGAGATAGGGGTTCCTGTTTTCTTTCTTAAAAACCTAAACAAATGTTAACGTTTCAGCACAGTTTGCTGATCGACATTTGTTTTATAATTCAACAAAATGAAAGACCTCGTACTTATTACCGGAGCCACCTCAGGCATCGGCTATGAAATGGCGCTGCAATTGGCAGCGAAGAAATTCGATTTGGTGCTGGTGGCCAGACGCCACGATCGCTTACAGCAAATGAAAGCGGATTTAGAGACGCGTCATTCCATTCAGGTACACACCTTCAACAAAGACCTGTCGGATGTGACGCAGGCGGTGGAACTTTACGAAGAGCTAAAAGTGCAAGGTCTTGAAACAACCATGTTGATAAATAATGCAGGTGTGGGCGTTTATGGCGAATTTATTAACACCGATTTGCAACAAGAACTTCGCATGATCGAACTCAATACATCTTCGGTTGTGGCACTTTCTAAACTGTTTGTGCAAGATATGGTGGTGCGTAAGCGTGGACGAATTATGAATGTAGCCTCTTTGCTTTCGTTTTTACCGTTTCCATATTACTCAGTCTACTCGGCAACCAAAGCATTTGTGCTGGCATTTTCTGAAACCTTTGCCGCGGAGTTGCAAGGCACGGGCGTGCAGGTGGTAACCTTGTGCCCCGGTCCGGTGGATACTGCATTTACTACTGACGCGATGTGGAAAACAAATGCCTATAAGGCGAACAAACCTGTTGCCGCAAGCGAGGTGGCCCGGCAGGGGGTGGAACTACTGCTTCATGGAAGTGGGAAGAAAATTGTAGGATTCAACAATTGGTTTATTTCCAATTTGCCACGCGTTACACCCGACTCCCTGATGATGAAAATCAAAAAATCGCTGGCCAGCCAACAGAAGGCAGTATCCTGATTTTTTTCTATGATCGTGAAATAATTTAGGTACTTGGGCTACTCATGGAAATAAAAGACAATGACCCAGGCAAAAACACAACCCCGCGACTTCACAACGGGTTTTAACCGGGTGATGTACGGCCTTATGGTATTGTTAAGCATCTACCATGTAGGGCTCAACAACGATCTGGCAAGTGCCATGAGTAGTTTAGGCATCGCGCTCATTTTCGACCCTTTTCGGCCGGAGATAAGCTGGAGCAAGCGGCCACTTTATCAAAAAGTGGTTTTAATGGTTCACCTTTCCCTGGTATTACTGTTGATAGGTATTTTGGTTTACAATTATTTTGCACGTTAACTGCCGGATTTTCGAGCCCTGTAAACAACCTTTAAATACATCTTTTCCGTATACGACCGAAGTATATGGACAGGAACAAGTTTATGGTGAGGTCGGCTCTTCCCCACGAGTATAAAGTTGTGGGTCAGTTGATGGTGAATGTATACTCCCACTTGTCTGGATTCCCAACCCCCGAAGAGCAGCCCGCTTATTATCAACTGCTGGCCAACGTGGGCTCTCTGAAAGAATCTGGTAAAGCAGAACTGCTAGTGGCTTCTTCTGATTCAAATTTTATTGGGGGCGCGGTGGTTTATTTCAACGATATGAAGAACTATGGATCGGGCGGCACGGCTACGCAAGAGGTGAATGCGGCTGGGTTCCGGTTGTTGGCGGTCGATCCTGCTACGCGTGGATTAGGTCTTGGCAAAATGCTGGTGAATTACTGTATTGAAAAAGCACGTGCAGACGGTTGCCAACAAATGATTATCCACACAACGCAAGCCATGCAACCAGCCTGGAAAATGTACGAACAGATGGGCTTTAGGCGCTCGGAAGACCTCGACTTCATGCAGGGACAGCTATCCGTTTTCGGCTTCAGGTTGCCATTGCAATAGCTGGTTTATTCTTCCCAACCAGCTTCGTAGGTAGCGGTGGGAATGTAGTTGGGGTAAATCTGGATGTGTTTCTTTTTCACCTCTTCAAAAAGCACCGACTTTAGCTCGTCTATATTTTCTTTTTGCGTGGCAGAAATAAACACCACTTTTTCGAAGCCATGCTGCCGGTAGTAGCCCTTTATTTCTTCCGGATTTACTTCGGGTTCCCGTGCTTTCATTAAGTCTACTTTATTCAGTACGAGGATAACAGGAATGTTGCCCGCGTTTATTTCAGCCAGCGTCTGTGTTACCACTTCAATGTGGTTATCGTGAAACGGGTGTGCCACATCCACCACGTGCAATAATAGGTCAGCCTCGCGCACTTCATCCAGCGTAGACTTAAAGGATTCAATAAGGTGGTGTGGTAACTTGCGTATAAACCCAACCGTATCCGACAGTAAAAACGGTATGCCGTTCAACACTACCTTTCTAACGGTAGAGTCTACCGTGGCAAAAAGTTTGTTTTCGGCAAGGATGTTGGCCTTCGAGAGCAGGTTCATCAGTGTAGATTTGCCTACGTTGGTATAACCCACTAACGCCACGCGCACCACATTACTTCGGGACTTCCGCTGGGTTTGCCGCTGCTTATCAATTTTTTTCAGGTCTTCTTTCAGCAGGGCAATTTCGTTCTTAATAATCCTCCGGTCGGTTTCAATCTCTTTTTCACCGGCTCCACCACGTGTACCTGTTCCACCCCGCTGTCGCTCCAGGTGGGTCCACATACGGGTTAACCTGGGCAGCAGGTATTGATTCATCGCCAGCGTAACCTGCGTACGGGCTTGCGCGGTTTGGGCCCTCATCAGGAAAATATCAAGAATGAGCAGACTTCTATCGAACACCCGGATTTTACCCTCTTTGTCTTTGGGATTGAACTCACGCTCCAGGTTTCTGAGCTGCGAAGGACTCAGGTCATCATCAAAAAGGAGATTTTCTATCCCATTTTGGAACACGAACTGCTTGATTTCCTCCAGTTTACCTTTGCCAACAAATGTTCGCACATCGGGGTGTGGCAGGCGTTGGATGAACCGTTTTTCGGTAGCAATTCCCGCGGTTTCAGCCAAAAAGGCCAGTTCATCCAAATGTTCGTGTATGGTTTCTTCCGGGGTTCTCTGGTTACCCACGGTAATCATTACGGCACGTTGCATTGTATTTGCTAATAAATCTATCACTCCCTCGAACTAGCTAAGTTACTTTAAGTACTTTTGTTGGATTTATTAGCCGGAGGGAGGGCAAAAAAACCAAATTCCACTACTAAAACCTAAAACCTGCCGGAAGCTTGTCACTTCTGGAAATAGTTGGCAAATGAAGATCGCAATTGTACTCAACACCTCCTGGAACATCTACAACTTCCGGATGAACTTTGTGAAATCCCTTCAAGCGCAAGGGCATGAAGTGCATACCATAGCTCCCCATGATAAGTATACCGATCGGCTGATAGAGGCGGGTTGTATTCACCACGATATTAAGATGGATAGCCGTGGGGCAAACCCTGTGAAAGATTTTTTCCTTGTGCTCGAATTCCTTTCCATTTATAGGAAAGTAAGGCCGGACGTCATCTTGCATTATACCATCAAGCCCAATATTTATGGCACCCTGGCTGCGGCAATATTAAAAATACCTGCCATCAACAATGTGTGCGGTCTGGGTACCGTATTCTTGAAAAAGGGAATCGTTTCTTCGGTTGCACTGGCGCTGTACAGATGGTCTTTCCGCTACCCTAAGAAAGTATTTTTCCAGAACTCCGATGATCACAAGCTTTTTATTGATCGCGAACTTGTTGCTGAGGACATAGCCGATCTGCTGCCGGGCTCGGGTGTGGATTTGAATAAATTCCATTCTGTGCCCTACCAGAAGAACAAGCAGTTCACGTTTTTGCTGATATCGCGCCTGATTACAGATAAGGGTGTTTTGGAGTTCATAGAGGCGGTAAAGAAGTTGCGTTCCAGCGGGTTGGAGGCACGCTTTCAGGTACTGGGCGCCAAAGACCCTGAGCACAAGCGTGGTATCAAACTCAAAACCATCGATGAGTGGATTTCGGCAGGCTTGATAGAATACCTGGGTACCACCGATGACGTCCGCCAGTTCATTCACAAGGCCGATTGTGTGGTGCTGCCCTCTTATCGTGAAGGTGCACCGCGAACTTTGTTGGAAGCGGCCAGCTCCAGCAAACCCATTGTGGCCACTGATGTGCCCGGCTGCCACCATGTAGTGGTTCATAACTACAACGGCCTGTTATGCAAGCTGAAAGATGCTGATGACCTGGCTGAGAAGATGAAAATGATGGCACATCTGGATGAACCACGTTTGAAAGAAATGGGCGAAAACGGACGCAAGAAGGTGGAACAAGAGTACAGCGAATCCGTAGTAATCGATAAATATTTAAGCGCCATTTCTAACTTCAAAAAAGCCTCATAATCCATACCTTTGAGGTTATGGAAGTGGTACCCACCCCCATAGAGGGGCTAATTGAACTAAGGGGCAAGAAATTTCACGATAACCGGGGATGGTTCACCGAAGCCTTCAGCCTGAAACAATTTCAGGAGAAAGGACTGTCCCTTCCCGCTTTTGTTCAGGATAATATTTCTTACTCGCATCGTGGCGTGGTGAGGGGCTTACACCTTCAACTTTCTCCATTCGCCCAGGCCAAATTGGTGTCGGTAGTAAAGGGAAAGGTTGTAGATGTGGCAGTAGATCTTCGCCCCGAATCAGCCACTTTTGGTAAGTGGCATTCGGTCATCCTCTCAGAAGAAAAAAATAACGCACTGTTTGTTCCAGAGGGTTTCGCACACGGCTTTGCAACACTGGAAGACAGTTACTTTTTCTACAAATGTTCAACCTTCTACCAACCGTCAGCCGAGGGTGGCGTTCGCTGGAATGATGCTGACCTCGCCATCGATTGGCAAATCGACCATCCGATTGTTTCTCCAAAAGACGAGACACTTCCATCTTTCCGGGAGTTGAAAGGAAAATTGTTAACTTCACACCATGCCTGACTCTGTTTCGAAGTTCGTTTTCAAAACCATCGGTACGCTTTGTCTTTTTACCCTGGTGGGGTGTGGCTCTTACAGGCAAAACATTATGTTTAGACCTGGAGAAGGGCAGACGGGCGCGCCATTTACCGATGAGGTTGTGAAGGCAGAGAAAAACTACCTGATACAAATCAACGATCAACTTGACCTGCAGGTGTATGCCAATAATGGCGAACGTATCATTGACCCCAATTTCGAACTGAGACGAGAAATGGGCGCCAATGCCAATGTAGGGGCAGAAAAAAAGCCGGTGTATTTTGTGGCAACCGATGGAACTGCCAAGCTTCCTATGGTGGGTACTCAGAAACTACAAGGGCTCACGATACGCGAAGCTGAACTATTCCTGCAGAAGGAATACAATCAATATTATAAAGACTGCTTTGTTAACCTGTTGTTTCTAAACAAAAGAGTAACCGTGTTGGGGGCTCCGGGTGGGCAGGTAATACCGCTTGTTAATGAAAATACAAAAGTAACAGAAGTGCTGGCGTTGGCCAGGGGAGTAAACAACGATGGCAAGGCGGGTAACATTCGGCTGATAAGGGGAGACCAATTTTATGTAATTGATTTCGGCACCATAGATGGTCTCCAAAAGGGAAATATGATTGTGCAGCCGGGCGATATTATTTATGTAGAGCCGGTGCGCAGGGCATTTATTGAAGGAATTCGCGATGTGGCTCCGTTGATTAGCCTGGTGGTTAGCCTCGGCACATTGGTTTTATTAATCACAAACACGCTCAACAGCAATTGATTTGGCAATTCCTGATCCCATACCGAACTCACCGCTGGCCACCGAAGGTATAGACTTCGATAAGCTGCGAATGATTTTCAGGAAAAACCTAATCTGGCTGGTGGGTATTTTCCTGGCCTGTAACTTGGCGGCCTATCTTTATTTGCGTTGGACCAAAAGCGTGTACGAATCTGAGTCGGAATTGAAGCTCGACATCAAGCAAGACCCCAGCGAATTCGGTATCAAAAACCTGGCGGAAGACCAGAACCTGAATATCATTTCTGGTGAGATAGAGCAAATTCGCTCGAAGCTGTTTTTTAACCGGGTACTCGACTCATTGGATTTGTGGGTGAGCTATCACTCTATTGGAAAGGTATTGAATGATGAGATGTATCACCGGTCACCGTTTGAAGTAATACCCTCTGGCAGAAACCACAAGTACCTGAATATTCCGATTTACTTTAATTACAAGGACGGCAACACCTACCAAATCAGAACGGAGAAAAATAAGCAGCCTATTGAAGGAAAAATTGGTGAAAAAATTCGCTTGGGTGAAGTGGAACTGGTTGTTAGGAAGACACCCTTTTTCGACCTCTATCATGAAGATGATTACTTTTTTATTCTGCATAGCCGCGATTATCTGTTGCGATACATGCAAGAACACATTACAGTGGCCCCGTTGAACTTCAATGCAAACACCATCAAAATTTCCTTTCGTGATTTTAATCCACTGAAGGCACAAACCATTGTAAACAAAATTGATTCTGTTTACCTGAGTTATAGCAACGAACTTAAAAACCAGACCAACCGCCAGAAAATACAGTGGCTCAATAATGAATTGGTGCAGATTGAAGCTAAGATGGAAGGGTATGAAAATTATTTTGAAAACTTTACGCTGCAAAACAAAAGCAACGACATTAACGAAGAGCTGAAAAGAACGATTGAGGCTTTGTACCAATTGGATTCGCAACGTTACCAGGTAAACAAAAGATTAATAGAATCAGACAATCTTCTCAATCAATTCTCTAGCGGCAACTATTCTCTTTCTATTGGTCAGCAGAGCAGCCTGCCGCCAGCATTGCAAAAACGACTTGAGACTTTGCAAACTATGACAAAAGAGCGCGAGCGGCTGGGTCTTTCTTACAATGAAAACACACTGGCCTTCCGGCAGAAAGAACGTGAAGAAACTGCCTTACGCGAACAACTGGCAACTCTATTGAATGACTACAAGCGTGAATTGATGAAACAGATGGCCGACCTGAACAAGCGCAAGTCCGATCTGGAAAAATCTTTTGCTGCCATGCCCGATAAGCATACTGAGTTCTCTAAAAACCAACGGTTCTATAAGTTGTACGAAGAGTTTTATCTTTCTATGATGCAGTCGCGGGCGGAATTCGAGATTGCTCAGGCTGGTAGCACGCCCGACTTCAAAATATTGTCGCCCGCCACTATGCCCACCACACCCATCTCGCCTGTAAGACTCATGATTGTTGGCGTAGGTTTTTCGTCAGGACTGGTGCTCAGTGTTTTTCTATTGGGCATACTCTACTTATTGAATGACCGCATTACGAGCGCACATGAAATAGAACGGTCCACCGATACTCCCATATTAGCGGTTATCCCCGAGTCGCGCCATCTTTCGCGCACGCCCTTTCACGTGTTAGACAATCCCAAGTCGATGGTGAGTGAGGCCATTCGTACCCTCCGCACCAATCTCGATTTCTTTTCTACCAACGGATCCACCAAAACCATCGCCATTTCTTCCACCATTGCAGGCGAGGGAAAATCTTTCCTTGCACTGAATTTGGGTGGCGTCATCGCCATGTCGAAGAAAAAAGTGGTGTTGCTCGATCTGGATATGCGCAAAGCCAAGCGTAATACACCTTTCGAAATTCAGGATTTTAATAAGGGGATGAGCACGGTGTTAATTGGTAAGTACAAGCCAGAAGAGTGCATAGTGCATACAGGCCTGGAGAATTTCCATTACATACCACCCGGACCACACCCTCCTAATCCATCGGAATTATTGATGAACAATGAGTTTGATAAAGTGCTAACGAACCTTTCTTCACTCTACGATTTTATTATTATTGATACGCCACCCGTTGGGCTGGTTACTGATGGCATCATGGCCATGAAAAAGTCTGATGTTTCTATTTATGTGGTGCGTGCGAATTATTCGAAGAAAGACTTTTTGCGCAATCTGCAGCGTGTAAAAAATCTGCATAACCTTACCAAGATGTCTATCGTTTTCAACGCCATGCCTACATCCAACAAATTGTATGGCTATGGCTACTATGAAGACCAGACACCTATTAAGAAAAGTCTGAAGACCCTCATTCAAGGATAGTGTTCTCGCTCTTCTCATCGGGCAAACAGTTAAAAACGGTTCCCTTCGTTACCGACATGCACTCGCACCTGCTGCCCGGGCTCGATGATGGTGTGAAGAATTTGGAGGAAGCCAAAGCAACCATTTTGAAGTTGATGGAATGGGGTTATCGCAAAGCCATCACCACGCCCCATATTATGAACGACTCCTACCGGAATACTCCGGAGGGAATTCAGCGCAAGCTGCAGGAATTGACTACCTACCTGCAGCATGAAAGCATTTCTTTCTCTGTGGAGGCTGCAGCTGAATATTACTTAGATGAAGCGTTGATGCAACGGTTGGAAGACAATGAATCGTTGCTCACCTTCAGCGGATATCTGCTTTTCGAAACCAACTACCTTACAGAACCCTACGTGTTGAAAGACTTCATATTCAAAGCTACCACGCGAGGATACAAACTTATATTGGCACATCCGGAACGCTATCATTTCATGACGATGGAGAAAGCAGAAGATTTGCTGGACAGAGGTGTACTGATGCAATTAAATCTGCTTTCGTTGAGTGGATTTTATGGAAAGCCTGTGCAAAAGCTGGCCGAGAAGATGATTGACAAAGGATGGATTCATTTTGCGGGCACCGATTGCCACAATCTGCAGCAGGCTACTGAACTGAAAGCCTGCTTGCGGACACGGGCATTTAATAAGTTGGTGGAACTGCCATTACTCAACCATCAGTTAGTATGATAGCGGTTACAGGTGCTAATGGTTTACTGGGTAGTTTCATCACCCAGCAACTACTTTCCATTCACAGTGAAGTCGTGGCCGTTGTTCGACCTGACGCAAACCTGGAGTTGTTACGGCCAGTAAACAGCGCCATCACGTTTAGGCACTCCGATGTTACCGATCTGCCATCGCTTCAGCAAGCGCTGGCCGGGGCAACCACAGTGGTGCACGTTGCAGGTGTGGTAAGTTTCAACCGCGCTCACCGCGACCGGGTGTACCAGGTAAACGTGGAGGGAACCCGAAACGTAATTAACTGCTGTCTGAAGCTGGGTGTTAAAAATGTGATTCACGTTAGCTCGGTGGCAGCGTTAGGTCGTAGCAAAGAGTCGAAGCAGGTAGATGAAACCACGCGATGGGTGGCCAGCAACCTGAACACCGACTATGCCGAATCGAAACACCTGGCAGAATTAGAGGTGTTTCGCGGCATGGAAGAAGGTTTGCAGGTGTCTATGGTTAATCCGTCAGTAATACTGGCACCCGTGCGCAGCGGGCAAAGCAGCGCGCAACTATTTTCATACATAGAAAAGGGCTGGCCATTTTATGGCGATGGCGACCTGAACTTTGTAGACGTGCGCGATGTGGCCCACCTGGTTCAGCAACTGGTAAGTCAACCTCGCAATGGCGAACGCTACATAGCCAATGCTGGCACTGTTTCGCTGAAACAAATGCTGGATGGAATATCAGCACGACTCAACAAACCCAAACCAAAGCTGCGCATTCCCGGTGCACTGGTAGCCGCTGCTGCGTGGGCAGAAGAAGGCCGAGCCAGGTTAGCAGGCAAAGAACCGATGCTCACCCGCCAATCGGTAAAGCTGCTGAAGGAGAATTTTTTCTTTAATAACCAGAAAGCGATTGCAGAGTTAGGTATGCGATTTCGTACACTGGATGAAACATTAGACTGGTGCTGCCAGGTACTAAAAAATAATTGAGAGCAAAGGCCGCAATCGCCTTGATTTCATTCTTTTATCAAGCATAAAAGCCCCAAAATGAGGCCTGCGAGTGGGCTATAAAAACATTTCTGAATTGCAAGTTTTATTCAAAAAGATAAAACCAGAACTTCGTGCCGGGAAGTGTTATTCTTTTATCGATACCATTTTTTTGCCTACCTTAGGCAAACCCTTTAGACATGGCTCACGACTTTAGAAAGAGAGAGGACGAAGAGGAGTTGATCAAGCGATTCGAAGAAAGCCTCAAAAAAAATTCTGCAGACTTTTTTGCCCTCGAGGACTACGAGACCATCATCGATCATTACCTGGACAGAAGCAAGCACAAGAAAGCATTGATTGCGGTAGAAGCTGCTATGAATCAGTATCCGTTCTCTTCAGAATTGATGCCGCTGAAAGCACAGATTTTGTCGAACATGGAGCGCTACGAGGAAGCCCTCGAAATGTTGGAGCGCGCCAGAAACCTCAATCCCGCAGACATTGATATTTATTTGTCCATTGGTTCGGTATTGTCGTTAATGGGCAAACACAAAGAAGCCATAGAAACTTACGAGCAGGCTTTGGCTTTTGCCGATGAAGGTGAAGACGAGTTGTATTACAACATCGGGCTGGCACACCAGAGCCTGGAAGAATATGAGCAGGCCATAGAAGCGTATAAAAAATCGGTGTCGGCCAATCTTACGCACGAAGGTGCTTTGTACGAGTTGGCGTTCTGCCTCGATGTGGTGGGGCAGTTGGAAAGCAGTCTTTCTTATTACAGAAAATTTATTGACGAAGATCCCTACTCTGCACCTGCGTGGTACAACCTGGGCATTGTTTGTAACAAGCTGGAGAAATACGATGAAGCCATAGAGGCCTACGAATTTGCGTTGGCCATAGACGATAACTTTGCGTCTGCGTATTTCAACATGGGCAACACTTTCATGAATCTGGAGCAGTACACCAAAGCCCTGGATGCATTTAGGAAAACCGTTGAGATTGAAGGACCCAGCCCCGAAGTGTATTGCTGCATTGGCGCTGCATACGAAAATCTGGAACACTTCGATTTGGGTCTGAAGTATTATCAAAAGTCTACCAAGTTAGACCCCATGTACGATGAGGCCTGGTTTGGGGCCGGTGCTTGCATGGAGAAACAAGAGAAGTGGTACCAGGCATTACACTTCTTTAATAAGGCCATTAAGCTGAACACACACAATGCAGAATATTGGAAGGCTGCTGCACATGCAGAGTTTAAGATAGGTAATACCATCTCTGCCATTAGTGCCTACGAAGAAGCCAGCCACCTCGCTCCGGATGATAAGGAGATATGGCTCAACTGGTCTTTCATTTACTTTGAGCAAGGTGCCCACGACAAAGCCCTTGAAATAGTACAACAAGGGATGGACGAACTACCCGATGATGCCGAGTTGTTCTACCGCATGGCTGTGTACCTGATAGAAGCGGGCCAATTTAAAGAAGCCTTTAACTATCTTGAAAATGCATTAATTTTGAACTTCGAAGGTCATACCGTGCTGTTCGATTTCTTCCCGAAACCAGAAACACAGAAGGCCCTCTTTAAGATTATCGATCAGTTTAGAAAAGAAAATCCTTAATGAACTACACGCTTAAAAATTTACCTGAGCGCACTACCAAGCCCAGGCAGATAGGTTTCACTATGGCTATGGACAAAGGCATGAGCGTAAGGGAAGCCGAAGACTTTGTGAGCATTTGTGCCGATCATGTTGATATAGTGAAACTCGGTTGGGCTACTTCTTATGTAACGCCTAATCTGAAAGACAAGATCAAAGTATACAAAGAGGCAGGTATTCCTTGCTACTTTGGTGGAACGCTTTTCGAAGCATTTATCATTCGCGATCAGTTTGACGACTACCGTAAAGTGCTGGATAAATACAACCTTTCATTTGCCGAAGTGTCTGATGGTTCGATCGATCTGGATCACGACAAAAAATGCGACTACATTCAAAAGCTTTCTGAGCAAGTTACCGTGCTATCTGAAGTGGGTTCTAAAGATGCCGACAAAATCATTCCCCCTTATATGTGGATTGATTTGATGCAGAAGGAGTTGGATGCCGGTGCATGGAAAGTAATTGGCGAAGCACGCGAAGGTGGTAACGTAGGCTTGTTCCGCTCTACTGGAGAAGTACGCTCGGGTTTGGTGCAGGAAATCCTCACCAAAATTCCATTCGAGAAAATTATCTGGGAAGCGCCACAGAAAGCACAGCAAGTGTGGTTTATCAAACTGCTGGGCGCCAATGTAAACCTGGGCAATATTGCGCCCAACGAAGTGATACCACTCGAAACCATACGACTGGGTTTGCGTGGCGATACTTTTTTACACTTTTTGGGTCTGGAACGAAAGAAAGACAACTCCGCTCCGCCCTTCACTGTGGATTAGACAAAATACCCAACTCCGAAACGTTTCTTATATTCGCCCCCGGGTTGACAAGAAGCGAACGCTTTTGAACTAAAACCGAGAGAATTGAGAAAAACCAAGGACTACATCCTTCTTTATCTGAAAGGTATTGGAATGGGTGGTGCCGATGTTATACCAGGCGTTTCCGGTGGAACCATCGCGTTTATTTCAGGAATCTACGATGAACTCATCGACTCACTCAAAGCTATTGATGTGGAGGCATTGCAACTGCTCGCCAAATTCCGCATAGCTGATTTCTGGAAAAAGATAAATGGAAGTTTCTTGCTGGTTGTGCTGGCAGGTGTGCTCACCAGCCTGCTTTCGCTGGCTAAGTTAATGACGTATTTGTTGGAGCATTATCCAATTCAAATCTGGTCATTCTTTTTCGGATTGATTCTGGTTTCGGCTCCATTGATTTTGCGCGATGTGAAGCAATGGAATGTTGCAACCGTGTTGGCTGGCTTGGCGGGCATAGCCATTGCTTACGCCATTACCATTCTTACACCCGCAGAAACACCTACGAATTTGCCCTTCATTTTCTTCTGTGGAGCTTTGGCCATCTGTGCAATGATTCTTCCCGGCATTTCAGGTGCATTTATTTTGTTGTTGTTAGGTAAGTACGAGTATATGATCACCGCGCTCACCTCGTTCAACCTGCCGGTTATTATTGTGTTTGCACTGGGCTGCGCGGGTGGCCTCATCAGTTTTTCGCATTTCCTCAGTTGGCTGTTGCGCAGCTACCGCTATCCTGCCTTGGCGTTGCTGGCTGGCTTCATGATCGGCTCACTCAACAAAGTGTGGCCGTGGAAAGAAGTACTCACTTACCGACTTAACTCCGAAGGGGTGCAAGTGCCCGCTTTCGATAAAAGTGTATTGCCCGGTGCATTTATGGAAAAAACAGGTGCCGACCCCCAGGTATTTCATGCCATACTGTTTGCGGCATTGGGTATATTTTTAATAGTGGCCATCGAAAAGGCAGCCGCTTATCTCAAATCAAAACATTAAAAAACATGGAAAAGAAATTCGGCCTCATCGGCTCTACGGTTAGTCACTCGTTTTCGAAAGTATATTTCGATGAGAAATTCTTCCGCGAAGGCCTGCGCGATTACCACTATGATCTGTACGCGTTAGACACGATTGAGGGTTTAAAAAAGTTGCTCGAAGAAAATCCTGACTTGGTTGGACTGAACGTAACCATTCCATACAAAGAACAGGTTTTTAAGTTTTTGAATGAAGTAGACAGCGATGCCAAAAAGATTGGTGCGGTAAACGTGATTCAAATTAAAGATGGCAAGCTGAAAGGCTACAATACCGACCGCGATGCATTTATGGAAACTTTGCAGAAATGGTTTCCCAACGAACCTGGCTCTCGTGCGCTGGTGCTGGGCACTGGTGGTTCTTCCAAAGCAGTGCAGCAGGCCCTAACGAAGTTGAACATTCCGTTCGATACGGTTTCGCGCGAGGAGGGCAAAGGCACTTACACCTATGAAACGTTGAAAGCCAACGGTGATGTGTTGGCCAAAGCCAACCTGGTTATCAACACCACACCGCTCGGCATGTCGCCTAATAACAATGGTTATCCACCCATTGATTTTGAAGAACTCACGCCTAAACATTATGTGTACGATTTGATCTACAACCCGGCCCGCACGCTGTTTTTGCAGAAAGCAGAAATGCGGAACGCACATATTAAGAATGGCCTGGAGATGTTGCACGTGCAGGCAGAGAAAGCCTGGGCTATCTGGAACAATTAACACACTATTATCGCTCTTTCGGGGGTTCAGGACTGTTGTCTTGAACCTTCTTTTTTTAAGAGGCACTATTCTCCTAAATTACCACCATGGATTTTCAACTGACAAGCGAGTTTGTACCCACGGGCGATCAACCCAAGGCCATCGATCAACTGGTGCAAGGGCTGGATAACGGAGAACAGCACCAAACACTGTTGGGTGTTACGGGCTCGGGTAAAACCTTCACCATGGCCAACGTGATTGCACGTGTTAACCGGCCCGCCATCATTCTTTGTCACAACAAAACATTGGCTGCGCAACTCTATGGTGAGTTTAAATCTTTCTTTCCGAACAATGCAGTAGAATATTTTATCTCCTACTACGACTACTACCAACCCGAGGCCTTTATACCTTCATCCAACTTGTACATTGAAAAGGACTTGTCGATCAATGAAGAGATAGAGAAGCTGCGACTCAGTGCCACTTCCTCCTTGCTTACCGGTAGAAGAGATGTGGTGGTGGTGGCGTCAGTATCTTGCATTTATGGTATCGGCAACCCAGAGGAATTTGGTAAGAACCGCATTGTATTGAAAGTAGGCGAGCAGATTGCGCGCAACCGACTGCTGTTTGCGCTGGTAGATATCTTATATCATCGCACGGAAGCAGAATTTAAGCGCGGTACTTTTCGGGTGAAGGGAGATACGGTAGATGTGTTTCTCGCTTACGCGGATTACGCCATTCGTATCTATTTTTTTGGCGATGAGATTGAAACCATTCAACGCATCGATCCCGTGAGTGGAAAAAAATTAAACGATGAAAAAGCCATTACCATCTTCCCGGCCAACCTGTTTGTAACAGGAAAAGACTTGTTGCACCTCGCCATCCGCGAGATACAAGACGACCTGGTGCTGCAGCAGCAGATGTTTGAAACAGAGAGGAGACATCTGGAAGCCAAGCGTTTGAAAGAGCGCACTGAGTTCGACATGGAGATGATGCGTGAGTTGGGTTATTGCAGCGGCATAGAAAACTATTCGCGTTACTTCGACAGGCGCAAGGCCGGTGCACGCCCCTTCTGCCTGTTGGATTATTTTCCAGACGATTACCTGATGATCATTGACGAGAGCCACGTTACCATACCACAAGTGCGCGCCATGTGGGGTGGCGACCGCTCGCGCAAAGTAAACCTGGTGGACTATGGCTTCCGGTTACCTTCCGCCCTCGACAACCGGCCGCTTACCTTCAATGAGTTTGAATCGCTGCTGGGCCAGGTGGTGTATGTAAGCGCCACACCGGGCGAATACGAATTACGTAAGTCGGAAGGCGTAGTGGTGGAGCAGCTCATCCGGCCCACCGGCCTGCTGGATCCTGAAATTGACGTGCGGCCCAGCAAAAACCAGATTGACGACCTGCTGGAAGAAATTGACGAGCGCGTGAAAAAGAAAGAGCGCGTGCTGGTAACCACGTTGACCAAACGCATGGCCGAAGAGCTGACCAAGTTTCTCGAGCGCGCTGCGGTGAAGTGCCGTTACATACACTCTGAAGTGGATACGTTGGACCGCGTGGAAATTCTGCGCGAGTTGCGCTTAGGTGTGTTCGATGTGTTGGTGGGGGTGAACCTTTTACGCGAAGGACTTGACCTACCAGAAGTATCGCTGGTGGCCATTATGGATGCCGACAAAGAGGGATTTCTGCGCAACCAACGCTCGCTGGTACAGACCATTGGCCGGGCCGCACGCAACGTGAATGGCCGCGTAATCATGTATGCCGATACCATTACCGAATCGATGCAGTTGGCCATTGACGAGACCAACCGCAGGCGCAAAATTCAGATGGACTACAACAAGGCTAACAACATTACGCCTACCACCATCATCCGTTCGAAAGAAGAAATCTTCCGCCAAACCAAAGTGGCCGACTCAAAGAAGTCTACGAAACGATACTACATTGAAGACGAAGAGAAATCGTTGGCGGCAGACCCCGTGGTGGCGTACTTAAGCAAAGACGAATTGACCAAGATGGCCGACCGCACCCGCAGGGCGATGGAAAAAGCCGCGAAGGAACTGGAGTTTATGGAAGCCGCCCGCCTGCGCGATGAGCTGATGGCGATACAGAAGATGCTGGAAGGGAAGTAATGTAAGAATTTAGGCGTCTGACGGCTTGTTTGCTGAAGCATACAGCCGTCTGACACCTGTGCGCATCGGAGTGAGTTCATGCTCGTGGTTTAATTCAACCAGCTCGACTACCCCCTTCAAAAAACCTAACATAAATCATACAAATCGTGTAACCTGGGTCACGGAGAAAAAGGAATGCCGTGGATAGCTTTATAGTGGATTTGGATAACAACCAACCCCTAAACAACACGGTTATGAAGACCAGCAAAATAGTAGTGCTCGGCAGCAACTTCGGTGGAGCTACTGCCGCTTTGGAATTGAAACGCAAACTGGGCGAACGTGCCGAAGTAAGCGTTATTTCTCCGTCTGAAAACTTTACGTATGTGCCTTCATTGATCTGGGTGCCTTTTGGCAAGAGAAAACTTTCAGACATTTCCTTTCCCATCAAACCCATTATGGAGCAGAAGAAGGTGCATTTCATTCAAGATGCAGCCGTGAAGGTGAACCCCGCACGCAATGAAGTGGACACACAAAACCACGGCACCATTGCTTACGACTACCTGGTAGTATCTACCGGCATGCAAATGAATTTCAATGTGGTGGAAAACCTGCATCCGGAAAAAGGTTATGTGGAGAACATTGTGATACCCAAATACAGCGAACGCGCCAGCCAGCGCTTTGAAGAGCTGGTAAAAAACCCAGGACCCGTGGTGGTAGGTGCCACGCAAGGAGCCAGCTGCATGGGCGCTGCTTACGAATACCTGTTTAACATGGACAAAGAGCTGCGCAGAAACAAGGTACGCGACAAGGTAACCCTCACCTGGTTTACGCCTGAACCCTTTCTCGGCCATTTCGGTATTGGCGGCATCACCGGTGGACAAACCATGCTCGAAACTTTCATGAAGATGTATGGCATCAAGTGGTATACCAACGCTTCCATCGATAAGATTGAGAAAGAGAGCATTACTTTGAAGGACGGAACGGTGCTGCCTTACAAGATGGCCATGGTGATGCCTCCCTTCGAAGGTACGGCCGTGATGAAGAACTCTCCGGAGCTGGTGGATGAAAAAGGCTTTGTGGTGTGCAACGAAGGCTACCAACATATAACCTATAAAAATGTGTATTCCGTGGGTTTGGCTGTAGAAGTGCAGGCGCCATTCAAATGTAAGGTGCCCTTTGGTGTGCCCAAGACGGGTTACCCCACCGAAGTGTCTGCCAAGCTAGCTGTGGAAAACATTGTGAACGACATCAAGGGCAAGGGTGCCCTGAAGACGAAGCCGTGGGGTAAAATACCGGGCGTTTGCGTAATGGATGCCGGCCACAAAGAGGTGATCATTCTGAGCGATCACCTCTTCAAGCCGCGCAACTTTGCCATCATGATTCCCAACATCTTCAACCACTGGGGCAAGCTGCTCATCGAGAAATATTTCCTCTTCAAGTTCCGCCACGGTTACTCTATGCTGCCTTAGGTTAGCATGGTGGTGATTGGTAGCTGATAGGAAAGGCGCCTGACGGTTGATTGCGCAAGCAGCCCGCGTCAGGTGCCTTTGTTCTTTGCACCGCAATCCTGCCAGCTTGCAAACCATCCCGTTAAGGAGTAACTTAATTCCTTAATCAATCTGCACATGACCCGTTTTGTCTGTTTTGCCTGCGTGGTACTTTTATTGAGTGCCTGCCAGTCGTCTCCAAAAGAAGAAACCAACCTCGTTACCGATCAGGTGAAAGCCCGCATCGACTCGGCCCTGCAAGGGGTGGTCGACTCGGGTGAAGTAGTGGGTGTTTCGGCTCTCATCTTCGAAAAGAACAAAGAGGTTTACTTCAACGCCTTTGGCTTTGCCGACCGGGAAGCAGGGCAGGCGTTCGACCGCAACACGCTGGTGCGCATCTATTCCATGACCAAGCCAATAACAGGCGTAGCCCTGATGCAACTCTATGAAAAAGGTGCCTTTCAACTGGATGATCCTCTGCACCAATATGCGCCCGAGTTTGCCGACATGAAAGTTTTTAAAGGGCTGGATGCGGATGGTGAACCAATATTAGAACCAGCACAGCGCCCCATCACCATTCGCGATCTTACTCGCCACACGGCAGGCTTCGCCCGCGAAGAACACCCGCAACTGGGTGCTAGGGTGAAAGCGGCCGATGTGATGAACAAAGAGAACACACTCGCGCAGATGGCCACAAAGCTGGCAGCCTTGCCGCTGGCCTTTCACCCGGGCGAGGAATGGTCGTACGGAGTGTGTGTAGACGTGCAGGCGTATTTGGTGGAACGCCTTTCGGGGAAACCGTTTGATGTATACGTGCGCGAAAATATTCTGCAGCCGCTGGCCATGAAATCTACCGGGTACGTCCCTGTTGACACCAGCCGGTTCGCAGCAGCCTATTATAAAGGTGATGATGGTACCCTGCAACGCGTGCCTGCTGAGATGGCCGATGTATTTAACAGTAGGGAGTGGCCGTTGAAGCCGGGAGGTTGGGGCCTGGTAGCGAGCATTGACGATTACCAGCGGTTTGCCCGAATGTTGGTGAACGAGGGTACGTTGGAAGGGGCCACTGTTCTGAAGCCGGAAACCATTCAGTTGATGGCCACCAACCACCTGGCCGACAGCGTAACCGAACGGATGTGGCTTCCCAGCAAAGGGCAGGTTGGTTTTGGAATTGACTTTGCGGTGCGCATGCGCCCGCCTGCCGATGCACAGGAAAAGAATGGGGTAGTGGGCGAGTTCTTCTGGGATGGGGCAGCCAGCACGTTGTTTTGGGTGGATCCTGCCAATGAGTTAACCGCGGTTTTGTTTGTGCAGATATTTCCATTTAGTAACGCCTTGCACAAAACCTTTAGAGATGCGGTATATGGGCCTCCGGTGGTGAGTCGGTAGGTTTTGGCTATCAGATATCAGGTTGTTGCTTTCAGGTTATGGTGCTTGGGCGATGTGCGCGGTAGGTTTCCTGCCGGTCAGTGTTGCATGAGCGATGGGCACGGTAGTTTTCCTGTCGTTCCGTATTGCATATTCAGGGTGCACTGTATTTTAGCCACCGTTCAGCATCACATGAGCGATGTACGCGGTATTTTTCCTGCCGGTCAGAATTACATGAGCGATGTGCGCGATGGTTTTCCTGTAGTTCAGTATGGCATAGTCAATCTGCACGGTATTTTTCTGACCGTTCAGCATTGCGTGGGCGATGTGTACGGTATTTTTCTCACTGTTCGGAATGGCTTGCGCGTTGTGAGCGAAGTTTCCGGCCAGGAAGCCTCCCAACTGGTCTGCTGAGAGTAGCCTTGTTTGCGGAGCAGAGTCGAAGCAAAGCATTTTTTCATTCAACGCACGCAATAGCATCTCAACGATAGGCTTTGTTCACTTATCGATAGTGTAAAATATTTTCAGTTTCATTTGAAACAAAGAGCAAACGTTATGAGTATATTAGAAGTATAACTTAAACATAAAAAGTTATGAGCAATGCTAGAAACGTGGTGGCCTTTGAGAAGCTCATGGGCTACTGCACCGGGTACGCAGGAAAGTACAACCCCGGACAACAAAACCTGCAGGTGAATGCGTTGGCCACCCTGTTGAACAACGCCCAACAGAAAATCCATGACGTCCGCATGGCATCCATTGCCTTGGTGCAGGCGAAAACTCATCGCATGGAGTTACACCAGGCCATACGGCCGATGACCGCGCGCATCATGAGTGCGCTCACCGCCATGCAGCTCAGCGAAGCTACCCTGGCCGATGCACGCTCCTTCGTGCGCAAGATTCAGTCCAACCGGAAGGTTACGGATACGGAGACCGTGCCTCCAGGCGGTGACGCGATTGCACCCAAGCGTATGGCGCGTGGCGGAGACTACGTGTCGCGACTGGACTACTTCACGTCCCTGGTTCGCTTTGTCGAGCAGGTGCCAGGCTATGTGCACAACGAGCCCGCGCTGTCGGTAAAAGGTTTGCGCCAGATGCTCACAAGTCTGCAAACGGCACAAGCCCAGGTGGCCAATTGCGAGGTTAACCTGGAGAAAGCCCGTCAGGCGCGCAATGCCACGCTGTACAGCGGTGCGAAAAGTCTCGTTGCCACGGCCATAGCGGTAAAGCGCTACGTGCAAAGTGTCTTCGGCTTTACCAGCGCTGAATTCCGCGCGGTGCGAGCCATACGTTTCATCAACTACGCGTGATCATGGAGCAACAACAAGTGTAAAAACCCCTGCCGAGATGGTAGGGGTTTTTTGTTGTTAACGTTATCGCGCCTGTCCCGCGAATGCGGGAAAGGCGTAGCGCAGCAAGCCTGTGGCGATCTGATCTAGCGTAAGAAGTTATAAGTTAGATTACTTCACCCTTCCCACCATCAACCATTCAGCTCGCAAAGACGTAACCTTATCGTCATTGCGAGGAAGCACGCGTAGCGGGCTGACGAAGCAATCTGACGATACAAAACTCCGCATTGCTAATACAGATTGCTTCGCGCCTACTCCCATGCCAACCCTTCAGCTCGCAAAGACGTAACCTTCTTAGTGCGTAATCACCATTCTGAATGTCTGCAACGTGGCACCACCCTCGGCAACGGTTACCACATACACTCCGGCAGGCAGGTTGCCCGTTTCGATGTGGGCCACGCCCGTGAAGGGCAATGTTCCCTGCAACACCTCGGAACCTAAGGCATTGGCAATGGAGTAGGTGAGGTTGTTCATGCTATGCAGTATTTTGATGTGCATGTTGCCATTGGCTGGATTGGGGAACACGGCAAAGCGTTGCTCGGCTTCATCCCAGCCGGTAACTACCAGTTTCTTTACCACGATATTGGTTTGCTCTACCAGCGCTTCCACTTGCACCCTGCGCGACAGGCCGGTGCCGATAGAAATGTTGATGAATGAAGTAGGGTCCATCGGGTAGCCGGGGTATTGCAGGTTCAGCAGGTACTCGCCTTGTTCGAGGTTGTTGAACTCAAACTCACCTTCTTCATTGGTAAATATCCACGCCACCAGTACCAATTCTTCGTCTTCTGGTTTGCCCACGTTCACCCTTCTACGTACACTGGCACCGGCATTGGCAATGCGTTTGTTACGCAGCGTTCGTCCGTCTTCTTGAATGTTGGTGTCTTCGAATACGCCTGAAATCAATCCGGTTCCTTTCGGTGTTTCGGCAGGTCTCTTCTGAATCACAATGTCTAAGTCTTCCCGGTCTTCATTTACAAATAAGGTATCGGCCTCTTCCCAATAAATGACAGATTTTAGGTAAGTAGGTAAACTGCCTATGTGTTCCACCGTATCGGCATCACCTAAAAGCAGGTAATCATCCAGCACCACGTTGTTGAGTGAGAAGGTGCCATCGTTATTTACTGTTTGAGTACGTAGGGTATCGTAACCGCCAGAGGTGGGTATGCGCAGCAGCCGCACCAGGCCTTTGGTGATCGGTACGTTGGCCTCCTCCAGTAGTTGACCGCTGAGCGTAGCCGTAGCCAGCACCCGCTGGGGTGCAGAGCGGAGCGTAAGGTTGGGTACAGCCGGGTTGGTGATTTCCAACCGGTATTCGCCCATGTTGGTGCGATTCAATGCAGGTATTACATACACAGAGTCTGTAGCTCCCGATACAGCAGTGCCGTTGCGCAGCCACTGAAAGCGATTGCCTTCGCCTTGCACGGCAACGCCCACTTTGAAATCGGTGTTGTAGCGAATCGAGTCGGTGCGAGCGGTGCCAAGGTCTGCCTGGTCGCGATAGTCCACTGTAAGCAGGCTGGCGTTGTTAATGAGTGAAGAGAAGTCCAGTGCATTTTCTGAAACATCCAATTCGGTAAGCGTTGTAATGGCAGTAAGATCGGGTAGGGCGGTGAGGAAGTTGCCCGACAGGTCTACAACCTGCAGGTTTTCGATGTCGGTTAAGATAGCGGGCACTTTGCCTGTAAGGTTGTTGTTCGGCAGTCGCAGTTCTGTAACCCGGTTGTTGTTCAGCGTTACGCCATGCCATGCGCCAGGTGTGAGAGGGTCAGTTGTCCAGCCGGTTTGGTTTACCCAGCTTGGCCCACCTGTAGCGTTATAGAAAGCGCGTAATGCAATCGAATCGCGTTGCAGGGAAGAGACTTTAATGGATACCGGCCTGCCTTGCAAAGTGAGAGCCGGTGCCAGGGTGTTGGTAACGCGAAAGGTATAAACCCCTTCATCATCAAAAGAGGGGTTGATAAGAGGATAGGTAGCACCCGTTGCTCCGGCAATGACCGTTCCATTCTTTAACCATTGGTATTGGTTGGCCGTGCCACCCACATTGGTTTCGAGCGAAGTGGACGAAGAAGTTTGCAGAAACAAGCTTTGCGCAACGCCCACGCTGTCTTGTGGAGTGTAAGTAAAGTTGGCAATACCGATGTTCGGTTCAATGTCTTCGAAGGTCAGGTGGTTGTTTTCAACTCGAAATGAAATAAGAGAGGAGAGACCACTCAAGTCTGGAAGGTCGGTGAGTTGATTCTCATGCAGAAAAATGTAGTTCAATGCAGCCAAGTCTCCGAATTCAATGGGAACTGCACCGCTGAGTTGGTTATTAAATAGACGGAGGTCAATAAGTGCTGATAAACTTCCAAGTTGCGGGGGTATGTCGCCCGTTAGTTGGTTACTATCAAGCACAAGTTGTCTAAGCGCTGCTAAATTTCCTAGTTGAGGAGGTATAGTTCCGCTTAGTTGGTTTCTCTGAAGCCAAAGGTTTATCAGGGCTGCCAAATTGCCCAGTTGAGGAGGTATGGAACCAGTTAGTTGGTTTTCCATCAGATATAAGAAGGTTAGGGCTGATAAGTTGCCGAATTCCTGAGGTATGGTGCCCGTGAGTTGGTTTTGTGCGAGATCAAGACCGGTTAACGCTGAGTTGTTGCCCAAAACTGCAGGCAGCACACCCACGAGGTTATTGTTACGCAAATTAATTGTCGTTACCCTGCCCGCGGTCACTGTCACCCCAAACCACGTCTCCACTTTACCCGTCAGCCAGTTGGTGTTGTTCGTCCAGCCGGGGCCGTTGGTGGCATTGTAAAGGGCAACCAACGCCAGCGAATCGCCCTCGTTGATCAGATTGAGATCTTGCGTTACTGAAGTAGTGCCTGTTAGCAAGGTAAGCAACGGTGCCGCTGGGTTGGTAATTTGCAGGTAGTAATCGCCCACATCGGTAAGTGCAAATGTTTTTGTGTAGGTGTTGGAGGTAGCTCCACCTATAAGCGCTGCGTCCTTAAACCACTGGTATTGGTTACCCGTGCCTCCTATGGTATAAGTAAGATTGAGCGGCTCCCCAACCGCTACGCTTTGGTTGGGCAATGCAGAAATGGTTTTTTGAGGTGCATAGGTAATGCCTGCAACACTCAGGTTGGGCTGAATGTCTTCGAAAGTGAGGTTGTTGTTGGAAACGTTCAGAGTAGTCAGCCCTGAAATGCCACTGAAGTCCGGAACTTGCGAAAAGGAATTATTATCCAACCTCAGAAAAACTAAGTTGGAAAGGTTTGCGAATTCGTTGGGTACGATTCCTGTTAATTGATTGTTGTGAATGGCAAGGTTGGCAAGGTTGGTAAGATTGCCCATGGATGTTGGCAGTGTTCCACTCAATTGATTGGTGTTGATGTAGAGTGTTGTCAGGCCGCTTAAATTTCCAATAGAAGCGGGGATACTACCTGTAATTTGGTTGGTGTGGATGACCATAGAAGTAAGGGCGGTCAAGTTGCCTATTTCGCTTGGGAGTGTACCTGTAAGCTGGTTGTCGTGCAGAGATAGTGCCGAAACGCGATCTGACACAACGTTCACGCCAGACCAAGTGTCGATGGGCCCTGTCAACCAATTCGTCCTTGTCGCCCAACCCGGGCCGTTGGTGGCGTTGTAAAGGGCTACGAGGGCGAGTGAATCAATTTTACGTGGGCTGTTTGTAGGAGGAGTGAAGCGCAAGGCATCGTTGCTGAGCGAAAAGGAGGCCCTGTTTCTCCCGGGCAAAAAAGCCGCCAGGTAGCCACCTTGGTTTTCAATACCCTGCGTAATTAGGTCTTTATATTCGTTGCAACTGAGGCAATGCACTTCTATGTTATTCGTGGTTTCAAAAAGTTTAATTTGAAAGCTGGTGGTAGGGTTGCCTGGGTTGCAGCAGGCAGGAACATTCTCATATTCCAACACAAATTGGCGATTGGGCGCAGCACCAGTCGTTTGATATTTGATGGTGCCCCCATCTTCGGGGTTGAGGTCTGCCCAGTAGCCCGCAATGATGCCATTTACCTTATAATCATCGTCTAAAAAAGACAACTGGCCCGGATCCGGTAGTTCTTCTCCATTGCAGCAGCCATCGCGCTGATTATCGAGGAAACTGAGAAAGCCATTACTGCTGACGTAGGATTGTGTATAATTAACCCCATAGAAATTGAAGTTGAAGCCAATGGGCAAGGCAGAGGTAATACTATCATCCTCCATCAGCAAGAAGTTGGGTGCGGTAAGATTGGTATAACCAAAACTAGTGGGTTCCGCGGTATAATTTTCGGGTACCGTGCCTGCCTGGAAAAGAAATACGGAGGCGGTGAATAACTCGTACGAAGAGACGATGGAATTGGTAATGCGCAATACATATTCTCCCGCATCGGCCGCGCTAAAGGATGGGATCGATAACTGATCGGACTCCGCACCGGGAATGGGTACATTATCTTTCAACCATTGGTATTGATTGGCCGACCCGTCCACAGAGAAGGATAGCAATTGGCTTTGGCCTGCTGTCAATTCAATTAATTGCAAGTTGCCAATTCTTCGTTGGAAACCTTCTATGTCGATCAGCAATGGAGCGTTGGGCTCCAGGTCTTCATAGGTTAAGTGGTTGTAGTCCACATCCAGACTTGTAAGGCTGGGCAGGGCAGTAAGATCAATCAATCCAGTCAGGAGATTTTCATGCAAAGAAAGATCAGTCAGGTTTGAAAGACCGGAAAAAGAAGCCGGCAAAGTACCAATGAGTTGGTTATTATTCAGATCTAACCGGGTCAGGTTCGCAAGGTTGCCTAGTTCAGAAGGTATAGCTCCGGAGAGTCGGTTCCCGTAGAGTATAAGTTCCTGAAGTGCGGTGAGGTTACCCAAAGCAGTGGGAATGCTTCCATCTAGTTGATTGCGTGGCAGACTGAGGTATGTGAGTGATGTCAAGTTCCCTAATTCGGTTGGAATGTTACCACTCAACTCGTTGTCTTCGAAAGACAAACTGGTAAGGTTGGTCAAATTGCCGAGCACTGGGGGTATGGTGCCTTGTAAAGAATTGGAGTAAAGCGATAAGCCAAGTAGGCTGGTAAGCGAGCCAATAGAAGTTGGAAGTGATCCTGTAAGTTGATTATCACCAAGGTCGAGGTACTGTAGTGCGGTTAGGTTACCAATTTCGGTGGGCAAAGGGCCGGAAAGATTGTTGTTAGTAAGCGATAACTGCTCTACCCTACCACCATTTACGCCAACACCATACCAGGTATCCACCGATCCAGTCAACCAGTTGGTGTTGTCCGTCCAGCCGGGGCCGTTGGTGGCGTTGTAGAGGGCTACGAGGGCGAGGGAATCAGTTTCGAGTGAAGGTTCCAAAAAGATACGCGCAATGCGGTTGCGGCCGATGCCGTTGTAGGAAAAGAAATCGCCTGCGATGATGGCTTTGTTATCGGGTGTTTGGGTGATTGAGTAAACTATGGCGTTCGAACCATCGATGCCATCCATGGACTTAAATGAGGAATCCAATTCTCCACTGGACAGAAGTCGGGTTAAGCCTTTGTAGGGCGATGGAAAATTACCACCAGCCAGTATTTTGCCATCGGCCTGTAAACTCAAAGCCCTGACGGAAAATCCTATGGCGTCATCTATTTCTGGAACAAAAGTGGTATCAAGCGATCCATCCGCATTGAGCCGTGCAACGTAGTTTCTGGGTATGCCATTGTAATCATTGAAACTACCCCCAATCAATATTTTCCCGTCAGGCTGCACCAGAACGGATTCCACCGTACTATTTGCACCACTTCCAGGGTCGAAGCCTAGGTCCACAGAACCATCCTCGTTGAGTCGGGCAATGCGATTACGCGCAATGCCGTTGAAACTGGTAAAGCTTCCTCCAATCAATATCTTGCCGTCAGCTTGAATACTTATTGACCTAATTTGTGAAGTGGTTCCGGTACCAGGGTCGAAAGAAGTGTCGACCGAACCATCTGAGTTAATGCGTACGATACTATTTCGTGTGGTTCCATTGTAATTTGTGAAGATTCCGCTAATTATTATCTTTCCGTCTAGCTGAAGAGCTACAGTAGCCGCAAAATTGTTTATACCAGTTCCAGGGTCGAAGGAAAAATCAATGGTTCCGTCTTGGTTGATGCGCGCAATATCGTTTCGGGGAACTCCGTCATAGTCAGTAAATCCACCGGCAATAACTATTTTTCCATCGGGTTGGATTACCATTCCATTGATGAAGCCATTTACACCTGTGCCAGGAGTGAAGCCAAGATCTTGATCGCCATCCAAGTCTAATCGAACAATCCCCCCAAATTGCACACCATTAAAACCGGTAAATCCACCACCTACTAAAATTTTTTGATCGGTCTGAATTGATGTGGGCCCCACTATGCGATTGGCACCCCCAAATAGATCATTTGAAAAAGTTTCATCTAATGTACCGTCATTGTTTAAACGGGCACGGCCATGAGTGAATGTGGTGTTGAAAAGGGTAAAGTCTCCATTAATCAGAATTTTTTCATCGGGCTGAAGAAGTATGGTATAAATGGTGGAGCTTGCTCCACTATTTGGATCAAATGACGCGTCCAGTGAACCATCTGTATTTACGCGTGCGATGCGGTTGCGGGAGGTGCCGTTGTAATTGGTAAAAAAGCCACCTATCACTACATGGCCGTTTGCTTGGAGTGCTATGGTAGACACAGTGGCGTTTGCCCCTGATCCAAGGTCGAAGGTTGAATCCAAAGTACCATCGGTATGGATGCGGGCCAGCCGTGCGCGGGCAGTTCCATTGTAAGTGGTGAATTGTCCACCGATGAGTATTTTACCGTCTGGTTGCAATATAATTGATTCAACCAAGCTGTTTGTTCCTGATCCAGGGTCAAAGGTCACATCAAGTGAGCCATTATCTTGCAGCCTTGCTATACCCTGTCTCAAGGTGCCGTTGTAATTGACGAATTGTCCTCCGATGAGAATTCTACCATCTTGTTGAATGGCAATGGTCAAAATTGTGAAACTCGCGCCAGTCCCCGGATCGAAGGTGGTGTCGAGTGAACCATCTTGATTTAATCTTGCTACTCGGTTTCTGGGTGTACTATTGTAAGTAGTAAATAATCCGCCAATTACAATCTTGCCATCAACCTGAATGGCTATTGAGTGTAATTGCAAGTCGGCCCCTGTTCCAGGGTCAAACGTAGGGTCCAGCGTACCATCCGCATTGAGCCGTGCAATTCGATTTCTTACAACACCATCGTACTCGGTAAAGAATCCGCCAATAAGTATTTTCCCATCAGGTTGAAGCACAAGGGCTCCAATGGAATTATTGGCCCCTAGGTTAGCAGCGAAGGTTTCATCCAGAGTCCCATCTGCATTTAGTCGTGCAATTCGATTTCGAGTTGCTCCATTGAAGGAAGTAAAGTTGCCAGAATACAATATCTTGCCGTCCGGTTGCAGTACGCTTTCTAGCACCGCTGCATTAAAGCCCATACCTTCACCGAAGCCAAGGTCTGTTGGGTTAAAAATCGGGTCATTCATACCTGCCTGGCCACGAACCTGATGCCACGAGGCAACAATGGTTAGCAACAATAGTAAAAACCTAAACAGGGAAGTTGAGAAGGAGCAGGTCTGGGTTGGTTGCATAAGGGCACAAGTTTTTACTCTACTAATGTTCCAAATCAAAGTCTTGCCAATCAATACCTACTTCGAGGTATTCGGTCCTTAACATTAACTTAACATGGAGATCTTTGGCATGTTAAAAGCTAAAGCAACGGCAACAAATCCCTCTCCCTCTTTCTGGGTATTTTGTTTTTGTGTATTTTCCATACGCTATGCAGGAGGAACCCCACATCCTTCAAATGCTCACCGTGCGCGAACTCCAGGCCCTGGAGGCGCTGCTGGGTGGGCCACAGGCCTATGCCCTGAACGGGCATGCGCGCGAACTCGAACAATCTATTCTTCGCAAAACAGGAGCGCTTACGTTGGAAGAGCTGGTGTCCACCGCGCACCGCGATCTCACGCGTTACCGCGTAAAGGAAGCAGTGAAGGCTAAGGCGGTAGATCAGTTTTTGAAAGACCCGCGGTTTCAACGTTTCCAGGTGTTTGCCCACCAAGGCATACGTATTTTAGACAACACTACCCACGAATACCTGTACGTAAACGAAGCCACAGAGCACATCATTGGCTGGACGGCCGAGGACTTTAAGAAAGGGGGCCTGCTATGGGCCCACCGCAGAACGCACCCCTGGGATTTGCTGCAACTTGTCTTGATTGCCAAACGGGTGCTTAGAAAATTCGATGGCCTTACAGAAGAGGATAAGCTCAACTCTCGGTTTTCGTTTGATTTGCGCTTCAGGCACAAGGATGGAAAGTACCGCAGAATTCAACAGCATTCGTACACCATCAGTTTAGCCGATAACGGCAAGCCCGGACTGCTGATGATGGTGAGCGCGGATATATCTGCGCTTAAAACCGCTACCAGCATGAACTACCAGTTTGGCGTTACGCGTGGTAACCGTTTTCAGGTGTTGCTGGAGGGCCGTACCAAGGCCTTCACTAACCTGCTGAGCGAGCGCGAAACGGAGTTGTTGCATTGTGCGGCCGATGGTTTGAACGAAACGGCCATAGCTCAGCGCATGCACATCAGTGTGCAGACGGTGAAGACACACCGCAAGAATATGCTGGCAAAAACGGGTTGCAAAAACTTTGCAGACCTGATACGCAAAGGGGTGGTAGAAGGATGGATTTGAATGCACGCTGATCGGAGTCGTGCTTGCTGAACGGAGTCGCGCTTGCTGGGCGGAGTCGTGCTTGCTGAGCGGAGTCGAAGCAAGCTTACTGTACCAGAGTGGACGCAAACCCTTTTTAAGAGCAAGGTTAGAGAACGATGATATAGTAAATGGCTTTAATGTACCCGCCCCGATGCGAAAACAAATCATGTTATTACCAGCCACACTTGCGTTGTTTTGCGCAGTGCTGACACCTTCCGTGGCCACAGGCCAGTCGCTCGACTCCGTCCGCGTCAGTCGCTACCTGGTGATGGCCAACGACTATTTACAGCGCAACCAACTCGACAGTGTGAGGTGGGC
The DNA here is from genome assembly GCA_964602295.1 of uncultured Ohtaekwangia sp. Lineage (GTDB taxonomy): Bacteria > Bacteroidota > Bacteroidia > Cytophagales > Cyclobacteriaceae > ELB16-189. Next base: position 58,321 of record CAZRQK010000009.1, read on the forward strand.
TGCCGCACGGGCGCGTGGGCTGGCCGAAAAGACCAGGCAGCCTTTGTTAAGGGCTTGGGCCGACCAGTTTATTGGTTCGTGTCATTTTTATGAGGGCAGATACGAGAAAGGTATTGCCCTGCAGACCGAAGTGTGGCGGGTAGCCGATTCGTTGGGCGATGCGCTGCTGCGCGCCCATTCCCAAAAAATGATCGGATGGATGTACACCGAGATGGGCAAAGAGCGCGAAGCCCTCCAACTCTTCCGCGCCAGCTTGCCGGCTTTCCGCGCCAACGCTGCTCGCGATATCCAAAGAAGTATCGGCATCACGTATTTTGGGCTTGCCACCGCCTACTTCTATCTGAGCCATTTCGACTCGGCTTTGATTTACTACGACTCTGCCATTACGGCCCGACCGCAGATGGACTCGCGGGAGATGGCCTTGACGTTAGCCGACCGCGCTGCGGTGAAGCGCGACCACCTGCAGAACCTGCCAGGTGCATTGCAAGACGCCAGCCAGGCGCTTACGCTGGCGTCAACACTCGAAGGTCATCCGGATGCGGTAGCTTACATACAATCTGAATGGGCCCTCTCCCTTGCCCGAAAAGGTGATTATGCAGAAGCCGACCGTTGGGCGCAGTCGGCCTGGCGCATTTATGGTAGTTTGCCCTTTTTGAAAAGATATGTCAGCGTGTATCAGACCATGGCCCGCACCTTTGCAGAAACAAGTAACTACCCCATGGCATACCGGGCCGAGCAAGAAGCAAGGATGCTACAAGATTCCATCCATGCAATCCGTAAAATGCAGATCGTGGAAGACCTGCGCATGCGGTACGAAACGGAACAGAAAACCAAGGCCATCGCCCAATTGAATGAAAGGGCCAGTTGGCAAGAGTCGGTGATTGTACGCAGCAAGGCTGCCTTATGGGTGCTGGGCGCTAACTTGCTGCTATTGATTACAGGCGGCATTTGGTTTTATCGCAAGCGAGAGAAATACCACCAACGCATTCACGAATTGGAGGCGGCCCAACAATTGAGGGTGGAGAAGGAGAAGATCGCCAAAGATTTGCACGACAGCCTCGGCTCTCAGCTAAGCACCATTTCGTTCGGTTTACAACGGGCAGCAGCCGAAAACAAAAACGAAGGGCTTCTGTCGCTACAGGCGTTGGCCGACAAGGTGATGCAGGAACTGCGCGACTTTATTTGGGCGATGAACAAGGAAACCGTTTCGGTGGAGGAGCTTGAACAGCGTATCAACACATTATTTTGGCAATACCGCAAACTCGATTACCCCGTTGCCTTCGATCTGTACGTAGAACAGCACTTGCCATCCACGCAGTTGCCCCCTGGCACAGGCATTCAGTTGTTTCGCATTACGCAGGAGGCTGTGCAAAACGCCATCCGCCACAGCCGTTGTACATCCATCCGCGTAGGGCTTACCAATGGTAATGGGCACCTGAGGCTTACCGTAAAAGACAACGGCACTGGTTTCGACTGGCCTCCCGCTGTACCGGGCGATCATTTCGGCCTCACGAATATGCAAAAGCGCGCCAATACAGTGAGCGGACAATTCCGCATTGATACGGCACCACAACAGGGAACCACGGTGTCGGTGGCGGTGCCGTTGGTTGCTCGTTAGAATTAAAGAAAGGGCTCTGCGATGGGCCATCGTTCACAGCCACTCCTTGGTTTTGTTGATGGCTTCGATCTTATTGCGCACGTGCAGCTTCCTGAAGATATTGGAGATGTGTTTTTTTACGGTTTCATGGCTGATGAATAGCAGGGAAGCCATCGAGTGGTAGGTATGGCCCTTGGCTACCATGCGCAGAATCTCTACCTCACGGTCGCTTAGGTTGTATTCTTCTTTTTTGCTAGCCGCTGTTACAGGCTGGTGCAGAAATTTAATGGTCTTGATGGCAATGCCGGGCGACATCAGGGCGCCTCCTTGCGACACATCAACAATGGTCTTGTAGATGAAAGACGGCTTCTCGTTTTTCAGCAGGTAACCCACCGACCCCGATTTAAAGGCTTCGAAAACATTCTCATCATCGTCCGACATGGTGAACATCACCACCTTAATATTAGGAAACTGGTCGTTGAGCAGCCGCGTGGCCTGAATGCCTTCATCGGCCAGCGACATGGAGATATCCATCAACACCACATCGGGCTGCTTGTTTTCGTAGCGTAAGTGGTGAACAAAACCCAACCCGCTGGTATACACTTTTATTTCTGCGATGTCGGGATAGTCTTCTAACTCCCGCTTCAACGTTTTGCCCAACTGCTGGTCATCGTCTATAATGGCGACTTGGATCGACATGATAGAGGAAAGGTACGTCTGCCATGGCCGAAAAGCAATTACCCGAAAGGGGTAAGTGGGTAGTGGAAAAGCACGATTCTTCGATGGGTGAGTGTTTTGCCATGCATCCGTGTTTGCTGAGCGGAGTCGTGTTTGCTGAGCGGAGTCGTGTTTGCTGAGCGGAGTCGAAGCAAAGATTTTCAGTCGAAGCAATATCCAACACATTTACGATATTACACTACGATGAAAGGCTGGATGTATATTTTAGAATGCGCCAATGGGCAGTATTACACCGGGAGTACCAACAATTTGAAATTACGTATAGAACAGCATCAACGTGGAGAAGGGGCTAATTTCACCAAAAAGCATTTACCCGTTAAGCTGGTTTATTTTGAAGAGTTTCCCCGTGTTCAACAAGCGTTCTATCGGGAGAAGCAGGTGCAGGGTTGGAGCCGGAAAAAGAAGGAAGCATTGATTTATGGGTTGAAGGACAGGCTTCGTGATCTGGCAACATGCAAGAATGAGACTAATTATAGGAATGCGCCCTTCGACTTCGCTCAGGGCGCTCCTTCCGACTCTGTTCAGGGCGCTCCTTTTAACATCTCTCAGGATGCGCCTTAGGTTGCTGAGCGGAGTTGCCCCAGCTGAGCGGAGTTGAAGCGGAAGCGAAACAAGAAAGGCCACCTTTTTCCGGTAGCCTCTCTTTCTAATAGCTTCGTTTGCAACTGCCTTTAGTGTGTAATCACAATTCTAAATGTTTGCAATGTCGCGCCAGACTCAGCCACTGTTACCACATACACCCCCGCTGGCAGGTTGCCCGTTTCGATGTGGGCCACGCCCGTGAAGGGCAGTGTTCCTTGCAACACCTCGGCACCTACGGCATTCGCAATGGAGTAGGTGAGGTTGTTCATACCTTGCTGTACTTTAATGTGCATGTTGGCATTGGCCGGATTGGGGAATACAGCAAAACGTTGCTCCTCTTCATCCCACCCGGTAATCACTAGTTTCTTTACTACAATATTGGCTTCCTCCACCAACGCCTGCACTTCCACTCTGCGCGCCAGACCTGTGCCAATGGAAATGTTGATGAATGAAGTAGGATCCATCGGGTAGCCAGGATATTGCAGGTTCAGAAGATACTCGCCTGTTTCCAGGTTTTCGAAGCTGAACTCACCATCTTCATTCGTAAGGATGTAAGCCACCAGCACCAGTTCTTCGTCTTCGGGTTTGCCCACGTTTACCCTTCTACGCACGCTGGCACCTGCGTTAGAAATTCTTTTGTTTCGCAATGTACGGCCGTCCTCCTGTATGTTGGTATCTTCCAATGTTCCCGAGATTGTGCCCTGCCCTTTGGGCTCCTCTACAGGTTTGTTCACCAGCGTAATGTTTAGATCTGCTACATTATCGTTCAGAATAATAGGGTCTGCTTCTTCCCAGAAAATTTTGTCGGTATAGTAGGTAGGGATTTCATCTGGATATTGAACGGGGTTACCTTGCGCCAACAGCACATAGTCGTCTAACACTACTTTCTCCAACGTGTAGGTACCATCGGCATTCACGGTCAGATTGCCAAGGCCCTCCGGAATTTCGTAAGCACCCACGTCAGTAATTCGGTATAGGGTTACCACACCGTTGGCCAGCGGCACATCGGTGTTTTCAAATATGGTTCCTGAAACGGTGGCGGTAGCCAGCACGCGTTTATTACCCGATTGCAAAGTGAGTCCTGGTACAGCGGGATTGGTGATGTCTACGCGATAGGTGCCCATGTTGGTTCGGTTGATGGCTGTGATGCCATAAGCCGGGGCGTTGGCGCCCTCTACGTTCGTTCCGTTCAGCGTCCATTGATAAAGGTTGCCTTCATGGTCGGCTTCTATTTCCACGGAAGTGTCGGTGCCCACGTCTACCAGCACTTCTTCATCTGGTGTGCGGGGCTGTTGGTTGCTGTAGTCGAAAGAGGGGAGGCCCAGGTTGGGGATGATGGAACCAAAGCCCAACCGGTTGTTCGACACGTTCAGTGAAGCAATACCGCTCAAGCCGGAGAGATCGGGCAGATAGGTAATGTTGTTTCCCGACAAATCGATGGTTTCTAATCCTCCCAGGTCGGCCAACGACTCAGGCAGGCGACCTGTAATGCCCGTATTGGGCAACACCAGCGAAGTAACATAACCGCCTGTTTCGGTTACGCCCTCCCAGGTGGTAACATCGGTGTTGGTAAGCCACGTGGGCTTGCCCGTCCAGGTGCCTGCGGTAGGCTGGGTGGCGTTGTACAATGCTTCCAGTGCCAGGCGGTCGGTTTCCAGGTTGCCAGGGAAACCACGCGCTACGGAGTAAGTGCCATCCAGTCCGCGGGAATAGCTGCGCACCAGTGTCTTCCCATCAGCTATGTTGATCAGGCGTGCACCCATGCCCTGATAGGTATCGGCACTGATTTGCCGCACTACTATGGGGTTGGTTACGCCCGAAGTCAGCGCTTCGGGGTACTCCACCTCTACGTAGCTACTCGCTTCGGTGCCGGTCTCCTTGGTTACTCGCCATATGTAGGGGAAATCGATCAACGCTTCCACACCAGTGCCAGCCGTGAAGCCAGTGGGGGCGTCTTCCAACGCCACGGTTACGCTTGGATTGGCACCCGACACGCTGTAGATAGTGATGGGCAGGTAGTTACCGCCACGGCCTACAGGGAAGAACAGGTTGCCGCTGCCTTTGCGCACCAGGTTGCCGCCCTGCAAAAAAGAGCCGGGGGTACTTTCAACTTTCGCCAGGTCGTTGATGGTGAGCACGTCAGACGCAGTGAGAGGCGTAAGCAAGCCGCCTTTCAGCGAAAGACTATCGCGGAGTTCGAACACACCCGTGATGTCGGCATTGCCAACACCTTCCTTCACAATGAAGCCAAATGAAGCGCCTCCGGGCGTAAACGATTTGTTGGTGGCATAGTTCAGCACAAATCCCCCTGTGCTGGCCGCATCGAGCGTGCCTGTGTTCGTCCAGCTATCCGTGGTAACGATGGTGCCATCGTTGCGCAGGCTGCCTTGGTTGGCCCAATCGCCATTGGTGTAGATCACGCCTGTGTTCACGATGTCGATACCCGTGTTGGTGATGAACTGGGCGTGGGTAACCACAGCCATTAGGACGAAGAGGGGAAATAAAATATTTCTCATAATGATACAATTCAACTTTTCTGAAGTTAGAAGCGCCTTAATTTCAATCTATTTGAGGGCTTTCCCAATACCGGTGGAAGGGTATTTTTTACCTTCTGTTGATTCTTAAGTTTTCATTTTTCTTAATTTGTCGACTCTCTAAATTCCCCTCCAGCACCATTATTCTCTCCTTAAGATCCTCAATAATGGCCTGCTGCTCTTGAACCGCCTTTACGAGTGGCGCAATGAAATCCGTATAGCGAAGGCCCAGAGTGCGGTCTGGGTCGCCTCCTACCGTGAGCAACGCATTGTTTGGGCCCACCAGGGACTCAATATCCTGAGCAATAAAACCCCAGTTCAATTTCGTGGTTTGATCACCTCTCATGTGATAGCTGACGGGTTTGAGTTTCATGACGAAGTCGAGGCCATCAGAAAGTGATAAAATATTCATTTTTAGGCGTCTATCGGAGGCGGCAGTGAAACCCACTTGTCCTTCAATTACGGTAACGTTGTTGTCTCCTAACCTAATTTTGTTGGAGGCGTTGACGATGGCATTCGCACCAATGGCTGTGGCATTTGTTAGATTGGCAAGGCTAACATTCGTGTTAGCGCCAATAGCTGTGTTATCAAGTCCAATTGTATTATTCAACAATGCATTCACTCCCAATGAAGTATTGCCGGTACCGGTCGTGTTATTGTATAGAGCTCTGTAGCCGACACCAGCGTTACTGCCAACACTATTAAACATTCCTGCTTGATAGCCAAAAAAAGTGCTTCCTGATAAAGTTGACTCAATTCTACCGGCTTTTTGATTGAAAACTCTGAATGTAAGTGGAACATTGTCTGTTGTTCCGACAAAATCAGTTCCATCGACAGTGCCTGAGTTACCTGTAAGTCCCCATCCGGTTCCACTGGGTAGCCCCGTCAACAAACTTCCATCACCAATAAACTGCGTGGCTTGTATAGGCCGGTTGGCAGTTATGGCATTGCCCGTGCCTGCATGTGAAATGCTGAGCGCGGCTGAGGTGTTGGTTGCCTGGCTAATTGAAAGAACGGCAGCAGGGCCAGTACCAATGTTGTTGCCATGCACAGCCGGGCCTGAACCATTGGTTTCGCTGTACATGGCAGATCTTGTGTTGGCTGCGTTGTTGATTCTAAAGCAACCAGCACAGTCACCTGTTCCTGTGGAAAGGCCGTACACTGCTGCAGTTTGAAATTGATCGGAGTTGGTTATCGCCACCAGTGCGCTGCCTGTGCTACTCGGATTATCCATTTGAAAATACCCGGCTCCCCCTGGCCCGGTGGCATAAGCGTAAAGAGACGCATAAGTGTTGGAGGTGTTGTAGCTTTCAAAGGCGCCCGCATTGCTTTCTGTTCCTTCCGTAACACCATATATCGCGGTGCCTCCGGCATTGCTGTTGGTGTAGGCGCTCACTGAGCTAGACGTATTGCTGGGATTCCGATTCTCAACGCGCAATATCCGCTTGTTCTCAGTACCGTTGAATTTGATAGCTACGAGGTCGAGTACCCCGTTGTTAGTGGTTACGCTGTCTTTATACGGCAGAACTAAATTTTCAGCATTAATGGCGGTAGCACCATTGCTCCAGGCGGTGCCATTCCAGGTGTGCAAAAGGTTCAGGTCAGTGTCAAAAACCATGAGGCCTTTGTCAGTAGCAGTTAAGGTAATCGCATTGCGCTGGGTACTGGTCAATCGCGGTAAGAGCAACCCCTGGTTGTTGCCAGGGCTCTCTACATGCAATGCTGCATTGGCGTTGGGGGTAGTGGTGCCAACACCCAGGCTTTTGTTTTGAGCGTAAACCCCAGTA
>CAZRQK010000009.1:65568-89242 GCA_964602295.1 uncultured Ohtaekwangia sp.
GTAAAAATTGATATTAGTTTCATATTGAATGAATTTGGAAGTAGAAATTCGGCATTCGGGTGGGTGTGATCAATAACCTGAAAGGGGTATTTGAAAAATCACTTGTTTAATCAGGGACTAAATTTTCTAAAACCCTTCGCAGCACACTATATAAAGTGCACTTGGGTGTGGCTGAGCTTAGTGGGCTTATAGTGAGCCGAACGCAATTGTTGCCCCCATCTTCATTTGCGGATATATAGAGTAGCTCACCTCCGTTGAATGTAAAATCAATCCCCTAATCCGCACCTCAATGCCGCGGAACGGTATTCGGGTGGTTTATCTAAAAAAAAGCAGTGCTTTGTTGGGCACTGCTTTTTCTCCGATGAACAATCGCTACTTATGCCTGTGAAATCATAGGCCTAATTTGTTTTCAGCAAGTTCTTTCTATCGGTGTCTCCACCAACCAGTAACAAAATCTCCTCACCCTTCTCGACCTGTGTAACCTGGCCATTTGCTCTCAATTGTGTGTGTTCCGGACTGTGAAAACACAGTCCGGGGAGAGTTTCTGTGGGTTGACGACTACTTCACGTTTACAAGAACGTTGATGAGTCCACTTCCGGTGCCATCGTAGTTTTCAAGCGCTTTGCCAATGATGGCACCCTGCGGATAGATCTCGATGCCATCAATAATGGCTGGTTTGGCCTTCATGGCCTTTCCTGTTTGCGAAGAGGTTACCAGCAGATCGCCCCGTTTGATCGGGCCATTTTCAAGGCACACTTTGGTAGGAATGACGCCAATCACCCCCATGGGTACTGTATTGCTGAGATCGGCATCGATACCTTTTTCTGTGAGTAAAACACCAGGTTTGGTCGCGTACACACCTACCACCTTGCGCGAGTTGGGAGAGGAACTCTTCTCCACGGTGCGATCTGTATTCTCTGAGATTACAAGAACATCACCAGGTTCGTATGTAGAAACAAAACCCTCTACTTCAAATGCCTCAGCAAGGTCTGCTCCACTTGGCTGTACGCCCCCGTTGAAAAAACCTTGACCGGTTTTGTCAATGCGCGCAACGTTGGTCCCTCCACTTTGAAAAATAGCTACATTACCTGAGGCACCGGTGTGGTTCAGCAACATCAAATTTCCTGTTCCATTGGTTTCTCCATAAACCGCACTAGAAGTATTACTTCCGTTGTTGATGACAAAACTTCCTGCTCTGCCAGTTCCAATCGTATTGGCATTCACTGCAGAGGCACTGTTACTTCCCGATTCAATTAAAAACTGACCTGCGGCACCAGCACCACTGTTGTTTCCCTGAATAGCCGCGTGGGTGTTGGTGGGATTGTCCACCACAAAATGTCCTGCAGGAGAGAACGCATCACCAGGGCCGGTATTCAGACCATAAACAGCCGCACCAACCCCATTGGTTTGTCCCATGATGGCGGGTGAATCGTTAGCTGGGTTATCAACGGTTACCCACAATCCCCTCCCTGTCCCATCCGTGTACCCGCGAATGGCTGGAGCACTGTTTGCGGCATTAGTGATTTGGAAAGTTCCTGCCCGTCCTAGTCCGTTCTGTGCGCCAAACACCGCAGCGCCTGTGCTTGTGTTAGTTATCACATCTCCTACTTGAAAATATCCAGCGCTTCCGTCACCACCCATTTGAATTCCGGCAATGGCTGGTCCGGTGCCGTTGGTTTCGGCCCGGAGAACGCTGGATGTGTTGGATGGGTTATTGATAAGGAAACTACCAGCTATGCCCGTTCCGTTTGTTTCCGTGAACAGTGCTTCTGTATTATTGGTGGCATTGCTCACGGTAAAATAACCCGCACGTCCTAAGCCATCAGTAACGCCCCGCAATGCTGCATCTGCGTTGGTGCTATTATTAATCTGAAACTGCCCCGCTCTTCCTGTGCCTGTTGTTCTTCCAAAAATGGCTGAACCGGTTCCGTTGGTTTCACCGAACAACCCTGAATAAGTACTGCTGGCGTTAATGATTCTAAAAGCCCCCGCTGCATCACCTGTTCCTAGTTGCTCACCATAAACCGCGGCAGAACCAAAGTTGGTGCCATTCGCGCGCGCCAGTACACCAAAGCCGTCTCCGGTATTATGTCCATACACACCGGCACTTAAGTTGGCTCCATTTGTTTCGCCCACCAACGCGTAATTCACGTTGCTGCCATTGTTGATGATGAATTCACCTCCTCGTCCTAAGCCATCGGTTTCACCACGCACGGCCGCTGTAGTCGATGCGTTGTTTACAATTGCAAAAGCGCCTGCGTGGCCCGTTCCGTTGGTGCGACCGTAGAGGGCATTGCCGTTGTTTGTAGCTTGCGTTACCTGGAAATCGCCTGCCCCCCCGGTGGTTGTACCAATTTGGCGGCTCACGATGGTGCTGCCCGTTCCATTGGTTTCCGAAAAAACGGCAGGGAAAGTGTTGGCAGCATTATTTACGCGGAACGCTCCACCCAAAGAGCCTGTACCGGTCGACTCACCGTACACCCCTACCGGTGCTAACGCTCCACCCCGGTTGGAATTAGTGGTACCCACAATGGCGGTACCCGCATCGGCATTGTTGGCACGGAAGTATCCGGCTGTGCCGGTACCATCGGTTAGCACATTCAGAGCAACAGCTGTATTGGTTGCGCTGGTGTTGTAAAACTGGCCTGAACCACCTGTGGTAGCATTGGAGTTGCTGGAGTAAAATGAAGCGCCCAGGGAGTTGGATTGGGCAACGATGGCAGAACCGGTGGAGGTAGCATTGTTTACTTCGAACAAGGCATTTTCACCAGTGCCGTTGGTAGAGACCAACAAGGCATTGTCGGTATTGGCAGCATTATTAATAATAAAGGCCCCCGCTTTGCCAGCGCCTGCATTGGTAATTTCGAACGTGGTAGTAGCGGTGTTTTGGGGAGTATTGAAAGGAAAGGTAAATGGAGAAGCCGATACGCTAGTCAACAAACTGCCATCGCCAATAAATTGAGTAGCCTGAATAGGACGGTTGGCCGTGATGGCGTTGCCGGTGCCGCTGTGGTTGATGTTGATGGCGGAGTTGGTGTTAGCTGCATTGGTGAGCTGAACGTTGATACCTGTGCCTGTGCCTGAATTGATCGCACCGATGGCCCGTCCTGTTCCAAAGTTCTGTGCATACAAGGCCGCATTGTTGTTGGCCGTGCTGGTGGCCGTAAAGGCACCTGCGCGTCCGGCATCGCTGTTGGTTACTACGCCCAGCGCATCGTTGTTGTTGGCGGGGTTGCTCACAATAAAATCGGCCACGCCATTAGTGGCGCTGGTGGTGCGACCGAAAATGGTGGAGAAGCCACTTTGCGGATTCAGGTTTTCGAAATGGGCTACTCCAAAGTTACCTGCACCTGTATTGTTATTCACAATGCGAAATGCATTGCCTCCGTTGGGTATTGTGGTGACGGTATCCACGTAAGGAACAGGTAGTTTAGCGGTGCTTGCCCACGCGGTACCACTCCATATATATAAGGCTTTGTCATCGGTGTCGTACACCATCAGGCCAGCGTCTGCTGCGGAGAGTACCCCCTGAAAGCCAGGTGCCGTGCGCTGTGCCGTGGTTAACCTTGGCATAATGAAGCCTTGGTTGCCGGTGGGCGATTCTACATGCAGGGCCGCGTTGGGGTTGGGGGTGGTGGTGCCTACACCCAGCGTTTTATTTTGCGCCCACACCTGGCCACTGCCAGTGCCGAGCAGAACAATTACAAATAATTTGAAGTAAACAGTTTTCATAGGTAAGGTATTGCAGTTAGTAGTTTATTTGTTCAGCGTAAATTCATGGCGCCCGCGCAGTGCTGTGGTGCGGCCGGGTTCGGCTATTTCTTGCTCCCAGAAGAGCACGAGCTTTAACGAAGTTTCATTGATGGATTCGATGGTCACCTCCACGTTGTCATCGCGTTTGAATTTGGTGGCGGTGGCATCGGTAAAACTCCAGGTGCCTGAACGTTTCCATACAGGCGTGGTGCCTGTGGTGGTATAACCGGTGTTGGTAAACGTAATAGAAAAGTCTTCAAAAATTTCTGCTGCATTTTCACCCTCCACCGTTACGCTGGTCAATGGCCAGCGCCCGGTGCCACTGGTGAGCAGGCTGGTAACTCTTTCTGCCTCGGTAGGTTCAGGCGGTGGCGGTGGGTCGTCTTTGCCGCACGATGAAAGTTGAACGAACGAAATACTGGCAAGAGCCAGTGAAAAAGCGAGGGAGATTAATTGCCTCATGGTGGTGAATGGTGAATTTCTGTGGTGAACGAAACTCAATAATACCAGTAGAAGCGGGCAACGGCAATACCGTTCGGAAGGTATTTTGTACTTTCCTTAGTACTGGCTATAAAAACAACTGGAGCAGCAGCAACACCAGGCCAACTAGAAAAATAATGGGGAAAACGTGCCTTTTCATATCTAGCGATGAATTGGAGGTTAAGTATCTGTAGCCAACTGTTTCCATTTTCATGCCGATTTCGGTGAGGGTGGTAACCGATAAAACCCGCATCTGGTTAAAAATGCCGTTTTTAGAGTCGAAACGCCAAGAATTTTACCTTAAAACTTTTTTTGTTCGCGGATGATTGCAGCATGAAATACTCAATCGATTCCGGCAGAAAAGAAGGCTGCCTTCGCACACGCCACGCAGCCAGTTGGCGCGTGTAAACGTATGGAAGGCAGCCCGTTGAAGAGAACCAAGCCGCTGGTATTACATAGACTCCAGCACGATGGCGCTCACTTGCTTCTGTTTCACCAACTCGTTGAACTGCGGCACCTTGGTTTTGAAGATGGCATCCAACGCCCGCAACTGCTCGTCAATTTTGCCGGTAATTTCTGTGTACACGGCTTTTACCTGGGCAGAAGGTTTGTAGTCGCTATTGTCAGCTTCACCCGAAAGGGCCGCCAACTTATTGTTAAGGCGAATAGGGAAGTTGAGTGGATCCTGGCCACTTCTGTTTTTGGTCTGGTATAGTGCCTCTTCAACTTTCTTCATCTCATCCAGTATGTTCTTGGCCAGTTCGGTTACGTCCTTCATGTCTTCCTTGCCTTTCATAGGGTCAGTAACCCGGTTGATCTGCTCGCGGGCGGTTCTGATCTTCTTCACCGCGTTGTTGGTTTCACTCAGCTTGTCGCGCACAGAAATCAAAAAGTCGAATTGTTCTTTGATGTCGGAAGGGGTACCGCTGGTGCGCGGGTCTTTCAGAATTTCAAATTCTATTTCCACCGATTTGCCATTCACCGTAAGGCGTGCCTTGTAGGTACCCGGTATGGCTTTGGGCCCATTAAGCCCGCCACCCCACAGAATCATGCCATCGAAACCATCGGCATTGGGGTAACGCATGTTCCAGTTAAGCCGGTTGGTGCCGGGCTTCAGCTTAGGCAACGGTTCCTCCTTGGCTTTCTTATCGGGTTTGGTGGCATACTTTTTAATGAGTTGACCATTGGCTTCCATAATTTCAAGCGAAGCCACCGCCTTGGCTGTGTCTTTCAAGTAATAAAACAGGTTCACGCCACCGGGGTGGTTCTGTCCTTCGGTTTTAGACGGACCGCGCCAGCCGCCTTGCCCGCCCGGCATGCGGTAACTGGGCAATGGCTTGTACAGGTAGAAATCACTCTTCGCAACGGCATCGCTTAGCTGATGTAATGGAGTAAGGTCGTCAATTAACCAGAAGCTGCGCCCTTGCGTGGCCGCGATCAGGTTGTTGTTTTTGATGGTGAGGTCTGTGATGGGCACCAGGGGCAAGTTCAGTTGAAAGGGTTTCCAACTGGCGCCATCATCGAACGACACATACATGCCGCTTTCCGTGCCTGCATATAACAGTCCTTTACGGGCCGGGTCTGCACGCAACACGCGTGTGAAGTGTCCTGCATCAATCCCATCCGTTATCTTCGTCCATGTTTTGCCATAGTCTTTCGATACAAACAAGTAGGGTTTGTAGTCGCCCATTTTGTAGCGGGTACCTGCAATGTAGATGCCACCTTTAGTGTGCGAATCGAACTCTACGCTGTTGATCATCGTCCACTCGGGCATGTCGGGTATGGCAGCTTTCGTCCAGTTCTTGCCACCATCGCGCGAGAGGTGCACCAGTCCATCATCAGAACCGGCTACGATGAAATCCTTCTCGTAAGGCGATTCGCCCGCAGCGAAGATGGTGCAATAATACTCTACCGAGGTGTTGTCTTTGGTAATAGGTCCACCCGAAGGCCCCAGTTTGGTGGGGTCGTTGCGCGTTAGGTCAGGGCTGATTAACTCCCAGCTTTCACCTGCATTGTAGGTTACGTGCAAGTGCTGCGAAGCAGCATACATTTTTTTAGGATCGTGCGGTGAGAAGAAGATGGGGAAGTTCCACTGGAAGCGGTACTTGGCACCTTCGGCACCGTGGCCCATCGGGTTATCAGGCCAGGGGTTGATGCTGCGTTCTTCACCGGTGCGGTGGTTTACGCGGGTAAGGAAGCCATCGTAACTTCCGCCAAACACCACATCATTATCGGTAGGGTCAATGGCGATGTGGCCGCTTTCGCCACCCGCGGTGGGCTCCCAGTCGCGCTCGCCAATGGAGAAACCATCGGTGCGGTGCGCAATGCGCACGGTTGAGTTATCTTGCTGCGCACCATAAATGCGGTAGGGGAAATTATTGTCGGTAACCACACGATAGAATTGCGAAGTGGGCTGGTTGTGGTAAGTAGTCCAGTTTTCGCCCGCATCGAACGACACCTGCGCGCCCCCGTCATCGCCAATGATCATGCGCTGGTTGTCTTCAGGCGCTATCCATAAATCGTGGTGGTCGCCATGGGGTGCATTGTAGCTCTGGAAGGTGCGGCCCCCGTCTTTCGAGCGGTGGTACGACACGTTGAGCACATACACCATGTCTTCGTCTTTGGTGTCTGCATAAATGCGGGTGTAGTACCATGCGCGCTGGCGTAGGCTGCGGTCTTCGTTCATCTTGCGCCAGGTTTGGCCGGCATCGTCCGAACGGTAAACACCACCGTTGTCGTTTTCGATAATGGCATATACGCGGTTGGAATTAACGGGCGAAACACTTACGCCTACAATGCCCCACGTACCCTTGGGCATACCATCGTTTTTCGAAATATTGGTCCAGGTGTCGCCACCATCGGTGCTTTTCCACAGGTAAGAACCTTCGCCACCACTTTCCAAACTGTAAGGCGTTCTGCGTATGCGCCAGGTAGCGGCATACAACACGCGCGAATTGTTAGGGTCCATCACCAGGTCTACCGCGCCTGCATCCGCGTTAGCGAACAAAATGCGCTTCCACGTTTTGCCGCCATCCTCGGAGCGGTATACACCACGTTCCTCACTCGACTTAAACAAATCACCCAATACGGCTGCATAAACCAGATCAGGATTTTTAGGGTGGATGCGGATGCGCGGTATGTGGCGCGACTCTTTCAAGCCAACGTGCGCCCAGGTTTTGCCCGCATCGGTAGACTTGTACATGCCGTAGCCGTACGACACGTTGCCGCGCACGGTCTTTTCACCACCGCCCACATAGATCACGTTGTTGTCCCACTCGCTCACGGCAACCGCGCCTATAGAGCCACCGAAAAATCCGTCCGAAATATTTTCCCAGGTGTTGCCGGCATCGGTGGTGCGCCATACACCGCCACCCACGGAACCGAAATAGAACAGGTTGGGCTTACCGGGCACGCCCGTAACGGTAGCCGAGCGGCCGCCTCGAAAGGGACCAATGCTGCGCCACTCCAGGCCGTTGTAGAGTTTTTCATCGTAGGTAAGTGTGGCCGTGCTGGCGGTGCTTTTCTTTTGTGCCACCACAGGCAGGGCACAACACACAACCAACATCAGCCAAAGTATTTTTCTCATATTAAAAGAGGTTTACATTTCATTCCGAGATAGCAGTTTTGGGGCAAACAATCCGGCACTTTTCTATAAATGGCAGAAACCAGCCAATGGTGGATAAAGTTGATTATTGGGTAAAGCCGTCTCTGTGTTCCTTTTTCACGGAAGTACGGAGACGGAGAATTTAAAGCCAAACAAGTATATTTGACTTATGGATTTGATGGCCATAATCAGAAATAGGTATGCTGACTTTGTGGCGATTTGTCGCGCACATCGGGTAGACAAAATTTATGCCTTTGGTTCGTCAATTACCCCACGTTTCGACCCTGAAAAAAGTGATATTGATTTGGTTGTAAGCGTTGATATCAATGATCCTGTGGATAGAGGAGAAGCGCTTCTTTCGCTGTGGGACAAACTTGAAAATCTTTTCCAAAGGAAGGTCGATTTATTGACAGATGATTCGATTCGAAATCCTTATCTAAAGGCATCCATTAATCGGACAAAAAAACTTATCTATGACCGAGAAGGAGAAAAAGTTTTTGTCTGATATTTTGAACTCCATTGAGTTGATAGAAGAATTTACCAAGGGCATCCAATCATTTGCCGAATATCAATCCGACTTAAAAACAAAAGGTGCGGTGGAGAGGCATTTGGGGATTGTGGGTGAAGCCGTGAACAAGTTCTTGAAAGAGTTTGCAATTAATCGCCTCAATAATGCCTCTCAAATAATAAGTTTAAGAAACAGACTCATTCATTCTTACGACAGCATAGATGATTCTATTATTTGGTCAATAGTGACCAGACATCTACGGTTACTCAAGCAAGAGGTTCAGAAAAAACTTGAATGAATGTAGTTCATGATGTTGGGCATTACGTTTCGTTTCTTCATATTGGTTCGGTGAAGGAGAACGGTGGTTCGTTGTTTTGCTCTTTATCACCAGACATAGACGTTATTAAAATTTCATGAACGACAAGAATTGGAGGGCGCTCTTCAGCGTGCCTGTTATCGTGGCAGCGCTCGGCTACTTTGTAGACATTTACGACTTGCTGCTGTTCAGCATCGTGCGAAGACCCAGCCTCATGGCCTTGGGTGTGCCCGAAGCAAACCTGTTCGATGAAGGCGAGTTTTTGTTGCAAGTGCAAATGACAGGCCTGCTCATTGGTGGCATTATCTGGGGCGTAATGGGCGACAAGCGCGGGCGTTTGTCGGTGCTTTTTGGTTCCATCTTGTTGTATTCGCTTGCCAACATCGCCAATGGCTTTGTTACTTCCGTGGATCAGTACGCGGTGTTGCGATTCATTGCCGGCATTGGTCTGGCCGGTGAACTGGGCGCAGGTATCACTTTGGTGAGCGAGGTGTTGCCCACGCGCCTCCGTGGCTATGGCACAGCACTGGTAGCCACCGTAGGACTGATGGGTGCCGTGCTCGCCAACTTTGTAGCCAAGGAATTCGATTGGCAGATTGCCTACTTCATTGGCGGAGGGTTGGGTTTGCTACTGCTGCTGGCACGCATCAGTGTGTTTGAGTCGGGCATATTTATGAAGGTTAAGGAGCAGCAGGTAGAGCGTGGTAACTTTTTCCAACTTTTCAACAACCGCGCACGTTTTAAAAAATTCGTGGGCTGCATTTTTATTGGGTTGCCCATTTGGTATGTCATCGGCATTCTCATCACCTTCTCTCCGGAATTTGCGCAGGCGCTAGGCGTGCAAGGCGCAGTTGTGGCGGGAGACTCCGTCATGTTCAGCTACCTGGGCTTGGCCGCGGGCGACTTGGCGAGCGGGTTCTCCAGCCAGGCGCTGCGCTCGCGTAAGCGCATTGTACTGGTATTTATTCTGCTTACCCTGGCAGCCGTGTTGTTCTACCTCTTTTACCCTTTGGCAACACCCACCTTGTTTTACATGGCTTGTTTTATCTTGGGTTTTGCAGTTGGCTACTGGGCTTTGTTTGTAACCATAGCCGCAGAACAGTTTGGTACCAACCTGCGGTCTACCGTGGCCACCACCGTTCCCAATTTTATCCGCGGCACGGTGGTGCCCATTACCCTGCTGTTTAAGTTTCTGCGGGCCGAACTGGGCATTGTGCAGGGCGCTTTGATTGTGGGAGTTATTACAGTGGTGATTGCCCTTTGGGCCTTGCGGGCGATTGATGAAACCTATTCGCGCGACATGAATTTTGTGGAAGAATAAAATACCTTTGGTTCACCCATTCTTCGAAGAAAACTAACCTTTCTAACGCCTTTCTTTTTAGTATCTTCCCACACTGATATGGCTATGGGGGTGGGTTTTTTCCGGTTCTTGCAAAAATACGAGGGCGAGGTGCGCACCAAGGCATTGCTGGTGGTGCAGTTCAATGGCATCGCCATTGCCGTAAGCCTTTTCTATGCTTTCATCCAACCGCGCTTTCAGGTGCATGTGCCGCAGTGGTTGTTTATGGCATTGCCCGCAGCGCTGGCCATCGTTCTTTTGTTGTTGGCCACTGCAACATTGGCCGTGAGGTGGCTGGCGCAGATTACCGTTTTTCTGTTTTGGATTTCATTCATGACAGGCATAGCTTACTCCGGTGGTATCTATTCGTTGGTGATGCCATGGCTCGCCCTCATGCCCATCATGGCACACCTGCTGGTAAACCACAATGCTTCTAAGGCCTGGCTCGGTGTGGTGTTGGTGTCTGCGGTATTTTTTAATTTCTTTTTCAAGGATGCCAACGTGCTGAGCGATGGCAACGCACCCTGGCGGTCATCGTTCTCTATTGTGGGGCTGGTAACGGTGTCTTATTTCTTTACGCACCTGTATTACAAAGCCATAAAGAAGAACATAGATCAGGTAAACGAACAGAACAATCGGCTACTCGACCAAAAAGAGGAAATCCAAACCCAAAACGAGGAGTTGGTGCAGCAGCGCAACGAAATTGTTTCACAACACGACTTCATTCAGCGCCAAAACGATCTGCTCTCTGCCCAGAACAGGCAGATTGAACACGTTAACCGTGAGCTGAGAAAGCGGGTGGAAGAAATCTTCAAGCGCAACAGCGTATTGGAAAAACATTGGCATACCCTGCTGGAAATATCAAAAAGCCGTGCCGTAAACTTTGGCGATTTTGGCGAAGCCATGCGCTATCTCACACAGGTGTCAGCCGAAACGTTGCAAACGAGCCGGGTAAGTGTTTGGGCCATCAACCGCGAGCGCAACAGCCTGCAATGCCTGGTGCTGTATGATTGTGCCACGCGCAGCCACCGTGAAGAGGAAGACCTGCTGCTCACCAGTTTTCCGCGCTATTTCGAGGCGCTGAAGCGCGAAGGGGTCATCTCTGCAGACAAGGCTCCTTACCATGCGGATACATTTGAGTTCAAACAATCGTACCTGGAGCCGCGCCATATTGAATCGATGATGGACGCTCCTTATTTTATCGATGGCGAACTGGCGGGTGTTTTGTGTTGCGAACAAACGGAAAGCGAACGCCACTGGACACCCGAAGATATTCTGTTTGCGCAGGCATTGGCCGATATTGTAACGCTGGCCTACCGCGCCAACCAGCGCAGAGACTACGAAAGGAGAATTCGACAGCACCGCAGGGAAATTGTGCGCATCAACCAAAGCCTGGAAGACCGCGTGCGCGAACGCACGCGCGAACTGGAGGCACAAAACAACCAATTGGCAGAATATGCCTACATCAACTCGCACCTGCTGCGCGGGCCCCTCAGCCGCTTATTAGGACTAATCAACCTGATAGACTATGCGACTTTAACTGATAAAAAAGAAAAAGAACTCATCGAACATTTACGTCAGTCGGGTACGGAGTTGGACGAGGTGGTTCGCAAAATAAACGATGCCATTGTAGAGCGGGGCGAACTAAACAGAAATACATTCTTTAACGAGGAAAAAAAATAAGCATGCGTTGCAGGGTTGCTATGATATTGGTTTTGTTGTTGGGCGGATTGAATGTATATGCACAGAACCTTGGTCTGATAGATAGTTTGCGAAGGCAGTTGCGTGGTGCCACACCCGATCAGCAATTTCAGATATGGAACGCCATTGGTTTTGAGTTTCGGTATTCATATCCTGACAGTACTATTTTTTACTGCACCATGGCCTACGAACAAGGCAAAGCCCGCGAGATAGAGAAAGAACTTTCCAAGCCGTTAAGCTTTATTGGCCTGGCTTATGCCAACAAGGGCGACTACAAAAACTCGCTTCAATACCATTACGAATCGATAGATGTGGCCACTGCGCAGACCGACTCGGTACAGTTGGCCTTCGGGTATAACAACCTGGGGCGCATGTTCTTCGACCAGGGCGACCTGGTACGTGCTTACGATAACTTCATCCGCGCCAAAGATATTTTCGAGGTGTTAAAAGAAAAATCGGGCCTTGCCTACGTTTACCGCAGCCTCGCCAATATTTACAGTTCTCAAAAAGAATTTAGTAAGGCCTTGGAAATGTCGGAGTACGCGCTGTCGCTGCGCAAAGGTTTGGGCGACCCGCGGCTGATCATTTCATCGTTCATGGAGTTGGGCATTATTCAGCAAGCGGCTGGAAAAACAGATGATGCCTTACGAAGTTTCTTGTCGGCCGATTCCATTGCCGACCGTGTGGACGACCCCACTACCAAGGCAGAACTTACCATTGGGTTGGCAGAAATCCTGGGCGCGGAAGACAAATGGCCGGAGGCAATGGCCGAATTAAAAACCATTGCAGGCAATATTCATGAAGCTACCAACCAGAAGTTGTTTCTGCGGGTAAGCTATCTGCAGGCGCAATATTACTTTCAACAAAAAGACTTAGGCAAGTCTGCTGCTTTATTGCGCGAGGTATTTCAATCGGCCGAGCGCTCGGGCAACGTATCGTTTCAGCGCGATGCTGCCTTTTTGCTTTCAGAAATTTACAAACGCCAACGCAACGAGGTTTTGATGGCCGAGTATCAGAACCGCTACCGTATTTTTTCTGAGATGCTGCAGAACACAGACCTCAGCCGGCAGATCGATCGTTTGCAGTTTCAACTGGAAATCGAAAAAAAGGAGAAAGAAAATGAACGCCTGAAAGCCAACGAAGCGCGCAGCCATATTCTGCTGGAGCAAAAGCGTTTTGAGAACCTGTTGCTCATCATCGTTATTGTTTCGATTGCCATTATTGCCATGCTGGTATTTTGGGTGAGCCGCAGGCGCAGACACATTAACTACAAACTCGCCCAGCAAAATTCTCATATTCTTAAGCAACGCGAAGAAATCACCAAACAGAACGAATCACTCTCGCACAATAACCGGGTGTTGGTCGATCTGAATCAGGAGAAGAACACCATTATGAATATTGTTGCGCACGACTCGAAGTCGCCATTGAACCGCATTAAGGGGCTAACTAACCTGATGGAGATGGAGGGCGGATTAAATGCCAACCACCAAGGCTACCTGAAACTCATTAAAGAGTCGGCCCAATCCGGCATCGATCTGATCATCGACTTGCTGGATGTAAATGCGTTGGAAGAAATTTCGGGGGCAGCGCATTACGAAGAGGTGGTGATTGGCCCGCTGTTGAGTGAACGGGCCCAAGTGCTGCAGGTAGCCGCGCAAGAAAAGCTGATCGACCTGAAGGTGGATTTGCAATTTAACGAGCCGGTAAAAACAGATCGCAATTATGTGGGCCGCATTGCAGATAACTTGTTAACCAATGCCATCAAGTTTTCACCTAAAGGATCGACCGTATGGTTGAAGAGCGCGAAAGATGGCGGCATGTGGACCTTGTCGGTGATTGACCAAGGGCCGGGCTTTTCAGAAGAGGACAAGAAATCCCTCTTTCAGAAGTTTAAGCGTTTGAGTGCGCGCCCCACCGCAGGCGAAAGTTCCAACGGCCTGGGCCTGGCCATTGTGAAAACGTTGGTAGACCGTTTGAAGGGCAGCATCGAGCTAAAATCTGAGCAAGGAAAAGGAAGTGAGTTCGTGGTTCGTTTGCCTTTGGGTATTTAAACAGAAACAAAGAAGCCGTATGAAATGGATTAGATTGATTTGTCTGGTGTTGGCAGCTGCGCTACCTGCAGTGGCACAGAAAAAACAAAAGCTACCCAAGCTGAGCCCGGAAGAACGTGCAAAAATGACCCAGGAGCAGCGATTGGTTTATGAAACCAACCGGAAGGCCGGAAAAGACAACAAAGTAAGCAAGAAGCAGAAGGTGCGCATTCAAAAGCAGCAAGCACGCAAGAGCAAGCGCATTAAACCTCCCAAAAGAAAAAATTGAGGGGCCATTAAACCCGAAGGTTTTTTTGAAGTCCAAGAGAAAAAATTGATTAAGACCATGAAAAGTATTTTGTTAACCAGCTTGTTAGTAATGATCGTGTGGATGGCTCAAGCCCAAACGCGAACACCACGTGCCAACGCCCGCCAGGCTACCCAGCAGGCGCGCATTCAGGAAGGCAAGCAAAGTGGTGAGCTAACCCAGGGTGAAACGCGGGCTCTCCGTGGGCAGCAACGCCACATCAGAAGAAGCGAACGCAGGGCAAAGGCAGACGGAGAGGTTTCGGTTGCTGAACGCAGACGCCTGGAGCGGAAGCAAGATCGCGCCAGCCGCAATATCCGCAGGGCCAAGAATAACCAGATAGATAATAACTAAGGGAAGAATCCGTCAGACCGCCCGAAGGCGGTCTGACGGATTAAAAAATTATCAAAGTTTGGCAAGCGCCTGGGTTAAATCAGCGATCAGGTCTTCGGCATCTTCAATACCAATACTCAGTCGCAACAGCGAATCGGTAAGTCCATTCTTCAAACGTTCTGCTTTTGGAATGCTGGCATGCGTCATTGAGGCCGGGTGATTGATGAGTGACTCCACACCACCCAACGATTCGGCCAAGGCAAACAGTTCTACTTCTTCGGCTAGTTTGCGTGCGTTGGCTTCTGTGTCGTTCTTCAATTCGAAGGAAAGCATGCCACCAAAATCGCGCATTTGTTTTTTGGCAATGTCGTGGTTGGGGTGGTCTGTAAACCCAGGCCAATACACCTTGCCCACTTTGGGGTGGCTGCGCAAAAATTCCGCCACCTTTTTTCCATTCTGGCAATGGCGCTCCATGCGCAGCTGCAAGGTTTTAATGCCGCGCAGCACCAGAAAAGAATCTTGCGGGCCGGGCACCGCACCGCAGGAGTTTTGTATAAAGGCAAGCTCTTCGCGCAACTTATCGTCATTCATCACCAGTGCGCCCATAATCACATCGCTGTGGCCGCCCAGGTATTTAGTTACAGAATGCATCACAATGTCGGCACCCAGGTCGAGCGGGTTTTGCAGATAGGGCGAGGCAAACGTATTGTCTACTGCCACCAATATGTTGTTCTTTTTTGCCAGCGCCACACAAGCACTGATGTCGATAATGCGCATCAGCGGGTTAGAGGGCGTTTCAATCCACAGCAGCCGTGTATTGCTGTTTACATATTTCGCAGCATTGGCTGCATCGGTTAAATCGATGAAATGGAATTTGATGCCGAATTTTTCGTAGATGCGCTTAAACATGCGGTACGATCCGCCATACAAATCGTTGCTGGTAATCACTTCATCACCGGGTTTCAATAATTTGATCACTGCATCCGTAGCGCCCATGCCAGACGAAAAACAAATGGCATGCTTACCGTTTTCAAGCGCAGCTATGCTTTGCTGCAATTGGTTGCGCGTAGGGTTGGCACCGCGCGCATAGGCATAGCCTTTATGTTGCGCGGGCGACTCCTGCACATAGGTAGATGTTTGAAAGATGGGTGTCATGATGGCACCTGTAGAGGGGTCGGGCGATACACCGGCATGCACGGCTTTGGTTCCGAATTTCATACTGAGGGTTTTATCTTGGGTTAGGGAAATTTATTTATCGTCTAACGAAATACTTACAAGAACTCGTTTTTTTAGTTCTACTTTTGCTCGCCTGTAACTGCTGCAATCTTGCAATTTTTTTCGAGATATTCTTACATCTGGAAATTCCCCGATGAACTGGAGCACGCCTATGCGCGCTTTGTTATGCCCTCTAATCTTAACTCTTTGCGGCTGGTGGCGTTCATCACTTTTTTCGGCATGTCGTTGTTCCTGGTTATCGACTTGTTTCGCGATGTGAACTACCCGGTGGTGTTGGCTACGCGTTCGGGAGCCCTCGTGGTGTCGGCTATTTTGATGGCACTTAGTTTCAGGTCTTCGCTTTCGGTGGTGTCCATTTACCTCAGCATTATTGCGCTGGCTCTGGCCAACTTCGGCAGCGCGTTGATTACCGCCACCTATGGAGGTATGCCGCCCTATTACATCACCAATCTACTATTCCTCATTTTTGTATTGGTCATCACCGCCAGTGGGCTGAATTTTCGCCATGCTTTGTTTCTGAATCTTACGTGCCTGCTGGTGTTCATTGTGTTTTCGCAGTATGTAAAACGCGAGCCTTTTTATTTCAGCCAATACCCGCACTTGTTTTCCATTTTTGTTTATATCCACATTGTTGGCGTGGCGCTGGAAAGTCGCAGGCGAAGAAACTTTCTGCAGTTCAGAGACCTGGTGCAGCAAAAGCAGTTGGTAGAAGACCTGAACCAGCAGAAGAATAAAATCATATCTATTCTTTCGCACGATGTGGCCGCCCCGCTCAATTCCCTTACGGGATTGCTCAACTTGCAAAAGAAGTCGCAACTGAAGCCGGAAGAAGTGGAAGTGATGTTGACCAAAGTAACCGATCGCCTGGACAGCGCCTCTACTTTGCTGCAGGGTCTCGCCCGCTGGTCGCGCTCGCAAATGGATGGATTTGTTCCCGAACAGAAAGCCATTGAACTAGGGGCCACGCTGCGCGAAATCGTTCAATTGTTTCAGGCACAAGCCCGCGAAAAGTCTTTGATAATAAACCTGGACGAAAAAATTACACAGCGTGTGGTGGGCGATCAGGAGATGATCAACCTGGTGTTTCGCAACCTGTTCGTAAACGCCATCAAGTTTTCTGGACTTTATGCCACTATTAGTATTGAACAATTCGAGGCCACCGAAAACCGGGTGGGTGTGCGTGTGGCCAACGAGGGCAACGGAGTTTTGCCAGAAGTAAAAGAAAAATTGTTTACCTACCAGGTGAACTCTACCCCAGGCACATCGGGCGAAAAGGGCACCGGACTCGGCTTGGCTATGTCGGCCTACTTTGTAAAGCTGAACAACGGCCGTCTATACCTTGACGATACGCGGGAAGGGTGGGTAGCTTTTTGTGTAGAGCTGCCGGTGGCTACTATGTAGTCTCACTCTATTTGCGTGATGGATTATTGAACCATCAGGCCTCACTATCACCTTTTGTGTTAATCCTTGTTAAAAGAAGCCTACGGCATCAACTTTCTCACCAGCCTTTTCGTTTCTAAGCCCATTTACCTGTTGCCCATGAATCGCTCCGATCGCAAGCTTTGGATATTAATGTTGCTGGCTGTTTTAATTGCGCTGATACCTTGGTTTGTGTTGGCTCAAGATGCCAAACCGCTTCAGAAAGAAAAGTACAACGCCAATAAGTCATCGGAAGATAAATACGGTTACACCCAAGCCGTAAAGGCAGGCAATACCATTTACATTTCTGGCCATGCCGCCAAAGGCCCGATGGATCAGGCGGTAAAGAGAACATATGAAGCCCTGGAGAAAACGTTGGCCCATTATGGAGCCACCTTTCAACATGTGGTAAAAGAAACCATTTACACCACGCAATACGATGAGTTGTTGAAGCAAGTGGAGCTACGCAAAAGTTTCTATCGCAACGATTACCCGGCTTCTACCTGGGTACAAATAGACCGACTGTTTACGCCCGATGTGGTACTGGAAGTAGAATTGATTGCCGTGCTGCCTGATTAGGGCTTAGATTACCTTCTTCCAATAATCGCTTACGGTTTCTTTCCAATTGGAGCCACCTTTCAGGTAGAGTGCCGTGTTAATCAATAGCACATCTTCTTTGGTGCGATTGGGCAGGTTTTCTGTAATGCGAATCAATAAGTCGTAAAACTTCTTCTTATCGGCTGAAGCAACATGGCGCATGGCTTCAATCACTTCTGCATCGTGCGATAGCGATTGCGGAATTGGAGAGGGAATGGGTGCGGAAGCCGTTGGTGCAGGAACCGGGGTGGCAGGAGCCTCTTTTACCTTTTCAGTCAATGCAGGAGGCGTAACCAGCGAAGAGGCCTGCATCTTCAGAAATTCCTCCAGGTCGTTCAGTGTGTTTTTCTTCTTGCTCATGCAATGTGTTTCCAGATTTCCTGGAATACCGGTTGGTACTCTTTCTCGGCATCAAAGGTACTGAAATTGACAAACCTGTTTTTCTGTGGCACGATAACGGGTAATACCAAAGCATCCAGGTTCTTTAAACTATCGCGCACAG
Organism: uncultured Ohtaekwangia sp.; assembly: GCA_964602295.1. Classification (GTDB taxonomy): domain Bacteria; phylum Bacteroidota; class Bacteroidia; order Cytophagales; family Cyclobacteriaceae; genus ELB16-189. The sequence continues at coordinate 83,694 of CAZRQK010000009.1, forward strand.
TGTAGAGGCCGGTGCCACTGTGGATGCGGTTGGGCAGAATCAGAATCTTCATCTGCGTATTCAGCTCGCGCGCGGGTGCCAGGTCGGTTACCGTTTGGTAAGTTACCAACAGGTCGTTTTGCGTCAGGCTGGTAGGCACAATCACCACATCGCTCACCAGGCACAATTTTTTGATTCCCTCGTTGGTGGTTTTGCCCGCGCTGTCAACAATAATATAGTCCAGCTTGCGGTCTTGCTTAAGACGCAACAGTTCATCGGCCACGGTATCATCTTGCGAACCCGCTATCTCGAAGCCTGCTTTTTGATTTTTGGTTTTGAATGCCTCCATTTTCCGCAGGGTATTCAGCGTGTAATTGGTATCGGTTTCTACCAGCATCACTTTTTTACCCGTGTGTGCCAGCGAAGTGGCCAGGTTAATGGCATTGGTAGTTTTGCCCGTGCCACCTTTGCGGCTGATGAACGAGATAACTTTGGACATGATTCAAAAATAAGGAATAATGCGCTTAGATAAAGCCACTAATTCTTACCAGGTTTCCAGGCGCCTTTGGTGTCTTTCAGCCGATTGATAAACAACAGGCAGCGCTCAATGCGCTTATCTACCGATTTGGCCGAGTTGATATAGTAAATCAAACTGCGCTGCGCCCCGTTGGTTAATTGCTCCCAATACTTGCGCCCCTCCTCATCCATGGCCAGCAGTTCTTTCAATTCTTCCGGTTCTTTGTGGCCATACTTCGTGCTGTCTTTGCGAATAGCTGCCTGCACTTTAGCACCCTTTTCCACTTTGGCCTTGCGCAAAACAGGTAAGCCTACACTAATCATAAAACCACCCATGCCGTTCGAACGGATGGCACAGGGAAATTCAAAGTCGTTGTTCAGTTTGCAAAAAACGCGAACGCTCTTTTTGTCGGTAAACTGTTGAGCTACTTTAACGGGTACCTCGATGAAATGCATGCCACCCTTAAAAGGCTGCTTTTCAACGGTGGCAGTAAACGTTACCACACTTGCCTTTTCTTTAGCCATCAACTTTGACACAAAGTGATAAAGAGCAGCAATTGCAGAGTTAGATGCTGCGGTTGATGTCGAATTTCTCCAGGTAATCGGCCACGCGTCTCACCACACTGCCACCCAGCGCACCATCTACCACGCGGTGGTCGTAAGAATGCGAGAGGAACATTTTATGTCGAACAGCGATCGCATCGCCATAAGGCGTTTCGATAACGGCCGGTTTTTTCTGCACCGCCCCGAGCGCCAGAATAGCTACCTGCGGTTGCATGATAATGGGTGTGCCCATCACGTTACCAAATGAACCCACGTTCGATACCGTAAATGTGCCGCCAGCCAACTCATCGGGTTTTAACTTGTTTTCGCGGGCGCGCCTTGCCAGGTCGTTCACAATTTTTGCCAGGCCCGTCAGGTTGTATTGGTCTGCTTGTTTAATAACAGGCACAATGAGGTTGCCGCTAGGTAATGCCACCGCCATGCCAATGTTAATATCTCTCTTTTTGATGATGCGATCGCCATCTACCTGCACGTTGATCATCGGGTAGTCTTTAATGGCCTGCACCACTGCCTCAATGAAAATGGGTGTGAAGGTAAGCGCATCGCCCTCGCGCTTCTGGAATTCGTTCTTCATTTTGTTGCGCCAGAACACAATGTTGGTTACATCGGCTTCTACAAAAGAAGTAACGTGCGGAGAAATGCGCTTGCTGTCTACCATGCGCTCGGCAATCATCTTGCGCATGCGGTCCATTTCAATAATTTCATCGCCACCGCTGATGGACACAGGCATCCCTTTGGGCGCGGTGTAAACCGAGGCAGTAGTGGCAATGGATTTGCCGAGCTTTCGGTTTTGCACGTAGCTCAGAATGTCTTTTTTGGTTACACGCCCCTCGTTGCCCGTGCCGGGTATGGCTTCCAACTCGGCTACAGCAATGTTCTCTTCTTTAGCGATATTTTTTACCAGGGGCGAATAGAATCTTTTCGCCTGGCGAAAATCGGCACTTACATGGTGCGCACCATTTCCATTGGTGGCAGGTGCAACGGCTACGTTGGCCACTTCCTTTTTAGGGGCGGCAGCTACAGGCGCGGTGGCGGTTGCGGTGGCCTCGCCCACTTCGGTGGTCAATATCGCGATGGCACTACCCACCTTCACCACTTCGCCTTCTTTGGCCAGAATTTCTTTCAACACACCGGCATGGGTAGAAGGCACTTCTGTGTCTACCTTGTCGGTAGCTACTTCCAATACGGACTCATCTTGCTCGATTTTGTCGCCCGGCTTTTTAAGCCATTTCAAAATCGTTGCTTCCATGATGCTCTCACCCATCTTGGGCATGATCAGTTCTACCTGTGCCATGTGGTTTGGTTTTTCAAGGTGTAAAGTTAGTATTTTTCATGCTTCACGCTAACGTTTGAAATTCCTGAAAGTAGTGGGCGCTTTCGCGAAAGGATGTTTTGCCACTAAAAAACTTCGCCAAGTAAAATTTGGGAATGCGATGCAGATACCGTTGGAATGGATGGCGTTTAAGCAGCCAAAGATGCTTGCTGATTTCTGTCGCCTGGTGAACTGACGGCACTCATGTTTTTGAGCAGGGTGGGCACGTACTTTAGAGTGTTCGAAAAGAACTCATTCTCCACTTAAAAAATCAACCATATGAATACAACCGCCACCCTCGAAAGGGAGAAAACCGACAGCGGAGTTTCTTCTAAAAAATACGTTTTCGCTTTCCGCGAAGGCGATGGCAAAAACAAACAACTACTGGGAGGCAAAGGCGCCAACCTATGCGAGATGACGCAGATTGGATTGAATGTGCCTCCGGGGTTTGTGATAAGCACAGAAGCGTGCCTGCAATACCTTAACCACAAAGACAGGCAACTTCCTGCCGGGTTGATGGAGGAGGTGCGCACGCAGATCAAAGCCATTGAGCGTGCTACCGGTAAAACATTTGGCGATCCGGAAAATCCATTGCTGGTGTCTGTGCGTTCGGGTTCGGCCCTGTCCATGCCCGGTATGATGGACACTATTCTGAATCTCGGCCTCAATCGCAAAACATTACAAGGCCTGATCAGGCAAACCAACAACGAGCGTTTTGGCTACGATGCTTACCGCAGGTTCATTCAACTGTTTGGCAAAGTGGCATTGGGCGTACCCGATGAAAAATTCGATCACCATTTTGAAGAAGTGAAAAGAAAAGCCGGTGTGAAAGTAGATATCGGGCTGCATGCCAACGACCTGGAAGAAATCAGCGAAAGGTTTTTAAAGGTAGTTGCCGATACTTTAGGAAAACCATTTCCGGAAGATGTGTACGACCAACTGGAGATTGCTATCAAAGCGGTATTCAACTCATGGATGGGCAAACGCGCCATCGACTACCGCAGGGAGTTTAAGATTACACCTGCCATGGCCAACGGCACCGCGGTAAATGTGGTGACCATGGTATTTGGCAATATGGGTAACGACTGTGCCACGGGCGTAGGTTTTACCCGCGACCCTAGCACGGGAGAGAACGTGATGTTTGGCGAATACCTTACCAATGCGCAGGGCGAAGATGTGGTGGCGGGCATACGCACTCCTAAACCGGTAAGCGAGTTGGCTTCCGAAATGCCAGCCCTCTACAAACAGTTGGAGGAATTGCGTGCCAAATTGGAAAACCATTACCACGAAGTGCAGGACTTTGAATACACCATCGAGAGAGGAGTGTTGTATTGCCTGCAAACGCGTAATGGCAAAATGAACACCACCGCCCTGGTGCGTACCTCCGTTGAAATGGCCCGCGAAGGTCTCATCACCAAAGAGCAGGCGTTACTTCGAATCAAACCCGATATGCTGGAGCAACTGCTGCACCCCCGGCTGGACTCCACACACAAAACCAGTCCGTTGGCGCAAGGGTTGCCCGCATCGCCCGGGGCAGCATCGGGGCATGTGGTTTTTGATGCAGACCGTGCTGAACTGCTGGGCAGGGCAGGAGAAAAGGTGATACTGGTGCGCGAAGAAACCAAACCTGAAGACATTCATGGGTTCTTTGCGGCACAAGGTGTACTCACCAGCCGCGGAGGCAAAACTTCGCATGCGGCTGTGGTGGCCAGGGGTATGGGTAAACCATGCGTGGCTGGCGCGGAAGGTATTCAGGTGGACACAAAACTACGCATTGCCAAAGTGGGTACCCGTACGTTGCATGAAGGCGACTACATTACCATTGATGGCGGAACAGGCTACGTGTATCCCGGCATCATACCAACGGTAGAGCCTACTTTTTCTGATGAATTGAAAATATTGCTGGGTTGGGCCGATGAGATCGCTTCATTGAAGGTAATGGCGAATGCAGATACACCCGAGGGTGCCCGCAAAGCACTGGCATTTGGCGCTATGGGCATTGGACTGTGCCGCACCGAGCGCATGTTTAACGACACCGACCGGTTGCCGGTGGTGGTGGAGATGATTTTGGCGGCCACTGCCGAAGAGCGTGAAGATGCCTTGAACAGGCTGAAGGCGATGCAAACCGAAGACTTCAAAGAAATTTTCACCGCCATGGCTCCGCGACCTGTTACCGTGCGCCTGTTAGATCCGCCCATCCACGAGTTTCTGCCAACGGAAGAGGTACTGCGCGATGAGTTGCAGCATCTCTACCACCTGAAGGACACCGTAAGCGGTGTGGCCAATCTGTTTGGAAGTTTGCGGCTGCTGCATGCCGATGTAAACATGGCAGACCAGTCCGCTGCGCCATTTAATGCGCAGGGGGTGAACCTGGTGGAGAAAGCCATCGAGAAGAAAGAGCAGATGCTGAAGAAAGTGCGGGAGTTGCATGAGGTGAACCCCATGCTGGGGCACCGTGGTGTGCGACTTGGACTCACCTTTCCGGAAATATACCAAATGCAGATACAGGCGATTCTGGAAGCTACAGCCGCCTGCCAGGTGGTGGGTATTGACGTGCGCCCTGAAATCATGGTGCCGCAGGTATGTGCCGCAGAAGAACTGAGGGCAGTGAAGCGTGTGGTGGACGAAGTCACTTTCGAGGTGGAGGCGCGCTTTAAGGTGAAACTGAACTTTAAGTTTGGCACCATGATGGAAGTGGTGCGCGCCTGCCTGCAGGCAGAAGAGTTGGCCAATGAAGCTTCGTTCTTCTCCTTCGGCACGAACGACCTTACACAGGCTACATTTTCCTTCTCGCGCGAAGACGCAGAAAACAAGTTCCTTCCTTTCTACATATCGAAGGGCGTACTTGCAGACAACCCATTCGAAGTGCTCGACAAGGCAGCCATGGGTAAACTGATGAAGTTGGCGGTGACAGACGGACGGCAGGCACGCCCCGATTTGAAGGTGGGCATTTGTGGCGAACACGGTGGCCACCCCGACTCCATTCGCTTCTGCCACGACATTGGTCTTACTTACGTGTCGTGCTCCGGGCCACGTGTGCCGGTAGCCCGCCTCGCGGCTGCCCATGCGCAGTTGGGAAACCGCAGGTAGCAACGGTAGCGCTGAGCTTTGACGGTTGTCGCCATTAGGCAGGACTTTCGTCAAAGCTCAGTGGTTACTGTATTTATTCCAGAAAAAA
>CAZRQK010000009.1:89342-94424 GCA_964602295.1 uncultured Ohtaekwangia sp.
ATTAGGCAGGACTTTCGTCAAAGCTCAGTGGTTACTGTATTTATTCCAGAAAAAAACAGGGTTATTGGGGGCATGAATCATTGACCAAAGCCGTTTACCTTTGGGTCTATGAATAAAATATTCGTGCCAACGCTAGTTGTAGTTCTTGTACTATTTGCCTTTAATCAGGGTACTTTCGCGCAATCGAAATCCCACCCGTGGGGTTTTGGGTTAATGGCCGCTGTTGGGCAAGGTCATTACAACATGAGCCATGCCGGCCCTTCAAAATTTCCCTCGTTGGAAGTGCGGGTGGGTGGAAGTGTTGAATATCGCCTTGCAGATAATTTTTTTGTTGAAGGCAATGCAAACTTTGGTGTAAGAGCAAAAAGAGAGCCTTTCAATAAACCCGGCCAACCCTATGCGTTTGGTGCACCGTTCTCTTCGCTCGATGAGGTGAGTAGTAGCAGAGACCACTATTTTTATGAAATACCCCTCAGGCTGGTTTATCTATTCCCTCACCCCAAAATCGGAATAAAAGCAGGTATGAATTATCGCTTCTTCTTTCCTAATAATGATGATGTCGATTTCTTAACAAACAGGGGCGAGTTTGGGATAATAGGTGGCTTATTCTATCGACTGAATCATAAGATGAATGTTGGAGTAGATGGCTATCATGGGCTAACGCAAATTTATTCTTCAAGGGTGCAGACAAATGGCTATGAAGCTGATTTCATTATTAGAAATCAGTTTCTTCAAGCCTATATTCAATACCAGTTTTAGCGTTGTATGGAGGTGACCTAGCCCGCCCAACCTTCACGGTCTAAGCTTCTGTATTGTATGGCCTCGGCCAGGTGTTCAATTTTTATTTCTTCGGTGCCGGCCAGGTCGGCAATGGTGCGAGACACTTTTAAAATGCGGTCGTAAGCGCGGGCAGATAAACCTAAACGTTCCATAGCGGTCTTGAGCAAGGCGCGTCCGGCTTCGTTGATGCTGCAAATCTCTTTCACCATGTTGGCAGGCATCATGGCATTGCAATAGATATCGGGCTGCGATTTAAACCTGGTTTCCTGCAGCTCACGCGCCTTTACCACCCGTTCGCGAATGTCGCTGCTGGTTTCTGTTTTGCGTGCCGCTATCATCTCATCGAATTGTACCGGCACTACTTCTACATGCAGGTCTATTCTATCCAGCAAAGGGCCGCTGATTTTACTGAGGTAGCGCTGCACCACACCCGGTGCGCACACGCATTCTTTTTCCGGGTGATTGTAAAAACCACAAGGGCATGGGTTCATACTGGCCACCAGCATAAAGTTTGCGGGGTAGTCGATGGATACTTTTGCACGTGAAATAGTTACCCTGCGTTCCTCCATAGGTTGCCGCATTACCTCTAATACCGTGCGCTTAAATTCTGGCAGTTCGTCTAGAAACAATACGCCATTGTGCGACAACGAAATTTCTCCGGGTTGTGGGTTGCCACCTCCACCCACGAGGGCCACATCGCTAATGGTGTGGTGCGGGCTGCGGAAGGGCCGTGTAGTCAGTAGGGTTGCGTTGGTTCCCAACCTTCCTGCCACCGAATGAATCTTGGTGGTTTCCAAAGCTTCGTTCAGCGTAAGCGGAGGAAGAATGGTGGGCAACCTTTTTGCCAGCATGGTTTTACCTGCACCGGGTGGGCCGATCATAATTACATTATGGCCACCGGCAGCGGCAATTTCCAATGCCCGCTTGATGTTCTCCTGGCCTTGCACGTCTTTAAAGTCGGCATCGTAGCTGTTTTGTTTGCTTTGAAAAACATCGCGTGTGTCAATGCGAAGGGGTTCAATGGCTTTTTCTCCTTCTACAAATGCGATCGCTTCCTTCAGAGAAGTGACGCCAATGATTTCGATATTGTTTACAATGGCGGCCTCGCTGGCATTGGCTTGTGGCAGCACCAGGCATTGAAAATTTTCTTTGCGCGATTGAATAGCAATAGGTAACACACCGCGGATAGGGCGGAGGTCGCCATCCAGCGAAAGTTCGCCCATGATCACATAACGCTCCAGTTGTTCACCTGTTATCTGCCCCGAAGCTTTCAGAATGGCCAATGCAATGGGTAAGTCGTAGGCCGCGCCTTCCTTGCGTATATCGGCAGGCGCCAGGTTAACCACCACTTTGGTGCGGGGAAAGTAATACCCTAAACTCTTGATGGCAGACTCTACGCGGTGCTGGCTTTCTTTGATGGCATTATCGGGCAGGCCGGTGAGAAAAAACTTCTGGCCTTGCGTTACATCTACTTCAACGGTAATGGTTTTGGCATCTACGCCATGTACGGCACTTCCAAACGTTTTGGCTACCACGTTTCGCGGGTTTAATACGCGTTGATGTTAAGATTTTTTTGAGATACTGCCAAATGAGATGCGGTTGTTTCCCTCTTACCGCGCCACCTGTTGTTCGATCAGCAGAATAAGGATGTGAATAATTTTGATGTGTACTTCCTGAATGCGGTCGGCAAAACCGTGGTGCGGCACGCGTATTTCAATGTCGGCCAGCTTGGCCAACGGGCCACCCTCGTTTCCCGTAAGGGCAATTACTTTTACTCCCAGCTGCCTTGCGGTTTCCGCTCCACGCAAAATGTTAGGCGACTTGCCGCTGGTGCTAATGGCCACCAGCACATCGCCCGGTTTGCCATGGGCTTCTACAAAACGAGAGAAAACAAATTCGAAGCCGTAGTCATTTCCCACGCAAGTGAGGTGACTAGGGTCTGAAATGCAAAGGGCGGGCAGGGCTTTTCTGTTTTCGCGGTAGCGGCCCGTTAGCTCTTCGGCCATGTGCATGGCATCGCAGTGCGAGCCTCCGTTGCCACAGGTGATGAGTTTGTTACCGGCTGCAAAAGCCTGTGCGATGGTTTGTGCGGCCTGCTCCACTTTTGCGAGTGCAGCAGTGTCGCTAAGGAAGCGTTGCAGAACGGTGGATGCTTCGGTTAGTTCGCGCGTAATGAGTGAGCGAAAATCCATTCGTTATTTGGAGGGAGTAGCTGCTTTGGCTGCTTGTTCTTTCGCGGCCTCTTGCATGTCGTACACTTTGGCTTTCAGGGTATTGTTTTCGTGGCGCAACGCGTCATGTTCTTTTTGGGTGCCCTTTCCTTCGCTCCACCACCAGATGAAGTCAACAGCGATCAGCATCAGCCCGAAGAAAGTACCGTATTTGAACCACTTGATGTAGGTAACCAATTGAAATAGGAAGCCGGTGTCGCTCTCCATAACCAAGGTGAAGATGAACGCACTAAGCTGGTAAACGGCAAAGATGCTGTAGAAAATGAGGCGTTTTTGGTTCATGAGAGGGTGTTAATAGAACAAACTTAGCTTTTTTCGGGTAAAGCTTAAAATACAATTTGGTTACAAATCTTGCATCCCTTTTAGTCGTTTAAAGGGTTGGCACCCTCGCGCATGGTGCTTTGTATGTCGCTTAGTTTCTTGTAAATACCGTTTAACCTGGTAAGTTCAGTGTGGGTTCCGCGTTCTACAATCTTACCTTGCTGTATCACCACAATTTCGTCTGCATGTTGAATGGTACTAAGGCGATGCGCTATGACGAGCGAAGTACGGTTCTTCATCAGGTTGAAGAGTGCTTCTTGCACCAGCTTTTCTGATTCTGAGTCGAGTGCAGAGGTGGCCTCATCTAAAATCAGGATGGGTGGGTTTTTAAGCACAGCCCGCGCAATACTCAAGCGCTGGCGTTGCCCACCCGAAAGTTTAGAACCCCGTTCGCCAATAATAGTTTGGTAGCCGTTTTCTGTTTGCACAATAAAGTCGTGGGCATTGGCAATGCGCGCGGCATGTTCTACTGCCTCCTGGCTTACGTTGGGCATGCCAAAAGCAATGTTGTTGAAAATGGTGTCATTAAAGAGTATCGATTCTTGCGTAACCACACCCATTTGTTTGCGCAGCGATTCTATGTCGTAGTCACGAATGGAAATGCCATCAATGCAAACTTCACCTTCGGTGGGGTCGTAGAAGCGTGGCACCAAATCGGCCAAAGTAGATTTGCCACCGCCCGAGGGGCCCACCAGTGCAATGGTTTTACCTTTTTGAATGTTCAGGTTAATGTGTCGCAGTACAAATTCCTTCTCGTAGGCAAAACTTACGTTGCGGAATTCTATGCGGTCGTTAAAGCTTTGAAGAGGAATGGCGTTGGGTTTATTCTCTATCACCGGTTCCGTATCTACCAACTCGAAAATTCTGCGTGCAGAAGCAATTCCTTTCTGCAGTGAGGTGATGCCGTTGGAAAACGCTTTGGCTGGTTGAATGATTTGGGCAAAAATGGCCAGAAAGGTAAGGAAGGCGCTGGCACTTAGCTGATCATCGCCTTGTAGAATGAGGCGTCCGCCAAAGTACATGATGCCGGCAATGATTACTACACCCAACGATTCTGAAACTGGAGAGGCCAGCTCGTTCTTATAGGCCATCGACAGGTTCACCCTGCGGTGATATTCGTTCTCATCTTCCATCTTTTGCAAAATGTAGCCGCGGGCATTAAAGGCTTTGATCACCCGCATACCCGAAAACGTTTCGTCCAGAATATTGACAATGCGCCCGAGTGTTTCCTGGCTGGCCTGGGCTTGGCGCTTCAGGCGCCTGATGATTTCCGCCAGCGCACCGCCTACCAATGGCAATACGATGATGGTGAACAGCGTCAGCTTCACAGAAATGGCAAACAGCAAAGCGAAGTGCACGATAATGGTAACGGGTTCTTTTAAAACTGCTTTCAGGCTGTTCATCACCGCGCTCTCTACCTCCTGCACATCGTTAGAGAAACGCGAAATCAGGTCGCCTTTGCGGTTGGTGTTGAAGAAACCTATTTGCAGGCGCGTTACGTTTTCAAAAATCTTTTTGCGCAGCCCTTTCACTACATCCAGCCTGATTTTAGAAGCCACTATTCTTTCCATAAAGCGGAACGCATTGCCCAGCATCACGCTACAAACAATGGCCAGACATATATAGAACAACGTATTGGCTTTGCCCTTTTCGGCCAGCAACGAAACAAAATAATGATTGAATGCAGACTTTGCGTAAGAGGCACTCAGTTCGAAAGGCGGAAGCGGGGCGGCTTCTGTTTGGCTTACCT
>CAZRQK010000010.1:0-6116 GCA_964602295.1 uncultured Ohtaekwangia sp.
GGGTGAAGCATATAAAATCTTAAAAAAGCATAAACTCACTCCACAATTTATTATTGCCGAGACATTCTCATTCTCAGATTTCTGGAGCATGGGAACATACATGAAAAAATTACTGAATACTGAAATCGATTTTTTTATCGAGTTTGAGACACATACGTTTGGACAGTATAACTGGGAAAGCAAGAAAGGTGAAAGCAAGACCTTCATAGCATTATTTCCAAATTGGCGGAGAGAAATCCAATCGCTCTATACTGAAAGAAATAGGTTTATTCACGAAGGAGTGATTTCAAAGAAATCGGTTGATGACCTAGCTCCATTGTATAATGTGCTTGAAAAGTTCTCACAAATATTGTCAGTCTATTTTGCCGAAAGATATCGTCTAACAATTTAGTCGATGAGTAAAACGGTCGTCACTTTAAATCAAAAGCCATCCTGTTATGTGGAACGATAATGATACAAGTATTGATCTGATTGATTTTGATCATTTAGCCTTTGGTGTCACCAACATCATTAAGAATGAAAATTTGCTACCATGCACAATTGGAATTTTTGGCGACTGGGGTAGTGGAAAGTCGAGTTTATTACGAATGGTTGAAGAGAAAATCCAAAACGAAAATGACTTGCTCGTTGTAAGGTTTAACGGGTGGCTGTTTGAGGGGTACGATGACGCTAAAGCAGCTATAGCAACAACAATAATTGAAAAGGTCATCAGCAAAAAGACGCTCACTGAAAAAGCTAAAGACATTGCTAGGAGACTGTTTAAGCAAATTGACTGGCTAAAAACAGCGAAGTACGTTGCTGCGCATGGTGTAGCGTATTTAACAACTGGCGGAATTGGGAATGTTGCTATCGAAGCTCAAAGGTTGATTGAGAAAAAGAAGGAGAGTGGTTCGGCCGAACAAGGAAAAGAATACGAGGCTTTAATTGAAAAGCTCACAACACAAGGTGAAAATGATTCCTTTCAGTCTGGCGCTAAAAATTTTCATTCAGACTTTGCGGCCCTGTTAAAGGAAACAAGCGTAAAGAAATTGATTGTATTAATTGATGACTTGGACCGATGTAACGCTGATACGGTTATATCGATATTGGAAGCGATTAAATTATTCCTATTTGCTGAGCATTCGGCATTCATTATAGCAGCAGATGAAAGATTGATTAAGTATGCCGTTAGAAAGAGGTTTCCCGAAATCCCTGGGGAGAATGCCGAAGTGGGTCGAGATTACTTAGAAAAGCTAATTCAGTTTCCCATAAGAATCCCACAGCTGAGTGAACATGAAATGGAAACCTATATTAATTTATTGTTCACGAAACTACGTATTTCAAACGCTTCAAATTTTGAAGATATACGTTTAAAGGTGATTGGAAGGAAAGTCAGTTCACCCTTTAGCTCAGCATACAATAGTCAAAACCTAGACGCCACTCTCGGAGCGATTCCAAAGCCTACAGAATTGGTTGATGACTTCTCACTTTCTGGCCAAGTAACACCTATTCTCGCCAAAGGACTAAATGGAAATCCAAGGCAGTGTAAGAGGTTTCTTAACACCCTGTTGATGAGGCTGGAAATGGCTACAAGTAAAGGCATACCACTTTCAAAACGAGTAATGGCAAAACTGATGCTTCTGGAATACTTTAGACCTGAAACCTTTAGGATTGTTTCTGAGTGGCAGTCCAGCCAGGAAGGTAAGCCGTTAGAAATTTCAAAAGCCGAAGGTAGCTCCAGAGGAAAATTGACTACTACTGATGGTGACGAAAATGATTTAATCAAAGAATTGACAAAAGATCATTGGTTGAAATCTTGGTTTGAGAACGATCCAAGCCTAAAAGATGTGGATTTAAGACCTTATTTCTTTTTCTCCAGAGATATTCTTAAACCATTTTCAATAGAACGCGCCCGAATATCATCACAAGGGCAGGAAGTATTAGTTCAATTGGTTTCAGATAGCAAAGCATTTAGAGATGCAGCCATTAAAAACCCTGAAAAACTTAGCCAATCTGATGGTGCAGCAATTTTTTCAACTCTTACCACTAAAGCACGGCAAGAGGAAAATCCAAATTCAAGAAGTGAACTATTGAAAACGATATGCAAAATATGCGAAGTAAGATCAGAGCTTTCAGGTGAGCTCTTGATTTTCCTCAAGGGATTTCCTTTAAAGCTTCTCTCACCAGCAATTGTTCCTGTTGTTAAGCAAACCTTTAAGGCATTGGGTGATTCTGACGCGATATCTAAACTAATTTCGGTTTGGGCTAGCAACAAGGAGAATACGCGACTCGCCACTGCAGCATCCGCAAAATGATGAGTTAGTTAATATTTCTATAGATGGGAACCTCAAAGTCCAATTCAGGCCTAAGGCCGAACACTCCGCTACTGCCAGATTATGCTCCTCCGCTTGAGCCACTTGATTCCCCTAAAGATGGTGATAAACCAACTGATGATTCAAAGGTTGAGAATGACGAGCCTTTGGTTGGCAATTGGTCAAATGCAAAATCTGCATTGACTTCTGTAGTCAAGGCCAATAATCAATCGGCCCGCAAGAAGAGAATAAGTAGAGCTGCCAGAGATTATATCGCGGGAAGTGGCGGGTCAGGTTCAATACGAAAATCCGCAATTGGCGGCAGGGCGGTTGGTCGTAACCTAGGTAGAGTCTTGTACTCGGTTATTGCAACCGGAGTAAGTACAGCATTTCAGCAAGAGGGAATTGATGATTTAAGAGGTCAAAGCACAGAAATAGCTTTTGCCAGACTTGCCAAGCAATTATCAAGCAAAGGTGGAACTGTTGAGGAAACGATAGCAAATATAGCTGTCGTTGAGGCCTTGGCTTATGTCTATGAGGAATTCGACTTGGCAACAAATGATCTAACATCATTAAACTCACTTACTGATGGCCAGGCGAAGGAAGTTATGCAAGTTTATGTTAACACGTATATTTTCGAAAGATGGCTTCATGAGCTTGGAGTAAAAATTGAACAAAGTGACTTAAGTGAACTGCAGGTGGTTCAGTTGGAAGATGAGATAAGGGACTTTGTAAAAGAATCCGTAAAACTAAAATTTGACGATTTGAATCTGAAATCAATTGATTTCAACCAAGGAGAAGGAAAAAAGATAATCGATGAAATATTTGGTCAAGCATATAAAATGATAGAATCTTTATGAAGATACATTTAATACTAAAAGCCGATAAAAGTGATTCTTACGCTCCAAAGCTTCCTAAAGGCGAACAAACAATTTTTCTTGACTCAATATTTTCGGAATCAAAGTGTAAATATGTCGCACACAATATAAAATCAACAATAGAGAAGTTAAAGCAAATCCCTGAAGCAGGGGTTGTTGACTTTGCAAATCTAAGCTTAGCAGTATATACAGCAGACCAGCTTGTCTCTAGAAAGGGAAATGGTTATCAAGATTGGAGTCGGTACTTCAAGATTTATCTTCCTGTTGAAAATATCAACGCTTGGAATGGAGTTAAATCAAAGCTGGAGTCAATGCTTTCTTTTTTAACTGGAGACAAATGGGAACTTGAGTATCGTGCTAAGAAAGCAAATAATAAACAGGCGACCCCCTATACAGGAGTTATATCGAATGTCAGCCTTTTCTCCGGTGGTCTTGACTCGCTCATAGGCGCAATTGATTTGATAGAGCAGCATGAGGGTGTTGCTCTAATAAGCCATCATAAGGTAGGGACTGGCGAATCGAGCACTCAAACAGCTCTCGTAGATTCCTTAAAAAAAGAATATCCAAAGAGAGTTATAGAGCCTAATTATTTTTACGTGCAGCCAGTGCAAGCTAGTAACAAATTTGGCGGAGAAGACACTCAGAGGGCTCGTTCAATAATGTTTATTGCTCTCGGTCTACTAGTCGCTAACTCCTATGGAAAAAAGGTTGTGCTGGAAATTCCCGAAAACGCTCTTATTTCCCTCAATGTTCCGCTTACGGTTACGAGATATGGTAGTTACAGTACAAAGACCACTCACCCAAATTTTTTGCAAATATTAGGGGGCATTCTAAGGGATGTGTCAATAACGAATTCCTTGAATAACCCATACAAGTACAAAACCAAAGGCGAAATGTTGGCTGAGTGCAAAAATCAAGCTCTTATTCAAAAAATAGCTGACTCTTCTCTATCGTGTTCTAAGCCTTATTACTACAGAAGATGGGACCATAGACCTGAGCCCCATTGTGGTCATTGCGTACCTTGCATAATCCGTAGAGCTGCATTTTATAGCGTTGGGCAGGATAAATTGAAAGGAAATTATGTAGTTGACATCTTGAAAAAGTCAAGTGCGACATACCCCGACTTAAGAGCATTTAAAATCGGGCTAACACGTTTTAAGAGGAAAACTAAACTCAGCATATTTGATTTATTCAAAGGAGGAATTTTTCCAATTCACGATTCAAATGAAATACACAACTACATCCAAGCTTATAAAAAAGGTATGAAAGAAGTGGAGGGTTTTATTTTTCAAAAGTAATAATGCATTTTTTTGATTCACATTTTCATTTAGACCTCTGGAAGAGTCCTGCGAAGATATTGGAAGAAATTGAGGCCAACAGAATATATACAATTGCTGTTACTAACGCGCCATCAGTATTCAAACAAACACGAGACTTAACACAGGGATGCAAATATGCGCGCGCAGCTGTCGGCCTTCATCCCGAGCTAGTTAAAGATAGGCACAAGGAGATAGTCGCTTTTCGCGAATATGCTAAAACAACAAGATACATCGGAGAAGTTGGTCTTGACTATGCCCAGGCCTCCACGGATATAAAACAACTACAAAGAAAAATCTTTAATGAGATTATTGAAGAATGTTACACAGATGGGGGTAAAATTCTTACGATCCATTCACGAAGGGCAGAAGAAGATGTTATATCAATGATAGGAAGCAGATTTCCTGGGGTCTCAATACTTCATTGGTACTCAGGGCCTAAAAAACTTATTTCAAAAGCTATTAATTCGGGTTTCTATTTTTCAGCCAACTTGGCGATGACTCTCTCAAAAAGCGGAAAAGCTATTATCGCAGAAATCCCAGTTGAGAAAATATTAACCGAATCTGACGGTCCATTTGTTAGTAGCAATGGAGTTCCCTGTTCTCCGCTTGACATTGCCAAAGTAGTTAGTAATATCGCCAAACTTAAAAATTTGGACCCTGTAGAATTAAAGGCAACTTTATATTCCAATCTAAAGCGCGCCCTTGGCGGTTAAACCAGAGTTCTCATGCATTATCATGATTGAAAAAAGAGCCACCTAGAAAGGGAGCTCTGAAATAGAAACCTCAAACCACAATATGCGGATGGAACATTCACGATAGTCCCACCACATGTTGCAGTAACGAAAGAGCGGCCTGCGCCACTTGAGCCAAACGCCCGCCAGTAGCCACCAGCCACCGATACGGACACGAAATAAATATTTAAACATGGCGCGACCCCACGGGATCGGATAGAAAGGTGCAAGGGCTGCCGCTAAAAAATACTACCCGAGGCAAGAGGGCTGGCAGGAGGGGAGGGTGGAGATTTTTTTACGAGCAGGCGTAGCGCACCCTTGAAGCTTTCTATTCCGCACGCCCGTAACTTTGTGTTATGTTTAAGTATTTTTAACGATGGAAGAATTGGCTTTCAATCTTTTTACCTTCGAAAAAGAAGGCCTAATTTATGAACTAGGTGTTCAACCGCACCTAATCTCTGGGACTTACGAGCAAAAGCTTCAGCTTTTAGAAGCATGTATTGAAATCGATTTTAAGACTGCAAAGAGGTTTCCAGTGCCCCCGAACTTTTTGACCGTTCATGATAATAAGGTATTCCCTTCTTTAACTGCCGAGAGGTATCGAGAAATGTGCATTAACCAATCTGAGACTCTTGTCTTTGAAGGCATTTTTGAAGTATATAAAGCTTCTAAAGAACCATTAATGATTATCACTCAAGTTGTAAATGATGTTATAAAAATTGATGCAAAAGAAACAATAAACTCCAATCCGGATAATTATCTGAACGGAATTATCGAATATAAAAGTGAGGACTATTTAAAAAAGTATCTTACCGAGGAAGGATTTGATATTGGTAAATTACTGGAAGACGATTTTTTAGCAGCGATAGGGTTATTGCTTCAAAATAAGCTATACAC
>CAZRQK010000010.1:6126-62699 GCA_964602295.1 uncultured Ohtaekwangia sp.
TTGTCTGCATTGACAGCATTGCATACTTGGAATTTGGAGATGTCCCAAAGAACTTTACAAAGTGGCTCGATGAATATGTTGACCTTTCACATGTAGGCATTACTGCAGAGGAATTATTCGAATTTAGAAATTCTCTCTTGCATATGACAAACCTAGATTCCAGGAAGGTTATTGAAGGAAAAGTTAAGCGTATTACATTCTACGTTGCAAAAGATAAAGTTAAACATCTTACACGGAATGATGAGCTTAAGTATTTTAACTTCATTGACCTAACAAAAGTTTTCCAAAAGGGGGTTGATAAATGGGTTGAGTCATTCAATATAGATAGGTCTAAGTTTCAGAAGTTTATTGAGCGATACGACAAAATTATCTCGGACGCTCGATATCCAGAGATTAAATTTTTATAGGATTGCTGCGCGTTGGCCCGGCCCAAAGGCGGGGGTGCGTTAGCAGGAGCGAGGAAGCATCTTTGGGCCTTGATTTTTTTCGTTCTTTTTGCATCAAGGCAAAAAGGACAAAAGAAAAATAAAGTGCGAACACCTCTGAAGTTCCGGTAAGCATTCAGTGAGCTAACTAGCTAATTCTGTGAGCAGTATTTCAACTTACCTCTAGTTCTAATTAATCAATTTAAATCAACACTTGAAGCGTAGGATCAAGCATGTGTAATGCTGGCTTTGGCTTGCGCCAGGGTACTTGAGCGGCCAGCGTTACTCCTAAAACTCCCAGGTGGCTGGCGCCAGATGGGTAACATAATATAATTATATAACTGTGGGTCAGCAGTTTAGCCAAGCAAGAGTTATATAATTTATATTATGTTAAATAATTAAAAAGCACCCCTTTCTACATTTGTTCCCTGTTGTCATACTACCACCTCCTCCCAAACCTAAAAGCCTCCATCCTTGGCAAAAGGTCTGCTACTTGCAACCTTTCTATTGCCTTTGCCGAATTAACTTGTCGTTCCGTAAAAATTGGTATAAATTAAAAACCAATCACCAGCACCATGGCACGCAACCTGAGCACCACCAAAAAAACGCTCTTCACGGCCGATTACGAGATACACGCTTCGGTGAAAATGCTATACCCTTACATCAACACCGCCAGCGGTTTAGCAGAATGGTTTGCCGATGATGTGACCATTAGTCCAGAAAAGGTCTACAAGTTTGTGTGGGAGAATGAAACCCACAAAGCCATGATGACCGGCCACCGCACCAACCACTTTAGCAAATTTGAATTCCTCCCGGAGACCGAAGAAGACAAAACCGACCCCTCCTACTTCGAATTGCGCATTGAAATCAACGAACTGACTCAAACCACTTTCCTTAAAGTATTCGACTACTCCGACTTTGATGACATGGAGGAACTCAAAGACTTATGGGATGGGCTGGTAGAAAACCTGCGCAAGGTGGTGGGCGGCTGAGTTGATGTAGGCCGAATTATTTTTTCTGATCTACTTTCGGGCGTTGCGCCAAGTTCTATTTTTGCCAGCCAATCTTTAGAAATGGAATACGCATTACGCATTGCCAATGAATTGAACCTGCACGCAGAAAAAGTAGCACGCGTTCTCGATTTACTTGCCGAAGGAGCCACCATCCCGTTCATCGCCCGCTATCGCAAAGAAGTGACAGGCACCATGGACGAAGTACAGATCGGAGCCATCCGCGACAGAAATGAACAACTGGTAGAACTGGAACAGCGAAGAGAAACCGTTCTCACCTCCATAGAGAAACAAGGCTTTCTAACGCCTGAGCTCAAACAACTGATTGAGAAGGCAGACACCTTAACTGAGTTGGAGGATATCTACCTGCCCTTCAAGCCGAAACGCAAAACCCGCGCCTCCATCGCCAAAGAAAAAGGATTGGAACCCTTGGCCAAACTCATCTTCGATAACGTTAACACGTTCGAAAAAGAGATAGACAGTTATGTGAATGCCGAAAAGGGTGTTAACTCAACAGATGAAGCCCTGGCCGGTGCGCGCGACATTGTAGCAGAGTGGATCAATGAAAATGCCGATGCACGCAAACAGGTGCGCGATCTGTTTTGGAATACAGGTGTTGTGGAAACCAAACTCATCAAAGGCAAAGAACAGGAAGGTCAAAAGTTCAAAGACTATTTTGAGTGGAAGGAACCCATTAAATCGGCCCCCTCCCACCGCATCCTTGCCATGCGCAGGGCTGAAAAGGAAGGTATCATCACGCTCGACATGGCACCCGCTGAAGGACAGGCGATACAACAACTGGAGAGCCAGTTTATACAAAAGCCTGGCGCTGCCGCTGAACAGTTGAAGTTGGCTGTGGCCGATGCGTACAAGCGGCTAATGAAACCATCGTTGGAAACAGAGGTGCGCATGGAAACGAAACAAAAGGCCGATGCCGAAGCCATTAAGGTATTTGCCAGCAACCTGAAAGAGTTGCTCTTAGCCTCACCGTTAGGCCAGAAGCGCGTGCTTGCGCTCGACCCGGGCTTTCGTACCGGCTGCAAGGTGGTATGCCTGGGCAACCAGGGCGAGTTGCTGTTCCATACCGTTATCTACCCGAACGAGCCGCAACGCGAAACAGCCAAATCGACTGTAGTGGTGAAGGAATTATGTACACGCTTTCAAATTGAAGCCATTGCCATCGGCAACGGCACCGCCAGCCGCGAAACAGAAACGTTTGTAAAGAATATTGGCCTCGATAAAAACATCACCGTAGTGATGGTGAACGAAAGCGGGGCTTCCGTTTATTCCGCTTCGGATGTGGCACGCCAGGAATTTCCAACGGAAGATGTAACTGTGCGAGGCGCGGTTTCCATTGGCAGGCGCCTGATGGATCCGCTGGCAGAGTTGGTAAAGATTGACCCGAAAGCCATTGGTGTTGGCCAATACCAGCACGATGTAGACCAGCACAAATTAAAAAGTGGGTTGGATGATACCGTGATGAGTTGCGTGAACTCGGTAGGCGTGGAAGTGAACACAGCCAGCAAGGAGTTGCTCTCCTACGTTTCCGGCTTAGGGCCTGGTCTGGCCGAGAACATCATTGCTTATAGAAATCAAAACGGGCCATTCAAAAACCGGCAAGAGCTAAAGAAAGTTACGCGATTGGGCGACAAAGCATTCGAACAGTGTGCAGGGTTCCTGCGCATCCGTCATTCAGAAAATCCCCTGGACGCCAGCGCAGTACACCCCGAGAGCTACCCTATTGTAGAAAGCTTTGCTAAAGACTTGCAGTGCACCGTTCGCGATCTGATGACCAATGCGGAGTTACGCAAAAAACTCGATCTGAAGAAATACGTAAGCCCTACCGTTGGTTTGCCCACCCTGGCTGACATCATGCAGGAATTAGAGAAACCCGGTCGCGACCCGCGCCAGCAGTTTGAAGTATTTCAGTTTGAGGAAGGCGTACACGCCATCACTGACCTGAAAGTGGGTATGAAACTGCCCGGCATTGTTACCAACGTAACCAACTTTGGTGCTTTTGTAGACATTGGCGTACATCAGGATGGCCTGGTACACATCAGTCACCTGTCCGACCGGTTTGTGAAGGATCCGAAAGAAGTGTTGGCCGTGCAGCAAAAAGTAAAAGTTACTGTTTTGGAAGTGGATGTGAGCCGCAAGCGCATTGCCCTGTCGTTGAAAAGCGATCCCTTTAACGAATCGCCCCGCCCGGCCGGCAAGCCCATCAAAAAAGAAAAACAACCTGAAGAAAGCATGGAAGCCAAACTGGCGCAGCTAGTTGGCAAGTTCAAGAAATAAAAACCATTCAGATCACCTATGTTCCCCGCTATCAACCCCACCGAAACACAAAGCTGGCAGAAGTTAACCGCACACTTCCTGGAAATGCAGGCCACACACCTGCGCGAGTTGTTTGCGGAAGACCCGGACCGCTTCAAAAAATTTCATTTGCAGTTCAAGGATATCCTGGTTGACTTCAGCAAAAACAACATCAACACCGAAACTTTGGAGTTGCTGTTAGGTGTGGCAGAAGAATGCGAATTGAGAGAAGCCATTGACGCCATGTTCCGCGGTGATAAAATCAATCGCACAGAAAATCGTTCCGTATTGCACATTGCGCTGCGCAACAGGGCCAATACACCGGTATTGGTAGATGGCGAGGATGTGATGCCTGAGGTGAACAAGGTGCTGCATCAAATGAAGCAATTTACCGAGGCGTTGCACAGCGGCAGCTGGAAAGGTTTCAGCGGCAAACCGATCAAACATATCGTGAATATTGGCATTGGCGGCTCCGACCTGGGACCGCTAATGGTTACCGAAGCCTTGAAACCCTATTGGAAAAACATACAGCCCCACTTTGTGTCGAATGTAGACGGCACGCACCTGGCGGAAACAGTGAAGCAACTGAATGCGGAAGAGACACTGTTCATCATTGCTTCCAAAACTTTCACCACCCAGGAAACCATGACGAATGCAGAATCTGCCAAGCGCTGGTTCCTGGAGCAGACACAACAAAAGGGTGACGTGGCAAAGCACTTCGTGGCGGTTTCTACCAACACCACAGAGGTGACCAAGTTCGGCATTGCGCCCGAAAACATGTTTGTGTTCTGGGATTGGGTAGGTGGCCGTTACTCTTTGTGGTCGTCTATCGGGTTGTCTATTGCGGCTACCATTGGTTACGATCACTTTGTGCAATTGCTGGAAGGCGCCCATGCCATGGATGAACATTTTAAGTCGGAACCATTTAATAAAAACATACCGGTGATACTGGCGCTGCTGGGCATCTGGTACACCAACTTCTTCGATGCGGATTCTGAAGCCATTTTGCCTTACGATCAATACCTGCACCGGTTTGCCGCTTACTTCCAGCAAGGCAACATGGAAAGCAACGGTAAGTCTATCGACAGGAATGGCGATGCGGTGATGTATCAAACAGGGCCCATTATCTGGGGCGAGCCCGGCACCAACGGCCAGCATGCGTTCTACCAGTTGATTCACCAGGGAACGAAACTGATTCCTTGCGATTTCATTGCACCAGCCATCAGCCACAATCCGGTGAGCGATCACCACGACAAGCTGCTCTCCAACTACTTTGCACAAACCGAAGCGTTGATGTTAGGAAAAACAGAGGAGCAGGTAAAGGAAGAACTCCAGAAAATGGGCATGGACAGCGAGCAGATTGCCTTCCACCTGCCCTACCGCGTTTTCAATGGCAACCGACCTACCAACTCTATTCTCTTCAAACAACTCACACCCTTCACACTGGGCAGCCTCATCGCTATGTACGAACACAAAATCTTTGTGCAAGGTGCTATCTGGAACATCTTCAGCTTCGACCAGTGGGGTGTTGAGTTAGGGAAAGTGTTGGCCAAGCGCATTTTGCCCGAACTCAGTTCAGCAGAAGAAATTACCAGCCACGATTCATCCACCAATGGCCTAATTAACTATTTCAAACGATTGAAAAAGGCGTAAAGAAGGGATTCTTGGAATGTTGGTTTGATGCCTTATTTTTGATGCTTCGATTCACGAAATGGAGAATAAAATTTCGAAAATCGGAGTGTTTACATCGGGTGGCGATGCCCCCGGAATGAATGCAGCACTCCGCGCTGTGGTGAGAGCAGCGATCTATTATAACAAAGAGATTTACGGAGTCATGCGCGGCTATGAAGGCATGATTGACGGTGAGATCGTAAAGCTCGGTGCCCGCTCGGTGGGCAACATCATACAACGGGGTGGCACTATCTTAAAGTCTGCTCGCAGTAAAGAATTCAGAACGCCTGAAGGCAGACAGAAGGCGCTGGCCAATCTGAAAAAGCACGGCATCGACTCGCTGATTGCCATTGGTGGCGATGGCACCTTTACGGGATTGCATAAGTTCTTCGAAGAACACCAGATTCCTTCGGTCTGCATTCCGGGAACGATTGACAACGACCTGGCCGGTACCGATTATACCATCGGCTACGATACTGCCACCAACACAGCCGTAGAGGCCATCGACAAAATCCGCGACACTGCCCTTTCGCACAACCGTCTCTTCTTTATTGAAGTGATGGGCCGCAACTCCGGCTACATCGCCATCAACAGCGGCATTGCGGGAGGTGCCGTGGCCATTATTATACCCGAGGAAGAATCCGACTTCGAAAAGTTGTACGCGCGATTGACAGAAGGTGAAAAGACCAACCGCAAGTCGAGCTTGGTAGTGGTGGCTGAAGGCTCTAAACTCGGTGGCGCCAACGAACTGGCACGCATGGTGGCCGAACGCTCCAGCTACTTCGATATCAAAGTAACCATACTGGGCCACCTGCAACGCGGGGGCTCCCCTACTTACTTCGACCGGGTGCTGGCCAGCAGAATGGGTATTGCGGCCGTAGAGGGCTTGCTGAAAGGCGAGAACGATGTGATGGTGGGCATACGCAACAACCAGATTGTGTATAATCCATTCGATATGATTATGAGCACACGCCACGAAATAGACAGCGAGTCGCTGCGTATTGCAAAAATTCTTTCCATCTAAAAAACAGATCATGAGAGAACTGACAGTGGGTATTGACATTGGCGGCACCAACACGAAATTCGGTATTGTAGACCGCGAAGCCAACGTGGTGCACCAGGGCAGCATTGCCACTACCGACTATGAGGACTTTCAGGATTTCTTTGATGCGATGGCCGATGCCATTCGCGAATCGGTTGATCTGGCCGGCAAAGATTCTAAGCTGGTAGGCATCGGTGTGGGCGCTGCCAACGGCAACTATTACACCGGCACCATCGAGCAAGCCACCAACCTGCGTTGGAAAGGCGTACTTCCGTTGGCGGATTTGTTTCACAAGGAATTCAACATACCCTGCATACTCACCAACGATGCCAATGCCGCAGCCGTGGGCGAAATGATTTACGGTAATGCCAAAGGCATGAAAGACTTTGTGGTGATTACACTGGGTACTGGCTTAGGCAGTGGCTTTGTTTGCAACGGCCAGTTGTTGAATGGTAAACACGGCATTGCCGGAGAAGTAGGCCACACCTCTGTAAACCCCACCGGGCGCTATTGCAATTGCGGCAAGCGCGGATGTTTGGAAACCTATGTATCCGCCACCGGCATCAAGCGCACCGTGTACAAACTATTGGCCGATCACCTGGAGCCCAGTGAATTGCGCGGCATCAGCTTTGAAGACCTCAACACCAAAATGATTACCGAAGCCGCTTTGCGTGGCGATATTGTGGCCAAAGCGTGTTTTGAATACACCGGTCGTATATTGGGGATGAAGTTGGCAGAAACGGTGGTGCACACCGACCCCGAGGCAATCTTTCTGTTTGGTGGACTTGCCCAGGCAGGAGACCTGATCTTCAAACCAACCATTCGACACATGGAGGAAAACCTGATGCCGTTGTTCCGCAACAAGGTGAAAGTGTTGCCTTCGGCCATGGAGAATCAGGCCGCCCCGATATTGGGTGCCTCCAGCTTAGTGTGGGATTACCTGGACAAAAAAGTGCAGTTGAAGCTGGAAACGGCCTAGCAACCCTGGCTTTTAAAAAGCGGAAGCACATACCCACTTTGGGTGCGCCCTTCTAACTCCAAGTTACCCGCGTACTTCTCCAGCGCGGAAGTAACTACCCGTGAAAGTGGAATCTTACTGACAGAAAGCAGAAGCACCTACCTTCCTACCAAGGCCTATTGTTGCCTCAATTTACGCCATCGCAGCAAACGGTGATCGATTTGGTCTGGCAGCCGGGAGCAATTCATTCTTTCTCATCGAAATCTTAAAGTGATAATACCTGAAGTAATCACCTTGCCATGACTATCATATACCAAAGTTTGGCAACTTGGATCGCCTTGGCACCCAACTCTTAAAGTCGATGGCTGATAGGCTTGACCAAAGTAGAGAGGCTTCTCATTCCATTCAGCTACCTTACCCCATGCCACCCAACGCAAGCACTTTCTTGTATTCGCTTTCTTTCACGCGACCCACCGAAAGCCGTGAGAGACGAACGAGGTCCATGTTCAGTAGACTGCGCTCGGCCTTGATTTGTGCCAACGTAACAGGCTGCGGCAGCGCTTCTACGGGCTTCAGGTCAACAACTACCCAATTCGCATCGGTGGTAGTCGGATCCTGGTAAGCTTCCTTCACCACCTCGGCAATGCCCACAATGGCCAACCCCTCGTTGCTGTGGTAAAACAACACCCGGTCACCTTTGCGCATCGCTTTCAGATTGTTGCGGGCGCCATAATTGCGCACGCCATCCCAAAAAGTTTTGCCCTCCTTCACGAATTCCTGCCAACTGTATTTGAACGGTTCCGATTTCACGAGCCAGTAGTTCATGGTGTAAAGTTTTAGCTGTCGCAAATTTACATTTGCTATCTTACCATCCTATGCTGATATCGGAAGAAGCTCTTCAACATTGGATGACCCATTTCTACGGGTACGGCCATTGGCAAGCGCGCTTCTGGCTGGTGGGCTATGAAGAGAGCGGTGGCGATCTTCCCGAAGAGGTAGCCGAAAAGTTGAACTACTTCATGCGCTACCATGCAGATGTTACCCACCCTACCTTGTGCGACATCCGCGCCATGTACCGTGAGGTATTGTTTCGTACCGAGGGACCCCGCGCAGAACGGTTTGAAAATTTTCATGAACACCGGTTTGGGCCGCAGCCTGTGGTCCATGGCTTTTGGAAAAATCTCACCGCCTTCTGCCACGGTTATCTGCAACGTCCCGTTCCCGACCTTGTCAGCTATCAGCAAAGCAAACTGGCCTCGCCCACCGGGCTGGAAGCATTGTTGGTGTTCTACCCGCTGCCTGCCCATAGCCATGCGTGGTACTATGGGTGGCTGGATGTACCATCGCTGCCTTTTTTGAAAACACGAGCCCGCTACGAAGCACAGCTATTTAGCCCGCGCATGGAAACGCTTTTAGCGCAAGTGAAACGATACCGCCCAGAGATGGTGTTAATGTATGGCATGAACAACGTGATGGCACTGAAGAAGTCGGTGCAAGATCATTTCCCGGAAGCACGTTTCCGCACCTACAAGGCCATACCGCACCAGTTGCCTCAACACCACCGTGCCGATGTGGCTGGCACCACCTTGCTCATCACCACTCAGATACCCGGTTTGCACCACAACCGAAAAGAAACCGGCTTCGATTGGAAAAAGCTGGGACAGGAAGTGCGAAAAAATACATCAGCGTAAACCCGGGCGTTGTAAACTCAGAAACCCGATGGGAAGGCGTGTGCCCCCTTCCTGGGCCAGGTCGGCCAGCACCTCTCCCACCACCGATGCAAACTTAAATCCATGGCCACTGAAGCCGGCCGCTATGGCCACCCTGCCTTCTGTGCCCGGCACCAGGTCGATGATGAAATTTTCATCTGGCGTATTGGTATACAGACAGGTTTTCAGTGCATGTGTGCGTTGGTACACGCCTGGAAGCCATTGTTGAAATCCGTGTAAAAGCGAGTTGGCCTCTTCCTCACCCACCGTGCGATTTACTTTGTCGGGGTGAACCACTTCCCCTGGGTAGTGAAGGGCTACCTTCATCCCAATAGGCGCACCGAATTGCCCTGCGGGCAGTTGGGGAAAACCGTAATACATGCCAGGCCCGTCTTCACGGTCGATCAGCCAACAAGGAAATTGACCCAACGCTACGGGTTTGTTTTTCACAGGATTCACCCATGCAATCACCTGGCGGGTTACTTTTAATTGATTGGCCAAGGCAGGTTGTAACTGAGGCGTCCATGCCCCGCTGCTGAGCATCAGCTTGCGGCCGTAGTAGGTACCTTTGGCCGTTCGTACCATAACGCCCCCCTTTTCCAGTTGCCAAGAAATGACCCCTTCGTTGGCGTGAATTTCGGCTCCATAGTGAATAGCCAGTTCTGTGTACAGCAAGATGGCGCGCTCTGGAGTAAGAAATCCGGCATCGGGTTCGAACAACAACTGGTAATGGCTGGGCAGGGTAAATGCCGGGTATTTATCCTTACATTGCTGGTGGGTCCAGGGTTCTACTTTCACTTGATATTGCGCGGCTGAAGCGGCCACGCCCGCCATCAGCACGCCTTGTGGCGTACCGGCATAAAGCAATCCCGTTGGGTAATATACTTGTGTACTCGTTTCGCGCTCCAGCGCCCGCCAGTTTTCATAGGCGCGTTCCAACAACGGCACATAATCGGGGTGTTCAAAATAGGCTTTGCGGATAATCCGGCTTTGCCCGGCATGCGAACCCTGGTCGTGTGGAATACTGAATTGTTCCAAACCCAATACTTTGGCGCCCCGGCTAGCCAGCTCGCAGCAGGTAGCCGCACCCATAGAGCCCACTCCGATCACAATTACATCGTACATAAACACTGCATCGAGAATCGGAAAGGTAAGCAGTTTGGCGCGGGCGTCCAATGGATTCCCACGGAAGGATGAACGAACTTGGTTTTAAGCTGGCTTCTGGTTTTGTTGGGCCGCTTCATCGTTTACTTGTCCATGTAGCAACAGTAATCTGTTGCGTTGGTAAGTGATGATCTTCTTCAGTCGTTGCACATTGATTCTTGCTTTCTGCAACCGGTGGCGGGTACGGGTAAGGTCTTCTGTCTTTTTCTTCAGCCGTTGGTCTAACTCTTTCACTATTTCTACCAATACCATGGGGTCGGCTTCCTTCAGTTCGTTTGGCTTCCAGCGTGTTTTCATTCTCCGCTCTTTTTGATTCAGTCTCTCCAGCGCATGTATCGGGTAAATTCCGTTTGTTTCATCAGTCCTACCGGGCCTTCGTAAATGCCGCCAAATCCTTGCGGGTCGTCTACAAAAATCACCACGTTGTTTACTGCTCCGGGCTTCAACGTACCTGCCGGTATGGGGTATGCCCGCAACTGTTGCCATTGGTCGGTCATGGCGCCTACCAACTTGCCATTCACAAAAGTGCGATCGCTGTCGTCTATCTTACCTAACAACAGCACCAGGTCTTCATTGGCCAGTTCTTTGGGCACCAGGAATTCTTTGTGGTACCAGGCGGTGCCGTCATAGTCGTGGAAACCTTGGTTTTCCCAGGGGCCCGGCACCGATATCTTTTCCCATCCCTCCTTGCTACCCTGCATTAAGTCGAACACGTCCTTCTCTTGCACCAGGGTGCGCGTATTCCTTCTGCCTGTGATACGAAAGTTCCACACCCCGCGCAGGTTCACCACCAGCCCTTTGTCGGTGCGGTTGGTGTAGATGCCGACATCACCTGAAACAATGCCGCCTTCCAGGCCCTCATCGAACACGCGCACGGAAATCACGTTCCGTCCTTTGAAGTCGATGTATTCTTTGGGTAAATGATACGTACGCAAAGCGTTGTAGGCCGTGTGGTAGTGCGGGGGAAATCCACCGGATGCTCCTATCTTTTTACCATTCAAGTACACTTCGTCTACATCATCGATGTAGCCCAGCATCAAACTATAACTGGCTTCCGCACTGTTTAAAGCCGCGCCTGAAAAGGAAGTACGGTACCAGGCGTAGCCATCGTATCCGTTGAATCCTTCTTCTTCCCACTTTGCGGGCACATACACTTCTTCCCAGTTGGAATCATTGTAGTAACGTTCGGCCCACATGGCGCGATCGCCAATTGAAAACTTCCATTTGCCGCTCAGGTTCAACACCCTGTCCCACCGGTCTTGTGCCATTGCTGCACTACCTGCACAGAGACTTACCGTTGTTATCAATCCTATCAAAAGTTTTTTTACATCCATGGTCATTTCACGTCAGCTCTCGAATCCTTCTTCACTACTTACCAATCAAACCACGTGCTAAAATCCAGGGAGTTGTAATTTTCGCTCTTGTATCTTCTCCAGAATTCCTTGTATTGGCTGGTGGGCAACAAAACGGTAGGCCCTTCGAAGATGCCTCCATTGCCCCCCTGATCGTACACGCGCACGGCAATAACGTTTTCTTTTCCAGGTTTCAACAGTTGGTCGGGTATAAAATACGTGCGCGGCTTTTGCCACTCTTCATCACGTGCCCATTGCCTTTCTATGTCTCCGGTGCCGCCAATTCTTTTTCCATTTACGTAGACTTCATCCATGTCGTCAATTTTTCCCAACAGCAGTGCCAGATTTGTGGTGCGATAGGTAGCGGGCAAGGTAAAGCGCTTGCGGTACCAGGCGTACCCATCGTAGGTATGGAAGCCCTGGCTTTCCCAGGTGGCAGGCACCACAATGTTATCCCAATCGGCATCGTTGTAATCTTCACCAGCCCAACGCGCATCGTCAGCGAGTCTAAACTTCCAGTTACCCATCAAGGGCAGCGCACTCTCGAAAGGGGCATCATAGCTGAAGATACTCACTTCGCGGCCTAAGATGCCTCCCTCACCGCCCGCATCGTACACGCGCACGGCAATGACATTGTTTTTTCCTTTGATCAGGTATTCGGCAGGGATGGCATAGGTACGTGGTACACTGTGGGCTGTAAAGAAGCCGGGAGGGAAACCTCCCATGCCCCCAATACGGTGACCGTTGATAAACACTTCATCGGCATCGTCAATGCGACCGAGTTCGAGGTAAAGCGATTCTTTGTCAGTGACTTCGATGGTAAAGCGGGTGCGGTACCACGCATAGCCATGATACCTGCGAAAACCTTCCTCTTGCCAGGACGAAGGCACGTAGATCTCTTCCCAATCAGCATCATTGTGGCCGGGCTGCGCAAATTTCTGGTTGTCGCCCAGTATAAACTTCCAGGTGCCGCGCAGATTCACTTTTCGGGTGCCGCTGCCCGCCTGTGCCACAGTGGCCATGGCCAGCGCTGCAAGTAAAATGCCGATTAATAGTACGAGTTTTTTCATGATTGTCGCAGGGATGTATTTCATCATTCAAATGCCTGCGTAAATATACTGGCACCCCAAAAAAACGATGTCATGCCGGGGTAAGGAATTGTAAAAAGATGTCACAAACCCGCCAGGTGGGCCCTACAGCACCAACTTATAGCCGGTTCCGTGCACCGTGAGGATGATGTGTGGATCGTTGGGATCGGTCTCGATTTTCTGACGCAGGCGCACAATGAAATTGTCTACCGTGCGGGTAGTGGGCGTTTCGTCATAACCCCATACCTGTTGCAGCAGATCGTAACGGGTTACAATTTCGTTTTTGCGCTGGTGCAGGTATTGCAAGATGGCGTACTCTTTGTGCGACATGCGCACAGCGCCCGACTGGTCAGTAGCCGTGTAGGCATCGAAGTTGACGGTTAGCTTTCCGATGGTGAGGTTGGGCGATTCATTTTTCAACGTGCCCCTTCGAAGAATGGCTTTGATGCGCGCCAACAGTTCGCGCAGGCTGAAGGGCTTCGTTACGTAATCATCGGCACCCAGCTCCAACCCCAGCACTTTGTCCATCTCCTCTCCTTTCGCAGTAAGCAACACTATGGGCGACTCCACTCCTTTTTCACGGGCTTTGCGGCACACATCAAGCCCGCTCATGCCGGGCATCATTACGTCCATCAGAATCAGGTCGTACTTCTGGGCCAGTATCCGTTCCAAGCCTGTAGTGCCGTTATCGGCCTGCTCTACGGTATAGCCTTCAAACTCCAGGTTGTCTTTCAATCCCAGCCGCATGTTGGGCTCGTCTTCTACAATCAAAATTCTATGCGCCATGCTGCTTCTGTTTTTTATTTAATGGAAACTGTAAGGTGAACCTGCTGCCCTTGCCCAACTCACTTTCTACCCACACATCACCACCGTGTGCCTGCATCATTTTTTTCACTAGCGTAAGGCCCAGCCCTGAGCCTTTGGTGGTGTGCACATCGCCCAGGGGCGCGCGGAAAAATTGTTCGAAAATATCGCGGTGGTGTTCGCGGGCGATGCCGATGCCTTTGTCGCTGATGCGGATGAGCACTGCGTCATGGTTCAGCGCGGTTTCTATCACAATCTGCTTGTGCTCCTGGCTGTACTTCACCGCATTGTCTACCACGTTCAGAATTACTTCGGCTATGGCCTCGCGGTCGCCTTCTATTTTGGGCAGCGTTCCGGGTTTGTAAATCACTTCAAATCCCTTCTCTTTCAGGTGATCGTTGTAATTGGTCAGTACTTCCGCGCACAGGTCGTTTAACTGCACCGGACTCATGTGGAAATTCTTGCGATTTGCTTCCAACTGCGAAAAGTTCAGTATGCGGTTAACGATGCGGGTCAATCGCATGGTTTCTTTGCTGATGATCTGGTAATATTCTTTCTTTTTTTCCTCAGAAGTAACGCGGCCTGCTTCCAGCGTTTCGGCAAACATGCCTATCAACGACAAAGGGGTACGTATTTCGTGCGAAACATTCGACACAAATTCTGATTTCGCCCGCGACAACGCCATCTCGCGCCTCACGTTGCGGTACAGAAACAGCAGGCCCCCTGCCAACAGCAAGGTGAGCACCAATAACAAAGCAAGAGTGGTTTGGGTGCGCTCTGCGGCCAGTTGCTCAATAGAGGTGCCTTTCAAAGCAATACCCAGGTAATGGTCGGGCAGTACCCACAGTTCCGAGAGATGCATATCGCCTTTGAAAAGACGGGCGGTCTCTTGTATCCCCGCTTTGTCAGCGGTCGGTTCTGTAGTGTACACCACCGAATCATCGCGGTCGCGCAGTACGGATAGCACAAATTTCTCTTGCGAGGTCTTCAGCATCTTTTGCGACAGGTTATCGGTAATAAATGCCTTTTCATTCAGCAGCAAAGCCCCTATGCGGTAGCCGCTGTTGTTTTTCCCCAACGCAAAGAACACAGGAATGTAATGATCGATTTGCCCCACCGGGTTCATCTTGCGGAAGCCGGCTTCTTCGTATTGAATCAATCGCTCGAGCATAGGCCGCTCTTGCTTCGATGCGAGGTCAAGTTGTTCCTGAATGCCACTTGAGCCAGTAAGGCCATCTACTGGAATAAGTATTGACTGCCCGTTGAGATCGGTGAAATAAACATAAGGAACAATGGACGCCTGCGTGATGATGGTTTGCAGCCTCTTGGAAAAAACAGCCGCTGAATCTGGCAGATAGATCAACTCCTGCCTTACACGATTCGCCCACCCGCTCACCACATCATCAGAATATTGGTTGACAGAAAAAAGAATGGCATCTAACTGGCTCTTAAAAGTCTGGCGCACCATCTCTTCCTGTTTATTCAGCTGACTGAATTCGTAAACGAGAAAGGCTACCGGCAACAGAGCTACCAGTGCAAAAACCAACGTGATGCGCTTCAGCGGATCTTTCATCAGAACATGGATACGGGGCTAAAGGTAAAAAGTTTTAGATGAATGGATGTACGGCCGTCTGTTTAGAGGCCTGCTCACCGTAACTGCACATACACCTTCTGGCCGGTTTGTACTTGCCCAGGTGTTGTACGTGTGGTTACCCGATCGTGCGCACAATCGATCACCGTCTCCGCGTAGCCGCCATAAAATATTTCTTCAATTACCGTTCCAGGCACACCTTCGGCAGCGATGTAAAAATCTTCCGGTCGAAAAAAAAGTCTGTTATCCGAAATCCCAAAATCCTTTCTGCCTGCTTCAGACAGTGCGGTGAAACTGCCCAGCAAACCGGCTACGTAATTATCTGCCGGATAACGATAAACCTGCAGCGTGGTGTCTTGTTGAAGAAGCGTTCCCTCCTTCATCACCAACAATTCATCGGCCCACGAAAGGGTGTCGGCTGGCTCGTGCGAAACCAGCACACAACTGATGTTCCATTGGGAAGTGATTTCCACCAAAGCTTGTTTCAGCATCATTTTATGCAGCCGGTCGAGGTTAGAGAAGGGCTCGTCCAGCAGCAGCCATTCGGGTGCCGTGCTGAGCAAACGTGCCAAAGCCACGCGTTGCCTTTCGCCCCCGGAAAGTTGATCTGTTTTGCGGCTCATGAGGTGATCGATCCGGCAAACTTCATAAAGTTGTTGCGCCTCCGTTTCGCTCCACCGATTGGCATAGTCCAACGCCTGCTCTACCCGCACAAACCTGGGTAGTTCAAAATGCTGCGACAGGTAGGCAATTTTGGGATGGCCGGGCACCAGCGTATCTGCCGGACCTTTTATTTTTTCACGTCCCAACCAAACTTCCCCCGCATGGGGTTGTTCCAGCCCGGCCAACGTGCGCAGCAGCGTGCTTTTGCCCGAACCGGTTTCGCCCACCAGGGCCACTTTGCGGTTGGCCTCCAACTGCAAGCTCACCTCGCGGAGCACCTGTCGCTCGCCTTTGCTGATGGTAACCTGTTGTGCGCGAAGGGATGACATCTTTTTTAAACTAAAGCTAAGCCAGCGGCATAACGGCCACTGTCACCCTTTCGGGCTGAGAAAAAATATTGATTATTGCTTATTGAGCAGAGATTGGCCAGGGTAATGTGCTCCTGCAATACACCAAACTGTTCCAGTTGCAGTATATTAGCCTTCCACAAATTGAGGCGCGCTTTACCGTTCGGTTGCCGAACCAATAACGAATTACTTTCACTGAATGCTGCCTCTACGGCCCGCACCACTTCAATGCCCACCTCATAGTTCACCTCCGATACCGAAGGACCAATCGCGGCTCGCAAGTCTTTTCCTTGCGTACCAAATGCCGATTGCATGGCCATCAGCGTCTTCGTTAAAATATGTGCCACGGTACCGCGCCAGCCGGAGTGCACTGCACCCACCGCCCGGTGGCGTGGATCGTACAACAAAATAGGTACGCAGTCGGCCGACATGACAGCGATCCCTATCCCTGGCTCGTTGGTGATCAGCGCATCGGTATTCAATAAATCTTCCGAAGTGGTATTTGAAGATACGCGCACTACTTTGGTTTCATGAACCTGTGAAGGAAAGTAGAGGCGATGGGCGGCCAGGCCCAGAGCTTTTGCCACGCGTGCCCGATTGCTGCGCACTTGTTCTTTGTCGGGCGTGCTGGATAGACTCAGCGTAAACTCATTTCCCGCCCCCCCCGATTGCCGGTCGGAAACAAAGTGGACCAATCCCGGCATGGTTTGCCAGTTTGGAAATTGCCAAAGCATCAGGCCACCCAATTGAACGCGATTCATGGCCGCAATGATAAGGAATAGACCACAGAGTGCCTCCATCCCCAATGAGTTCAGGGGCATCTGTTTGCTAGCAATTTTAGGAACGCACCCTGCTGCTGATCTAAAATATCCGTACTTTTGCGGCTTATTTTTACCATTCATGATCTCTGTAGACGCGGTTTCTGTGGAATTCAGCGGTTCCACCCTGTTCAGCGACATCACTTTCAACATCAACGAAAACGATCGCATCGCCCTTATGGGCAAAAACGGGGCGGGCAAATCCACCCTGCTTAAAATTATTGCCGGAGTAGCCAAAGCCACGCGCGGCAAAGTATCTGCACCCAAAGACGCGGTGATTGCTTACCTGCCCCAGCACTTGCTTACGAAAGATGACGCCAATGTTTTTGAAGAAGCTTCCAAAGCCTTCTCGAAAATTCTGGACATGAAAAAGCAGATTGATGAGCTGAACCAACAATTGGAAACCCGTACCGACTACGAATCGGATGAGTATGCCAAAATCATCGAGCAGGTTTCTGAACTGAGCGAGAAATATTATTCCATTGAAGAAACCAATTTTGATGCGGAAGTAGAAAAAACGCTGCTGGGGCTGGGCTTCTTACGCAGCGACTTCACCCGCCCCACACACGAGTTCAGCGGGGGTTGGCGCATGCGCATTGAGTTGGCCAAAATACTGCTGCAAAAACCTGATCTTATTCTGCTGGATGAACCTACCAACCACCTCGACATTGAGTCGGTGCAATGGCTGGAAGACTTTCTGAAGAACAGTGCCAAGGCTGTGATTGTAATCAGTCACGATAAGATGTTTGTAGACAACCTGACCAACCGCACCATTGAAATTACCATGGGGCGCATCTACGACTACAAAACCAACTACTCGCACTACCTGCAGTTGCGCAAAGAAAGACGCGAGCAGCAGCAGAAGCATTATGACGATCAGCAAAAAGAGATTGCAGACATTACCGCTTTCATCGAACGATTTAAAGGCACGTATTCCAAAACCCTGCAGGTACAGTCGCGGGTGAAGATGCTGGAGAAGATGGAACTGGTACAGGTAGATGAGGTAGACTCTTCCGCATTGAACCTGAAGTTCCCTCCTGCCCCTCGGTCGGGCAACTACCCCGTGATTGTGGAAGGCATGACGAAACGCTATGGCGATCACGTTGTATTCAAAGATGCTTCGCTCACCATTGCCCGTGGCGACAAGGTGGCGTTTGTAGGAAAGAATGGTGAAGGTAAGTCCACGTTGGTGAAAGCCATCATGGGCGAAATTGATTTTGAAGGCAAATGCCAGTTGGGCCACGGGGCACTGATCGGCTACTTCGCGCAGAACCAGGCTTCGCTGCTCGATGAAGAACTCACGGTGTTTCAAACCATCGACCAGATTGCACAGGGCGATATCCGCACAAAAATCAAAGACATCCTGGGTGCCTTTATGTTTGGTGGCGAT
Source organism: uncultured Ohtaekwangia sp. (assembly GCA_964602295.1). Taxonomy (GTDB): domain Bacteria; phylum Bacteroidota; class Bacteroidia; order Cytophagales; family Cyclobacteriaceae; genus ELB16-189. The sequence goes on from CAZRQK010000010.1 coordinate 24,472, forward strand.
ACCATCGACAAAAAAGTGAAAGTACTTTCCGGTGGAGAAAAAACCCGCCTGGCCATGATCAAGCTTTTGTTGCAGCCCGTGAACCTGCTGATTCTGGACGAACCTACCAACCACCTGGACATCAAGACCAAAGATATTTTGAAGGAAGCGCTGCGCGATTTCGATGGCACCTTGATTCTTGTATCGCACGATCGCGACTTCTTAGACGGACTGGCCTCTAAAGTGTTTGAGTTTGGTAACAAACGCATTCGCGAGCACTTCGAAGACATCAACGGATTCTTGCGCAACAAGAAGATGGAAAACCTGCGCGAAATTGAGCGAGTGCAGAAGTAATATCCTGACAAAACTCAGTTTCCCCTTGTGACGTGAGTCACCAACGTGCAGGAGGCAACCTGTTACCTTAGCTGGCGCGATCCTGACAATGATTTGATCGCCATTCACAGCTAAATCTAACAACAATGAAAAAGAACATGGGAACTATCGACCGCATGGTGCGTGTGCTCCTTGCGGTAGTAATTGCAACGCTCTATTTTACAAACATCATTAGTGGCACTGTGGCCATTGTGCTGCTGGCATTGGCGGCTGTTTTCATCCTCACCAGCCTGGTAAGTGTTTGCCCGCTTTACCTGCCCTTTGGTTTGAGCACGCTCCGTAAGAAAATGACTTCTAAACCGTAGTACCATGGACCCACACTATTACCGGGTAGACCTCGCGTGGCACCGCGACCGCAGGGGCATGCTTTGCTCGCCTGAGTTAAAAAATCCAACATCCTCCAACGGTTGTATTGAAGTGGCTACACCTCCGGAATTCCCCAAAGGCATTGCTGGCATCTGGTCGCCCGAGCATTTATTCACGGCCGCTATCAGCAGTTGCCTCATGACTACCTTTTTGGCAGTAGCAGAAAACTCGCATCTCGACTTTACATCATTTGAATGTTCAGCCAAAGGCAAATTAGACAAGCAGGACAATCAGTTCATGATGACCGAAGTATTGCTGGAGCCTGTTGTTAAGATTCGCGATGAGAAAGACCGCGATCGCGCTTTGAAGGTGTTACAGAAAGCCGAGGCCGCTTGCCTGATTACCAAATCGGTGCGCGCGCAGGTAGTGATGACACCGCACATAGAAGTGGTTACAGAAAGTATGGTGGGCTGAGATCTTTTTGAAAGAATACGGTAGTTGCAGCCATCAGGTAGCTACCTTCACCCCCAGGTTGCTGCCCAGCATAGCAAATTGCTCTTGCCAGTCGGCAGGTAGTTCATCTTGCTTAGCGCTGTTCTCTACCGAAATCTCGAAGAAGAGGTTTTGCACCTGGTAAAGGTTCGGATCAAGTTTAAACTTGGCCATCAACGGGAACAAGCGGTTTAATCGTTGCAGTCGTCTCGCATTTTCGCGTTCGTTACGGATGCGTTTCAACTCTTTAAAGATGGCCTCTCCTGCCAAGCGCGATACTTTGTCTGGATCTTCAATGCGCAAGTTCCACCGCTCCATCTCGCCCAGAATTCGCTCCAGCGCCTTGATATTGATTTTATCGGATTGGAAAGAACGCACCAGGTCGATGTTTAAAATATACTCGAACGTTGCCCGGTAAGCATTGGGCACCGGAATGTCGTTGGTAGCCAATGCATTCACTAATGGGTAATCGCGGTTATAGGCTCTGCGCAACGACTCTTCCAACTCTTCCAAACGCTGCTGGGCAATCTGGTCGAGGATTTTACGCTTCTCGTCTTTAAACAATTGCCAGATGGTGTATTTATCGGGTCCAAAGTAAGTTTGCATAATACCGATCACATCGCCCAGCCTTCCTTCTTCGAAAGCACTGGTAATGCGGAACTGCATACTCGCAAATTTATCGGGCTCCATGTCGAGCGAAATGTTACCGATGATGTTGTGTACGCCAATACAGACCACGGCAAAAGCAAACTTCTTTTCTGAACGTGTGACTAACGAACGCACTTTCGTGATGCCCAATACCAGTTTCTGTTCACCCGCCTCCTTCTTCAAAAAGAAATCGTTGCTGGCCGCATAGTTAAACAACGGCAGCGACTCCGGCTCTTCTTCAAAAATAGAAGAAACGGCATAGTGCATACCTACCCGCTGCAAGTTGATCTTCGAGGGTGTTACATACCTGCGGTACACCTGAGCTCCATTTTCCAGAGAAGGAATGTTACTGGGTGCAGACTGCAACCGGTTTAAAAATTCCTGTTCAACGTCCACATCGGTTAACTGCCGGGTTAACTGGATGGCACGGCAAGCATATTGCAACACCTGCGTTGTTTCAATGCCTGAAATCTCATCGAAGAACCACCCACAGCTTGTGTACATCAGCATGGCGTGGCGTTGCATCTCCATCAGTCGCAGCACCTGTGTGCTGTTTACATCTCCGGTTACGTGGTCGCGTAAAAATCTTCTCACGCTGTCGTCATTTCTGCGCAGCACCACATCGATGTATTCGTTGCGTGCCTTCCAGCAGTCTTTTAAAAACTGCGAACCTTCGCGCTCAAACAACTCGGCAATGGTGTCGCGTAGCCAGTCGAGCGAATCGCGAAGAGGTTGCCGCCAGGCCTGTGTCCAGCCCGGCTTGCCACCGGTGTTGCAGCCGCAGTTGTTGCGCCAGCGCTCCACGCCATGCACACAACTCCACGAGCTGTTCTCTATGATCTGTACTTCTTCCGTAGGCGGGAAGAGGGCGGCATATTGGGCATAGTTGGTCAGCCTTACCTGGGGGTTTTTCTCAATGTAGTCGATGCAGAAAGCCAGGGCCATATCACCATGCTTGTGGTGGTGGCCGTAGGTTTCGCCATCGGTGGCAATGTGCACCAGTTGGGGGCCTGTCTCGCCCGGCTGAAAACTTTGCATCAACGATTCCGCAAAGCGCCTGCCATCGTTCAGCAAGCCATTGAACGCCACCGATTGCGAGATGTCGCCATCGTAAAAGAAGAGCGTGATGGTCTTGCCAGAAGGCAGTTTACATACGTAGCTTTTACGCGTGTTGATTGTGCGGTCATTCACTTCCATCCACTCCGCCTTGCCGGCAGCACGCACGGCTTTGGCTTGCCGCGGTGCCAGCACGGTAAACTTGATATTATTTTCCGCCAGCAACTCCAACGTTTCATAGTCCACAGCCGTTTCGGCCAGCCACATGCCTTCCGGTAAACGATTAAAGCGATGCACAAAATCGCGGATGCCCCAAATCACCTGTGCTTCCTTGTCCCTATGGTTGGCCAAGGGCATGATGATGTGGTTGTAGACCTGCGCCATGGCTGAGCCGTGCCCGGAAAAATATTTCATGCTCTGGCGATCGGCCTCCAGGATGGCCTCGTACGTCTCCTTGTCGTTCACTTCCATCCACGACAGCAGCGTGGGCCCGAAGTTGAAGCTGATGCGGGCATAGTTGTTCACGATGTTCTTGATCACCCTGTTTTCATCGAGGATGCGCGAGGCAGCATTGGGGCCGTAACATTCGGCCGTAATACGCTCGTTCCAGTCGTGGTAAGGATGGGCGGAATCCTGTACTTCTATTACTTCCAGCCACGCATTTTCGCGCGGAGGCTGATAGAAATGGCCATGTATACAGATGTAGTGGTTCGAATTCTTGTCAGGCATGTGCTACTCCAGATCAAACTCCTTGTCTTGTTCGTGTAATTTCATGATAGAAATGGCCAGCGGTGGCAATGTAAGCGTAAATGAATAGTCGCGTTGGTGATACTTGACCGGCTTGGTGGTTAGAAGCCCCTGGTTCAGCACGCCACTGCCGCCAAATTTCAAATCATCTGAATTGAATATCTCTTTGTAGTGACCGCGTACTTGTACGCCAATACGGTAGTCGTGGCGAACTTCAGGCGTAAAGTTGCAAATCACGATCAGGTTCTCCCGGCTATCACTGGCCTTGCGCATAAATAAAACCACGCTGTTCTCGCGGTCGGAATAATCTATCCACTCAAAGCCGCGGTCATCGAACGTGAATTCGTGCAAAGCTTTCTCTGTTTTGTAGAGGGCGTTCAACGCCTTCACTACATCCTGCACTCCTTTATGGGGCGTATATTGCAACAGGTGCCAGTCGAGGCTCTTGTCGTGGTTCCATTCATCGGCCTGTCCGAATTCACCGCCCATGAACAGCAACTTCGTGCCTGGGTGGGTAAACATGTAGGCAAACAAAAGCCGCAGGTTGGCAAACCTTCTCCATTCATCGCCCGGCATACGTCCAAACAGAGAGCCTTTGCCATGCACCACCTCATCGTGCGACAGCGGTAGCATGAAGTTCTCCGTAAAGGCATACATGATGCTGAACGTAATATCATTTTGATGATACTTGCGGTGTACCGGATCTTTCTTGAAGTACTGCAAGGTGTCGTGCATCCACCCCATCATCCACTTTTGGCCAAAGCCCAACCCGCCCAGGTAGGTGGGTCGCGAAACGCCAGGCCATGCGGTAGACTCTTCGGCAATGGTTACTACATCAGGGAAATTACCGTACACTACTTCGTTGAATTCTTTCAGAAAGTGAATGGCTTCCAGGTTTTCGCGGCCTCCGTACTCGTTGGGTATCCACTCGCCTTCTTTGCGCGAATAGTCGAGGTACAACATGGAAGCCACTGCGTCCACCCGCAAGCCGTCTATGTGGTAACGTTCCAACCAGAAGCAGGCGTTACTGATGAGGAAGGAGCGCACTTCGTTGCGGCCGTAGTTAAAAATGTAGCTACTCCAGTCGGGGTGAAAGCCCTTGCGTGGATCGGCATGTTCATACAAATGGGTGCCATCGAATTTATACAGTCCATGTGCATCGCCTGGAAAGTGGGACGGCACCCAATCGAGGATCACGCCAATGTCGGCCTGGTGAAACGCGTCTACCAATGCCATGAACTCTTCTGGTGAGCCATAGCGGCTGGTGGGCGCATAGTAGCCTGTGAGTTGGTAACCCCACGACCCGAAAAACGGATGCTCCATCACCGGCAAAAACTCCACATGGGTAAAGCCCATGTCGGCCACATAAGCCACCAGTTCCTTAGCCATTTCGGCATAGGAAAGCGACCGGTTGCCTTCCTCCATCTTTCTGCGCCAACTGCCAAAATGCACCTCGTACACGGAATAAGGTTTGCCTTTCGTGAGGTCTTTTTTACGGTCGTTCATCCACACGCCATCTTTCCAATTGTATTCGGCACTCCAAACAATCGAAGCCGTGTTAGGTGCCACTTCCGCGTAAGCGGCAAATGGATCTGCCTTCTCCAAGTACTCGCCTGTGTTGGAGTGGATGGCGTATTTATACACCTCCCCTTTGTGGATCGATGGAAAGAATCCTTCCCAAATTCCAGATTCATCCCACCGCGGATTCAGTTTGTGTTGGCCACTGTTCCAATGATTAAAGTTGCCAATCACCGATACTTCGCGGGCATTCGGTGCCCACACGGCAAAGTAGGTTCCGTTATCACCTTGCGGATGTGCGCCCAGCTTTTCATAAAGCTTAAAGTGCTTACCTGTTTTGAAGAGGTGAATATCAAAATCGGTGAGCAGTGAGAAGCTGGCTTCTTCCCTGGTTGTCTTCGCAGTGGCCTTCTTTCCCATGGTGTGGTTTGGGTTTACGTGTGCTATTTGCCTTTCTTGTTTTCTTTCCGTTCTTCTTTTTCCTGAAAGTAGCGGTTCATTAAATAATGGATGCCGCGCAGGGGGATATTTACCCAATCGGGACGACCGTTCAGTTCGTACCCCAGTTCGTAAATGGCTTTTTCGATCAGATAGGTGCGAATCAACACATCATCTTCGTAGGGCAATTTGTTACCCATACCCATCTTATCCATATAGGCACCGAGGTAAAACCGGCTCACGTAGTGCTGCCACTGTTCGGCCCATTGTTCCAAAAATTCCAGGTCTCGCTCCCGGTAGTTTTCGTTCAGCAATATTTTGCCGAAGGCGGCATAGTGGAACGAACGCATCATACCTGCCACATCTTTATAGGGGTTTTTCTTCAGCCTGCGCTCGCTAAAGCTAAAGCCGGGTTCTCCCTCAAAATCGATGATGATGAAATCTTTCCCGGTAAACAACACCTGGCCCAGATGGTAGTCGCCATGAATGCGCGTTTTCACCGCATTGATGCGCAGTTGATAGATCTCGCTGAAGCATTCAAGGATAGCATCCTCCATGGCGAGCACCTGTTTGGCCAGCTCTTTGGTTTCCTGGCTTAGCTTGGGCAAAGCTTGTTCGAGCAGCTTGAACCGGTCGCGCACCAGCTTTCGCAGCGATGAATACACCGCGCGTTGGTAGTTGGGTGTAAACGGCTCTGGTGCAAAAGCGGGGTTCGATTTATCTGAGGCCAGTGCCAGGTGCATCTCAGCCGTACGTTGGCCCAGACGCACCACACGCTCGTAAAAGCCACGACCGATAAATTCTTGTATCAGCTCTGGTGCTTCCTCGAAGGTGATGGCCGGCTTATTCACCAACTTCGGCAATTTTTCTTTCTTGGCCCCCGTCATCACACGCTCGTAGAAACGGCCGATGGAGTCGGTGGTCATCACCCACGCATCTCCCTGGTTGTCTACTTTTTCCTGCAGCAGTCCCAATACAAAGGTGCTTCCGTCTGCCTCCCTGCATTCAATGCTGCCGGCATAACGGGGGGCGTTGCGGAAACTTGTTGCTTCCGACAAGAAACGAACGATCTCCAGATCGGGGTTGATTTCTTTCTCAATCTTTCGGTAGAATTTGAAGAAGTACTGATCGTTGTAGATGATGGATGTATTGCTTTGTTCGGCTTTCAGAATCTTCGACTCCACCTTATCGGGATCGAGCTTGGTGTACACTCCGGAATGGAACTCAAGGGTATCCTCTCCATCTTTCAATCGCACTTCGCGTGCCATGCTGGTGAACAGGTAGTCGCGGAAAATGCGGTCGTAACTGCTGTCGATCACAAAACCCACCTGTCCTTGAATTTCTGCTCGGCACACCACGCTTTGAGGCGTGTATTCTATGCGCTCGAAAATGGTATCGGTGGTTACAAACGTCATCGGCAGAAAATACAACTCAGGCAAGCGCTGCACGTAGTGCACTTCAATGATGGTGAGGAAGTGCATGGTACCTTCTACTTTCAACGGAATCACTTTGTGTACTCCCACCTTGCTGATGTTTTTGGCTTTGCCACCAAACCACCGGCACTTCTTCATGAAGGGTTGCAAGAGCTTTCTCTCGAAGGTGCGTACTTCGTTGTAGTTGTTGAATATCTTTTCCCACGATACACCCGTCTTTAACAATGCCAGTTCGCTGCCTCCTGAGCCCGTCTCTTTCGACTCGCTCTTATCCACCTGAAACCAGAAGTAGCCGTAAGGGCCTAACGTGATGCTGTATTCGCTTTCATCCACCGACCGGAATCGGTTCTGGCTGAAGACTTCAGTGATATCGCAATCTTTGTATTCGGAAAGGTCGAGTGTGGTGGCCTGCGAAAACTGCGATAGGTTGGCCACTACGACCACGCGCTGATCTTGAAAAGTGCGCACGAAAGACAAAATCTTGGCGTTGCTGCTCTCCACAAATTTCATATCGCCACGGCCAAACACCTGAAGGCGTTTGCGCATGGCGATGGTGTTCTTCAACCACCAGATCAAAGAAGAAGGATTTTCTTCCTGTGTCGCTACATTCACCGATTCGTACCGATACACGGGATCGCTCACCACAGGCAAATATAGTTTCTGTGGATTAGCCTCTGAGAATCCCGCATTCAGATTCATGTTCCACTGCATGGGGGTACGTACCCCGAAACGATCGCCTAAGTAGATGTTATCGCCCATGCCAATTTCATCGCCATAATACAACACGGGTGTGCCGGGTAAGGAGAACAGCAGCGTGTGCAGCAGCTCCATCTTCCTGCGGTCGTTGTTCAACAGCGGTGCCAGTCTTCGGTTGATGCCCAGGTTCCGTTTGGTGTGCGGATCGGTGGCATAGGCTTTGAAGAGATAGTCCTTCTCTTCTTCTGTTACCATCTCCAACCCAATCTCATCGTGGTTGCGAAGAAACAGTGCCCACTGACTGTTGGGAGGCAACGCAGGGGTTTGCTCCATGATGTCGATAATGGGATAGCTGTCTTCTGTGCGCAAGCCCAGGAATAAACGGGGCGTAAGCGGGTAATTGAAGTTCATGTGGCATTCTTTGCCTTCGCCAAAGTAAGAGGCCGCGTCTTCGGGCCACAGGTTGGCTTCAGCAATCAGTATGCGGTCTTTGTATTCGCGGTCGATGTGCGAACGGAGTTTCTTCAAGAAGGCATGCGTCTGTGGCAAATTCTCGCAACCCGTTCCCTCCTCTTCGAACAAAAAGGCAATGGATGACAGGCGAAATCCATCCACTCCTATCTTCATCCAGAAATCGGCCACTTTGATCATCTCCAGTTGCACTTCCGGGTTTTCAAAATTCAACTCGGGCTGGTGCCGGTAAAAGCGGTGCCAATAGTAAGACTTCGCTTCATTGTCCCACGACCAGTTGGACGATTCGTTGGCAGAAAGTAATACGCGCGCATCGCGGTATTTGTCGGGTGTGGCACTCCACACATAATAGTCTTTGAAACGCGAACCTGCCCGCGCTTTGCGCGACTTTTGAAACCACGGGTGCTGATCGGAAGTGTGATTAAGTATCAGCTCGGTGATCACACGAATGCCTCTGCGGTGGGCTTCTTTCAAAAATGCTTTGAAGTCGGCCAGGGTGCCATAGTCGGGATGGATGTCGCAATACTCTGTCACATCAAAGCCATCGTCTTTCAAAGGAGATGGGTAAAACGGAAGCAGCCAGAGGGTGTTAATGCCCAGGTCCTCCAAGTAGTCCATTTTTTCTATTAATCCCTGGAAGTCGCCAATGCCATCGCCATTGCTGTCGTAAAAGGCACGTACGCTCACCTCGTAGATAATGGCATCTTTAAACCAAAGCGGGTCGTTGTGTTTCAGGGCAGCCATGCGTTACATGTTCGATTCTTGAATAGATAACCGGAACAGATGGAAAGGCATCTTATGCGGATTCAGGTTTACGTAGTTCCACTCCTGCGTCCACGTGTAGTGTTCGTCTGTCATCAGGTCGTGCAATTTAACGTTCACCTTGTCGCCCAACTTCAATAATTCTTTGGGTAAGCCGACATAGCCCGCCTGCGGGTGGTGTGCATCTAAGGTAACCACGGCAAGGATGCAGTTCGAGAGATCGGGCGTTACTTTCACGAAGGCCAGCAACTGATTGTTTTCTACTGGGCAAAACACGGTGTTCCATGTAGTTTGCAGCGCTTCGTTTTCTTTTCTGAAGCGGTTCACCATTGCAATGATGTCCGTCATGCGGTTGGTGCGCTTCCAGTCGTAGTTTTTGATTTCGTATTTCTCAGAATTAAAATACTCCTCCTTCCCTTCTATGGGTACATTTTCATAAAACTCGTAGGCAGGGCCATACATGCCATAGTTGGACGAGAGTGTGGCTGCCAGCGCAAAACGAATGATAAAAATGTTTTCGCCCTGGTGTTGCAGGTGGTAAGGCAAGATGTCAGGTGTGTTGGGCCAGAAGTTCGGACGGAAGTAGTTTCGTGAGGGACTATTCACCAGTTCATTCACATAATCGATGATCTCCTGTTTGGTATTGCGCCAGGTAAAGTACGTGTAGGATTGTGTGAAGCCCACCTTCGCCAGGGAAGCCATGATTTTGGGGCGCGTAAATGCCTCCGATAAAAATATGACGTCAGGGTACTGCTTGTGCACTTCGCCAATGGCCCACTGCCAGAATGGTATGGGTTTGGTGTGCGGATTATCCACGCGAAAAATCGTAACCCCCTGCTCTACCCAGAAAATAATCACTGACTTGAGTTCTTCCCACAATTCTTTCCATTGGTCAGTCTCGAAATTGAAAGGATAAATATCCTGGTATTTTTTCGGAGGGTTTTCTGCATACTGAATCGAACCGTCTGGTCTTTGCTTGAACCATTCGGGATGTTCCTTTACATATGGATGATCGGGCGCACATTGAAACGCCAGATCGAGCGCAATGTCTATACCCAGCTTTTTTGCCTGCGCGATCAGTTCCTTGTAGTCTTCTAACGTACCTAATTCCTTATGAACAGCCTTGTGTCCGCCTTCATCGCTGCCAATGGCCCAGGGCGAGCCGGGTTCTCCTTTCTCGGACCTCACACTGTTGTTTTTCCCCTTCCGGTTGACTTTACCGATGGGATGAATGGGTGGAAAGTACAACACATCGAAACCCATAGCGGCTACGCGGGGCAATAGTTTGATACAGTCGCGGAAGGTGCCATGGCGGCCAGGCTCCAACGAGCTGGACCGGGGGAAGAATTCGTACCACGTGCTGTAACGTGCACGCTTTGTTTCGGATAATATCTGGTAAGTAGCAGACTGAGTGGCGTTCTCGATCAATGGATTATTGTGCACAATGGCCGCAAACTCATCGCTCTGTACCTTGGCAATGGCTGCACTGTAGTTCTTGCTATCAGATAGAAAGTCGGCCAACTCGAGCATGCGTTTATTGCCTTTCGCCAACTGTTTCAGGAAGGCGACACCTTCCATCAGCTCTACTTGTACTTCTACCCGCGCCTGTGCTTTTTTGCGAAAGCCATCGTACCAGGTATCGAAGTGGTCGATCCACGCTTCTACATAAAACGAATACAAACCTTTCTTTGATGTTGGGAAGCTGGCTGCCCATTCGTCATTGAAAGTGGGCTGCATCTCCAGGCGCTGCCAGTCTTTCTCGGATTCGTGCTTCCAAACTACATGCGCGCGGATGTGATCGTGCCCATCGCCAAATATGGCAGCGGTAATACGGGCACTTTCGCCTTCGGTTCGCTTTGCTGGATATAACCCCCCGTCTACAACGGGCTGAATGTTCTCGATAATTACTCTCGCTTTTCCGCTCATGTTTATTTAGTTCGCTAAAACAAATGACGACCGGGCCGGCAGCACCACCCCGTTTTCTTTGATTACCGCTTCCGGATGCGTAGTGTAGACCACGTTGGCATAACCGTCAGGCAACGGCAACGTAATTTCCACATCGGCTATATTGTGAATCACCAACCACTTTTCATCTCCGTCTACCCGGTAGAAACTGACAATCTCGCCTCCCTTTACAGGAGAAAGTTCTAAAGCCCCATAGGTAAGCGCCCGGCTGCTCTTTCTGAAGGCGATCCAGTTTTTGTAAAAATGATACAACGACTGGGGATCACTTTTTTGTTGTTTCAATGGTTTCACCGTGGCGTCCGTAGAATAGCGGGGCTCCTCCCACTTTGTTTGCATGGGGTCTTTACCGGCCACGTCCCACAGAAAGGGTTCGCGTATGTATTCATCGGGTTTCATGCCTTTCATCCCGATTTCCTCGCCATAGTATACATAAGGTGTGCCGGGCAGCGTCATCAGTATAGACACAGCCAGCCGCACCCGCGATTCATCATCACCCAATTCACTCAATATCCGGTTCTGGTCGTGGTTTTTCAGAAACGTGGCGTCTATGTAATCGGAAGTGGATGCGTTGTAGTAGTCGATGATCTTTTTGTAATTTTCTACAAAACCGGTCGTGTCTTTGCCCGCCTGCACCAGGTGTGTGATGGCATAGCCCAAATCAAAGTTAAACAAGGCGGGCAAGCCCTTCAGGTAAGGTGCTACTTCTTCTGCTTTCGACCATACTTCGCCAACCAGGTATACATCAGGTTTTATCTTCTGCATTTCTTCTCGGAACCACACCCAAATGGCATGGTTATCGGCTGCACGCTCTGTTGGGAAAATATGCTTGGCTGCATCCAGGCGGAAGCCATCTACATTCATATCGGCCAACCAGAACTTACCGATGTCAACAAACTCTTGCTTTACTTTGGGATTGTCGAAATTCAGATCGGGCATACCACCCCAGAAGAAACCGTAATAATGTTCGGACAGCGTGTCGCCATTCACCGGGTGCCATTGTGTGATGTTATCAGAATCTAAAGACACTGCCTTCTTGGCAATCTGGTTGCGGATGGAATCCTTCTTTGCCCACACGTAATAGTCGCGGTAGGGACTGTCTTTACCTTTGATAGCACTCTGAAACCAGGGATGCTCGTAGCCTGTGTGATTCAAAATGAGATCTACCAACACTTTGATGTTGCGTTTGTGCGCCTCGGCAACAAAACGCTTAAAGTCCTCTTGCGTGCCGTAGTCGGGGTGCACGTCTTTGTAATCGGTCACATCGTATTTGTGGTAGGTAGGTGAAGGCATAATCGGCATCAGCCAGATACCACCCACACCCAACTCTTGCAGGTAATCCAGTTTGGCAGTTAGTCCGTTGAAGTCGCCTTTGCCATCGCCATTGCTATCGGCAAAAGAAAGTACAAACACCTCGTAGTTTACTCCGTGCGGCCATTGGGCCACGCGTTCTTTTTCCGCGCAGCTCCACAAAGCCGCCACGATCAAACAACTGTACAAAAAACGTAATCGTATCATTCCTTAATCTTAAATATCAAAGCCGTATAGGGTGCCAATTCTGTTTCAAACGCAAACTGTTCATTCAAGCCAATATCAACACCACTTCGCAAAAGATCGCGACCTACATACACCCCTCCGCTTTTCAACTCCATTTTTTGAATGGCTTCGGGCGTGAGCCGTATCTTCACTCTTTCAGTTTTGGTGTTGAATCCCGCTACGATCACCAGCCGCTCCTCACCTGCCGTTCTGCCATATGCCACTATCCTATCTGAACAATTGCCAGCGGTTACGTTGCTTTCGGTCAAATCAAAATACTCGCCAGTGGCTATGGCCGGATTTTGTTGAGCAAAGTTGAGGATGTCGCCATAAAACTGGCGCAGTTGTTTTTGGTCATCGGCCAAACTACCTCCATCGTACGCACCACCGTTCACCCATTTCTGGTGTTCGGGCACTCCCCAATAATCGAAGTGTGTGGTGCGGCCATCGTTACCGGAAAAGCCTTCCTCTCCAGCGCCCGGCTCGCCTACCTCCTGTCCAAAATAGATCATCACAGGTGCGCGGTCTATGGTAGCACTGATCACCATAGCGGGTATCGCTTTCCAGGGATCACCGGCAAAAAAGGGAGACGCGATTCTTTGCTCATCGTGGTTCTCGAGAAAGTGCAGCATGCGGTGGTTAATTCCTTCCAGGCTGTGCTGTATTTGAAGCACCGCAGTGCTGGAAGCGCGACCGTTGATAAGCAGCCGCAGCGTATCGTACAACTGCACTTTGTCGTACAAGAAATCGAAGCGACCCCGGTCGATGTAGTTTCTGTATTGTGCCGGGTTATAAATCTCGGCAATGAAAACAATCTGAGAGTTCGCGGCTTTCACTTGAGGTATCACCCATTCCCAAAATTCTACTGGTGTCATTTCGGCCATGTCGCAACGGAAGCCGTCTACCTTCTTACCTGTCCAGTATAGCAAAATGTCGCGCATCTTCAGCCACGTATCGGGTACCGGGTCGAAGTGGGTTTGTCGTCCATTCTGGTAATCCACTCCGTAATTCAACTTCACCGTTTCAAACCAATCGTCTACCGATGGCGATGGCGAGAAGTGATCGTTGCCGGTGGCTTTCGCAGGCTCTTCCCGAAAGGATTTGTCTTTGCCCGCAACGGGCAAACCCCCCAAAGGCAGGTAGCTACGGGGCGGTTGAAAGGAGGTGCCGGGCAGGTAATAAAAGTTGTTGGATGGCTTAAAGGGAACCGTTGTATCATCATCGGCACCAAAGTCTTTCACGCCTTCTGGCTTGGCATCCGAACGGTACGCCCGCGCCAGGTGGTTGGGCACAAAATCGATCAACACCTTCAATCCAGCCTGGTGTGTGCGTGCTACCAGCGCTTCAAACTCTTTCAAACGGTCTGGCACGTTTTCAGCGAGGTCGGGATTCACATCGTAATAATCGCGGATGGAATAAGGCGAGCCTGCCCGACCTTTCACCACATCGGGATCATCGGCAGGAATGCCATGAACCGAGTAGTCGGTGAGCATGGCATGTTCCAACACGCCCGTGTACCACACGTGGGTGATACCCAATGCCTTCAGTTCGGAGAGTGCTTTTTCGTTGATGTGGTTGAATTTACCAACGCCATTTTCTTCGATGGTACCATACTTCTTGTTGGTGGTGTTGGTGTTGCCAAAAAGCCGGGTCATCATCTGGTAGATCACCATTTTGTGGCCGGCCGTTTCGGTGTGAGGCATGGTTTCACGTATTTTTTCTTTGGGTGCCGAGCAGCCAAAGGCGATCAGCGAAACCAAAATACAGGCACTTATTTTCATCCATCTTAAAGATAATCAAAATACGATGTGCAAGCAGTTTGTTTAGTGACTAATAGCGAACGAAGATTTTTCAAACGATTGCGATTCCGAATGGCCTTCACACCTGCTTTTGCTTCCGGCTCAACAAAAGATAGCCGGTCAGCACCAGCAGGCAGATGATCAACCCCAAAAACTCGCGGGCTTCTTCAATGTAGTAGTACTGCATCTTGGCCAGGTCATCGAACAACAACGAACGGTCGGGCGATTGCCACCAATCGTACATGCCGGGAGCCAATAAAGCCGCATACACCAGAAAGCCAGCCCCGGCCGCCCACATCACTTTGGAGTAATAGAGACCGCGGAAAGCTTGCACACAAAAGGCAGTCATTGCCAGATAAATGGTTATCCAAAGCCAGGGGTCCGGATCGTTGTATTGCACCACTGCAAAAGAGAGGAACATCAGCGCCAGAAATCCATGCAGAATTTTCAATGCCATGTTTGTTGTTTCTTTATTTGAGCAGGTAAAGTAACCAAGCGCTGGCAACTGCGCAATCATTTCATGCTTCTGATCCACGCTTCAATCAGCGCCACACCTTCCTGGTGAATTTGCTCACGACCAATTTCAGGCATCGCTATGCCTGGGTCGTTGGTCTTCATGCGGTGAAGTAAAATAGAATGCTGAGGCGATCCGGGCACGATATCGAAAGGTAAATCGCCAGACCCGCGACCGGCAGCCACGGGCGACTTGTTGATGCCCAGGTGCGCTGGATTGTTCTGTTGCCAATCGAGGTAAAGACCTGAAGTGCTGGCTGGCCCCAGCGGGTGATGGCAATGCCCGCAGTTTACATCGAGGTAAGCACGGGCACGCAAGTTCAACGAGGCGGTGGCGTCATCGAAAGCAGGCATGGCTGGTAATGCATTCGGCAAGTCTGTCAACCACCCGATTTGTTGCCAATAAGCCAGTTGGTTATGTCGGCCGTGCGCATAGTCATAATCGCCATTCAGGTTTCGGGCGGTGGGCCCTAACGGCACCATCTTTCCATTGCGACTGTGGCAACCTTTGCATTGGTTTTTATTGGGGATGAGGTAAGGGGTTTTCACCTTTTTTCCCTTGCGATCAACGTAAGTAACTTGCTTCGTTTCTCCGGCAACTTCGTAGTAGGCTTCTGTCTGCTCCTCGTTCCACACGTAAGGCCATGCTTGCCAGCCATTCTCCGTGTGCACCAGCAGTCGCGTTTCCAATATTCTTTTTCCCTTGGCGGGATTGCGGAAATCGTTGAGGTAATAGAAGTTTTTGATGAGTACGGTGCCCTCGGGAAAATCCAATGCGATGGAATCGTTGTATGAAATAACTTTCCCTACAGGCACTTTTACAAACCGGGCTTTCTCTGCGTAGTTGCTGAACAAGGCCGTGTTCAAGCCGTAAGGAATTACTCCTTCGGCTGGTTTCAGATCAGCCAACGTTCCGGTGAAGTATCCATACTCCGAAAGTTTAGAAAGTGGTTTACGCTCTTCGGCAGCACGAAAAGCCCCAGACACCAACACCATTGCCACTACTGGCACAACCCACCACCGTTTCATTTCGCCAAGGTTAACACCACGGGTTGCACGCGAATGCCTTCGCATTGGTGTGCCGTTATCTGCCGGTGCCTTCCCTTAAAGTCGTTGGCGGCATCTAAGTTCATAAAAGTACCATTGGTGTTACCGGTGATACAAATCTGCCGTTCGGCCATCTCCTCGTCTTCAATACCATCGTACAAAATGTGCGGCACGTCTTTGCCCATCCTCAATTTGAAGCGAAACATTTTGCCGAAGCGGCCTTTGCCCGTGGTGCGTACCGCAGGGCGCTCGTAGTAGTTGTTGTGCACCGACACATTGGAAGGGTACGGCTTGTAGGTAGGATCGTTGATGGGGTTCTCCGTCATGTAGTAGCTGATGATACCCGTGCCCACCGAAATATTGTTCACAATTTTGTTTTCGAAAACTTCCACGTTACGGGTAGCGAGTATCATCACTCCAGTACCGGGTGGCACCTTACCAACAATATTTCCTTTGGGTGCAAAGTTATCGTGGTTGTTGTGGTGTATGTTGTTCTTGAACACACGCACAAAGCCGCCTTCTTTCTGAATCAAATCGGGCAGGTCGAAAACCAGGATGCCACCGGTGTTGTCGGTTACTTCATTGTCGTACACATCGGCATACATGGAGTTTTCAATTTCTATACCGGCCACATTCTGCATGGCTTTTGAATTCTTCACTACGATGTAGTTAGACTGCCCCACATAGATGCCCGCATCGCTGGCGCCAATGGCCACGCAGTTGTCAATCAGCACGTTGTTGCACTGCACCGGGTACAGGCCGTAGCCCCCATTTTTCGGGTTGGCTCCGCGGGTCCATTGCACTTTTACATTCTGGAAACGAATACCGTCCACGCCCTGTGTTTTGATGCCGTCTCCGCGCGAGTCTTCCACGGTAAAATCCTGTAAGGTGATGCCCGACCCGTTCGTCACTTTCAAACCTTCGGCACCCGACAATTGATCTTTGAAGGAGAGTTGGGTTTGATCCATCCCCTGCCCTTTAATGGTCACGTTCTTCTTGCCTTCCAACGACAGGCTTACGGTAAAGAAAAATTTCCCGGCAGGCAATTCGATGGTGGAACCGTCTTCCGCCTCAATCAACTGTGTTTGAATTTTCTTTTGAATGTCCGGCTGCGCGCATGCTACGGCAGCTGAGAACAAAAGAAGAACCAATAACCGGATCATAATACCGCTGTTAACTACTCTTCAAGTTAGCGGAGTTTATTGAAAGGCGCAATACTTAGAAGATGGCCCCTGCAATGGTGGCCGTCATGAGTGTGGCCAACGATGCTGCCACCATGGCGCGCAGCCCCAACCGCGATAAATCACTCTGTCTGCCGGGCGCCATGCCACCAATGCCGCCAATTTGGATGGCTATGGAGCTGAAGTTAGCAAAACCGCAAAGCGCATACGTGGCAATGCGAATGGATTTTTCGCTAAGCAAGCCCTGCTCCTTCATGCTGGCCAGGTCGAGGTAGGCAATGAATTCGTTGATCACCAGCTTTTGACCGAGCAGGCTGCCCACCTGCAGCGATTCTTCCCAACTTACGCCAATGCAGAAAGCAAACACCCGGAAGACCTGTCCTAATATGTACTGCAGCGAAAAACCCTGGTAGGTGCCGTTGGTGGTGCGCACCACCCATTCATTCAGTCCGGTTGCTGCGCCTAACCCATCTACGAGTATCCAATTCAACGCAAATACGATCGCGATAAATGCCAGCAGCATGGCGCCTATGTTCAGGGCCAGTTTCAATCCATCGGCTGCACCGCTGGCCATGGCGTCTACCAGGTTGGAGCCAATCTGCTCCTTGTTCACCTTCAGCTCGCGGTCAATTTTTTCAGGTTCGGTCTCCGGCAAAAATAGCTTGGCCAGCACAATGGCAGCCGGAGCATTCATAATAGATGCACTCAATAGATACGTAGCAAACTTAGCCTGCGAGGCGGGGTCGTTGCCTCCCAGAAAAGAGACGTAGGCGCCCAACACACTGCCTGCAATGGTGGCCATGCCGCCCACCATCAGGCAATGCAGTTCCGATGATGTCATGTTTTTGATGAAGGGGCGCACCAGCAAAGGCGCTTCTGTTTGCCCCATAAAAATATTGGCTGCAGCCGAAAGACTTTCCGACCCCGACAGGCGCATGGTGCGGGCCATCACCCAGGCAAAGCCAAAGACAATCTTTTGCAAGATGCCGAGATAGTAAAGCCCTGCCGTTATGGCCGAGAAAAAGATAACGGTGGGCAATGCCTGGAAGGCAAACAGAAATCCGAGGTTGTGTTTAATGTCGGGGTTGCCTGCGCTGTTGCGTGCCAGGTCGCCATAGAGAAACTCAGCACCGTTGGCAGCAAACCCCAGAAACGTGACAAACTTTTCGCTTAGGAAGATGAAGGCTTGTTGTGCCCACGCCACTTTGCCGATGATGATGCCGAAAACGAGTTGGATAACGATGCCCACCAGTACCAGGCGCCAGTCGATAGCCCTGCGGTTGCCCGATAAGAGATAGGCTACACCGAGAATAAACAGAATTCCGCCCAGCCCGCGTAGGTAGTCCATGCAGAATAATTAGTTACGCTTGCTCAACTCGTCCCGGATTTTGGCCGCCTTCTCGTAATCTTCCTTCTCGATGGCATCTTTCAGCAAGTCGTTCAGCTTTTCTACGGAATAGTTTTTATAGTCATCACCACCTTTGCGGGATGTTTCTTTCTTCACGCGCGCTTTTGCCGCTTCGGGCTTCGTTTCCTGCTTCTCCTCTTCTTCCTCTTCATCCGTCAGCACAATGCCCGCTTCCGCCAATATGTTTTCATACGTGTAGATGGGCGAGTCGAAGCGCAAGCCAATGGCGATGGCATCGCTGGGGCGCGCATCTACTTCTGTTTTCTTCAAACCGTCTGTGCAAACAATCTTGGCAAAGAATACACCCTCTTTCAAATCCGATATCACAATCTCTTCCACATGAAAATGAAAATTGTTGGCGAACGACTTAAACAAGTCGTGCGTCATCGGTCGGTTCGGAATGATCTTTTCTATTTCTATGGCGATGGCCTGTGCCTCGAACATGCCTATGATGATAGGCAGCCTTCTGTTTCCTTCTGTTTCACCCAAAACCAATGCAAAAGAACCTGTTTGCGACTGACTTGAAGACAACCCTAAAATTTCCAGCTTAATCTTTTTCTGTGCCACTCGATTGCGTCCTTAAAAAAATGTTCGTTATACGATATTAGAAAAATTGACCGGTATGACCGTGAAATCTGCCATTTTTATTTAGCTGCTTTGATGGCCTCTGTCAATTTGGGAACTACTTCGAATGCATCGCCCACGATGCCGTAGTCGGCTGCCTTAAAGAAGGGCGCATCCGCATCTTTGTTGATCACCACAATGCACTTAGATGAGTTGACACCAGCCAGGTGCTGTATGGCGCCTGAAATACCTACAGCAATGTATAGTTGCGGAGCCACCTTCACCCCTGTTTGGCCTACGTGCTCGTGGTGCGGCCTCCAGTTCATATCCGACACAGGCTTGCTGCATCCGGTGGCCGCATGCAACGTTTTGGCCAACTCTTCCAGCATGCCCCAATGCTCGGGCCCTTTCATGCCGCGTCCACCCGATACCACAATGTTGGCTTCGGGCAACAGAATTTCTCCGGTGGCTTTTTCTGTGGATGTAATGGTGCCTGCAAAGTCTTTGTCACTCAATGCAACGGTCCATGGTGTTACGGTACCCGCAGCGTTCACTTCTTTCAGTTCTGCGGCATTCTTGCGAATGGCAATTACTTTCTTTGCGTTCTTTAATTCAACTACCGAAAAAGCCTTGCCTGTGTAGATGCTGCGCTTCACAGTAAAGCCACCCGATGTCTGGGGGAGTTCTACTACGTTGGAGGCAAAGCTGGCGCCTACCTTTACTGCTACTTTAGCTGCCACAGGTGTGCCCAACGAGGAGTTAGCTAACACCAACACATCAGCATTTTCTTGTTGCATGGCATTACCCAATGCTGCGGCATAAGCCGAAACAATGCCCTGGTTCAATCGCGCATCGGCTGCGTGCAGCACTTTGGTGGCACCATATTTTCCTAGCAACGCCAGCTCTGCTGCTTCTACCTCGCCCAACGCCACTGCAGTTACCGTGCCGCCCATAGCATGTGCATAGGCAACCGCCTCCAAAGATGTTTTCCTGATTTTTCCTTCCGCACTTTCGGCAAACACAAGTATGTTCATGTCTTTTAAATTACGATTGATAAATAACGATTAACGAATTAACACATCCCTCTTAAAGCACTTTGGCCTCGTTCTTCAAAAGGCTTACCAACTCTGCCACGTTATCGGCAGGTATCATTTTAACTGCGCCCTTGGGTGCAGGCAATTCAAATTGCTGCAACTTCACCGACTCGCCCACTGCTTTGGGTTCCTCCACCTTCAGGGGTTTGGTGCGTGCGCTCATGATGCCGCGCATGTTGGGTATCTTCCATTCGGCAATGGGCTCCTGGCAACCTGCTACCAATGGCAATGAGGCTTCCAGGTATTCTTTACCTCCTTCAATTTCGCGGGCCATCTTTACTGTGGTGCCGTTTATCTCCAGTTTCATTACAGGCGAGAAAGAAGGGATTCCCAGCAACTCGCCCACCATGGCATGCACCACGCCTCCGTTGAAGTCAATGGATTCGCGACCCATCAGAATCAGATCGTAACCTTGAGCGTGTGCAGCAATCTGGCTGGCTACAAAGAACGAATCGGTAGGCTCCGCGTTCACACGGATGGCATCATCGGCACCAATAGCGAGCGCTTTGCGGATGGTAGGTTCCGTATCTGCCGGTCCCACATTCAATACCGAAATGGTAGCACCCATGGCCTCCTTCAACTCCACGGCACGAGCCAAAGCGTAATCATCGTAAGGACCTATGATGAACTGCACTCCGTTGGCATCGAAGCGGGTGTTGTTATCGGTAAAATTGATTTTGGAAGTGGTATCAGGTACGTGCGTTATACAGACTAAAATCTTCATGATCAGCTAATTATAAAATATTTCAACTTCGGATCGGCAAGATAGTATAAACTGTTGATTTGTGAAGTGACAAAACGCAGTTTTGCCCTTCTAAACAAACGAACATGAACAGGGTTGCGCAACTGGAAGAATTTTTGAAAGAAGATCCCCGCGATCCGTTCAACTACTATGCCTTAGCGCTGGAGTATTTGAAACAAGACGTGCCACGGGCACGGCAATTGTTCGAACAACTTTTGCATGAGTTTCCGGAGTACTTGCCTACTTATTATCCGTATGCGCACCTGCTGATAGAAGCGAGCGATGTGTTGCAAGCCGAGGAAATATTCCAGAAGGGCATTGCCATGGCACGGCAATTGGTCAATGCCAAAACCTTGTGCGAGTTGCAGGCTGCCTACAACGATTGGCTGTTCGAGAGAGACTAAACCTGGAACACAATTTTTCCCACCTTGTTAGATCGGGTAATGTCGGGGAAGGATTCCACAATGCGATCGAAGGGTCGGATAGAATCTACCAGCGGCCTGATCTGATGTTTGCTTACAAACGATAACATCTCGTTGAACTCGTGGTCGTTGCCCATGGTAGTGCCTACCAGGCTGAGCTGGTTCCAGAACATGCGGTACAAATCCACTTTGCCTGGCAGACCGTTGGTGGCACCGTAGAACACAATGCGGCCATGCGGTCTTAGTACTTTGATGAAGCTGTTGATTTGGTCGCCCCCGGCACTGTCTATCACCACATCAAATCCACCTTTCGTTTTCCACAGGTCGGTATAGTTCGATTCTTTTTTGTAGTTGTAGGCACCTTTGGCACCCATCTTCATGGCCTTTTCCACTTTCTCATCGCTACCTGAGGTAACATACACCTGGGCACCGGCCGCTTGTGCAAACAGGAAAGCAAACTGCGCTACCCCGCCACCAAATCCCGAAATCAAAATGTTGTGGCCGGCCCGAAGACCACCGCGCCTGAACAAAGCGCGAAAGGCCGTTAAAGCCCCCAAGGGCAGCGTGGCGGCTTGCAGGAAATCGAGGTGAAAGGGTTTGTGTTGCAACCGGTCTACATTCACCAACGCATATTCGGCAAACGTTCCATCAATGGGCATACCCAGAATGGTGTACTTACCCGACTGCACTTCTGGGTCGGGGCCCCAGTCGATATTGGGATTAATGACAACCTCCTGCCCTACCCACGGTTGATCTTTTTCATCGCCCACGGCTTCTACCACCCCGGCACCATCAGAGCCCATGGTAACCCCGAACTTGATATTGGGATATTTCCCTTCCCGAATCCATTCATCCCTGCGATTGAGCGAGGCGGCCTTTATCTTGACCAATGCCTTGCCGGGAGTGGGAACAGGAACGGGAAGTTCGCGCAACGCGATGGAGCCGGGAGATGCCAATACCAGAGCCTTCATATATTCAGGTTACTATACAAGATACAAAGTGGGCATTAAAAAAAACAACGGTTGGGGAATTACTTATCAGCCGAGGTGTCACTTTTTTTAAGCATCGAAAAACTTTCTAACGCTTTCGATCATCATTAGGCACAAAACCACACCCTTATGAAAACGATACTAAACTGCTTACTATTGTTGATGTTCCTGACAAGCCCCCTTGTGCTGGCGGCACAAACGGCAGTACAGCAAAAAGAGAAACGAGCCCGCGAAATGCACCGGGTTATCTTGTTGAACGACAAGGAAGCCTGGAAAAAGTTTGTGAAGGAAAACTACTCCGAAGCGCTGATCAACAAGCCCATGCGGGCTCAGGTAGAAGGCAATGGCCCCTCTGCCTCTACGGCTGCCCAGGCAGCACCGGCTGATCCTGTGGAAGAAAAGACCCGCATCTTCAAAATGCTGCACTCCGACTTTGGCGACAGCGAGATTACTTCCATCCAGCAATCGGGTGACAACCTGGAGATGAAGGTGAAGGACACTGGCGGCTTAGCGGGCACTTTCAAATTGACCTTTACGAAAACGGCTCCGTACCTGATTGATGGTCTTGCGATTGATGCGGGCAACGACCGGTAGTCATCGGCAACCCGATCTTCATCGATAATTATAAAATGCGAGATGTTTCGCTAACGCTCTTCATGACGTTGCGGCTTTTGATAAGTCCATCGTACTTAAGGAAAGTACTATTTAGAAAGGAGTTTCGTCATCAGGACGTGGTGGCGGAGGCGGCTCGTTGAAGGTGTTGAGGCGGCTCTCGCGGGTGATCATGCCGGAGAACGGATTCTCGTTGGCCACCGGCCCATCGAAGTCGGCAAACTTGGTGTACTTGCCAATGAACTTCAGCTTCACATTTTCGAGCGATCCGTTTCTGTGCTTGGCGATGATTACTTCGGCCATACCTTGGGTGGGCATGCCTTCTTCGTCTACGGTTATTTTATAGTACTCCGGGCGATAGAGGAACATTACGATATCGGCATCTTGTTCAATAGAGCCCGATTCACGCAAGTCGGAAAGCTGCGGACGCTTGTCGCCACCGCGCGTTTCCACGCCACGGCTTAGCTGCGACAGCGCAATGACAGGCACGTTCAATTCTTTGGCAATGCCTTTCAGCGCCCGCGAAATAGACGCAATTTCCTGTTCGCGGTTACCACCCGCCTCGCCTTTCATCAACTGCAGGTAGTCGATAACAATCATCTGTATGTTGTGTTCCGCCTTGAGCCTGCGGCACTTGGCTCGCAACTCCAGAATAGAAAGCCCTGGCGTGTCGTCAATAAAGATAGGTGCGCTGGAGAGGCGGTTGGTTTTGTGCACCAACTGCTGCCACTCGAACTCGGCCAGGTTTCCTTTCTTAATCTTTTCGGATTCCAGTTCTGCCTCGGCCGAGATCAAACGATTCACCAACTGCAACGAGGCCATCTCTAAAGAGAAAATGGCCACTGCGTGGTTGAAGTCAACGGCTGCGTTGCGCAGTGCAGACACGATGAATGCCGTCTTACCCATACCAGGTCGCGCGGCAATAATCACCAGGTCCGACTTCTGCCAGCCAGAGGTTACGCGGTCGAGGCGCGAGAAGCCGGAGGGCACACCGGTAAGACCGTCTTTGTGGTTTTTCTTTTCCTGCAACTCTTGTATGGCCTGAAACATCAACGACTTCATGCTGTCGTAGTTCTTGCGCAGGTTTGAATCAGATATCTGAAAAATGGATTGTTCTGTTTTGTCGAGCAGTTCAAACACATCCGTGGTGTCTTCGTAAGCATCGTGGTGTATCTGCGAGGCAATCTCGATGAGGTTGCGCTTGATGGCCATCTCGATGATGATACGGGCATGGTACTCGATGTTGGCCGCAGAGCTTACTTTGCTGGTGAGCTCTGCAATGTAGTAGGCACCCCCTACCACTTCAATCTTTCCATTCTTGCGTAACTGCGCCACCACCGTGCGCATGTCTACCGGCTCGGAGGCTTTGAACAGATCGATGATGGCCGAGTAAATTTCCTTGTGGGCTTCGGAGTAGAAATGTTCGGGGCGGAGGAATTCCACCACCGCAGTCAATGCGTTTTTCTCCAGCATCAACGCACCCAACACGGCTTCTTCCAGATCAAGCGCCTGAGGGGGTAACTTTCCCAAACTCTCGGAGAGGTCTCTCGCTAAAAGTTTGGCACGGTTACCCGCTCCGGCCGAGGCCGAAGCTACCCTCAATGACGTTGATCGTTGCTCCATACAGTGGTTGTTGTACGTGTTTTTAATTTCAAGGGCAACAAACGTACAGCATGCACCACATTCGCTATCCCCAATATCATCCTTTTATCAACATTCAATAAACACATTAAATTGTGTACAAGTTTGATGTGCGATTCACTATTACGCACCTAAAGCTTTGCTTTATCTTCACCTGATTGTATCATCGCTTACCGGTAAACACCTGATTGTGAAACTGTTTTTAAAACGAAACATTTTAACTTACTTTAACGCAAATTTTTTCGATTGATGGAGCCCCGGAAGAACTATCATTTTATTGCCATTGGCGGAAGCGTAATGCACAACTTAGCCATCGCATTAAAAGAGTTGGGGCACACGGTTACCGGTTCTGACGATGAGATTCACGATCCTTCGCGATCTAAATTATTGAAGCACAACCTGCTGCCCGAAAAGGAAGGCTGGTTTCCAGAGAAGATCAGCCGTAACCTGCATGCCGTTATTCTGGGCATGCACGCCCGGCCCGATAACCCAGAGTTATTGAAGGCCAAAGAGTTGGAAATACCCATCTACTCTTTCCCCGATTTTATTTATAACCACAGCAAAGACAAGCAGCGGGTAGTGGTGGCAGGCAGTCACGGCAAAACCACCATCACGGCTATCATCATTCACGTGCTCCACTTCCACCAGCGTAAGTTCGACTATGTAATTGGCGCACAGGTGGGTAACCTGGAGAACACCGTAAGATTATCGGATGCGCCCCTGATTATTATTGAGGGCGATGAGTACCTGGCCAGCCCCCTCGACCCCACGCCCAAGTTCCTGAAATACCAGCACCACATGGGCGTCATCAGCGGCATTGCGTGGGACCATGCCAACGTATTCCCCACAGAAGATGATTACATCAGGCAGTTCGATGTGTTTGCTGATGCTACACCCAAGGGCGGCATTCTGGTGTACTGCGAAACCGATCCCGTGGCAACGGTATTGTGCAACAAAGAAAGAGCCGATGTGCTGTATGTGCCTTACAAAACCCACGCCCACGCGGTGGAGAACAGTAAGGAGATATTAATTACCACCAATAAAGAGCGCCTGCCTATCAACATCTTTGGCAAGCACAACCTGCAGAACATCAGTGCCGCTAAAGAAGTGTTGAAGAAAATAGGCATTACCCCCGAGCAGTTTTACAAAGCCATCCCCAGCTTTATGGGCGCGGCCGGTCGCCTGCAGAAAATAAGAGAAACCAACAGCATGGTTTTCTTTAAAGACTATGCCCATGCACCCTCCAAAGTACGTGCTACGACGGAGGCTGTGCGCGAGTTGTATCCGCAGCGCGAATTGGTGGCCTGCCTCGAACTCCACACGTTCAGCAGCCTGAGCAAGAAGTTTATGCCTCAATACAAAAACACGCTGAAGGCCTGCACGCAGGCAGCCGTCTATTTTAATCCCGATAAGGTAAAAGACAAACAACTGGAACCCTTTACCGAGGCCGATGTGAAGGCTGCTTTTGCGAACCCACACCTGGAAGTGTTTACCGACATTGCCAAGCTGAAGAGTTTCCTGCAGGCGCAGAGCTGGCATAATAAAAACCTGTTGATGATGAGCTCGGGCACCTACAATGGCACTGACATGGCAGCCTTAGCCAACGGACTGAATGCCTGACATACTTACTCACTTTTCACGTGCCCTTGCATGAAGTTGAACCTGAAAATACCGCTCGCCTTTTTTGACCTCGAAACAACAGGCACCAACATTTCGAACGACCGCATTATTGAGATTGCCGTTATCAAAGCCCTGCCCAACGGTGAAGTGGTGCGCAAAGTAGACCTGGTGAATCCCGGCATGCCCATTCCCCCCTCTTCATCGGCCATACATGGTATTTTCGATGAGGATGTGAAAGACAAACCCACCTTTAAAGAACTGGCCAAAGACTACGCCCATTTCCTGGAAGGTGCCGACCTGGCTGGATTCAACATTCTGAAATTTGATGTGCCCATGTTGGTGGAAGAATTCCTGCGTGCCGATGTAGAGTTCGACTATACCCGCAAGCGCATTGTAGATGCACAACGTATTTTCCATTTGATGGAGAAGCGCACGCTGCGTGCCGCCTACCAGTTTTATTGCCAGAAAGACATGACCGACTCGCATTCTGCCGAAGCTGATACGGAAGCAACCATGGAAGTGCTGCTGGCGCAGCTTGCCCGTTACGACAATCAACCCGTGACAGACAGCAATGGCAACCAGGTGGGCGAAATAAGGAACGACATGGAAGTGCTGGGACATATCAGCGCCCTTGATGCGTTCGATCTGGCCGGGCGCATGATTAAGAACGAGAAGAACGAGGTACTCTTTAACTTTGGTAAACACAAAGGCAAGCCGGTGTTGAAAGTGTTGCGCGAAGAGCCCAAGTACTACGACTGGTTTATGAATGGCGACTTCCCACTTGATTCGAAAAGGCGCCTTACAGAAGTGAAATTGAGCCTTTTAAAAACAAGGTAGAACCCTTTCGGAGTAATTGTTGTTCTAGCAAAAGTTCGCAAACCCCCGTACCCATGAATGAGTTCAACTACCTGAAAATAAAGGCCATCATCAGCGAGCTTTCTCCCGAAGAAGGTTTGAAATGGGTGAGCGATCACTACGGTCAGAAAGCAAGCTTTTCTACCGCCTTCAACAAAGAAGACCAGATCATTACCCATTTGCTGGCGCAACACCAGTTGAACATCCGCCTGTTTACACTGGATACCGGCCGTCTGTTTCAGGAGACTTATGAACTGCTTGACCTTACGCGCCAGAAATACAAGCTCCCCATTGCCGTCTATTTTCCGGATTCCCTGCAAGTAGAGCAATTGGTGCAGGAGAAGGGTGCGAACAGCTTTTACCTGTCGGTAGAAAACCGGAAAGAGTGCTGCCACATACGCAAAGTGCTGCCGCTGAAGCGGGCGCTGGGCGACTCGCAAGTATGGGTTACCGGCTTGCGTGCCACGCAAAGCACCAACCGCCAGCAGATGGATGTGTTGGAGTGGGATGCGGTGCACAACGTCATCAAATACAATCCGCTGCTGAACTGGACCAGCGAGCAGATAGATGCATTTATTACATCTAATAAGATTCCGGTTAACTCCCTGCACCGAAAAAATTTCGCCAGCATTGGTTGTGCGCCTTGCACACGGGCCATAGCCGAAGGAGAGGACGAGCGGGCAGGCCGCTGGTGGTGGGAAGCAAGCAGTAAAGAGTGCGGCCTGCATGAGACCAGCGAGGAGGCAGGGGTGCCCATCTCGGATTCAAAATCCAATGTTTCGGATTTGAAGTAATCCCATGGCAACAAACAAAGACATAGGGTTACGAGCGACACCGTGTAATGATTACACTCCATATAGTTGAGTTTGCCAACCGCGCACCTAAGGGTTTGCTTTCGAAAACGCATGAAAGAAAGGCTGCCTGCCATATGGTTGTTCAACAAGCATAAGACAGGCAGCCTTTCGGTTCCTTTTAAGGTATCAGGTTCTAATTCATAGCCAATTCTTTGGTTTTATCTTTTTCTATGCCCAAGAGGCCCTTCGTTTTGGAATAGGTTTGCGCTGCAGCTTCACCTAACGCTTTGGCTTTGCTGGCAATGTGCGCTCTTGTTTTAGCTCCTTTTTTCGGGGCAAATAGAACTCCGAGGGTAGCTCCCACTACCGTACCTACTAAAACTCCGGTGGCAATTTTTGCAGTGTTTGTCATAACATTTATGGTTTTGTTACATGCGCCCTGAACCTTTCAGGGCATTCTCATTATTTTTCTTTCATGCAACGGCAAACTTCAGTGTATCCCGATTCAATTGCCGCTCCTTGATGAACTCCAACCGATAAAGATCCTTTCTTCGGTCGCGTAAGTTTTTTACTGAACCTTTATGATTGAGTTCTTTAAGCAACTCCCGGTCCACGTCCACAATTAATACCATTTCGGTATTGGGTGTGGCCTCACTTTTTACACCGTTGGTTGGAAAAGCAAAATCGCAAGGTGTAAAGACGGCCGACTGTGCATATTGAATATCCATGTTATTTACTTTTGGCAGGTTTCCCACACTGCCGGCTATGGCTACAAAGCATTCGTTTTCAATCGCCCGGGCTTGGGCACAGTGGCGCACACGATGGTAAGCGTTCTGTGTATCTGTAAGAAACGGAACAAAAAGAATATCCATTCCATTTTCTGCCAATAAGCGGGGCAACTCGGGAAACTCTACATCGTAGCAGATCAGGATTCCGATTTTTCCGCAGTCGGTGTCGAATACTTTCAGCGAATCACCTCCTACCAACCCCCATGCTTTGCGCTCATCGGGTGTGATGTGCAGCTTTTGATATTCTTCTATGTTGCCGTTGCGCTGGCACAGAAACCCAATGTTATATAGCTTCTCATCTCGCAACACCGGGAAGCTGCCAGTGATGATGTTAGAATTGTAAGCGATGGCCAGTTGCGAAAATTTTTCTCTCAAAGGTTCGGTGTACTTGGCCAGGCCTCGGATCGCCTCTGCTTCGGTCAAATGATTAAACTCGGCCATCAGGGGAGCATGAAAAAATTCCGGAAAGAGTATAAAGTCCGTTTTATAACCTGAGGCAGCATCCACAAAAAATTCAATCTGCTCGCAAAGCGATTCATAGTCTTTGAAGGGCCTCATTTGCCATTGAACAAGACCTAGCCGGGCTTGCATCTTCTCTTCGCTCAACAGCGTTGGCCTGGGCTCATGGTAAATATTAATCCACTCAATCAAAGCTGCGTATTCCATCGACTGCACATCGCCAGGCATGTACCCTTTAAGAACCTTGCGCACATGAAAGTTGTTGCTCAATTGAAAAGTCAGCGTACTATCGAACAACTCTTTGTTCTTCACTTTTTCTATGTACTGCTTGGGCGTGAGGGTTGCGGAATGCTCCGCATAACTCGGCATGCGGGCACCGGCAACAATGGAACGCAAATTCAATTTCTCGCACAGTTCTTTTCGCGCATCATACAAACGCCTGCCTAGTCGCAGACTGCGAAATTCAGGGCGAATAAAAATCTCAATTCCATACAGCACATCTCCGTTTGGATCGTGGCTGCTGAAGGTGTAGTTGCCCGTGGCATCTTTGTATGTATGGTTATCGCCTAGTGATTTATAGTCGACTATGAGCGACAAAGCTGCGCCTACCAATCTGCCATCGACTTTGATACAGAGTTGTCCCTCGGGGAAAAGGCTGAGGAGATGTTCAATCTGATGATCGCGCCAATAAGAACCCCACCGGGGGTAAGCTTGCAACATACTTTCTTTTAAGTCCAGGTAGTCGTACATGGACAGATGTTTTATTTCTATTTGCATAAGTATTACTTTTTCTATTCTTGCAACTCAACTATTTGTGCATGCCGACTGCTTAAATGACTTACGTCAGAACAGCCGGTTGTTGATAGATGGATTCGGTCAGAATTTTCAATCGTTCGGGCAATTCTAATTCGTATTCAGGTTTAATGCTAAGCACAGGGAAATGGGCGTGATTCACGATATCCTGCGTATAAGGCCCCAGAAAAAAATCGCGTACAGAGGTATCAAGAGTTGCCGTAATAACAATCATATCGGGTTTCTCTATATTGGCGATCTCTAACACCTCCCTGGCTACATTGTCTGTGTAGTGTACCTCACTCCTGCATATCACATCGTCTTCAGTAATTAGTGCGCGCACTTTATCGACAAGTGCTTTCATTTCTACCAAACCAGTTGGGTCATTTTTCTTTACTATCCCTGTTACCAACAAGGACGATCCGTTTTTTCTTACTATGGGCCGTGTCACTTCGTACTTATCCAAAGCATGCGGCACCATGCGCACCGGAAAAAGTATCTTTTTAAAGTCAAGCCACGGCTTATCACCGGGTAAAGTCAGTACCGGGCAGGGTGCATTTTTCACTACGCGGTATGCGTTAGAGCCCATAAAAAATTCGCGGAAGCCCGAGGCTCCATGGGTGGCCATGACTACGAGGTCTATTTTCTTGTGCAAGGTCCATCGGCATATTTCATCAGCCGGATTACCCGACTGTACGATGTGGCTTACCACCAGGTCGTGCTTCAGCCGTAGCTCTTTGGCAAGGTTACCCAGATTTTCGTTGGCATCTTTTACCAACTGAGGCAACAAGGCTCCTGCAGTTGCACCTGCTTCTGGTGGGAAAAGAATAAAAGTGTTCTCTACCACATACATCAAGGTGATCGTTGCCAGATGCCGCTTTCCTATGGCGGCCGCGGTTTGCAACGCATTTTGAGTCGATGGCGAAAAATCGACCGGAACCAAAATATGGCGTATTTGATAGCTTTTCATGATGTACTTATTTACATTTATCAGTGTCTCATTTCATTGAATACACAAATTTAGGCTGAATAGGGCCGTTGTTATGGCACCTGTTCTTTCAATTATGGTACTTTTTACTTATTTCGAATGAAAGAGGTATCGGAGGAAATCCCCCATTATTCCATCGAAACGCTCAGAGCAGCCGAAGGCAACGCAAGCCGCCAATTCGATTTGTTTCGGTTCGAATATTTTGCGCGCGATATGGAGCACCTGAAAATGCCGCACCGGCACGCTTTCTATTCCTTCATATTGGTAACGGGAGGTAGCGGTAGTCACGATATCGATTTTACAACCTATACCCTTCAACCCAATCGACTTTTTTTGATAGCACCGGGACAGGTGCACGCCTGGAACGAGGTGAATCGCACGAGGGGTTTTATTCTTTTTTTCACCGATCATTTTGTGGCGCTTTCCAAGGGGAGAAAACTCTTGGCCAACTGGCCACTGTTTCGTGCCGGGCAGCCTTGTTATGTGGACTTACAAAGCCAGGAAGTTGAAAAGTGGACCGAGCAATTTTGTGCAATGGAAAACGAAATCAATTTACCCGATGAGTATACACACGATGCTATCTTTTATGCCATTGGCCATTTGCTGGTGCGTGCCTCGCGCCAGTATGTGACCACCAAAACCAGTACGTATTCATCGCACGATGATCTGTTGTTTCGATTCCAGGAATTGATTGAAAAAAACTTCACAACGCTCAAAACACCAAAAGAATATGCGGCCCTGTTGAATCTGACGCCTAACTATCTGAATAGTATGTGTAAAAAACGGTCTGGAAAATCGGCAGGTGAACTGATTCGTCAGCGTATCTTACTCGAAGCCAAACGCTGGCTGGCACATACGCAACTTCCCGTATCGCAAGTTGCCTATCAACTTAATTTTGATGACAACTCCTACTTTGGAAGGTTCTTCAAAAAGTATGCGGGTGTAACGCCAGATGAGTTCAGAAGAAAATTGATTTGAGGCGTAATACGACTGAGCCCAGACGGGCTCAGTAAGGAAAACGGGAGAATCTAAGTCCCATCCGGCAGACAATCTTTAATAAGGCAACAGCGTCTGACGGCATTATTACAAAACCAACAGCCGCCTGAGGCTTATCCAGGCAAAGTCGTTGTATAAAAAATGTTTGGTGCGTGACTTACTACTTCTGGTAGTACTTCATCGCCTCGGGTATCCAACCATTCAGGTCTTTGATGCGCGTGTCGTGCGAGGGGTGGGTGGAAAGAAACTCAGGTGGTTGTTGGCCGCCACTTAACGTAGCCATGCGCTCCCAAAACTTAGGTGCTTCCTGCGGATCGTAGCCTGCCATGGCCATGAAGATCAGTCCCATGTAGTCGGCCTCCGACTCATTTTCTCGCGAGAATTTCAGCATACCTACGTTGGCGCCCATGCCCAGCGATTGCAACAACAGTTGCTGTGTTAACGTGGGGTTCTGCCCTGCGGCCGCGCCCAAAGTGCCCAACAACCCATTGGCCAACATGGCCTGGCTCATGCGCTCCTTGCCGTGGTTGGCGATGGCGTGGGCCACCTCGTGGCCCATTACAATGGCCACACCCGTTTCGTCTTTGCAAATAGGAAGTATCGCAGTATAGAAAGCCACCTTGCCACCGGGCATACACCAGGCGTTCACGGTTTTGTCGTCTTCAATCAGATTAAACTCCCAACCAAAGGTAGCCAACTGCGATGAGGCCCCTTTTTCAGCCATGTATTGTTCTACTGATTTCTGGATCCGCGAGCCTACCCGCTTGATCATCGCCACCTGCTCCTGATTGGTGGAGAGCTTACTTTGGGCAAGCACCTTTTTGTATTCCTCTGCCGACATGGAGTTGATTTCCTGATCAGAGATCAAACTCAATTGTCTTCTGCCAGTAACCGGCACGGTAGCACAGGCATAGGCCACCAGGCCGACAATCAACAATAACAAGCCTTTCCGTAACATAGTGGGTGGATTTATAAAGCCAAAGGTAAAAAACCGCTGATCAAAAAACGCTCAAAAACAGCAGGAAAATGAAAAACCTGCCCGCCATTGTTTCTAACTTTACAGAAAAGTAACGCTCCATGAGGATTTTTGCCATCGGCCGCAACTATGCCGAACACATCAAAGAATTGAACAACGAACGGCCCGATGAGCCGGTGATCTTTACCAAACCAGACACTGCGCTGATTCGCAGCAACGGCCCTTTCTACTATCCCGACTTTTCGAAAGACATTCACCACGAAGTGGAACTGGTGCTGCGCATCTGCAAAGAAGGAAAAAACATTGAAGAGAAGTTCGCCCACAAATATTACGATGCCATCGGCATTGGCATTGACTTTACCGCGCGCGACCTGCAGCAGAAAGCCAAAGAGAAAGGTTTGCCTTGGGACATCGCCAAAGGCTTTAACGGCTCTGCTCCCCTTTCCGATCAATTTATTCCTGTGAGCAATTTTAAGAACCTGGCCGATATCAACTTTAAGTTGGAGATTGATGGGCAACTGAAGCAGCAAGGCAACACCAGCCTGATGTTGTTTCCGTTCGATTACATCATCAGCTACCTGTCGAAATTTTTTACGCTGCGCACGGGCGACCTGATTTTTACCGGAACGCCTAAAGGCGTAGGCCCCGTAACGGTTGGCAATACATTATCCGCATACATAGAAGATGAGAAACTACTGGAGTTTGAGGTTAAGTGAGGTCGGCTTTTTTCTCGTTCTGATATCTTTTACGGGTCGGGCACAATTCAGCGCGCCTGACGAACCCGCTGTGAAAAAGCGGGCGATGGACGCATACACGTTCCCCATCGAGCCAGGCAAAACTGCGGTACTTACCGGCACCATGGGCGAATTGCGCGCCACCCACTTCCATGGCGGCCTCGACATCAATACGCACACCATTGGCTACCAAGTGCAAAGCGCGGCCGATGGTTACATTGTGCGCGCCACGGCCAGCACCAGCGGCTATGGCAACGCCCTTTACATCCGCCACCTCGATGGACACACCACGCTCTACGCCCACTTAGATGAATTCCTGGGGCCTTTGGCCGACCACGTGCGGCAGGAACGGTACCGCAGAAAACAATCGGAGGTAGACCTGAATTTTGCGCCCAACCAATTTCCCGTACGGAAAGGAGAAGTGGTAGCCCTTTCGGGGAACACAGGTTCCTCAGGTGGGCCCCACCTGCACTTCGAGCTGCGCGATGAAAACAACGATGCACTCAACCCGTTGGTAGCAGGGTTTGGCGAAGTGGTGGACAACCTGGCACCGCTGGTGCAGAAGGTGGCGCTGCGCACGCTTACGTCCGCCTCTCGCATCAACGACCAGTACGGCCGGTTTGAATTTCACGTGGCCCGGCAAGGGACGCAATACCTGTTGCCCGCACCCATTCTGGCTTCAGGGCGTATTGGCATAGAGGTGCTGGCGCACGACAAACAAGAAAACTCGCGCTTCAAATTTGGCATCAACCTGATTGAAGTGTTTGTGAATGGCGAACGCACCTTCGTGCAGACCATCGACAAAATCCGCTTTAGCGAAAACCGGCAGATTCTGGCGCTGATGGATTACGAGGTGATGGAAAACAAAGGGCAGCGTTACAACCGCCTGTACGTGGCCGATGGCAACCAACTGCCCCTCTACCAGGGCTCTACCCAAACCAAAGGCATTGCCGTAGACCGCGACTTGCAAAAGGTGGAGATCAGGCTTACTGACTATTTCAATAATACCAGCACCATTCAGTTGCAGTTGCAGCCCTCCCCCATGGTTTCTGATGTGCCTTTTATGGAGGGTGTAAACAGACTTACCACAGAGTTGGCGGAGAACTTTCTGAAAGTTACCGTGCCCACCTGCCCCGGCAGCGACTCCGTCCTGCAGGTGTTTTATAAAGGCCAGGCCCAAACATTAAAGCCCACCTATGGAAACAACAAAGCCCAGGTTTTCCTGGTAGACGTAAAAAATACCTATCCCGATTCGGTGGTGAGCTGTCGCGGGAGCTGGGTATCGCATTGGGTAACAAGGGTGCCCAGTCAGTCGGAGTTTATGTACTACGGCGACCGGCTGGAAGTGGAGTTTTCGCCCCGAGCTTTGTTCGACACCCTTTTGCTGCGCGTGCAACTGGATACCGCACGCGAGCGTTTTTGGCTAGGCAGCCCCACGGTTCCCTTGCTTACCCCCGTGCGCGTAACGTACATGCCGCAAATGCAGTACGAACACCAGCGCACCCACGGCATCTACCGCAAAGAAGGGCGCGGCTATGCTTACTTAGGCAACAACTTCCGCAATGGGCGCTACCAATTCAACACCTTGTCTTTTGGGGAATTTGTAGTGTTGGGCGACACCTTGGCACCCACGATCAAGCCCATCAGCATCAATAGCAGCGTGGCACGCTTGCGCATTCGCGATGACTTGTCGGGAATTTCGTATTTTGAAGCAAACATCAACGGTCAATGGCTGTTAATGAATTACGATTACAAAACCGGTGTGCTCTACTCCGAACGTTTGGATCGCTCACAACCCTTGCGTGGCGATTTCGAGTTGAAGGTGGTAGACAATGCCGGCAATGAATCGGTCTTCAAACAAAAAATCCTCTAAACGTATGATCAAGGTTGGCGACAAAGCCCCCGACTTCAAAACCACCGACCAGGATGGCAAGGTGGTGACGCTCTCTGCTCTAAAGGGCCAAAGAGTAGTGCTCTATTTCTACCCCAAAGACATGACGCCCGGGTGCACGGCAGAGGCCTGCAGCTTGCGCGACAACTACAAGGCTTTGCAGAAGGCAGGCTACCAGGTTTTTGGCATCAGCACAGACGATGAAAAGATGCACCGCAAGTTCATCGAAAAAGAGAAACTGCCCTTCTCGCTCTTGGCCGACACCGATAAGACTGTGCACCAACTGTTTGGCACCTGGGTAGAGAAATCGATGTATGGCCGAAAATATATGGGTACTGCCCGCGTTACGTTCATCATTGATGAGAAGGGCGTGGTGGAAGAAGTGATTGAGAAAGTAGACACTAAAAACCATGCAGAGCAGATTCTGGGTGGTGGTGCCCCGGCCGCGGCAACGAAAGCAGCTCCCAAGAAGGCAGCGAAAAAAGTGGTGAAGGCGAAGAAAGCGGCCCCGACTAAAAAGACCGTAGCGAAAAAGAAGAAGTAGCCTCTCTGCAAGCTGCTGAGCTAAATCAATCAAAACGAGGGGTCTGCCTGGGCGGCTCAACACTGCGTGCTATCGTATATGATGTCACTGGTTTTGCCTATGCGCTGCCCACGAAAAGTCATTCGCTTGGTTCTGGATGCGCTGTGACGCCCATTGGTGTTGCCCCAGGTGTTAAGGGCTATCGCGTCCAGTGCTACCCAAAAAAAGGGTCGCAATCAATGCGACCCTTTTTAGATAGTTGAAGAGAGCAGATATTAGTCGATCTCTTCGCCCAGTGTCTTCAAACGTTTCTTCACCCGTGCAATGCTGGGCTGTGCATCCAAATCCTGGTAGGCGCCCAACAACAGGTAGAGGATGTTCAATTCATCGGGAGAAATCTTTTCGCAGGCCTCCAGGTAAGGGATGGCTACTTTCAATTTCTCTACATAGTCTTTATCAAGTTGCTGCATCTTGGCCATATCGGCTTTGGTGTTACCCAATTTACCCATTTCGTCTTTCACTGCCTTGGCATCCAGCCAATAGAAGTTGGCAATCTTGGCAGCGGCATCAAAATACTTAGGGTCTAACGACAAAGCCTTGTTGTAGGCAGCCTTGGCAGCGTCTACCTCTTTCAATTCTTCATGCAACTGGCCCAATAGGAAGTAGCTCTCCTTATCGTTGGGGTTTTCTTTGATCGAGGCCTCCACCATGGTTTTGGCTACATCGTATTTCTTCTCGTTCAGGTAGATGTTCAACTCATACTTGGGAAACTCCGGGTTGTCGGGGAATACCTTCTTAGCGTCCTGAAGCACTTTCAACGCCATGGCGTTGTCCTTTTTCTTGTTGACATAGTTATCGAACAGAATAAGGTAGGCATCCTGGTTCTTACCTCCTTTGGCAATGTACTTGTTGAGGTACTCAATCGACTTATCGGTTTCACCAGCTGCAGGTGCGAAGAACACACCGGCATTCATGATGATGGAGGTGTCTTCCGGAATGAAGTACAAGGTCTGCTCTGTGTATTCGAAAGACTTTTTATAATCCTTATCATCTTGATAGGCCGTAATGGCCTTGTTGAAATAGGCTTGCGCCAGGTAGGCATTTACTTCGGTAGGCAGCATTGGAAACCCTGAAGTGGGGTTGGTTACAAAGCTTCCTGTTTTTCCCTGATCAATTTCATTACATTTTTCAAATGCCTCTTTGGCGATAGGAAAAGGATTAGCCTCGAGGCTCTTGAATTGCTCGTTCTTAGTGGTATCGATCGCTGCATAGATCAACCCCTTCAGGTACCAGGCCTTGGCAGCATTCTTAGAAGGATTACCCTTCTTGTCTACCATGAATTCCTGTGTCGATACGGTTATATCAATAATAGACTTGGCTTCGTCTAACTTATTGGCAAACAATGCTTTTTCGGCCTTTGGCAAGCTGGGTTTGATGGTTTGCGCCACGGCCGAACCTGCTGTTGCCAGCATCAGTACAACTGCTAACTTTTTCATTTTCAGGTTTAGTTTATCGTTCAAAAATAAAGTTTCACTACAAATTATCCTTGCGGATTTTCACCATCGGTTGGCGCTGGCCCTTCAGGGGCATTGCCATTGTCTTCCAGAGTGCCATCATTCATCTTTTCAATCTTGGCTACCGAGCTGATGGAGTCGTCCTCATTCAACTTGATCAGCCTTACCCCCTGCGTAGCCCTGCCCATAATGCGCAATTCGGCCACGCTAATGCGGATACTGATGCCCGATTTGTTGATAATCATCAGGTCGTCCTTATCCGTTACCTCCTTTATCGCAACAAGCTTGCCAGTTTTTTCGGTTACGTTAATGGTCTTCACCCCTTTGCCCCCCCTGCGGGTGATGCGGTAGTCTTCCATATCCGACCGTTTGCCATAGCCTTTCTCCGAAACAACCAACAGGTTGGCATCTGGGCGGCTGATGCACACCATACCCACCACCTTGTCGTCATCTCCTTCTAGCGTTACGCCACGCACCCCGGCTGCCGTGCGGCCCATGGGGCGCACATCGTCTTCATCGAAGTGCACCGCCTTGCCCTCGCTCTTGGCAATCACAATGTGGTTCTTGCCATTGGTCAAGCCCACCTCCAGCAATCGGTCGCCATCGTGTATGGTGATGGCAGTAATGCCGTTAGCACGTGGGCGTGAATAGGCTTCGAGGCTGGTCTTCTTGATGGTGCCCTTCTCGGTACAGAGGATAACGAAGTTATTATTGATGTACTCCTCGTCTGTGAGGTTCTTGATGTTGAGTACTGCCCGCACTTTGTCGCCCGGCTCGATGTTGATCAGGTTCTGGATCGCGCGGCCTTTGCTGGTTTTGTTGCCTTCTGGGATCTCATAAGCTTTGATC